>JBIJAG010000015.1:0-82444 GCA_044345855.1 Cyanobium sp. | reverse complement strand
CCAGGGCAGGCTCACCGTGAGGGCGAACAGGCCCAGCCCCAGAACGGATCCCGCCACGCAGAGCGCCATCACGGGCCGTCGCCCGAAGCGATCACTCAGGGCCCCAATCAGGGGGGTGGCGCTGAACTGGGCCACCGCATAGGTGCCGGCCAGCAGGCCGAGGGTGCGGCCATCGCTGCTGAAGCCCGCCAGCAGGAAGGGCAGCAGCGGGAACACGATGCTCTCCCCCAGCCGGTCGTTGAGCAGGGTCAGGAAGGCGCAGAGCCTGGGGGAGGGTCGTCCGAGCGGCAAGGCGGCCTCCCGCTGCTGGGTCGTCAGCTTCCCATAGGGCCTGGGGCTCGATGCCGGGTTCCGCCGCCGGTTCAGCCTGGGCCGACGGCGGCAGGCCGACCATCGAAGATGGGGTTGCGTCGTACCGACTCGCCTCCGAGATGGCTGCCCGATGACTTTCCCTGGATCGCCGGCCGGATCCACCAACGCTGTTTCCGCCGCCGCCGCCACCAACCCCGCCGCCAACCCCATCGCCGCCTCCGATCCCGAGACCGCGCCGCAGGGGCTCTTCCGCAATAGCGGGCTGACGGCAGCTGCTGAGGTTGGCGTGCAGGGGGCCTCCGCCGCGGCCTGGCTGATCCCGATCTCGGGACTGGTGCTGGTGTTGTTTCTGGTGGTCCATCTGGCTGGGGTGAGCCTGGCACTTCTGGATCCGACGGGTTTCGAACAGCTGGCAGACCTGCTCCACCGCCAGCCCTGGCTACCGCCCCTGGAGCTGGCCCTGGCGGCCGCCCTGCTGCTCCATCCCCTGCTGGCCCTGCTGCGCAGCGCTTCCAACCGTCAAGCTCGGGGTGCTGTGGCAGGCCCGCAGCGCAGTAGGCGGGGTGGTGGCCTTGAGGCCGCGGCCGCCAGGGCCGGCCGCTGGGCCCCCTGGAGCGGGGCGTTGCTGCTGGTGTTCCTGGTGGTGCACCTGGCCCAACTGCGGCTGCATCGCCCGGCGACCGGCGCCGAGCTCGAGGCCCTGCTCGCCGCCTTGGCTTCCCCCTTCTCCCTCGGCCTCTATGGCCTGGCCGGTGCTGCGGTGGGGCTTCATCTGCTGCAGGGCTACGAGAGCGCCCACCGCAGCCTGGGCTGGCTTGAGCCGAGCAACCGGGAGCGGATTCGATCGGTTGGGCGCGCCCTCGCCCTGCTCCTTGGCGCCGCCTTTAGTGTGCTGCCGATCGCCCTGGTGCTGCGGGCCTCCCTGGCGGCCGGCATGCCATGACCTCCCCCTTCGCCTTCAGCCCCCTCCGCGGCAGCGGATCCCCTGCCACAGCTCCCCCAGCGCCTCCTGCCCCGTTGCCACCCTTCCCGCCGACCGCGCCGCGCCTTGAGCCGCGCCTGCCGGCGGGCCCGCTCGATTCGGCCTGGCAGCGCTGCCGTGAGGGCCTGCCGCTGATCAGCCCGGCCAACAAGCGCAAGCTGCGGGTGCTGGTGGTGGGCAGCGGCCTGGCCGGCGCCTCGGCCGCCGCCACCCTGGCTGAGCAGGGTTACCGGGTGCAGCTGGTCACCTATCACGACAGCCCGCGGCGGGCCCATTCGGTGGCGGCCCAGGGGGGCATCAACGCCGCCAAGAACTACGCCGGTGATGGTGACAGCATCGGCCGCCTCTTCCGCGACACGGTGAAGGGCGGCGATTTCCGCGCCCGCGAGGCCGGCTGCCACCGCCTGGCGGAAATCAGCGGCGCGATCATCGATCAATGCGTGGCCCAGGGGGTGCCCTTCGCCCGCGAGTACGGCGGCACCCTGGCCAACCGCAGCTTCGGCGGCGCCCTGGTGAGCCGCACCTTCTACGCCCGCGGCCAGACCGGCCAGCAGTTGCTCTATGGCGCCTACCAGGCGCTGATGCGGCAGGTGGCGGCGGGGCGGGTGGAGCTCCTCACCCGGCGAGAGATGGTGGAGCTGATCTGCGTGGATGGGGTGGCGCGGGGCGTGGTGTGCCGCCATGGCCTCAGCGGCGCCCTGGAAACCTTCACCGCCCATGCGGTGCTACTGGCCAGCGGCGGCTATTCGAATGTTTTCTATCTCTCCACCAATGCGGTGAAGAGCAATGTCAGCGCCATCTGGCGGGCCCACCTGCAGGGGGCCTGCTTCGCCAATCCGTGCTTCACCCAGATCCATCCCACCTGCATCCCCGCCGGCGACATCTGGCAGAGCAAGCTCACCCTGATGAGCGAAAGCCTGCGCAACGACGGCCGCGTCTGGCTGCCGGCGCAAGCGGGGGATGGAAGGCAGGCCGCGGCGATTCCCGAGGCGGAACGCGACTACTTCCTGGAACGCCAGTACCCCACCTACGGCAACATGGTGCCCCGCGATGTGGCCTCCCGCCGCGCCCGGGAGCTGTGCCTGGAGGGCCGTGGCGTGGGGCCTGGCGGCCGCGGGGTGTACCTGGATCTGGCGGAGGCGATCCGCCGCGACGGTCGGGAGGCGATCGAGAGCCGCTACGGCAACCTGCTGGAGATGTATGCGCGCATCACCGGCGAAGATCCGATCGCCTCGCCCCTCCGCATTTATCCCGCGCCGCACTACACGATGGGGGGGCTGTGGGTGGATTACCACCTGATGAGCACGATTCCGGGATTGTTTGTGCTCGGGGAGGCCAATTTCTCTGAGCACGGCGCCAACCGGCTCGGAGCCAGTGCCCTGATGCAGGGTCTGGCCGATGGCTACTTCATCGCTCCCGCCACCGTGACGGCCTGGCTGGCGGGCCATCCGCAGCCGCAGATCGGTGCCGACCACCCGGCCTGCCGCGCGGCGCTGGCCGCGGCCAAAGCCCGCATTGCCGCCCTCCGGCCGGAGATGGCCCGCCCAGTCGGGGGGGATGGCGCTGGCGGCCGCACCGTCACGGATCTGCATCGGGAGCTGGGCCTGCTGATGATCGAGGTGTGCGGCATCAGCCGCAGCGCCCCGGAGCTGCGGCGGGGGCTTGCAGTGGTGGAGGCCCTGCGTCAGGAGTTCCGCGATGGGGTGCGGGTGCCCGACCACGGCGCCGGGCCCGATGAGGCTCTGGAGAGGGCCCTGCGGCTCGAGGATTTCCTTGGCCTGGCGGACCTGATGCTGCGCGATGCCCTGGCCCGGGAGGAATCCTGCGGAGCCCATTTCCGCGAAGAGTTCCAGACCCCCGAGGGCGAGGCCCAGCGCGATGACGCCCGGTTCGCCCACATCGCCGCCTGGGAGCATCGGGAGGGGGCACAGCCCGAACGTCACACCGAACCGCTCACCTTCTCCGCCATGGCGCCGAGCCAGCGCAACTACCGCTGAGGCGGCTGAGAACCCTTTCCCGCAGTCGCTGAACCCCTTTTCGCCGGCCCCCCGCTCCAGGCCCCATCCCCCTCGATCCGCCATGTCCGCTGCGCCCGCCTCCGCCACGATCAGCCTCACCCTGAAGGTGTGGCGCCAGGCCGGCCCCGGCCAGCCGGGCGGCTTTGAGAGCCACCGGCTGGAGCGGCTCAGCACCGATCTCTCGCTGCTGGAGGCCCTTGATCTGCTCAACGACCGCCTGCTCCGGGCCGGCCAGCGTCCGATCAGCTTCGAGCACGACTGCCGCGAGGGCATCTGCGGCTCCTGCGGCTTCCTGGTGAATGGCCAGGCCCACGGACCCCAGGCGGCCACCAGCGTTTGCCAGCTCTACCTGCGCCGCTTCCGCGATGGCGACACCCTGACACTGGAGCCTTGGCGGGCCCGTGCCCTGCCCCTGGTAGCCGACCTGACGGTGGACCGCGGCGCCTTCGATCGGATCATCACCGCCGGCGGCTACTGCTCGGTGAACACCGGCAGCGCCCCGGAGGCCAATGCCATCCTGATCGGCCGCGACCAGGCCGCCAGCGCCTTTGACGCCGCCACCTGCATCGGCTGCGCCGCCTGCGTGGCCAGCTGCCGCAATGCCTCCGCCAGCCTGTTCGTGGCCGCCAAGCTGGCCCACTTGGGCCAGCTGCCCCAGGGCCAGCCCGAGCGATCCCGGCGGGCCAGGGCGATGGTGGCCCAGATGGCGGCCGAGGGCTTCGGCGGCTGCAGCAGCCACCTCGAATGCGAGGCGGCCTGCCCCAAGCAGATCTCGGCCGACTGGATCAGCTGGATGCGGCGGGAGCTGCGCGGGGGGTGAAGCCCCTCTTGCCCTGCTGCCTGCCCCCGCGTCACCGCCACCCGATGAGCACCCCCACTGACCCCCACGCCCCATCCGTGAGCCAAGCCTTGGACGGCAATCTCCCCAGCCTCACGCACCTTGATTGCCGCGGTGACGTTCACATGGTGGATGTGAGCAGTCGGCCAGCCACGGTTCGCGAGGCCGTGGCCGAGGGCTGGCTGCGCATGCAGCCGGTCACGCTGGCGTTGGTGCTGGAGGGTCGGGCTCCCAAGGGAGATGTGCTGGCGGTGGCCCGGGTGGCGGCAATCCAGGCTGCCAAGCGCACCGCTGAACTGATTCCTCTTTGCCATCCGCTGCCGCTTGCGGGGGTGAAGGCCGCGATCGAGCCGGCGCTTGATGGGTCTGGGCTGCGTGTGGAGGTTCGAGTCCGCACCACCGCCGCCACCGGCGTTGAGATGGAGGCGCTCACGGCCGTGAGTGTGGGCCTGCTCACCCTCTACGACATGGTGAAGGCCGCCGATCCCGCTATGACCATCGGGCCCATCCAGCTGCTGCGCAAGCAAGGGGGCCGCAGCGGCGTATGGGAACGGGGTGATGGCTGAACCCACGGCTGAACCGTTTCCCGCCGAAGGATTGCCGCTGGAGGAGGCGCGGGCGCGGGTGCTGGCTGCGCTGCGGCCTGATCCGGCGATCGAGACCCTCCCGCTGGCGGCCTGCCTGGGCCGGGTGATGGCGCAATCGGTGCTGGCCAGCGAAGCGGTGCCGGGATTTCGGGCCGCGATCCTCGATGGCTACGCCGTGGCCGATGCCATACCGCCGGAACCCGGTCGCCGCTGGCGGGTGGTGGGACGTTCCGCAGCCGGCGCCCCCCACCCGCAGCCCATGGTGGAGGGGGAGGCGGTGCGCATTCTGACCGGAGCCCCCTTACCGGAGGGTGCCGCGCGGGTGTTGGCCCAGGAGCAGGTGGAGGTTCAGGGGGAGTGGCTGCTCCTCACGGAGGCCGTTGGCCCGGAGCCCTGGATCCGTGCCGCCGATGAGGAGGCGGCGCCGGGGCAGGTGCTGGTGGAGGCCGGCCAGCGCCTCGGGCCCGCCGATCTGGGTCGGTTGGCGGGCTGTGGTGTGGCGATGCTGCCGGTGGCGGCCCGGCCGCGGATTGGCCTGCTGATCACCGGCGATGAACTCGTACAGGCCGGAGCCGATCGCGGGCCCGGTGAGATCTGGGAAAGCAACGGCACTCTGCTTGAGGCTCTGTTCGCCCGTCTGGGCTATCCGCTGACCCAGCGGTTGCAGGTGGCCGACCGGCCGGATGGGTTAGCGGCCGCCTTTGATCAGCTGGCTGCCGGTTGCGATCTGGTGGTGAGCACTGGTGGTGTTTCCGCCGGCGACAGCGACTGGATCCGCCCCCTCTTGGCCGAGCGGGGCACGGTGGCGTTCTGGAAGTTGTTCCTGCGGCCGGGACGCCCCTTTGCGTTTGGCACCTTGGCCGGATTGCCCTTCTTCGGTCTGCCGGGTAATCCGGTGGCAGCCGCCATCACGGCCTTGCAGCTTGTGCTGCCGGCACTGCAGGCGCTGGAAGGGGGCGATGCCGTGGGGCTGCGGCGGTTGCGGGTGAGGCTGGCGGCGCCCCTGAGGCGACGGCCGGGGCGGCCGGAACTGGCCCGGGCCCGATTGGCATTCGCCGCTGACGGGCTGCCGCTGGCGTTGCTGGAGGGCAGCCAGGCGTCGTCCCGCATCGGTTCGCTGCAGGGGGCTGAGCTGCTGCTGGAGCTGCCCGCCGAGGCAGCCGCGCTGGAGGCCGGCACCGAGCTCTGGGCCCAGCTGCTGCTGCTGCCCCTGTTCTGAGCCCCTGTCTTCACAGGGGCGTGTTGCCTTCCACCCAGGTGCCCACCCCGTTCACCCATTCCCGTTTCCAGAAGGGAACCTCGTGCTTGAGGCCTTCCAGCAGGGCCTGGCCGCACCGCTGGGCCGGGCCGCGGCGATCCGCCGCTACCGCCACCAGCACGATGGCGTCGCCTGGCCGTAGCTGGCCGATCCGGTGCCGCACCAGCACGGCAGCGGCCCCCTGGGCGGTGACCATGGCCAGCTCCTGCAGGCGGCGTTCGGCCATGGCGGGGTAATGCTCCAGCTCCAGGGTCTCCAGCAGCAGGCCTTGGTCATTCACACCCCGCACCCTGCCAATGAAGTGGGCCTCAGCGGCGGGCATGCCGCCGGGCAGGTCCGCCAGCTGCCTCTGCCAGTGGGCCAGGCAGGCCAGGGGATCGAGGGTGGTGGTGAGCAGCTGCAGATCCAGTCGGGGCAGCGTGGCTTCCACGGGATCGCGCCGCTCAGCCTCCACTGTCAGCCTCCACTGATCGGCGGCAGGAAGGCCAGTTCATCGTTGGGGTTGAGGGGCGTGTCGAAGCTGGCGAAGCTGTGGTTGATCGCCACCCGCACGCTGTGCGCTGGTGCTGGATCGGGCAGTTGGCTCCAGATCTGGTGCGGTGTGAGGCCGGCGCTGTGGGGCCAGGGTCGCTCCCCCCAGCCCGCCCGCTCCCGCAGTCCGGCGAACAGCAAAACCCTCACCGTGGCCTCTGCCACGGCGTTCGTTCCCCCATCACCTGGCCCGCGCATGGCTGGTCTGGATCACTCCAACCACTCTGCCGCTGCCGCAGCCCCACAATGGCTTTCCGCCGCTGGCCTGCTGTGGCCCTTTCGATCGCCCTGCTCACGGTGTCCGATCGGCGCAGCCTCGCCGACGACCCCTCCGGCGATGCCCTGCAGCAGCGCCTGGAGGCTGCGGGCCACCGGCTGCAGGAGCGTTGCCTGGTGCCCGATGACCGATACCGGATCCGTTCTGAGATCAGTCGCTGGATCGCCGATCCGGCCGTGCAGGTGGTGATCAGCAGCGGTGGCACCGGCCTCACCGGTCGTGATGGCACCCCGGAAGCGGTGGCTCCCCTGCTCGACAAGACCATGGATGGCTTCGGGGAGCTCTTCCGGATGCTCTCTTTTCAGAGCATTGGCACCAGCAGCCTCCAAAGCCGCTGCCTGGCAGGGGTGGCCAATGGCACCCTCATCTTCGTGCTGCCCGGTTCGCTCGATGCGGTGTCCACGGCCTGGGATCGGCTGATCCGCGCCCAGCTGGATGCGGACACCCTCCCCTGCAATCTGGTGCAGCTGTTGCCTCGCCTGCGGGAAGATCCCGACCAGCTCGCCTGAGCGAGCGCCGATGGAGACCTCCACGCTGCTGCTGCTTGCCCTGGCTGGGGTGGCCTTTCTCTATGCCTCCGTTGGCCATGCCGGCGCCTCCGGTTATATCGCGGTACTTGCGCTGAGCGGTTCTGCCGCCGCAGAGATCCGACCCCTTGCCCTGGTCCTCAACGTGCTCGTCTCCAGCCTCGCCAGCTGGAATTTCGCCGCCGCCGGCCACTTTCGGCGCGAGGTGTTTCTGCCGCTCGCCCTGTTCTCGGTTCCCGCGGCGTTGGTGGGCGGCATGGTCTCCTTGCCCACCCTGCCGCTCCAACGCCTGCTTGGGCTGGTGCTGCTGTTCTCAGCCTGGCGGCTGTCGCAGCCTTCCCAACCCGGAGGGGTTGCTCCAGCTGTGCCAGGGCCCGTCACCATCAGCCTGACGGGGGGGCTCCTCGGCGGGCTGGCCGGCATCACCGGCACCGGTGGCGGCATCTTCCTGACGCCGCTGATGATCCTGCGGGGCTGGCTGGTGCCTCGCCAGGCGGCGGCCGTCTCGGCGGCATTCATCCTGGTCAATTCCCTAGCGGGGCTGGCCGGGCTGGTGCTGGCCAGGGGGAGCGCCGCTCTGCCTGCGGCCGGAGTGGTGGGGCCGATGGCGCTGGCGGTGATGGTGGCTGGAGGGCTGGGGGCCCATTGCGGCAGTCGCCGCTTTCCTTCCCTGTGGATTCGGCGCCTGCTGGCCGTGGTGCTGCTGTTGGCAAGCGGAAAGTTGCTGGGCTGGATGGGCTGAGGGCAGGCGTCAAGAGCTGCAGCGCCTGCTCCAGGCTCCGGTCGGGTTGGGTGTGCGGTGGCACCGGGCGCAGCACGGGGCTCGGCGCGGGAGGGAGGGTGGATCCATGGGGCCAGAGAGGGCGGCCCATGCCCTGCGGAAGTTGCTGGCCACTAGCTTGAATAGTCTCCTCAGTCCGCTCCGATGGGAGACGACGCTGCCTCCGGGTCCAGGCTTTCCGGCCCCTCCCCCGCCGAACCCGGCACGCCCGCGGTGGGGGGCGGCTGGCCGGTGATTGATGGCTGGGCCAAGGCCAGCCTCTCACTGCAGGGGCCCCTGCTCTGGAAGACGCTGCTGCACAAGAGCGCCTGCCTCTCCTGCGCCTGGGGCACGGGCGGCCAGAACGGGGGCTTCAATGATGAGCTGGGGGAGCCCCTGCAGCGCTGCCTCAAAAGCGTGGAAGCGATCTCGGCTGAACTGCAAGCCGCGGTGCCCAAGGGGCTGTTCGGCCAGCGCAGCCTCGCCGAGCTGCAGGGGCTCAGCTCCCTGGAAGCCGACCGGCTGGGGCGACTGAGCCAGCCGCTGATCCTGCGGCAGGGCCGCAGCCACTACGAGCCGATCGGCTGGGACGACGTGTTCGAGCTCACCGAGGCCGCCTTCCGGGTGCCGCCGCAGCGGTTGGCCTCCTACAGCTCCGGTCGCTCCTCCAACGAGGCCGCCTATCTGTTGCAGCTCCTGCTGCGGGCCCTGGGCTCCAACAACCTGGCCGATTGCTCCGACCTCTGCCACGCCCCCTCCACCGTGGGGCTGGGTGAGGTGTTCGGATCGGGCACCTCGATGGTGAGCTTGGAGAGCCTCAAGCAGGCCGATTGCGTGGTGCTGGTGGGCTCCAACGCCCCCGCCAACCACCCGCGCCTGATGAATGAGCTGATCCAGCTGCGGCAGCGGGGCGGCACGGTGATCGTGATCAACCCGGTGCTGGAGGTGGGCCTGCTCAAGTTCGGCTCCCCCGCCTTTCCGATCCGTTCGCTGCTGAAGGGCTCATCGATCGCCTCCATCTTCCTGCAGCCGATCCCCGGCAGCGACACCGCCGTGTTCGTGGGAATCCAGAAGGCGCTGCTGGAGGCCAATCAAATTCGCCAGGACTTCCTGGCGGACCACGCCGAAGGCTGGGAGGCGGTGCTGGACCAGGCCCGTGCCACCCCCTGGGAGGCGATCACGGCCTGCTGCGGCCTCAGCCGCGAGGAGCTGGCCCACGCCGCTGCCGCGATCGGACGCGCCAAAGGTGTGGTGTTCGCCTGGGCGATGGGCATCACCCACCACGCCAACGGCACCAGCAATGTGCATGCCATCGCCAACACGGCTCTGTTGAGCGGCAACGTGGGCAAGCCCGGCGCGGGCACGATGCCGATCCGCGGCCACTCCAATGTGCAGGGCTTCGGCTCGATGGGGGTCACCGTGAAGCTGCGGGCGGAGTTACGGCAGGCCCTGGAGGAGTTGCTGGGCCGGCCCCTCAGCCCCGTTCCCGGCTACGACACCCGCGCCTTGATTGCGGCCGCCGACGCCGGGGCGGTGGACACCCTGCTCTGCCTCGGCGGCAACCTCTGGGGCGCCAATCCGGATTCGGCCGAGGCGAAACGGGCCCTCTCCCGCATCGACACGGTCGTCTACCTGGCCACCAAGCCCAACCAGGGCCACTTCCACGGGCTGGCGGCAAGGAACACCCTGGTGCTGCCGGTGTTCAACCGCTTCGAGACGCCCCACCGCACCACCACCGAATCGGGCAACAACTTCGTGCGCCTCAACGAACCCGGCAGCACCCATCTCAAAGACGCCGACCTGATCAGCGAGGTGGCCTTCCTCGCCGAGCTGGCGCGGCGGTTGCTGGGCACGGACCCGATCGACTGGGGCCGCCTGCAGGACGCTGCCTACGTGCGCGAGCTGATCGGCCGCACCGTGCCGGGCTACGGCCCAATCGCCCAGATCGATGCCAGCCGGCAGGAATTCAGTGTTGAAGGCAGGCTGTTCAACGAACCCACCTTTGCCACCCCCAGCGGCCGGGCCCGGATGGAGATCACCCCTCTGCCGGCGCTGGAGCTACCGAAGCCGGAGCATTTCGGCAGCCTGGCGCCGGATGAAGCGGGTGTGGTGCTGGCCCTGATCACCGCCCGCAGCTACGGCCAGCACAACACCGTTGTCTACAAGAAGGGCGACCAGTACCGCGGCATGCCGCACCGCAACACGATCCTGATGAACCGGGCCGATATCGCCCGCGCTGGCTTCAGGGCCCACCAGCGGGTGACGGTGCAGGGGGAAGCCGGCGCCCTCGAGAACGTGGAGATCATCCCCGGCGAGATCCGCGAGGGTGCGGCCTTGATGTTCTATCCGGAGGTGAACGCCATCATCCGTGCGGTGATCGATTCCCGCAGCGGCACCCCCGCCTTCAAACGGGTGCCGGTGCTGGTGCGGGCTCGTCAGGATCGCCTCGGCCCCGACGGTTGAGGCTGAGGCACGTGAGGCTGAGGCACGGCTCAGCCGCCCAGGTAGGCCATCTCGGCGTGGGCTCGGCGGTTCTTTGCTTCGCTGCCTGCGGCCGCGGCCATGGAGCGCTCCTCGCTGTAGCGATCCCCACGTTGCCGCCAGAGGCTGCGCAGGGCCCGATCGAGACCCTCAGGATCGGGGCTGGGCCGCAGGCAGGGTTTGAGGTCGACACCGTCGGCGGCGAACAGGCAGCTGTAGGCCACACCGTCGGCGGTGAGCCGCAGACGGTTGCAGTCGCCGCAGAAGGGGGCCGTGATCGAGGCCACCACGGCCAGGTGGCCAGCGCCATCGCGGTAGCGCCAGCGGTTGGCGGTGCCATGGCTGGGGCGGCCGATTGGTTCCAGCGGCCAGCGGGTGGCGATGCGATCCACCATCTCGGCGGCGCTGATCACCTGGGTGGGATCCCAACCGTTGCGGTTGCCCACATCCATGAACTCGATCAGCCGCAGCTCCACCCCTCGCTGCCGCGCCAGGTCCGCCAGCGTCAGCAGCTGGTCGTCATTGCGGCCGCGTTGGATCACGGCATTGAGCTTCAGCGCTCCCTTCCCCGGATCGAAGCCCGCATCACGGGCGTGGTCGATCGCGGCCAACACCTTCGCCAGCAGGTCGTCGCCGGCGGTCGCTCCGCCCGGCAGGCCCGCCATCGCTGCCACGCTGGCCCCCGTGGCGCCGTCGAGGCTGAGGGTGATCCGGTCCAGCCCGGCCCTGCGCAGGGAGCGGGCCCGAGCGGCCGTGAGCAGGCTGCCGTTGCTGGTGAGGGCGATTTCAGCCAGGCCAGCGGTTCCGCTGGCGGCGCTTTGGCGCAGGGGAGCGGCGCCGCTGATCAGATCCTCCAGGCCGCTGTGCAGCAGGGGTTCGCCGCCGGTGAGCCGCAGGCTCCGGACCCCCAGCGCCACCGCGGCGCGCACCACGGAAAGGCGTTGAACCCGGTTCAGCAGCCCCGGCGGCTCCACTCCATCCGGCAGGCAATAGGGGCAGGCCAGGTTGCAGCGGGCCGTGAGCGAGAGGCGCAGAACCCCCAGCGGGCGGCCGTGGCGATCGAGGGGCAGGGGTGGCGCCATGGCCCGAACGCTAGGAGCCCCAGCCCCAGCCAGCCGCTCTAGCTTCCGACCCACCCGATCGGGCGCCCGTCGTGCCCGCTGATCCCGCTGCAGCGCCGACACCCCCAGGGCCTACCCATTGGTGCCGCGCTACGAGCGCTACGGGATTCGCCGCTGCGTCCATGGCGATGATCTGATGGTTTACCGCCTGCAGCCGGAGCAGATCGAGATCATCCACGTCCTGCAGGGCGCACGGGAGCATCAGCAGGAACCCACGTGCCGAAAGCCCACCGAAACGGGTCTCTGGTCGTGGGGCGAACGGAGCGGGCAGGGGGTTGACGGGCCGCCAGCACCGCCCAGATTCCGCCCACGCCCCCTTGATCAATTACGGCAGTCTGCCGTAAAATCTCCTTAGGGAGAGCCTTTATGGCCACAGAACAAACCTCACGCCTCGAAGCACGCCTACCTGCAAGCGTCTATGCCACGCTGAAGCAGGCGGCGGAACTGCAAGGGCGCAGCCTCACTGATTTCGTCGTCAGCGCCGCCCATGATGCCGCCCAGCGCGCCATTGAGGAGCATGCCATCCTCCGCTTGTCCGCTGAGGATCAACGGCGTTTTGCCGAAGCCCTGATCCAGCCACCGGCACCGAACGCTGCCCTGAAGCACGCCAAGCGCCTGCATCTGGAGAATGTTGAGGTTCGGTGACGCGCTTCGTTTCAGAAGCCCTCGCCAAGCACGAACGGGCGGCCTTCCGCAGCGGCAATGACCATGTTGACCTTTACTTCCGCGAGACGGTTTCGCAGGACGTCAAGCGCAAGTACGCCGCCTGCTATGTCCTGATCGAGCGCAGCACCGGCAAGGTCGCGGGCTTCTACACGCTTTCGGCCCACAGCATCCCATTGAACGATGTTGCCCCGGAACTGGCCAAGAAACTGCCGCGCTATCCCAGCGTGCCCGTTGTCTTGATTGGCTGGATGGGGAGAGACTTGGCCTTCCGAGTGGCAGGGGTCGGCAGCCTGCTGCTTTATGACGCCTTCAGTCGCGCGGCAAAAGCGCCGGCCTGTGCCTACGCGATTTGCGCCGATGCCACTGCCGATGCCATTGATGAGCTCGCTGCCGCCTTCTACCGCGACCACCAGTTTCAACCGCTGGTGAGTCGTCCGCAGAGCCTGTTCCTGCCGATGAAGACCGCCCTGGCCCTCGTCAGCGGCTAAGGCCCTACCTTCCTCCCCCGCAGGAGCTGTTTGGGGGCCGGATGCCTGGCCCCGGCTGGCGCTCAGGCCAGCTGCTCCCGCAGCGCTGCCAGTGCGGCTTTCTAGTGGCGGCTGACGGAGATCGTATTGATGCCCAGCTCGCCTGGGATGCTCCTCAGCGTCCGGTTCTCCAGCACCCGCAGGCTCAGGATCGCGGCTTCATTCGCCGGCAGCTTCTGCAGCAGCGCTTCTGCGGAAATGCCGATGCCTTCTGAGGCAGGCGCTTCGCTCTCGGGGGGGAGGCGAGTTTGTCGAGGAAAGGGAGCTCGTCGGCACGGTGAGCATCGAGGCTCTGATGGCTCCAGGGGTGAATTCCCTTCTCGTGCTCGCGGCGGGAGACCCGCGCCAGGCGGCCGTGATCGAGCAGATAGTGCTGCAGGGCTCCCTGGATACGCGACTTGAGGAAAGGAGCGGGGTGAAACCCAGTCTTGAGGCAGGCAGCAGCGCTGATGAGCTCAAAGCGGGCCACCTGACGGGCATCATCGAGCTCGATCAGATCGGTAAAGCGCCGCTGAAAGCGGCGGGCCAGGGCATCGGCCAGAGAGAGGAACTGTTGAACCACCGCATCGCGGCGGGAATGGGAAGCGGGTCGCTCCGGAGCGGAGCGGCGGACTGCAGTCGCCATGACGGGCGCAGCAAATGACCCAGAACTCCTTTGGGTGGGGTCAAGGGGCCGCCACCGAGGGAAGGGAGGCGCAGCCGAGCCACAGAACAAGAGGCGGACTTGCGCAGCCCTTGAGGCCACCCGCACCAAGTAGCCGCAGGCCCGCGGAGCTGTAGAGGCCTGTGCGCAGTCCTTCACCACAGGTTCGGGTGGCTTACGGCGGTAGCTGCCGCCAATCGCCGCCAGCGGCTCGGCAGGGATGGCTTTGATTGCACCGAGCTAACACTGGTAGTCTATGCATATAGTGCATGATTTATGAGGAGCAGACCACGATGAGGATTAGGAGGGTAAAGTGGAAGGACCACCCGGTACTAGGCAGCCTTGATCTAGATTTCATAAACACTGCCTCGGGGCAACCCTTTCGAACAGTCATTTTTGCAGGCGAGAACGGAGCGGGCAAATCTACAGTTCTCGAAGATCTCAGTTCATTTTTGAATCTTGGATCCTTCGCGATGTTCGAGTATATCGAGTATACAGTAAACGGAAGTATCTATAAAGCCATTCCAACCTCTGACGACACGACCTATCAAAACTTTTTTGACGTCATCAATCCGGACGGCACAATTCAGAGAGTCCGCTCAGACAAGGTCCACAACCCCGTTCAAATAAGAGAAAACCCTCTCGATCTAAGGCACTACGGCTGCGTATTCTCAAAGGCAAGATCGGACTACAAGACTGAGAAGATCACCTCAACGTCAACTAGTAAGCTGGACTCTGAAAAGTATGACACTGATACTAATGATGATTTCACATCCTTAAAACAGCTGATTGTTGACGTTGTAAATCAAGACAACGCTGATTACATGGAGATGAACAAACTCCTTGGTGCAACTCCGCAGCCATGGCCAGATTACTATCCCACGTCAAGAGTCTATCGGTTTAAGAGTTCCTTTGATACTTTTTTTGAAGGTCTGGCGTACGACAGGGTGAAGGACGAAGCTGGCGAAAAGAGCATCGTATTCACAAAGAATGGGAAACCTGTTCCAATAGACAAATTGAGCACCGGGGAGAAGCAGATTGTGTTCAGGGGGATATACCTCTTGAAGAATAGCGGCATTCTTGATAACGCCGCCGTAATGATTGACGAGCCTGAACTCAGCATGCACCCAAAATGGCAAGAGAAGATACTGCAGTACTACATGGGTTTGTTTTCAAGTGTTGATGGCTCACAGAAGGCCCAGCTATTTTTCGCAACCCATTCTGACCATATATTAAAACATGCCCTGGCCGACCAAGCGAACAACCTTGTAATTGTTCTAGAGCGTGAAGGCGATATCATCAGGACGAAAAGGATTGACTCACCATCTGTCTTGCCCAGTATTACCAGTGCAGAAACAAACTTCCTTGCGTTTGATCTTATATCTAATGATTATCACATCGAACTTTATGGCTGGCTTCAGGACAAAAAGTCAAAGAGCACTGTAAAATCATGTGACGACTATATCGTCGCGCAGCTGCAATATAATCCGGTACATCATGAGAAGCCTTCTCGCTTTGGGCGCACACACTATCGTTCGCTGCCTACCTACATCAGAAACGCCATCCATCACCCGAGCCCTAGAAACACCTTCACCCATGCCGAACTTCGAACTTCCATCAGTTTACTGATAGATCTTTTAAAGTAAGATAATGATTTGTAGCCAAGCCCTAAGATTCAGCCGGTGGGCGTGAAAGTCCTCTGCTTGCAATTCAGCCTCCTGCAAGCTGCTGATTTTGAGCATTACAGCCACAACTTCTCGAACCGTGCGGGGTTGGTGGCGGTGTAGCGAACGGTGTGCTGAATGTTGCGGTGCCCGAGATAGACCTGAATCAGGCGGGTGTCCGCGCCCTGGTCGGCCAGAGCAAAGCCGCAGGCATGGCGCAGCATGTGGGGATGAACGGCCACCGGTAGCTTGGCCTTCTCGCCGAATTTGCGCAGGGCGAGATTGACGGTTGAGCGGTTCAGGGGCTTGCGCTGCTCACTGAGGAAGAACGACCGCCCCGGGGCCTTCATGCGGGTCCGCTCCACCAGCCAGGCCTTGATGGCCCGGATCTCGTCCCCCCGGAGAGGGTGCGTAGTCGAGAGGCCGCCCTTGAGGCGGGCGACGTGAAGGATGCGGCTCTCGATGTCCACCTGCTCCAGCACCAGGGAGTAGGCCTCGGAGACCCGGAGCCCATGACGAAACATCAACAGGATTAGACAGCGGTCACGAACCTCGTTCCGTCAACCGCGAATAGCCTCCAAGAGGCGTTCAAATTCCCTGCCAGAGAGGTGTTTTCGGTCATTCATCGGCGTCCGGCTTTGTGAATGCCGCTTCGATGTCGCGGGCACCATGCAGCCCCCGCACGATCTGAGCGCCGCCTGGGACGGACAGATAGAAGATGACGTAACGGCCCACCGGGAAGCTACGCAAGCCTTCGGCCAGCTCCTCCCGTCGCCGCCCGAGCCCGGCCTGCTGCGCCAGCAGCTGAAACTTCTGATCGATCAGGTCAATGAACGCATCGGCTTGATCGTCGCTGTATTCGGCGATGAACTCCCAGATTTCAGAGAGATCGGCTTTGGCGCGGGGCTGGAGAACAATCACCGCCACGGGTTAACCGCCCTGGGCGGCGGAGCGGGGCGAGGGCTTGCGCCGCCGCCCGTCCTGCTTGATCTCGTCGGGGCTCCAGGGGATGGGAGAGCCACTGGCCAGACCCTCCTGGATATCGGAGCGCAACTGCTGGAGCTGAAGGGAGCGCAGCTGGTCTTGCTGCTCCATGAGGCGCAGGGCTTCGCGCACGACCTCACTGGCGGAGGTGTAGAGACCCGAGGCAACTTTGGCCTTGACCATGGCTTCGAGGTGGGGGGAGAGATTGACATTCATCGTCATGACGACCTCCGCTATGCCTGCTTAGACCATCACCCTGCACGAATTGGCAAGACTTGTCAATCTTTGACATTTGAGGCGGCTTTCCGGCCCGCTCATCGTTTTGTCGAGAGTTCAGCAAACTATTCAAAATCGGCAGGCCGACGTCGCCAAAAAAGACGCTTGACGTAGTGCGTCGTTGCTGGCAGTCTGTCCCCATGGCGACGGAGAGCGATGAGGCAAGCCCACAAGGGCCCGACGAGGAGAGAGCACCGCCCCTGTACCGGGACAAGCGCACCGCGCGGTTTGCCAACGGTGAGCGGGTCAGGGAATTTCAGGCTTTCGAGGAGCAGGCCAAAAAGCGCCTCCTGATCCTTAGAGCTGCGGTTTCCCGCCAGGGCTTGATGCTGTTACCCAGCAACCGCTTTGAAGCTCTCGGCGGTGACCGCAAAGGGCAGTTCAGCATCCGCATCAATCAGCAGTGGCGCATCTGCTTTGAGTGGCCGGAGCACTCACCACGGCCATTCAATATCGAAATTATTGATTATCACTGAGGGAGAACTTCCATGACCAAAACAGAAAAACTCCCGGTCTATCCCATTCATCCCGGCACGATTCTGGCAGATGAGTTGCAGGAGCTGAACATCTCGGCGGCCGAACTTGCCCGGCAGCTGCATGTGCCTTCCAATCGGATTTATCAGCTCATCAGCGGCAAACGGGCCATGACAGCGGATACCGCCTTGCGCCTAGAACAGTGGCTCGGCGTCGAGGCTGCTTTCTGGATGAACCTGCAGAACAGTTACGAGCTAGACCTGGCCACCGAGAAGTCCGGCGAGAAGATCAAGAAAACGGTTCTTCGCCGCTCGGCTCCGTCTGTCATTCAGGCCGTTGCGCCTTAACTGATGGTTGCAGATGCGATGGACAAGCGGGAGGCGCTACGCGCCGACATTCAGCAGGGGATCAACAGCGGCCCTGGCAGGCCGGTGCAGCAGGTGACGGCCGATCTGCAAGCCTGCTACCAGCAATGGGCCGAGAAGGGTGCACCCGCTGATGCGCTGTGAGCTCTCCCCTCAGGCCGAGATCGACCTGCGGGAGATCGGTGATTCCATCGCCAGGGACAATCCGCAGCGGGCCGCCAGCTTTGTCGGTGAGCTGCTGGCCCATAGCCAAAGGAACGCCGAACAACCCGAGGCCTATCCCCCCCGGCCAGAGTTGAGCGAGGGGCTGCGCTCCTGCGTTCACGAGCGTTACGTGATCTTCTTCTGGGCCAGTCCAGAGCGGGTGAGGGGTGCGGGCGGTTTGCTGTCGTTCATGGTGATGGTGAATAGGGGGGTAGATGAGGGGTCAAAAGTAACAAGGGCCATCACCGTCGTGGCGCCGGTTGGCCCTGGGTTTCGATCGGGTGGAGGCGGGCAGCGCGGCTGCAGCTGGTTGCCGTTGAGGCGCGTTAGGAGCAGGGGTGGTTCTGGTTCCGGATGGCGCGGGGGTCGAGCGGCACCGCCTGGCAGGGCAGATCCGCGAGCCAGCCCTGCAGACGCCGCTCACCCCGCTGCACCGCCGCCGCCAGGTGGGCGCGGATTGGTGCGCTGCTCGGATAGAGGCCCAGCAGCGGTTGCAGCCGGGTGCCGTCATGGGCGAGCGGAAGCCGGCCGGGGCTCGCAGCGGCTGCCGCCAGGAGCGTGTGCAGGGCCGAGAGGGTGAGGTCCGGCATGTCCACGGGGCAGAGCAGCAGGCGCTGCTCGGGGTGGTGCTGCATCAGCCGGTGCAGGGCCAGCAGGGGCCCTTCCCAGGGCGGTGGCTCGACCAGGGCGGTGAGAGGGCTGTGGCCCACCTGGGGCTGCTCCCCGCTCGGCCGCAGCTCCTTCCCCAGCCGCTCGGCCAGCACCAGGTGCTGCGGGTGGCGGCTTAGCAGCGTGATCGGGCTGTGCAGGTCGGCCAGCAGCCGCAGGGTGCGTTCCAGCCAGGTGCCGCCCTCGGGGTGGGGCAGCAGGGCCTTGTCGCGCCCCATGCGTCGGCTTTCGCCGCCGCTGAGCAGGCAGCAGCGCAGCGGCGGTGATGGCACTGCGGGGGTGGTGATGGCAGGAACGGACGGAACGGTTTGAGCGGGCTGGTCCGGTTGGTCCGGCTGGGCGGGATGTGATCCAGGCACGGCCTCTCTGTAGCAAGGGCAGCCATCGACGAACCCTCCGGCCCATAAGGTCGCTCTCTCGCCACTTCCCGCCATGCCTCTCTGCCCTCTGGCCGCCACGCTGCTCGCCGCCAAGCGGCGCTGCGGGCTGAGCTTCGCCGATCTCGGCGCGCGGCTGGGGGTGGATGAGGTGTGGCTGGCGAGCCTGATGCATGGGCAGGCCACCGCCAGCCTTGCGGAGGCCGACAGCCTGCTGGAGGCCCTGGCGATTCCTGAAGCGGAGCGCCAGGAGCTGCGCGAGCAGCTCACCATCTATCCGATCAAGGGCGCCCTCGACCCGGTGATCCCCACCGATCCGTTGCTGTATCGCTTCCACGAGATCCTGCAGGTGTATGGCCTGCCGCTCAAGGATGTGATCCAGGAGAAATTCGGCGATGGCATCATGTCGGCGATCGATTTCACCCTCACCGTCGCCAAGGTCGAAGACCCCAAGGGTGATCGGGTGCTGGTGACGATGAATGGCAAGTTTCTGCCCTATCGCAAGTGGTGAGCCAAGGGCGAACTGGTCCCGTCGCTGCGGAGCATCGAGGGCCGGATCCAGCCACCGCCGGGCCGGAACCAGCGCAGCGGCAGCGTGCACGGCGCCGCTGCGCTTTGGAGCTGGGCAGCGGCCTGATCGAAGGCCTGGCGGAAACGCGAGCAACGCCATGCTGCCGGTGTGGCTTGAGCCGTCGGATCCCGGGCTGGGTCCGTCGTCGATCGTGAGCGCCAGCTCGCGGCGCTGGCGATCGCCGCAGAAGATCACGCCCGGCAGCAGGTGCGCCAGCAGATGGCCCACCTGCAGGCTGGGGCGCAGCAGCACGAGCAGCGCGGCCGATCCGCTCTTACACCTTGCTGAAGGTCCCGATCAGCTGGGAGGCGGTGTACTGACCAATCTGATAGCGCATCAGATCGTCAGATCGGCAGTCAAAATCGGAAAGCCGTGCGCAGATCGGCGGCTTTGCTGCGCAACCGGAAGACCCTTAATCCCTCAACACTCGGCTGTTTCTTAACCTTGGCTGTTGGCTGTTCCCGGATAGCGCCTTAGGCGCTCCGATTGACTGGCCCTTCATGCCTTCCCAGCATCGCCATCTTCTAGCGGCTGTTGCGCCATCAGGGTGAGGAAGGCCCGCAATCGGGCTCGGTTGGATTCGGAGGGTTCGAGTTGGACTCGGGCGGAAAGCAGTGCTGATCGATGCAGCTCAGCAAGGCTCTGCCTTTGGCGTTCAGCTGCCTCAGCCTGGCGTTCTCGCGCCTCAGCTGCTCGGTTTCTTTCTTGATCTGCTCGGTTTCGCTCTCGATTTGCTTCGTTCTCTCGTCGATTTGCTTCATCCGCTGCACGGCTTCGCTCTCGTTTTGCTTCGAGCGCTGCTTGATCTGCTCGATCTCGAGCTCGATCCCGCGCACGGGTCGCCAGTTGAGAGTCGATAAAAATTGTCGCCACCGAGGCAGCGATGAGGGGGATGCCCCATTGCTGCTGGAGGCCGATACTGCGGCCGAAGGCGGTGATGTGGTCATAGGAGGAAAAGAGTGCGATCAGGCCAAGGATCACTCCCCCACCGGCCTGAGGTGATCCAGGCCGGGCCAGGGGCGCTGTGGTGCTGGTAAGTCTGGCGGAGCCGGGGGTGTTTTGCTGTTAGCGGGGGCGCCTGGAGCGCCTGGAGTCTCAGGGTGCACAGGGGACGGGAGGCAACAGAGAGCCCAGGGGCTTCCCCTTACCAGTTCCACCACGGGCAGCACCGCTTCATCGCCGCCACGCCCCATGGCCACCCCCTCCTCCGCTGAATGGCCGATCCAGGAAACCACCCTGGAGCTGATCCGCTGGTTCATCCCGCTCCTGTATTACCTGCCGCGGCTGCACCCAGCAGAAGCCGCCCGCGCCAACCTGCGCAGCTGGAATGCCCATCTGGCCCACGTTCGTACCTGGCGCCTATGCCGCCGGCTGTTCGCGGGCCGGCAATGATCCGCTGCCATTTCCGCAACAGCTGTTGCAGATCCTAATTACCAGCACTGGGTGCAAATGAGGTGTTGACTATGACGGCGGTATCAGGCTGGTAGCCTTGACAGGTTCCCGCAACCCGGACCCTGCCAGATCAACTTAACCGGCTGGGTCTGAGGCAACACCAACAATGTCTACAACCGAAGTTTATATCGACTTAAACCGGCGGTTTACGCCAGTCCCCAAGAGCAATGAAGCTGCGGAAGAAAACCAAATACTAGCGGATTGGGGGCATCTCAAATCCAAGTCTTGGGATGATCTTGAGCACGAGTTTCGTTGCGTTATTCTGGCCGAAGCAGGTGCGGGGAAGACCGAAGAGCTAAAGCATCGGGCAGATTGTCTCAAACAACAAGGGAAGCCAGCCTTTTTTATTCGCATCGAAGATGTTGAAACTGATTTCCAGAATGCATTTGAAATCGGTGATCAAGCTGATTTTCAGTCATGGCTGGAATCCACACAAGAGGCATGGTTCTTTCTTGATTCAGTGGATGAATCAAGGCTTAAAGAACCGAGAGCCTTTGAAAAAGCGCTATGCCACTTTGCCAGAGCCATAAGCAATGGAGCGCATAGGGCTCACATCTATATCTCCAGTCGGCCCTACTCATGGAGAGCCAGCGAAGATCGCAAACTATTGAAGAAAATATTATATCATCCAGCAGCCGAAAGGCCTGAAGCTGATGATGGTTCGGGGCAATCTGAACCGCAAAGCACAATCACAATCTATCTTCTGCGCCCCTTAGATAGGGAGCAAATCCAGCAATTCTGTAACGCACGTAATGGAAATAACGTCGATCAATTGCTAGAAGAAATTGAAAGAGCCAGCCTTTGGAGCTTGGCCGAGCGCCCCTTTGATCTAGAAGCAATTCTGGATAAATGGGAGAGAGACCAAGTCCTGGACGGACGCCTCGAACTCCTCCGTTCTATTATCGATAAAAGGCTAGACGATAGTCACAATACCGACCGGTCCCAGAAGCAAACCCTTAATCTTGAGAAGGCAAAACAAGGTGCACGACGGTTAGCTGCTGCCGTTATCCTAACTGGGCAGGTAAATCTAAATGTGCAAGATTCCTCTCAAAATAAACCAGGTATTGAACCATCAAAAATTCTTCACGAGTGGGAACTTGGCGATGTACGCGCGCTATTAGAGCGCGGCATCTTTAATGATGTTATTTATGGCGCAGTAAGGTTTAGGAATCGGGATGTTCGCGAACTCCTTGCGGCTGAATGGTTCCATTGTTTACTGAGTAAGGAGCAAAGTCGCTCCAAGATCGAAAACCTGTTCTTTCGTGAACAATATGGCGAGAAAGTGCTCAGTCCAAGGTTGCGACCAATTTTGCCATGGCTCATACTTTTAGATGACTGTATTCTAACAAAGGCTATCGGTATTCGTCCTGAGATTGCCATTGAGGAAGGCGACCCTTCACAATTGCCTTTAAAGGTAAGACAACAAATTTTGTCCGATATTGTTCAAAGAATTGCTTCAGGAGAGGAGGTAGCATCTGCGCAGGATCGCAGTTCATTAATACGCATAGCGAATGAAGATCTCTCGAATGATACAGAGCAGCTTATCAACGATCATTTGAGCAATGACAATGCAATCTACTTTCTTGGCAGGCTTGTCTGGCAAGGGAAGATGTCTAATTGCGTAGGCCCTCTGCTCAGCATAGCCCTCGATAGCGAACGAGTTTTCTATGCCAGAAGAAGCGCGGCCCTGGTTGTTATGGCATGTGGATCAGATGAGCAGAAACACAATCTGTGGCAATCACTGAACGAACAAGATGGAGAAATACCCTATGAAATTGCCGAAGTATTAATAAGAGAAGCCGTTCCTGAAAATGTCGAGCATATTTTGGTTACCCTCGGGAAGCTAGCAATACCGCAACAAACAAATTCCTTTTTGCAAGAGCTACATGACTATATTGAAAGTCTAGCGGCTAGCAAGGCTCTAGGCAAACTCACGCAGCTTATCCTTGGACTGAATGGATATCTTGAGCAACAGCCATTCATCCAAAATCAAGAATGTGACGTATCAAATAAGTATTTCTGGCTGATTGACCATGCTCTGCATGCAGTTGAGAAGCTAATTGTATTGGGGACAGATGCCGAATATTTCAAAAAGGAAGTGTTAGCTATTTTGTTCAAAGGAGCAGCACGAAATTGTTTGCCAATAGACAATACAAATTCGTGCAGTGAAGTGCTAAAATCATTAATACCTAATTATTTATACGGATTTGAAGGATGCTCTTTATTGGTACAGTATTGAACGGGTGCGTCATGCACGAGCAGAAAGTGATAAAAGTTTAAGCGACGATTGGCTTGTAGCTGGCCGAGATCATTATTGGGCATTCGACACCAACAGCTTTTCCAGGTTAATCAATTATATTCCTAGTCGCACTCTTCAAGATGACAAGCTAATAGCACTTCGCAGGGCATTTATTGTTTACGCGCAAGCCGGAAGGCCAACGGTGCTTCTATTCAGACTTCAAGAAGCCGTGGCAGCCAACCAGACATTGAGAGAAGAGTTAGAGCTTTTGCTTAATCCATCTATACCCGAGAATGCACGTCAATACCAAATCAACAGCCAAGAAAGAACTCTGCGACTGGAGCAAACTCGATTACAAAAGGAACAGGAGCGAACAACTTGGATTACAGATGTACGGGCTAATCCCGATCGAATCCATGACTTCCATGGCATGAATCAAGGGGAAATAACAAATGATCTATGCTGGCTTATGGTTGAATTAAGGAATATGCAATCAGCCGGTGGCTTCTGTGATTACGCAAATTGGAAGCTGCTCATACCAGAATTCAGTGAACCCGTTGCCTTGGCCTATCGCACTGCTGCTGTAAATCATTGGCGTCTGTATAGGCCAGTACTACGTTCTGAAGGCGACCAGTCAAGAAGCCGTACATATTCTTTGTCCTTTGCTATGGCAGGGCTTGAGATTGAAGCGGCTGAGACAGAGTCCTTTCCGAACAACTTAACGGAACCCGATGTTCGTCATGCATGTCGTTACATCACAAGGCATTCGAACGGCCTGCCCCGGTGGCTTGAACAGCTGCATCGAGTCTTTCCAGCTTTGGTGGAAGAGGCTGTACTTAAAGAGTTGAAATGGGAATTGAATAAAGCTCAGCCAGAAACACCAATGCACTACATCTTAAGCCCATTGGTTTATCACGGCCCTTGGCTCCATCCTGCCATCGCGCCTGCTTTGCTGCGATGGATCGAAGCCAATCCCGCAGCCATCGGCAACAGCCTCAATCATTGCCTGCGAATCCTGGTGAATGGCGGCATAGAACCCGCCAGATTGGCGGCTCTTGCCAATCAACAAATCACCCAGGCCAATGACCAAGTCAATCTTCCAGGTTGGTATGCGCTGCTTGTCGATTGCGAGCCAACTACTGGAATTACTCAAGTACATCAATGGCTGGAGGATCTTAGTGAAGTAGACGCAATTGAGGCCGCTCAACTATTTATCGTAGAGCTTATGGGTAAGTGGAGTGAAAGAGAGGGGAAGCCTTATTTTATGCTTTTGTATACAGTAGATAGCCTTAAGACACTCTATCTAATGATGCATCAATATATTCGAGTTGAGGATGATGCCGACCGAATTAATGGGGTCGAGTATTCTATAGGACTACGTGATTATGCCCAAAATGCACGAAGCATGCTTTTTGATCTTCTCTCAAATATACCTGGTAAGTCCTCCTATGCAGCAATAATAGAGCTGATCGAAGAACACCCTGTCCCGGCTTATCAAAACCATTTTAAAACACTTGCTTATAAACGAGCCGAAGAAGACAGCGATATCGAGGCTTGGTCGGTTGAGCAGTTGATTGAATTCGAACATTCCCTCACAATAACACCCAAGACCCATCGCCAGCTTTTTGAGTTAGTTGTGCATCGTCTTGATGATCTGAAGGCCTGGTTGGAATACGGAAACGACAGCCCTTATCAAACTTGGCGGCGGGCTGAGTGTGAAACTGAAATGCGAACCCTGATCGCTGGTCAGCTCAATCAAGGCCAGCACTTGAAATATACAATTGCAGAGGAAGCAGAGATTGCCAATGCACAGCGCCCGGATATTTGGGCGCAATGTCCAAACGTGTGTTCACCAGTACCTATTGAATTGAAGCTGCTCGAAAAATGGACTGGTCCTCAACTTTGCGAGCGGCTTCGAAACCAGTTAGTTGGTGATTATCTGAGAGAAGAATCTGCCCGATTTGGTGTAATGCTTTTGGTATGGCGTGGATTTAGCCAGGTCCAAAAGCGCTGGGAAATCAATGGGAGCCTGGTCGAATTGAACGATTTGGCAAGTGCCCTTAAGCTTTATTGGAACAGCATTTCAGGCGAATATCCAGATGTTGATGATATAGCCATCATTGTCATAGATTTAACCTTGAGGTCGCGAGTCAGTGATTCCTAAAGGAAGTTTGAGCCGTGGCATGTGTTTGTTGCCTGATTCCACCTGGAAAGTCACGGAAAAAGGACCTCAGCCGCGGCCCCGCTGAAGCTGTTCATCAGGGATGCCTGAAAAGCAGAGTTTGTTGTCGTCCCCAGTATTGGACGGCAGCTCAGAACGGGCCCAGGCCCTCTAAAATGAATCAACCCATCCGGCAGGGCCCCCATGCTCACCCTGCCCCGCACACTCAGCCTCACTCCTTCCCAGTTCGCGGAAGTGTGTGCGGCCAACCCGGAGGCGGTGCTGGAGCTTGCTGCCGATGGCACCCTCATCGAGATGACCCCCACCGGTGGCGCCTCCGGTGCCCGCAACCAGACCCTCGGAGCCCTGCTCTGGCTGGCGATTGAGCAGAGCCGCCTGCCGCTGAAGCTATTCGACAGCTCCACTGGCTTCCTGCTCCCCGATGGCTCCGTACGCAGCCCCGACGCCAGCGTGGTGCGGCTGGATCGTTGGCAGGCGTTGACCGAGGCCGAGCGGGAAGGATTTCCGCCCCTCTGCCCGGATCTGGTGGTGGAGCTGGCCAGCCCTTCCGATGAGCCGCAGGCCCTGCGCCATAAGCTGGCTTCCTACATGGCCAATGGGGCCCGCCTCGGCTGGCTGTTGCTGCCGCAAAGCCGCACCGTGGAAATTTGGCAGACAGGGACAGCCGAAACAGCCAACTTTCCCCTGGTGCTCAACGATCCAAACCGGCTGGAGGCGGGCCTGGAGTTCCCCGGCCTGGTGATCGATGCCCGCCGGATCTGGGAGGTCTGAGAACGGCGCTCCCGGTCAGCATCGGCGCTGTTGGCTTGCGGCCGATGGCTATTGATTTTCCGGGATGGCGGCTTTGTCGCCTCGATTCACTGGGTCCTCCACCGGCAGGCTGCCCAGCAAGCGATTGGTGGAAGCGGGCGGAGCGGAGGGCGTGTCAGCGTCCATCCGTCCCTGGCAGCCAGGAGCGGTAGAACTGCTTTCTGCACCCCTGGGGTCGTATGGCTGTCAACATCAAGAGTCCCCGGGTTGACGAGCTGATCGGCCAGCTGCGCCAGCTCACCGGGCGCGGCGCCACCGAGACCGTGCGCGAGGCGCTGGAGGAGGCACCGCTGCTGCGCATCTCCGCCGGCACCCTGCAGGAGCTCCTCGTGGTGGCCCATTGCCGTGCGCTGCTGGCTCCTGTGGAAGCCCTGCTGGCCCTGGTCGATCCCGATGTGGTGCCGGTGGATGCCGACCTCGCCCGTCGCGCCCTCGCCCTCCACCAGCGCTTCGGCAAGGGCCTCGACAAGGGCCTCGACAAGGGCCTCGACAAGGGCCTCGGCCATGCCGCCCAGCTGAACTTCGGCGATTGCTTCGCCGCTGCCCTCGCCGAGCGGGAGCAGCTCCCCCTCGCCGATGCCGGCGAGGATTTCGCCGCTGCGGGGTTCTGAACCAGGCGCCCCTCAGCTCCTCTGGCTCCGGGGTCCCAGCAAACCGTAGCGGTTGCAACCGGATGGACCCCAGGGCGGCGCTGCAATGACTAGCCCTGCCCTCCGCTCCTGAGCGCTCCCGAGCCCGCCGCCGCCATGGCCCCCGACGCTTCCCCCAGCCCCCAGCCGGTTCGCAGTCAGTGCCCCTATTGCGGCGTGGGTTGCGGTCTGGAGATGCTGCCGCCCCGCCCCAGTGCAGCTGCTGCAGCCCCTGGTGCCAGCGGCCAACCTGCCCCCTGGCAGGCCCGCGGCGATCGCCTCCATCCCTCCAGCCTCGGCCAGGTGTGCGTGAAGGGCGCCACGGTGGGCGAAAGCCTCGATCCGGGCCGCCTCACCCACCCCCTCTATCGCACCAGCCGCGATCAACCCTTTGAACGGATCAGCTGGGACCAGGCCTTCGACGTGCTGGTAGAGCGCATCCAGACGACCCTGGCCAGCAAGGGTCCCGGGGCGATCGCCATGTACGGCAGCGGTCAATTTCTCACGGAGGACTACTACATCGCCCAGAAGCTGTTCAAGGGCGCCCTGGGCACCAACAACTTCGACGCCAATTCCAGGCTGTGCATGAGTTCGGCCGTCGCCGCCTATCGCCGCAGCTTCGGCTCCGATGGCCCTCCCTGCTGCTACGACGACCTCGACCTGGCCGATGGCGTGCTCTTGATCGGCACCAATACCGCCGAATGCCATCCGGTGCTCTTCCAGCGGCTGCTGAAGCGCCGCAAACGGAATCCCGGCTCCGTGCGCATCGTGGTGGTCGACCCCCGCGCCACCGCGACCACCGCCGCCGCCGACCTCCATTTAGCGATCGCTTCCGGCACGGATCTGGCCCTGCTGCACGGGGTGGCCCATCTGCTCCTGCGCGCCGGTGCCCTCGATCGGCCCTTCATGGAGGCGGCCACCGAGGGGTTTGAGGCCTTCGCGGCCCATGTGGAGCCCTGGACTCCGGAGCGCACCGCCGCGGTCTGCGGGATCCCCGAGCAGCAGCTGCAGGCCTTTGCCGAGATCTGGGCGGGCTCGGCGGCCATGCTCAGCCTCTGGTCGATGGGGCTGAATCAGCGGGCTGAAGGCACCGCCACGATCGGCGGGCTGATCAACCTCCACCTGCTCAGCGGTCAGATCTGCCGGCCCGGTGCCGGGCCCTTCTCCCTCACCGGCCAGCCGAATGCCATGGGCGGTCGGGAGGCCGGTGGGCTGGCCCAGCTCCTGCCCGGCTACCGCTCGGTGGGCGATGCCGGCCACCGGGCCGAAGTGGAGCAGGCCTGGGGGCTGCCGCCGGGGGCGATCGCTTCCAGCCCAGGCTTGGCGGTGTGGCAGCAGATCGAGGCGATGGAGGCCGGCGCCCTCAACCTCTGGTGGGTGGCAGCCACCAATCCCCTGGTCAGCCTGCCTGATCTGGCCCGGGTGCGGGCCGCCCTGGCGCGTTGTCCCCTTGTGGTGCTGAGCGAGGCCTATGCCGGCAGTGAGACCGCCGCCGCCGCCCATCTGGTGTTGCCCGCGGCCCAGTGGAGCGAGAAGGAGGGCACGATGACCAACTCCGAGCGGCGGGTCACCTTCTGTCCGGCCTTCCGGCCACCCCCGGGTGAGTCCCGGCCCGACTGGCAGGTGTTCGCCGAACTGGGCCGCCGCCTCGGCCATGGGAACCTCTTCCCCGCCGGAGCCACCGCGGCCGATGTGCACGCCGAATTCGTTGCCCTCACCGCCGGCCGTCTCTGCGACCTCTCCGGTCTCAGCCATCAGCTCCTGGCCGAAGCCGGCCCGCAGCAGTGGCCATTTCCACCTGGCACCCCGCCCGGCGGAGAAGCTCGGCGCCTCTACGGCGACCGCCGCTTCCCCACCCCCAGCGGCCGTGCCCGTTTCCAGTGCGATGCCCCCTTAGGCCTGGCCGAGCCACCCTGTGAGCGCTTCCCGCTGGTGCTCACGGTCGGCCGATACCTCGGCCATTGGCACACCATGACCCGCACCGCTCAGGTGGCCCGCCTCTCGGCCCAGCATCCGGAGCCCCTCCTGGAGATCCATCCCAACGACGCGCTGGCCCACGGGTTGGCCGATGGCAGCATGGCCCGGGTGCACTCCCGCCGCGGCAGTGTGTCCGTGCGGGTTCAGGTCACGCCGCGCATCCGGCCCGGCACCCTCTTCCTGCCGATGCACTGGGGCGCCAGTCAGGTCCAGGCCTGCGAGGCCAACCTGCTCACCCACGAGCTGGCTTGTCCCCATTCCCTCCAGCCTGAACTCAAGGCTGCCGCCGTGTGGGTGGAGAGCCTGGTCTGATCAAGCTCGGCCAAGCGGCAGCTTGCCACGCCCCTGCCATCGGATCGCCCCGATCTCCGGCCAGCAATCAGGGGCTTTCGATCAGATGGGGAGCGAAGCGAAGCCAGGGGCTTCCAGCTGGTCCCGGCTCGATCAGGCCTGCCTGTCGCCAGCGGGCCATGTGGCGCGTCACGGTGACGCGGGTGTGGTTCACAAGCTCGGCCAGTCGCTCGTGCTTCAGCCGCACCGGCAGTTCGTACCACTCACCGCAGCGATTCCCCAGGCGATACACCAAGAGCTGGATCAGGGCCCGGAGCCGCTGTTCAGAATCGTTGAGGTGCTGGATTCTCAGCAGGGCTGCGGTCCATTCAGAGAGTCCGACCGTATCGGCATCCTCCGATGGGCTGGCACTGCGCAGCAGACTGGTGGGTTCGAGGGCCTCCAGGTGCAGCCAGGCGTGGCGCAGCAGCTCCAGGGAGAGGGGATCGCCCGTTTTCAGAAAGCCGAGGGTGATGGGATCTGTGGCTTCGCCGTTCGGCTGACAGGTGGTGAACGCCACGCGGATCAGACCCCGACCGACTTGCAGACTGGTGAGTTGGCGGAGGTGATCGCCATCCAGCATCAGGGTGTGGCCCTTCGGGATGCTCAGAAAGGGGGTCCCTTCGGGAGACGAGATCATGGTGCCATCAGCTGTCCTGGTGGGCGTGGCGCCGGTAGAGGAAATCGAGGGCGTGGTTGCGCAGGCGGCCGTAGCGGGGATCGGACTGGATCTGTTCGTAGCTTCGGGGGCGATCGAAGGGAACGCTGACGATTTCGCCGATCGTGGCGGCCGGTCCGTTGGTCATCATCACGATGCGGTCGGCGAGGAACAGGGCCTCATCGATGTCGTGCGTGATCATCAACACCGTGGGTTTCTGTTCCCTCCAGATCGCCAGCAGTTCCTCCTGCAGCTCCTCCTTGGTGATCGCATCGAGGGCGCCGAACGGTTCATCGAGCACCAGCACCGCTGGATTCACGGCCAGCGCACGGGCAATCGCCACCCGTTGCTTCATGCCGCCAGAGATCTGGCCGGGTCGCTGATCGGCGGCGTCGCTCAGGTGGACCATCTCCAAGTGATGGTCCACCACCCGGCGGCGTGACGCCGGATCTAGCTCGGGCCGTGCTGCCTTGACAGCGAGTTCCACGTTCTGGCGCACGCTTTTCCAGGGCAGCAGCGAATAGTTCTGGAACACCACCATCCGGTCCGGTCCCGGGCGTTCGATCGGCTGACCAGCCAGGAGCACCTCGCCAGCGCTGGGCAGCAGAAAGCCCGAAACCATGTTGAGCAGGGTGCTCTTACCGCAGCCGGAGTGGCCGATCACACAAAGGAATTCCCCTTGGTTCACCTGCAGATTGATGTCCCGCAGGGCCTCGTAGCGGCCCCGCCGGCTCTCGAAGACCTGGCCGACCTGCTTGAACTCCAGGAAGCTGGGGTTTGCAGGAGGCCGGGGGGAATCCAGAAGGGGGCTGGTCATCGCAGATTGGGCACGGGGACGACGGATGGCGGCAAGCTCACGCTGGCCAGGGACGGTTGGGTTGCATCCGGCAGGGAGCGGAGGTAGTCGAGGGGGGTGTCCTGGTCAAAGGCGATGCCATCGGCAAGGAGGAAGGGATGGCGATCCGGCCGCAGGGCGGCATAGCCAGCCCGGGCCAGGGCGCGGTCGCACAGGTCCGGGCGGTAGACCTGCCCCAGCAGTTCCAGCCGGTTCGTGGGGAAAGGGCAAAGCCCCCAGCGACTGAACTGGGTGAGGATCCAGGCCCCCTCCGCGGGATTGGGCACATGGGCCCGATCGGAGTGGTACCGGTTGAAGTGGAGCAGGGTGCGGGGCTGCTCGCCGGTACCAGCGTCGAACTGGTTGCGCAGGGCGATGGCGGCCCGGCGGCCCAACCACTGGGGCTGGCTGAGCAGGGCGGCGAGCTCATCGCGTCGGCCACCGTCGTCGCAGCGGGCGCCTGCCTGCATCAAACCGGCCCCCAGGGCCTCAAGGGCGTCTGGGTTGGCCTCCGCCCAGGCTTCTGAGCAGGTGAGCACTTTCTCAGGGTGCCCGCTCCAGATGTCGAGGTCGGTGGCGAGCACATAGCCCTGCCGATCCTCCACCGCTTCAGCCACGCGGTAGCGGCCGGCCACGAAGCCCTGCACCCGTTCGGTGCGCAGGGCGCCGTGCATCACCATCGGTGAGAGGGCCTCGAAGCGCACCTGTCGCTCCGGGTCGATGCCAGCTCCGATCAGCCAGTGACGGACGAGCAATTCAGCGATGCCGAAGCGTTGAGGCACGGCCAGGTGCAGAGGCTGCTCGCGCCGCTCCAGCCAACTGGCCAGGCTGGGGCGGTCCCTCACCCCTGCCTCGAGCAGGGGGCGGCTCAGGCAGAGGGCATTGCCGTTCCGGCTCACCGTCATCGGCGTGATCGCCGCCCAAGGCTGACGGCCTCTGAGGCCGAGGCTGAGGGCTAGGGGGGTGGTGGCCGATGTGATCGCAGCCTGGAGCTCACCGGCAACCAGAGCTGCATCGAGCCGCTCCCAAGATGCGAACGAGACCGGCACCAACTGCAGGGAGTTCCGATCGAAGAGATCCTGAGCGATCGCCAGGGCCAAGGGGGCGATGTCCAGGCCCGGTAGATAGCCCAGCCGCACCAGGCGCGCTGCCGGCCTCACCCCCGACACCGGCCGGCCGGGCCGGACAGCCGTGGCCACACCAGCGGACTCCGCCACCGACGTGGTCCCCGCCGCGGCGATGGTGACGCGGTCCGTGCGGCGCTGGCGGAGGCGGCGCTGCTGCTGCAGAAACCCGATCAGTTCAGCCCGCAGGCCGTAATAGGCGGGATTCTCCATCACCTCCAGTCGCTGCCGCGGCCGGGGGAACGGCACCCGCAGGATCTGGCCGATACCGGCCTCCGGACCGTTGGTCATCATCACCACCCGGTCGGAGAGCAGCAGGGCCTCATCGACGTCGTGGGTCACCATCACGGTGGTGACGCCAGCTTCCTGGCAGATGCGCATCAGCTGCTCCTGCAGATTGCCGCGCGTCAGCGCATCGAGGGCGCCGAAGGGCTCATCGAGCAGCAGCAGCCGCGGGCGGATCGCCAGGGCGCGGGCGATCGCCACCCGCTGCTTCATGCCGCCCGAGAGCTCCGCGGGAAATTTCTCGGCGGCGGCCGCCAGCCCCACCATCGCCAGGTTGCGCTCCACGATCTCGTGCCGCTCGGCGGCGCTGAGCTGGCCCATCACCCGGTTCACCGCCAACGCCACGTTCTGGCGCACGGTCTGCCAGGGCAGCAGCGAATAGTTCTGAAACACCACCATCCGGTCGGGACCCGGCTCGGTCACCTCCCGCCCATCGATCAGGATGCCGCCATGGCTGGCCTGCGCCAGGCCCGCCAGCAGGTTCAGCAGGGTGCTCTTGCCGCAGCCGGAATGGCCGATCAGCGAGACGAATTCGCCCTCGCGGATCTCCAGGTCGATGTCCTTGAGGGCCACATAGCGGCCGCCATCGTCCAGCGGAAAGATCTGCGTGACGTCGTCGACGGTGAGGAAGGAGACCATCTCAGTTGGACCCCCGTGCCACGCGCCGACCCGCCCAGGCCACCAGGCGATCGAGGGCCAGGCCCACCAGGCCCACGTAGACGATTGCCAGGATGATCTGGCTGGAGCTGCCGTCGCCTCCGGCGTTGTAGGCGTCCCAGATGAAGTAGCCGATGCCACCATCGGCCTTGAGCATCTCGGCCGCCACGATCGCCAGCCAGGCCAGGCCCACGGCGATGCGCAGGCCGGTGAAGACGTAGGGCACCGTGGCCGGAATCACCACATTGCGGATGTATTCGCCCTTGCGCAGCCGCAGCACGCGGGCCACGTTTGTGTAGTCCTGAGGGATCTCGCGGATGCCAACGGCGGTGTTGATGATGATCGGCCAGATTGCGGTGATGAAGATCACAAAGATCGCCGAAGTGCTGGCGTCCTGGAACACCATCAGCGAGATCGGGAACCAGGCCAGTGGTGGCACGGTGCGCAACACCTGGATCACCGGATCGAGGCCCTTGCCAATGAAGCGGTTCAGCCCCAGCAGGCCGCCGATGCCGATTCCCACCAGCGCTGCCAGCCCGTATCCCAGGGCCACCCTTTGCAGCGACAGCAGAATCTGCCAGCCCAGGCCCTTGCTGGTGCCTCCCTCATCGAAGAAGGGCTGGGTGATGTAAGGGTCCCAGGTGTCGACGATCACGTTGATCGGCCCCGGCAGCCGTGCCGTTCCGAGGATCAGCGAGAGCATCTGCCACAGCAGCAGGAAGCCACCGATGCAGACCAGATAGGGCAGCGCTGCCCGCACCGCCGGCTGCCACCGGTGCGGGCGATCGGCACGCCGCTGGGCCGCGGCGGGGGAGGAGGGGGTCATCGGGAAACGGTGGGACGGTGGGGGCGTGGGGCGGGGCTGGACCTCAGCTCATCGCCTTGATCTTCAGGCCGTCGAGGTAGGCCTTGGGGTTGGCGGGATCAAACACCACACCGTCAAAGAAGGTTTCCTTGCCGCGCGAATCGCTGGCGGGGATGTCCTGGCTGCGACCGATCGCCTTCGCTGCTTCTTTCCAGAGATCGGCGCGGTTCACCTTGTTCACCAGCGCGTCGATGTCGGTGTTGGCGGGCAGGTAGCCCCAGCGCATGTCTTCCACCACAAACCACTGGTCGTGGCTCTTGAAGGGGAAGGAGGCGTTGCTGTCCCAGAACAACATCGTGTAGGGGCTGTCGGTCACCTTGCGGCCGTCGCCGTAGTCGACCACACCGGCCAGGCGGGGCTTGAGATCAGCCACCGCGGCTTTGATGTACTTGTCTTGGGAGAGGATCTCGCACATCTCATCGAGATTCGCGGGGTCTTGGCACCAGATCTGGGCCTCCTGCACGGCCATCAGCAGGGCCTTGGCTGCCTTGGGGTTCTTGTCCACCCAGTCGGCGCGCATCGAGAAGGCCTTCTCCGGATGCTTGTTCCATAATTCCCCGGTTTGGGCCGCCGTATAGCCGAGCTTCTTGTTCACAAGCCGCTGGTTCCACGGTTCACCCACGCAGAACAGATCCATCGTGCCGGTCTGCATGTTTGCCACCATCTGCGGCGGCGGCACCACCACCAGGTCGGCATCTTTGTTGGGGTCGAGGCCGTTGGCCGACAGCCAGTAGCGCATCCAGAGGTCGTGGTTGCCGCCGGGGAAGGTGACCGCCGCCTTCAGGGTGCGTCCCAGGCTCTTGCTGGCATTGGCCAGGCCTTCCCTGTTGTCGATCGTCAGCTTTTCGTCGAGCAGATCCTTCGAGGCGCTGAAGGCCTGGCCCTGCAGGTTGAGCCGCGCCAGGGTGTACATCGGCACCGGCTGCTTGCTCTTGCTGATCGTGCCCGCGGTGAGCAGCAGGGGCATCGGCGAGAGGATGTGGGCGCCGTCGATGCCGCCCCGCTCGCTGCCGAGCTCCAGGTTGTCGCGGGTCACGGCCCAGGAGGTCTGCTTCACCACCTTCGTGTCGGGCATGCCGTGCTTGGCGAACAGGCCCTTCTCCTTGGCGATGATCAGCGGAGCGCTGTCGGTGAGGGCGATGAAGCCAAGCGTGGCCCCTTTCACTTCGGTGTCGGAGCCGGTGCCGCTGGCGGCCGGTGCCGAGCTGGTGGTGGATTGATTGCTACCGCAGGCACTCAACCAGAGGGCGCCGGCTGTCGTGCTGGCAGCGGTGAGCAGGAACTTGCGTCGAGTGAAAGGGGTCATGGGGGGATCTGAGAGCGAAAAAGGGCGACGATCGGCCGCCGGGATGGGAACTGAGAGGTGAACAGAGTTGCTGCCGCTCGGAAACGCCGGCTGGCGGGTGCGGCCGGCTCCGTCGACTCAGAGCCGTCTCCAGGCCGGAGGTAGAGGTATTAGAGCCAGGAAACCAGCAATGGAATCCCTGGCGGGAACGACATCCCCGCACGCGCTGGCCATCGGCTTCGGATTGGAGACCGACCCCCAAGCCGAGCGGGAGGGAGTCGGACCCGATGGTGATCATCAGGACCGGTGGAAACCCGACGACCCCTGAACTGAACAGCCCGGTTAATCGCATCGCCCAGCGTCAGCATCTTGGGGAGAAGACACTGTTGGAGGGCAATCAAAATCGTTGCGAGCAGTTTTAATGGGGAGCTGGTGGATGGAGAGCGACCGGCCAGCGCCATTCAGGCTTCATAAAGAAGAGCCTGAAGCGAATATTTTGATCGGCGCTAATGCTTGCCGATAATTTACTGAACCATGCAGCTCCAGACCTCGTCGGTGTCTGTCGTTACAGAAACGCCCCCATCGTCAGCTCTTCAGGTCAAATTCCTCCAGGGCCCTGGGCAGATTGCGGTGCTCGTGGCCGGGATGGCAGAGCTTGACCAGAGCGAAACGTTCCAGTTCATCGAGTTGGCTCCAGCGCTCAGCGCGGAGGGTGACACCCAGCTGCCGGCATGACTCCAGCAGAACGTCGGGGATGGCACCGCCGCGGAGCCAGGCTGCGGTGCGGAGGGGATCGATCGCTCGGGCCGGCCCCTGGGGCAGCTCGGCGCTGCGGGCCAGCAGCCACCGGTGCAGCCTTTCAAGCTCGTCAGGGCTGTCGGGCCAGGCCAGCAGGTCGCGCCGCTCCGCCTCGCTCAGGCCATGCCAATGCGCCAACTTGAGCTTCACCCCAGCCAGATCGAGCTTGCGACGCACCGCCATCGGGATGCAGCGCAGATCGCCACTGAAGTCGGCCTCGAACGCGAAGATGCGCCGATGTCGGTCGCCACTCATGGCGCCAGCTCCTGACGCAGCCGTTCGCCGCAGCGGGCCTGCAGCAGGGCCCGGGCCTGATCCAGGGCCGCCGGCAGACTGCTGAAACGCCGCGCGAGCCAGAGGTAGGACCCCAGATTCCAGAGCAGGGCCTCCGCCAGGGGACCTTCACCGCGCAGCGCTGCTAAACCCTCGCTTTGCCAGGTCTCCAGGCTGGTCCAGGCCTGCTCGGGGGCGTTGATGCCATGGTCGCGAGGGTGCAGCAGGATTCGCTCCACGTTGCCATCAAGAACGCGGGCCGTGATACCCGCCCGGGTGGTGGGCAAATCGGTGGAGCCCTCCAGTCCCTTCACCGTGAGCAGATCGGTTTCGCCGGCTGCCGCTAGGGCCTCCCAGGCGCGGGTTTCTGTGGGGGGATGCACGAAGCCACTGATCAGGAGATGCTCGCCGCGATGCGGAGTCCAGAGCAGTTCCAGGCTGGCTACCGGGGGGCGTTTGCCGATCGCGTCTCGAATCGCGACCAGGCGCTCAGCGCCCGGGAAGTGATCGGGTTGGTGGGTGAGGGCCAGGCCATGCCGATCGAGGCGTGCCTGCACGGTGCCCAGGGGCAGGCCGCACCATTCGATGCCCAGGCTGCGGAAGAGCTCCGCCAGGGTCACCCCGTATTTCACAGGCATCGGAGCACCGCCGTGCAGCACCACCGGCAGCCCGGCGGCGGCCAGGTTGAGGGCAAGCAGCGGGAGCAGGGGGGCGGTGCGGCTGCGGCCGTCGTAGGGCACGCCGAAGCAGAGGGGCGCTGGTCCGCTGCTGGTGAGAGTGGGCCCATGATCTCGGTAGCTCTCCAGCATGCCGGTCAGCTCCACAGGGGCCGGACGGCGGATGCGGTGGGCGATTAGAAAAGCCCCGATCTGGGCATCGTCGACCGGACCTGTGAGCATCAGGTCGATGGCGGTCCGGGCTTCTTCGCGGCTGAGGCCGGTGCTGGTGTGTTCACCGCTGCCCACCTTGGCGATCAGCTCGCGGAACAGGGCCCGCTCTGGACCGAGGGCCCGAAGTTGGGCGGCCCGCCGCTCATCTCCGGCCGCTGGCAAAGGAGCCATCTCTGGATCTGGTTCTGGATTTGGTAGCGATTGCAACAGGTCGCAACGGGGTCGACGTGATGCCATTGTTACCGAGAGTTTGACGGCCGGCCTCCAGTCGACCCAATTCCTTGAACTCATCGTCAGATCGCTTCTGATCTGCTTGTTGGTTTGTTTCGGGTTTGGTGTTCGTCTGAGTGATGCTTAATCGTGCTGATTTCCCCGGCCACAGGAGCGTCGATTGCAGTGAATAGCTTCAGGATGTTTGTCTAAATTTCTGGTATTCCGGTCTTGTTCTTCTGAAACTTCTCTGCGCCCGGAGGTCTCTTCCTCCGGCGTCGATCTGCTCTGTCGCGCCGATCCTTCAAACCCTTGTTGGGGGCCCAGCCAGCGCAGGTCTCCCAGGTTCAGACCCCTGGCGTTATCCACTCGTCCCCGATCCGGCCATGTCCGCTTCCTCCACCCCTTCCCCGGCCGCTTCCCTCTCCCGTTTAGAGGAGGCCAAGGCTAATTTCAGCGGTCTTGATCTCGCCCCCCGACTGGAGCAGTTGGGGCGCGACGGCTGGGAGTCCCTCGATGAGATCACCCTCACGGTGCACCTCAAGTGGCTGGGTATCTTCTTCCGGCCGGTTACACCGGGACGTTTCATGGTGCGCCTGCGTCTGCCGAACGGCGCCATCGAGGCCAGGCAACTGGCGGTGCTTGCTGAGTTGGTCGATCGTTGTGGAGAGCACGGCAGCGCCGACATCACCACCCGCCAGAACCTCCAGCTCCGGGGTCTGCTCCTCGAAGACATGGCCCCCCTGATGGCGGCTCTGGAGCGGCTTGGGCTGACCAGCCGTCAGTCGGGTCACGACAACCCGCGAAATATCACCGGCAACCCTCTGGCGGGGCTGGATCCCGAGGAATGGCTCGATACGCGGCCGATCGTGCAGGCCATCCAGAGCGCCCTGCTGGGTCCCGGCGGCCCCCGCAACCTGCCCCGCAAATTCAATGTCGCCGTTGGCGGTGCCCCCGACAGCTTTCTGCTCCACAACGACCTCGCCTTTTTGCCCGCCCTGCGGGACGGCGAGCTTGGCTTCACGGTGCTGGTTGGGGGCTTTTTCTCCGCCCAGCGCAACGAACTGGCCATACCGCTCGGCCTGTGGCTCCGGCCCGCTCAGGTGCCCGCCTTCACCCTGGCGGTGCTGCATCACTACAGCGCCCATGGCAACCGCTCGGCCCGCAATCGCAGCCGGCTGATGTATCTGGTCGAGGCTCTTGGCCTTGATGCCTATCGAGCCGCCCTGCGGGCCACCTATGGGGAACTCGGTGGTGCCGACCCCGACCTGCTGGATCACGACGGCTCCCATCTCGTGAACCGGGCCCCTCGCGATCTCTGCGGTGTCCATCCCCAGAAGCAGGAAGGCCTGTGCTGGGTGGGGCTGAATGTGCCGATGGGCCGGCTGGAGGCCGACTCCATGGCGGAGCTGGCTCGCCTGGCCGCGTCCTATGGCAGCGGCGATCTGCGCTTCAGCGAGAGCCAGAACGTGGTGATCGCCGATGTGCCCGCCGATCGGGCCGAGGCCCTGCTGGCGGAGCCGCTGCTGCGTCGCTTCCCCGCCGTTCCCGGCCCCCTGCTGGCTGAGGCGGTGAGCTGCACCGGCAATCACTACTGCGGTCTGGCTCTGATCCCCACCAAATCCACGGCCCTGGCGGTGGTGGAGGAGCTGGAGCGCCGTCTGGAGCTCCCCGAGGCCGTGCGCACCCACTGGACCGGGTGTCCCAATGCCTGCGGCCAGCCCTACATGGGGCAGATCGGGCTGATGGGGGCCAAGGCCCGCAAGGATGGACAGATGGTGGAGGCAGCCCGAATTTTTCTGGGCGGCTCCATGGAGAACGAAGGCCGCCTGGCCGAACTTCACCACAAGGGGGTTCCCCTCGACGACCTCCCCGACGTGCTGGAAGCGTTGCTGATCGACAACTTCGGTGCTCGTCGGCGATCGGCTGCTGATCCCCTTTCGGTGCCATCGTGAAGGCGACATGGCTGAGCTGTGCTGTGTCGCGCACCCCCGCCCTGGACAACCCCCTCGACCCTGCCGACCTGCCTTCGCCGGCCAGCGTTGATCGTTGGGAGTGGTTGCAACGGTTGCGCGCCGGCACCTTTCCACTGGAGCCCTGGCTGGCGGCGATCGAGGCTGGTGGCGTGCCGCCCGAGTCCGATCTGATGGTCGTTCTGGCAGAACGCCTGGATGCTGCCGCCAGCGTGCGGATGCTGAGATGGTGGCTGGCCCAGCCCCTGCGGGAGCCGGCCTTTCCCCAGGGCATCGCTGGGCACCGCGATCCTGTGGTGGCCACGGCTCTGCGCCAGGCCCTCGGCGACCATGCCGACACCCAGGTTCAGGTGGCCCTGTTGCCCCTGCTCGGGCACCAGCGCCAGCCCCTTGATTTCGGCCTGCTCCAACGCCGGGCCCTGGAGCCGGCGCCACGGCAGCAGCGTTGTGCCGCCCTGGAGGGCCTGGGGCTCGGATTGAGCGCCTGGCCCCTGGGGGCCTTGCGCTCCACCTTGATCCAGCTCGCCATGGATCTGGATCCCGGGCTTGCCGCCGCCGCCGTAGACAGCCTGGCCCGATTGCCCGATGCCCGCAGCGGCCTTCTGGAGGTGCGCTCTCGGGCCCTGGAGCCGGCCGTCAGGGAGCGGTTGGAGCGACGTTTGCGGAGTGTGCCTTGCCGTCCCCTGCTTTTGCTGGTGCACGGGCGAGCCCAGGGAGAGATTCCGGCTGAACTCCTGAGCCTGGCCGCCGAGCTGCAGCACCGGCGTGGTGCTCCGGTGCTGTTGCGGGCTCTGACGGATCCGCAGCCCGCCGATCTGCCAACCCTGGAGCATCCGCTGGGGCTGGTGCCGCTGTTGCTGCTGCCCGGTGAGCACGTGCGCCACGACCTACCCCGCCTGCGCCACGAACTTCGACCCAGCAGCGGACTAAAGGTGTTGCCGTTCCTCGGCAGCTGGCCCGTCTGGCAGCGTGCCCTGGCGGCTGAGCTGAGCCGTCAGCTGAGCGATCAGCCGTCGCCGCCATCGAGCCCGGCCCTACTGCTGCACCATCCGATCGCCTCTCCCTTGGGGCGCCGTTATCTCCGGCTTCTCGCCGCCATCACGGGCGCCACACCCCAGGAGGCTGCCTACGGTTCGGATCGAATCGAGGCCAGTCTCCTGGCGCATCAAGGTGCTGTTCTGCCGCTGGCTTTGGCGGCCAATCGCCTCACCGAGGCGCTCACCCCCCGCTTTGGTGAGGCGGCGGCCCCCCTGCTCAGCCGTCCGGCCCTGCGCCAGGTGTTGCTGGAGCAGCTGGAGGCCCTGCCATGACCCTCGCTTCGCCTAGCGCTTCGGAAGCTCCCAACTCGGTATTGCCCGGCCTTTCCTCCCCCGGCACCGTCTACCTGGTGGGGGCCGGCCCCGGCGATCCCGAACTGCTCACCCTCAAGGCCCATCGCCTGCTGCGGAGCTGCGATGCCCTCGTGCACGACTCGCTGGTGCCCAAGGCCCTGCTGGATCTGGTGCCGGAGCACTGCGAGCAGCATTTCGTGGGCAAGCGCCGCGGCCACCATTCGGTGCCCCAGCCCAGCACCAACACCCTGTTGGTGGAGCTGGCCGCCCGCCACCGCACGGTGGTGCGGCTCAAGGGTGGTGATCCCTTCCTGTTTGGCCGCGGTGGCGAGGAGGCGGCCCACCTGGCCCGCCAGGGCATCCCGGTGGAGGTGGTGCCCGGGGTCACCGCCGGCATCGCCGCCCCTGCCTACGCGGGCATTCCCGTGACCCATCGCCGCGCCGGATCGAGCGTCACCTTCGTGACCGGCCACGAGGAAATTGATAAGGGGCGTCCCGGGGTGGATTGGCGTGGACTGGCTCGCAGCAGCGATGGGCTGGTGATCTACATGGGCCTGCACAATCTGCGCCGCATCGGCGAGGAACTGGTGGCCGGTGGCCTCGACCCTGCCACTCCGGCGGCGGTGATCCAGCAGGGAACGGTGCGGGGCCAGCGGCTGTTGCTCTCCAGCCTGGGGGAGCTGGCCGATCAGGTGGAAGCCCAGGGGTTCGCCTCGCCCTCGATCGTGGTGGTGGGTGAGGTGGTGGCCCAGCGGGTGGAGGCCTGTGCGCCGGAACCTGCCGACGCCGAGCTGCCGATTCCCTTCTGATCGAGAGTCCTTCCCTGGTGCCTGGGCATGCCCCGACCGCTTTGGACCCATTCCTCGATCCACCGGAAGCCTTTTCACTGACCTCCAGGCGCTGCTGGCTCTGATCGGAGCTCAGGCTCGCCGTTCCGTTTCCCCGCCTCAGCGATCACTCACTCCAGCCGCAGCACGCCACCGGTGCGATCCCGCCGTTGCTGATCCTGGGCCGCGAAGCGGGCCAGGCAGTTGCCCTGGGGCGCCAGCACGCAGGCCACGTAGTCGGAGGCATTGATCAAGGCGGCGCGCAGGGCCTTCGCGGGAGGCGTGCGCTGCACCTCCGAGGAGGAGTTGCCGAAGTTGAGGGTGCCGGCGGCGCCGGTGAGCACCTGGCCGGTGCGGCCCATGTTGGGGAAGAGCAGCAGGGCGCCGGCCGCCGCCGGCAGCAGGCTCACGCCCTTCTGCTGGGCCGCAGCCACGTTGGAGGCGCGGCCCTCCACGGTGCGGGCGCCAACCACTTCGCCGGTGGTGCTGTCCACCACGCGCACATCGATGGCGACGTAGTCCTGGGTTTCCAGCTGCTGCTTGTTGTTGCCGAAGCCCAGCAGGCCAAAGTTGCTGGAGGATCCCTTCTCTCCCACGCGGGAGTCGAAGGAGGTCACGGTGCCGAGCACGATGTAGCGGGCGCCGGTCAGCTGGCCCTTGCGCGCCGCGTTGGCGTCCTTGCGTACCAGGCCCATCTCGGCCATCTCCTGTTCAGAGAGAACGGCGCCCACGTTCTGGCGTTCCACCACCTGCAGCTCCCCGGTGGCCTGCAGCTCATTGGCCAGGGCGTGGGCCAGGTCGGTGGCCACCGGCCCCTGCCACCACCAGGTGCTGGGGGTCACGGTGTTCTTGAAGTCCGGCACCGACACCGTGGGCCGGCCAGCGGCCCGGGAGGCACCGGGCTGTCCCTGCGCCTGGACGGCTTGGCCGACCGCCAGAGGCGCACTGAGGCTGAGCAGGAGTGGCCCTGCGGCAAGCAGGCGCCGAATCGGGGTGGACAAGGGGTTGGAGAGGAGGTGCGCCATCGATCGGGGCAAACAGAGGGAGTGGAAGGGGAGGCGGCGGATCACAGCGGGAGGTTCTCAAGGCCCCTTGGCTGGCCACAACGGGTGGGCGGCACGGGCTCCGCGCAACACCGAAGGCGTGCCGAGGGCAGGGTTTTGGGGGCCGGTCGCAGGGATGGAGTTGGTCGTGGCTGCATTCAAGCAACGCCCCTGCGGATTGCCAGCGGGGGAAGTGGCCTGCGGAAACCGGCTTTTGGTATCGGCTTTCACTCCCTGCAGCACGCCGGTTTCGTTTCACTGGTAGATCAGCTACCGGTTGCGCCCCGTTGCGCCTTCGCCATGACCGCCACCGTTCCCTCGCCCAACCTGGCCGCCGGTCTCCCGGAGCTCCCCGAACCGCACAGTTCCCCCAGACCGGTGCCGAGTTCCCCCAGACCGGTGCCGATGTTCGAGATGATCCCCTATGAGAAGTTCCGCGATACCCCCTCGGTTCGTTTCTTTGACATCACCGTGCCCGGCTCCAATGCCCGCGACATGGTGGTGCATGCCGGTCCGGCCATCAGCCCCCCGAATGATCCCGTGTCCGGGGCCTGGCAGTTTTATCTGCATCCCCACCAGGAGGACAACCTGCTGGCCATGCATGGAGGTCGCACCTTCTATCTGGTGAATCTGGGCTGGAACTATCCGTTCCACATCGTGCGGCTCGAGAGCGGCGGCGACATCCTGCGCATCCCCCCGGGCACCTTCCACCGCTCCGTGTCCGACCCCGATGGCTCCTTGGTGCTCAACCAGGCGGTGCGCGAGGAGGGGGCCAGCATCGTGCGCGAATTCCGCGTCTACAACAGCAGCCGCATCCCGAGGCTGTTCGCCGTCACCTCCCGCACCGCGCCGCTGCCCAAGCTGCACGGGGTGACCTGGTAGGTCCTCGCCCCTTCAGATTCACCCCAGGGTCGGCCGGAACGCCCTAAGGCGGCCGGTTCAGCCCAGGCGCAGGTCGATCGTGACGTCTTCGCTCCGGCGGCGGCCCCGCCAGGGCTGGCCCTGAGGGTCGGTGGCAGCCTCGGTTTCGGCCACGAAGGCGGTGCCCTCCTCGTTGAGCTGGAAGGCTTGGCCCTTTGTGCTGCCCTGGACGCTGAGCACCAATGGCAGGTGGGGGGCGATGGCCGGGTGCAGGCAGGGATAGAGGCGCTGCAGCCGGTAGCGGACGGCCAGGGCGCCGCCGTCGGCCGGGAGCTCCAGGGGACGGCCCGCGAGTCCAAGGCGCCATTCCCGGCGGAAGGCCTCGTTGGCGGTGATCTCGAAGCGTCGCAGCGAGCCATCCACGAAGCGGCTGGTGAAGCCCCCCTCGCGGGGGAAATCACAGATCAGCGGCCAGGGCTCCAGGGCCGGACGCACCTCCAGCACCGCCTCGCCCTCCTGCCAATGCAGCAGCGGCGGGAAGCGCCAGTCCCAGATCTCCCGGAAGGGAGCTGGGTCGAGGGCCAGGCCATCGGCGGCCAGTTCGGCCAGCACCGCCTCCAGGTCGGCCCAGAGGGCGCTGGGGAGCAGCATCCGGTCGTGCAGCTCGCTGCCCCACTCCCGGAGGCTGGTGGGGCGATGGCGGGGTTCGAGCAGGTGGGTGGCCAGGGCGCTCCAGAGCAGGGCCACGGCGCTGCTCCACTGCACGTGCGGCATGCTTTCCAGCGCCCGGAATTCCACCAGCCCCAGGCAGCCGGCGGGGGCGCCCGGGTTCCAGAACTTGTCGAAGCTGATCTCGCTGCGGTGGTTGTTGCCGCTGCGGTCGGCATGAAGGTGACGCAGGGTTTCCCCGATCACGCCCCGCTGGTCGGAGCCGGGTTCGTCCGGGCCGCTGCCGTCATCGGCCTGCTCGAGGGCTCGGTAGGCCAGTTCCAGATCGAAGTTGTCGCCGGCTGCCTCATCGGCCCTTGGGGCCTGGGAGGCCGGACCCACGCAGGCGCCGCTGAACAAATAGGCGAGGGCCGGATGGTGCTGCCAGTAGCGCAGGATGCCCGCCAGCCAGCCTGGCCGCCGGAAGAAGGGATGCTCCTCCAGGCTGGGGCCGCCCCAGAGGAGGTGGTTGCCGCCGCCGGTGCCCTCCTGACGGCCATCAAGGGCCTGCTTCCAGCTGCGCAGCCCCACCCGTTCGCCGGCCCGCTCCAACAGCCGTAGCCAGCGGTCGTAGTCGGCCCAGCCGTGGCAGATCGGCAGGTTGATCTCCAGCACGCCCGGATCGGCGGTGAGACCGAGCATCTGCCAGTGACCTTCCCAGTCCACCGGCAACATGCCGCTCAGCTGCGGCGGTGCTAAGCCCGCGAGGCTGTCGGCCACGGCCTGCAGCAGGGTGGTGAGGGGGCGGCGGAAGAGGGGCGGCAGGAAGAGCTCCCAGCTTTCGCCGTCGGTTTCTAGGGTGAGCACCTGGCGGGGCACCCCTTCCGGGAAGTGCTCCAGCGGCAGCCGCAGGCCCGCAGGGCCGGTGGCGCCACTGAGCTGGCGGAGGCTCTCGTCGAGGGGCCAGGCGGCCGGCAGCCACTGGATCGGTGCCGTGGGGAGTTCGGGATCGGGCTCGGCGGCGCTGAGGGGCACGGCCCACACCCGCCGGCCGGGATCGAGCGGATCCCGCAGCTCCAGCGGTTCCAGGGCTACCCCCAGCAGCCCCGCCAACTGGGCCAGCCAGGAGGGACCCGCGGCGGGGGCGAGGGCTGCTCCCGGGAGGCTATCGCCGTGCGCTGCGGGCCACCGCACCGCCGGCTGGCCATCGAGACCGGTGAACAGGCGCAGGGCCCAGCGCGGGTTCACCTCCCCCTCATAGCGCTTGCCGGGGCAGTAAAGCAGGGTGCTGCCGGGCCAGGCGGCGCGCTGCAGCTCCCGGGCCATGGCCCGGGCCATCGGCAGCTTGGTGGGGCCATCGGCCGCCACGCTCCATTCCGCGCCACTCGGCTCGAGGGGCACGTAGGTGGGCTCGCCCCCCAGGGTGAGCCGGATACCGGCAGCCCCGAGCCGGCGGTCCACCTCCCCGGCCACCCGCCCCATCCACGCCGGCGGGGTGTCGGAGGCGCGGGGGGCTTCCCCCATCGGGGGCACGGGCAAGGTGGTGGGCACGGTCGGGGAGCGCGGTGGACGGATCGGCGTTGAAGGGACCCGAACGGTGCAGGACCAGGCAGCGGGCCCCAGCTGGGGGAGGGTCGGGGCCCGGATCGGATCAGCCGGTGGGGCTCGTCAGCACCTGGCCAGCTTGCACCGGCACGGGGGTCACTTTCCAGATGCGCTCTGCGTAGTCCTGGATCGAACGGTCGCTGCTGAAGAAGCCGCAGCGGGCGGTGTTCAGCGCCGACATTGTGCTCCAGCGCTGGGGATCCCGCCAGGCCTCGTCCACGGCGTTCTGGGCGCGGCGGTAATCGCCGATGTCGGCCATCACCCGGAAGGGATCGTGCCTGCAGAGGTTGGCGAGCAGGGGGTGGAAGAGGTCCCGGTCGCCTTCACTGAAGTGGCCCGAGCCGATCAGGTCGATCGCCTCCTTGGCGATCGGGTCGTTTTCCAGCCAGGGCAGGGGGTGATAGCCGTTGCGGTTGATCTCGGCCAGCTGGTCGGCGGTGTGACCGAAGAGGAAGAAGTTGTCCTCGCCCACCCGCTCGCGGATTTCGATGTTGGCGCCGTCGAGGGTGCCGATCGTGAGGGCGCCGTTGAGGGCCATCTTCATGTTGCCGGTGCCGGAGGCCTCCATGCCGGCGGTGGAAATCTGCTCGGAGAGATCCACCGCGGGGTAGATCCGCTGGCCCAGCTTCACGCTGAAGTTGGGCAGGAACACCACCCTCAGCCGGCCACGCATGGCTGGATCGATGTTCACGATCCCGGCGATGCCCACAATCAGGCGGATGATCAACTTGGCCATGTGGTAGCCGGGGGCCGCCTTGCCGCCAAAGATCACGGTACGGGGCGGTAGGTCTTCGCCGTTGCGAAGGCGCAGGTAGCGCTCCACGATCTGCAGGGCGGCCAGGTGCTGGCGCTTGTATTCATGGATCCGCTTCACCTGAACATCGAAGAGGGAGGCGGGGTCCACCAGCACGTCGGTGTCCTGGCGGATCGTGGCGGCCAGACGCTGCTTGCTCTGTTCCCGCACCTCCTGCCAGCGCTCAAGGAAGGCGCCATCGTGGGCGAGGGGTTCGAGGCCCCGCAGCTGGTCGAGGTTGCGGCGCCAGGTGGTGCCGATGCTCTCATCCAGCAGGGCGGCCAGGCCGGGATTGGCCACCGCCAGCCAGCGGCGCGGGGTCACGCCGTTGGTCACGTTGGTGAAGCGGTCGGGCCAGAGGGCGGCGAAGTCGTGGAACACGTTCTCCACCAGCAGCTTGCTGTGCAATTCGGCCACCCCGTTCACCTGGTGGCTGCCCACCACCGCCAGGTGGGCCATGCGTACCTTGCGCTGGCCACCTTCCTGGATCAGGGAGAGGCGCTCCAGCAGCTCGGGCTGACCCGGATAGCGGATCCGCACCAGGCGCAGGAAACGGGCGTTGATCTCGTAGATGATCTCGAGCTGGCGGGGCAGCAGCTGTCCGAAGAGCTCCAGGCCCCAGGCCTCGAGGGCCTCGGGGAGCAAGGTGTGGTTGGTGTAGCTGATCGCCGCGGTGGTGATGCTCCAGGCGGTGTCCCAGTCGACGCCGTGCTGATCGATCAGCAGCCGCATCAGTTCCGCCACGGCAATGGCGGGGTGGGTGTCGTTGAGCTGCACCGCGAACTTGCGGTGGAACTCGGTGGGGGCCATGCCCTGGCCCTTGAGGATGCGGAACATGTCCTGCAGGGAGCAGGACACGAAGAAGATCTGCTGGCTGAGCCGCAGGCGCTTGCCCTGCTCCATCTCGTCGTTGGGATAGAGCACCTTGGAGAGGGTTTCCGATTGCACCTTCTGCAGCACGGCGCGGGTGTAGTCGCCGGCGTTGAAGGAGGCGAAATCAAAGGCATCCGGCGCCTGGGCACTCCACAGCCGCAGGGTGTTGGCGGTATGCACCCCGCAGCCGAGGATCGGGGTGTCGTGGGCCACGCCGATCACGGTGTGGCCGCCGATCTCCACGGGGTAGCTCCATTCCGGCCGGATCACCTCCCAGGGGTTGCCGCGGGCCAGCCAGGGGTCAGTGCTCTCCTGCTGGCCATCCGGACCGATTTGCTGGCGGAAGATCCCGAATTCGTAGCGGATGCCATAGCCGATCGCGGGGATCTCCAGGGTGGCCATCGATTCCTGGAAGCAGGCCGCCAGCCGGCCCAGACCGCCGTTGCCCAGGCCGGGCTCCGGCTCCTCCGCGATCAGTTCCTCCAGGGAGAGCCCGAGGGCCCGGCAGGCTTCCTGGGCTTCGGCGTGGATGCCGAGATTCACCAGGTTGTTCTCCAGGTGGGGCCCGAGCAGGTATTCCGCTGAGAGATAGGTGGCCGTGCGCACGTGGGCGCGGGTGTAGGTCTCGGCGGTGTCGACCCAGTTCTGCAGCAGGCGGTCGCGCACCGCCAGGGCCAGGCTGAGGTAGTGGTCGTGGCGGGTGGCCAGGAAGGGGGATTTGGCCTGGGAGGAGAACAGGTGGTGGCGCATCGCGCCCAGCAGACCCCCCTGCCCATGGGGCGAAAGGCTGGTGGCGGTGGAGGGGGCATCCATGGGCTGCCGGGCTGATCGGGTGTTGAGGCCTTCATCGTGCGGAACGGAGGGTTTTGCTGCACCAATCGATACAGGCCGCACCAGCTTTATGGGGGCTTCCGGTTCGGCATGAACTCTTTGCAGGGTCGGCAGCGCCCGGCGATCGCTGAATCGAAACGGCCAGGATCGCTGGCTCAAGCCAGGATCTCGGGCTCAAGCCAGGATCTCGGGCTCGATGCTCCATTTGAACTCGCTCTCCACCTTGGAGGAACCGGAGAAGGTGCCTTTCACGGCGGCGGTGAGGTTGGGGTTGGAGGAGGTGGCCAGGATGATGTAGCGGTCGTCGATATGGCCCTTGCCGCTGGGATCGAAGCCCCGCCAGCCGGCACCGGGCAGATAGATCTCCGCCCAGGCGTGCAGGTCGTAGCGCTTCGGGGGCGGTTCCACCAGGTGATAGCCGCTCACGAACCGGGCGGGTAGGCCCACGCAGCGGCAGGCCTCGATCATCAGCATCGCCAGGTCGCGGCAGGAGCCCACCCGTTCCTTGAGGGTGCGGCCAGCGGGCCAGGCGGGGCCCACATGGCGTTGGGTGTACTTCACCCGGTCCTGGATGATCTCCAGGAGCTGATCGAGGAACCGCAGCGCCCGCTGATCGCTGCCCATCAGGGCCTCCTGGGCCAGATCCACCGCGGCCGGATCGTGCTGGCCATTGGGCAGCCAGCCTTCGATCGCGCCCATTAGGTCGCCGTTGAGACGCCCCACCGGATAGGGGAGCTGGGGTTCGTTGGCGGCCAGACAGGTGTCCAGCGCTGGTGCCGAGCTGGTTTCCACCTCGCTGGTCGCCTGCACCAGGAAGGTGTCGGTGCTGCCAAGGAAGCGGGCCCGCAGGATCTCATCACCGCTGGCCGCCACCAGGGCATAAAGATGGTCGGGCTCGGGGGTGATGCGGCACGCGAAGTTCAGCAGGCGCTGGAAACCGTGGCCGCGAGGCTGGAGGCAGAAGCGGTGGTCGCCGAGCAGAACCGGGGCGCTGTAGCGGTAGCTGAGGGTGTGGGTTATGCGGGCACGCATGCCGGCTCGGAGTGGGTGGGATTTTCGGGGACGTCCGGGGCGGGCGCGATGAAGTAGCGCTGCTCAATCAGGGTGTGGAGGTGGTTGAGATCCTGCTGGAGCTGGTCGATCGCCTCATGGAGGCCGTTAGCGATCAGCTCCTCGATCCGGGTGAAGCTCCAACGGGCCAGGGTGAGGCCGCTGAGGCACTCCAGCTGATCCGGGGCGCCGGGCACGGCGTTGCTGCGCACGATCTTCAGGGTTTCGCTGATCCGCTCGAGGCAGTAGCGCACCGAGCGGGGGAACACCGGATTGAGCAGCAGGAAGCCGGCCACCGCCTCCGGCGCGATCGCCCGCTGCTGGGACTGGCGGAACATCTGGTAAGCGCCGGCGGTGCGCAGCAGGGCGATCCACTGCAGTTCATCGAGCACGCCGCCCACCTCCTCAGGGGTGGGCAGCAGCAGGAAGTACTTCACATCGAGGATGCGCGTGGTCTTGTCGGCGCGCTCCAACAGCCTTCCCAGCCGGCTGAACTGCCAGGAGAGGTCGCGGCTGAGGGTGGCATCGGTGATGCCATAGAAGAGCTGGCAGGCGGAGCGGATGTCGCGGAGCTGCTCCTGGGGCGGCTGCTCCCAGAAACTGGCTTCCTGCAGGCTCCAATAGGTGGCGTTGAGGTGCTCCCACATCTCGGTGGTGAGCACATCGCGGATCTGGCGGGCATTTTCGCGGGCAAAGGCGATGCAATTCACCACGCTGTTGGGGTTGTCTTCCCGGCGCACCAGGAAGTTGACCACGTCTTCGGGGCTGGCGGCGGGACAGAGCTTGTCGAAGAGGTCGCGCTCACCGCTGGCATCGATCAGAGGCAGCCAGGGTTCGGCGCTGCCGGGGGGGCAGTCGAGGGCCATCGCCTCGCTCACCTCCACGAAGCGGGAGATGTTTTCGGCCCGCTCCACGTAGCGGTTGATCCAGTAAAGGGAGTCGGCAACGCGGCTCAACATGAGGCGCTGCCTCCGATCGGGGCCGCGGCGGCTTCGATGCCGGTGTCGGAAACGATCCAGGTGTCCTTGCAGCCGCCGCCCTGGGAGGAGTTCACCACCAGGGAGCCGCGCCGCAGGGCCACACGGGTGAGGCCGCCGGGGGTCACCCAGTCGCCCTTGCCGCGCAGCACATAGGGGCGCAGATCCACATGACAGGGGTAAAGCTCCCCTTCGCTGAGGGAGGGCACGGTGGAGAGCTCCAGGGTGGGCTGGGCAATGAAGTTGCGAGGATCGGCCTCGATCTTGGCGGCGAAGATCGCGACCTCCTCGCGGCTGGCGTGGGGTCCGATCAGCATGCCGTAGCCGCCCGCCTCCGCCACCGATTTCACCACCAGCTCGCTGAGGTGGGCGAGCACATAGGAGCGGTCGTCGGGCCGGGCGCAGAGATAGGTGGGCACGTTCTCGATGATCGGCTCCTCGCCGAGGTAGTAGCGGATCATCTCCGGCACGTAGGCGTAGATGAGCTTGTCGTCGGCCACCCCGGTGCCGGGGGCATTGGCGATCGCCACCCGGCCGGCCCGATAGGCGGCCATCAGGCCCCGCACCCCCAGCATCGAATCGCTGCGGAACACGGCTGGATCGAGGAAGTCGTCGTCGATGCGGCGATAAATCACATCCACAGGCGCCAGGCCCGTGGTGCTGCGCATCCACACGCGATCGGCCTCGCAAACCAGATCGCGGCCTTCCACCAACTCGATGCCCATCTGCTGGGCCAGGTAGCTGTGCTCGAAGTAGGCGCTGTTGAACACGCCGGGAGTGAGCAGCACCACCTTGGGGGTGTCGGTCCAGGGGGCGAGCTCCTGGAGGGTCTGGAGGAGGCGGGAGGCGTAGTTGTCGATCGGCTGCACGGTTCGGCCGGCGAAGAGGCTGGGGAAGATGCGCTTCATCACCCGCCGGTTCTCGAGGAAGTAGGCCACGCCGGAGGGGCAGCGCAGGTTGTCCTCCAGCACCCGCCAGGTGCCCTCGCCATCGCGCACCAGATCGAGGCCGGAGATGTGGCACCATCGCCCCAGGGGTGGGGTGAGGCCCTGCATCTGGGGCCGCCAACCGTGGGAGCTCTCCACGTCTTCGCGGGGCACCACCCCATCGGCGATGATCCGGCCTGGGCCGTAGATATCGGCCAGAAAGATGTCGATCGCCTGAAGGCGCTGGAACAGGCCCTGCTCCAATCGGGCCCACTCACCGGCGGCGATCAGCCGGGGCAGGGGATCGAAGGGCAGGATCCGCTCCACTCCCTGGCTGCCGGAATCATTGAGCCGGAAGGTGGCCCCCAGGCGCTTGAGCAGGGCCCCGGCGGCGGCGTGGTTGCGGTTGAGCTGGTCGAGGCCCATCAGGCCGAGGGAGGACAGTAGAGGCTGCAGGGCGGCCCGGGGTGCGGCGGCGGCGCTGAAGTACTCGTCGTAGCCGTGGTTGGGGCGGTATTCCGTGAACATGCTCACCTGGGCACTGAAAGGATCCTGATGGGCGGCCGGGCATGTTTCTAGTGGTGCTTGCTACAAAAAGGCCGGTACGGCAGGGCCGTGTCTCAGTGCGAGACGCAATTCGGTTTTGTGGGAGCGATCATGTCGGCCCAATCCAGCTGTGAATCCCTCAGGTGTACGGGCGTTCGGTAAGTGCACAGGAGGTGCCTGTCTACCCCAAAAAGTCCCAGGCCCTCTACCCCTTGTTGGAGCTGCTGCTGCCTTCGGATTCAGCCGTCGCCTCCGCAGCCGTATCAACAAATCAGCCACCGCCTGATTCCCTCTCTCCTCTCTTTCTTTGATTCCACTGGTGGGCCTGGATTTTCATGTCCACTTTTTTCGTGATTAAGCGGTGTCCCCAGCAGCTTTCTTCGCTCGCCTCTCGGCTACGGCGGCTACAGCCCTGTTTTTCGTCTACGGCTTCACGGTGGCATCAGTAGCCTTGACGGTTCAGGGTGTGGGATACAACTTGGCAGATCTCCGTTGTCAATGCCATCACCAATAACAGCACCCTTCCTTTGGAAGGTGTTGTCCTTTCCCATCTGGCTGCTTATCTTGATCCATCTGAACCTCGCTTGGAGGCATTCTGCAAAAATCTGCGCAGTTGGGCCCTTCCAGAAACACTTGGCTTTTTGCTGCTGATCCCGCTGCAAACTTACAACTTGGCCAAGGGAGTTTACGGCTATAAGAAGAGTGCGGCGAATTACGAGATCGCAGTCACTCAAAACTTTGCAAATTTCCGTAATGCAGTTAGGGCTGCGACAAATCTTGTACAACTTCAGAAAAGTCTTATCAACCTGAAGGGTCCTATCACCAGCTGATAAAAGCCTTCCGTTTCCTGTGCTGCGCCAGAACCTGTTGTTATTCAGGCCCACCAGTATCGGTAAAATTCTTGATAACTATAGGGCTAGACAGAATTCGAAGAATCAGCTTATGCAAACCAAGCGACGCCTCCAAGGCCATGCCAGCAAACAGGCTCAATTGAAAAAGCAAGAAGATAAGGCTGCGTTAAAAGCATCTAAAAGCTATGCAGGGCAAGCAAGATAACAGCTCATTCAACAATCAATAATCAAAGCCATTTTTCATTGCTTGCGCTTTCCTGTATCTCCTAGAGCAGGAAATACCTCTGCGCCATCGGCAGCACCTCCGCAGGTTCACAGGTGAGCAGTTCCCCGTCGGCGAACACTTCATAGGTCTGGGGGTCCACCTCAACCTTGGGCAGGGCGCCGTTGTTGCGCATGGAGCCCTTGCCGATGGCGCGCGTGTTCACCACCGGCACGCAGGCTCGCTTCAGCCCGAGGCTGCGGGGTAGGTCGGCATCGAGGGCCGCCTGACTCACGAAGGTGAGGCAGCTGGGAGCCAGCGCTGCTCCGAAGGCCGCGAACATCGGCCGGCAATGCACCGGACCCGGGGTGGGAATTGAGGCATTGGCGTCGCCCATCTGGGCCCACACGATCGAGCCGCCCTTGATCACCAGCTCCGGTTTAACGCCGAAGAAGCCCGGCTTCCACAGCACCAGATCGGCCATTTTGCCCACCTCCACCGACCCCACCTGGCTGTCGATGCCGTGGGCGATGGCCGGATTGATCGTGACCTTGGCGATGTAGCGCTTCAGGCGCGTGTTGTCGTTGCGGCTGGAATCCTCCGGCAGGCTGCCCCGCTGCACCTTCATCTTGTGGGCCGTCTGGAAGGTGCGGATGATCACCTCCCCCACCCGCCCCATCGCCTGGGAATCACTGGCGATGATGCTGAAGGCCCCCAGATCGTGGAGGATGTCCTCGGCGGCGATCGTTTCGCGGCGGATGCGCGATTCGGCGAAGGCCACATCCTCCGGGATGCGCGGATCGAGGTGGTGGCACACCATCAGCATGTCGAGGTGCTCCTCCAGCGTGTTGCGGGTGTAGGGGCGGGTGGGGTTGGTGCTGCTCGGCAGCACGTTGGCCTCGCCGCAGATCTTGATGATGTCCGGCGCGTGGCCGCCGCCGGCCCCCTCGGTGTGGAAGGTGTGGATCGTGCGGCCGCCAATAGCGCGGATGGTGTCTTCCACGAAGCCCGCCTCGTTGAGGGTGTCGGTGTGGATGCACACCTGCACATCGAAGCGATCCGCCACTGAGAGGCAGCAGTCGATCGCTGCCGGGGTGGTGCCCCAGTCTTCATGGAGTTTCAGGGCGCAGGCGCCGGCGCGGATCTGTTCCTCCAGCGCCTCCGGGGTGCTGGCGTTGCCCTTGCCAAAGAAGCCCAGGTTGATCGGCAGTCCTTCCGCCGCCTGGAGCATGCGGGCCAGGTGGAAGGCGCCGGGGGTGCAGGTGGTGGCATTGGTGCCGGTGGCCGGGCCGGTGCCGCCTCCCATCAGCGTGGTGACACCGCTGGAGAGGGCCGTTTCGATCTGCTGGGGGCAGATGAAGTGGATGTGGGTGTCGATCGCGCCGGCGGTCACGATGTGGCCCTCGCCGGCGATCGCTTCTGTGCCCGGGCCCACCACGATGTCCACGCCGCTCTGGATATCGGGGTTGCCCGCCTTGCCGATCGCCACGATGCGGCCATCCCGCAGGCCGATGTCGGCCTTCACGATCCCCCACCAGTCGAGGATCAGGGCATTGGTGATCACCGTGTCCACGGCGCCGCCGGCCCGGGTGGTCTGGGCCTGACCCATGCCATCGCGAATCACCTTGCCGCCGCCGAACTTCACCTCATCGCCATAGATGGTGTAATCCTTCTCCACCTCCAGGAACAGCTCGGTGTCGGCCAGTCGCAGCCGGTCGCCGGTGGTGGGCCCGTAGGTCTGGGCGTAGGCCTGGCGGGAGATGCGGTAGGGCATGGCCGAGGGAGTGGGGGGATGGGGGGCCTGGAGGGCGTGGCGTCAATCCAGCGGGCCGTTGATCAGCCCGTTGAAGCCGAACACCCGCCGGGCGCCGGCGAAGGGCACCAGTTGCACCTCGCGGCTGTCGCCCGGTTCGAAGCGGATCGCTGTTCCCGCCGGGATGTCGAGCCGCAGGCCGCGGGCCGCCTCCCGGTTGAAGTTCAGCGCCGGGTTGGCCTCATGGAAATGAAAGTGGGAGCCCACCTGCACGGGCCGATCGCCCGTGTTAGCCACCGTGAGGGTGGTGACGGGCCGGCCGGCATTGAGTTCAAGGTCGCCGGGTTCGGCGATGAGTTCGCCGGGGATCAGGGGGGACATGGCTGGAGTGGGATCAGCGGATCGGGTCGTGCAGGGTCACCAACTTGGTGCCATCGGGGAACATCGCCTCGATCTGCACGTCATGGATCAGCTCCGGCACCCCCTCCATCACCTGGTGCCGCCCCAGCCAGGTGGACCCTGCTGCCATCAGCTCAGCCACCGTGCGGCCATCGCGGGCCCCCTCCAGCACCTGGAAGCTCAGCCAGGCCACGGCTTCGGGGTGGTTGAGCTTCAGGCCCCGGTTGAGGCGGCGTTCCGCCAGCAGGGCGGCGGTCACGATCAGGAGCTTGTCCTTTTCCTGGGGGGTGAGGTGCATGCCTCGAGGGTGCGGCGGCGGATAAAGGGTTCTATGGGCAGTCTGGCAGCGGTATCCGGCAGCGCCCGTTCACGGGGAACCCTCCCTCCCCTCAGCGTCGATCGGCCAGGCTCCTGGCTTGCCCGGCCGCGCCAGCGGCCTCCAGTCCTGCGAAGGGCCTTTCCTGGAAGGGCCACACCCGCGGCAGCTCCGGCGCCGCCAGCCCCTGGGCCGCCCGGATCCGGGCCCATAGGCGGGTGAACCAGCTGCGGGCCGCCGTGCTCGAGGGGCCCCGGTAGCGCGCCACCAGCCCCTGCTCCAGGGCGCCGCAGGCCATCGTGCCCTCCAGGCCGGAGCGATCGCTGCGGCAGGCCTCCATCAGCTCCACCAGTTCAGCCCCCGCCAACTTCCGTGGCGCCGCCCAAATCAGCGAGCCGAACACCGGTTCCCCCGCCAGCCCGTGGTCTTCCACCAGGGAGCTGCCCCCCAGTTCCAGGCGATCCACCAGCTCCCAGCGATCGCCGCCCGGATCGCGGCGGCGGATCTCCAGCAGGGAACGCCAGCGCCCGGCGCCGAGGCTTTCCCCGGCCGCCGTGCGGCCCAGCCGCACCAGCTCCGCCCCCAGCCAGCCGGCTCCGGGGGCAAGGTTCACCCGCGTGCGTTGCTCGTAGAGGCCTTCGGCATAGACCACCAGCTCCTGGGGAAGCCATTCCAGGTCGGCGCCCTCCTCCAGCTGGAAGGCCATCTCCTGCAACGCCCAGGCGCCTTCGGGGCGGAGCCGGGAGCGACCAATCGTGCCATACACCTTCTGGGCCGCCACGCTGGTGAGCAGGGCCCGGCTTCCGGGCTCCAGGTGAACCGTGATGCTCAGCCGGTCCCCCCCCACCAGGCCGCCGGCCGTGTGGAGTAAGGGCAGTTCACAGCGGCCATTGGCCCGGTTGAAGCCCCGCTGGATCTTCAGCGGGGCGCTGGCGCTGCCCTGGTGGCGGCTGAGGCCATCGCCACCGCGGCTGAATCGCAGGCTGGCGCGGCCATGCCAGCTGCCGGATCCGGCGCTGGGGGGCAGGTCGGAGGCTGGAAGAGCCGCTGCGGCGGCGTTTGCCTTGACGCTCGCTTCGCTGCTCGCTTTGTTTCTCGCGGCGCTGCTCACGTCACTGCTTGCTTGGGCACTTGCTTCGTTGCTCGCGTCGCTGCCTGGTTCGCCGCTCGCTCCGCAGCTCGGTTCGTTCTTTGCTTCAGCACTTGCTATGCCGCTCGCTACGCCTCTGGCTTCGATGCTTGCTTCGCCGCTCGGTTCCCCTCTGGCTTCGCTGCTCGCTTCGCCTCTGGTTTCGCCGCTCGCTTCGCAGCTTGCTTCGCCTTTGGCTTCGCTGCCTTTCTTCGCTGGCGGGCGCCGGTCTGCCGGGCTGTGCGCAGTCAAGGCGGCCTCCCCGCTGTCAGGGTCGCCATTCCAATCCGGTGCCCTGCGCTCCACGTCCACCCCTGCGGCCGCCACACTCTGGTGGGTCATGCCTTCGGGAGCCAGCCGCCTTGCCTGAATCCGCATCCGGGCCCCTCACCCTCACCCAGCGCTCCAGCACGCCGCCGCCCGGCGCCCCGGAGTCGGGGCTGCGCCTCTCCCTCGGCGCCGATGAGCGCTTCCGGCTGCGGGGTCATCGCCGTAGCGCTTGCGGTCGTGATCTGCTGCTGCAACTGGAGCGCGGCGAGCCGCTGCAGCCGGGCGAATGGCTCAGCGGCGCGCCCGGCGATCCGCCGGTGCGGGTGGAGGCGGCCGCTGAGCCCCTGCTGGTGGTGCGCGCCAGCGACCCCCTCGACCTGCTGCGGGCGGCCTATCACCTCGGCAACCGCCATGTGGCGTTGGAGGTGTGCGCCGGTGAGCTGCGGCTGCTTGAGGATTCGGTGCTGGCCGATCTGCTGGAGCAGCGGGGGCTGGAGCTGGAGCACCGCCAGGCCCCCTTCCTGCCGGAGGCCGGCGCCTATGCCGCTGCAGACGGCCACCGGCATGGCCATGGCCACGATCACGGCCACGTCGACCACGACCACGACCACGACCCAGATCGCGGCCTGGATCACGATCACGGCCCCAGCCCCGCAGATCACCCCACCCATGGCTGAATCCCCTCCCATGGATGCGGACCCGCCCATGGTGGCCGCCCCGGGGGAGGCGCGCCTGCGGCTGTTCCAGCTGGTGAGCCCCGCCCTGCCGGTGGGGGCCTTCAGCTACTCAGAGGGTCTCGAATGGCTGGTGCAGCACGGCAGGCTTCCCGATGGGGCGGCGGTGCGGGCCTGGCTGGAGGCCGAATGCCGCGTCGGTGTGCTCCCCATCGAGGCCGCCAGCCTGCCGGAGCTGATGCGCCTGTTGCGGCGGGCCGGGCGGGATGGCCCCGGGGCCCGAGAAGCCGCCCTGGCGGTGCGGGAGCGGGACAGCTGGCTCCTGGCCCAGCGGGAGGCGCCCGAGCTGCGGGCCCAACAGCGCCAGATGGGGGGCTCCCTCGGCCAGTTGCTGGCGGATCTGGGCTGGCCCCCGCCGGTGGAGGCGGCCCCCCTGGCCTGGACCGCCGCCTGGGCCTGGGCGGGCCTGTGTCTGGAGATCGCGCCCGCTGAGCTGGTGGAGGCTTACCTCTACGCCTGGACCGCCAGCCAGCTCAGCGCCGCCGTCCGGCTGGTGCCCCTGGGGCCCACCGAGGCCCAGCGGCTGCAGCTGGCCCTGGCCCCTGGCCTGGCCCACCGCGCCCGGGAGCTCGTCGCCAGCGATCCCCGCACGCTTTGGAATGCCGGCGTGGGGGCGGGCCTGGCCCAGTTGGGCCACGGGGAGCTCTACTCGCGGTTGTTCCGCAGCTAGGACATTGCTGGCATCGACTGACGATGCCGGCTTCCCAGTCACCGTCGGCTGTGGGTCGCCTCAGGGGGATGCCCGTGGTGGTTGGCCGGCGCGGATGCTCTGCCATGGCGCAGAACGGCAGGACGGGCTTGGGATTGGCAGGTCTTCTCGGGCTTGTTGGGCAGCCTCCCAGCCGGGAGCCTTCCGGGCTGACCGCGGCGATGGTCGGCTGTTGCGGCCCGGTGCTGAAGCGAGCGCCGGGCCTCCCTAGCCTGCTCCCATCGGCAGGAAATCAGCCGGGAGGAGCGGACGCCATGAGCAAGCTGCGGGTCGGGGTGGCCGGTCCGGTGGGTTCCGGCAAGACGGCGCTGGTGGAGGCCCTCTGCCGGCGGCTGCGGGATCGCCTCGACCTGGCGGTGGTCACCAACGACATCTACACCCAGGAGGACGCCCAGTTCCTCACCCGGGCCGGGGCCCTCGAGCCGGAGCGCATTCGCGGCGTGGAAACGGGGGGCTGTCCCCACACCGCCATCCGCGAGGACTGCTCGATCAACCGGGCTGCGGTGGCGGAGCTGGAGGCGGCCTTCCCGGCCCTCGATCTGGTGCTGGTGGAGAGCGGCGGCGACAACCTGGCCGCCAGCTTCAGCCCTGAGCTCGTGGACCTTTGCATCTACGTGATCGATGTGGCCGCCGGCGACAAGATCCCTCGCAAGGGCGGCCCCGGCATCACCCGCTCCGACCTGCTGGTGATCAACAAGATCGACCTGGCTCCGATGGTGGGCGCCTCCCTGGCGGTGATGGAGCACGACACCACCCGCATGCGGGCCGGGCGGCCGTGGTGTTTCACCAACCTCCGCAGCGGCGAGGGGCTCGAGGCGGTGGTGGCCTTTCTGCTGCGGCAGTTGCCGCCGGCCGGGGCGCTCGATGGGCAGGCGGATGATCTGGGGCGCGCCGGGTGCTGAGGCCACCGTTCAACGTCAACGCCGCTTAATGGACGGCAATTGTCGGGGTATGAACGTTTCCGTTACAAGGGACACCAAGCCGCTGGTGTTCCCCTCGATACGTTCCCTCCACAGCGGGGCGGATGGCTTCCCGCAGCACTTTTGGAGACACATTCATGCACCCCTCGGCGATTCGGAAGCCCTCGCTTCGTCTGATCGGTGGAGCCACGGCCCTCGCCACCTCCCTGTCCCTGGTTGCCTGCGGCGGCGGCGGTGGGGGGGGACCTACCGCCAGCGGTGGCGGTGATGCCACCGGCGGCAACTTTGATGGCGAAGTGAAGGTGGGCATCCTCCACTCCCGCTCCGGCACCATGGCCATCTCCGAGAACACGGTGGCCGAAGCCGAGCTGATGGCGATCGATGAGATCAACAAGGCCGGTGGCGTGGCGATCGACGGCAAGAAGCTCAAGATCGTGCCGATCGAAGAGGATGGCGCCTCGGATTGGCCCACCTTTGCGGAGAAGGCCAAGAAGTTGATTGATCAAGACAAGGTGGCCGTGGTCTTCGGCGGTTGGACCTCTGCCAGCCGCAAGGCGATGCTGCCGGTGTTCGAAGCCAAGGATCACTTCCTCTACTACCCGATCCAGTACGAAGGTCAGGAATGCTCCAAGAACATCTTTTACACCGGCGCCACTCCGAATCAGCAGGCTGAGCCAGCTGTTTCCTGGCTGCTCAAGAACAAGGGGAAGGATTTCTTCTTGGTGGGTTCCGACTACGTCTACCCACGCACCGCCAACACGATCATGAAGGAGCAGCTCAAGGTCGAGGGCGGCAAGCTCGTGGGTGAGGACTACCTCCCCCTCGGCAACACTGAGGTGGCGCCGATCATCGCCAAGATCAAGCAGGCCCTGCCCAAGGGTGGTGTGATCGTGAACACGCTGAACGGCGACAGCAACGTGGCCTTCTTCAAGCAGATGAAGGCCGCCGGCATCACTCCCGCCAACGGCTACGCGATCATGAGCTTCTCGATCGCTGAAGAGGAAGTCGCCGCGATTGGTCCCGAGTACCTGGAAGGCACCTACGCCGCCTGGAATTTCTTCCAGAGCCTCGACACCCCCGCCTCCAAGAAGTTCACCGCCGACTTCAAGGCCAAGTACGGCGACAAGCGGGTCACCAACGACCCGGCTGAATCCGCCTATAACATGGTTTACCTCTGGTCCAAAGGAGCCGAGAAGGCCAATAGCGTCGATAACAAAAAAGTGCGGCAAGCCCTGATCGGGGTCAAGTTCGATGCTCCCCAGGGTCCGATCGAAGTGCAGCCGAACCATCACACCACCGAACTGGTCATGATCGGTGAGGTCCAGAAGGACGGCATGTTCAAGATCATCGAGACCAAGGGCGTGCTTAAGCCGATCGCCTGGAACCAGTTCGTGCCTGAAACCAAGGGTTACACCTGCGACCACACCCAGGATCGCCCCGACGCCGGCAAGTTCAGGATGTGAGGTTCGCCATCAAGGCGATCTCCTTGATGGGGGGGACCCGGATCCCCCCCCTTTTTATTGATCCTTTTCCTGTCCCGCCGGCGCGGGTCATCATGACAGCTCTTTTCGACACGCTCTTCAACGGGTTGGCCATCGGTTCGGTGCTGATGCTCGCCGCCCTTGGCTTGGCCGTGGTGTTCGGCCTGATGGGTGTCATCAACATGGCCCATGGCGAGTTGATGATGCTCGGTGCCTACACCACCTTCGTGGTGCAGAACCTGCTCAAATCCGGCCCGCTGCAAGCTCTGTTCCCCATCTATATCCTTATCTCGATCCCTATCGCTTTTCTGGTCAGCGGCTTGGTGGGCCTGCTGCTTGAAAAAACGGTGATCCGCCGCCTCTATGGCCGGCCGCTTGAAACCCTGCTGGCCACCTGGGGGGTGAGCCTGATCCTGCAGCAGTTCGTGCGATCGGTGTCCACCGCCTTTTTCCTCAGCCTGCTGGCCGCCGTGGCGCTGGGCCTGCTGGCCCCCCGCTTCACCCCGGCCGCCTGGTGGCGCCAGCGTTGGACGCCGCTGCTCAAGGCTGGCAATTGGATTGTGGCCTTGGTGGTTGGGATCGGTCTGGGTTCCTTGCTGGGCGAACAGCGGGCTCTGCACCAGCCCTGGTTCAGCGCCCGCAACCTCGACGTGACCGCCCCGGAATGGTTGCGGGGCTCGATCGATCTGGGCGGGGTGACCATGCCCACCGCCCGGCTGTTCATCCTCGCCCTCACGGCCCTCGCCCTGGTGGGCGTGAATTGGTTTCTGCAGAAGAGCGCTTGGGGGATTCGGATCCGTGCCGTCACCCAGAACCGCTCGATGAGCAGCTGCCTCGGCATTCCCACCGAAACGGTAGACGCCCTCACCTTCTTCGTGGGGTCCGGCCTGGCGGGCATCGCCGGCGTGGCGGTGTCCCTGCTGGGTTCGGTGGGTCCGAACCTCGGCGGTAATTACATCGTGCTGGCCTTCATGGTGGTGGTGCTCGGCGGCCTCGGCAAGCTCTGGGGCACGGTGGTGGCCGCCTTCCTGCTGGGCATCCTCGATTACGTGATCGGCTCCGGATCGTTGCTGCTGCTGTGGCCTTCGATGCCGGCGGCCCTCAATGGCGTGATCAGCTTCTTCGCCACCACCTCGATGGCCAAGGTTCTCGTGTTTGTGTTGATCATGGTGTTTTTGCAGTTCCGGCCGGCGGGGATGTTCCCGCAGAAGGGCCGCATGGTGGAGGCCTGATTCATGCCCGTTTCCGCCACACCCCCCGCCTTTGTTCGCCGTTGGTGGCCCTGGATCCTGATCGTGGCGGCCGCCCTGATCCTGCCGGTGATCCTGCCTCCCTTCCGGCTCAATCTGCTGGGCCGTTTTCTATCGCTTGGCATCGTGGCTCTCGGTGTGGACCTGATCTGGGGCTACACCGGCCTGCTCAGCCTCGGCCAGGGCATCTTCTTTGCCCTCGGTGGCTATGCCCTCGGTATGCATCTTTCGCTCAATAGTCTCGAACCCGGTCAGTTGCCGGAGTTCTTTGGTCTGTACGGCGTGAACAGTTTGCCGGTCTTCTGGCAGCCGTTCAGCTCACCGCTGTTCACCCTGGTGGCCATCTGGGTGATTCCAGCTGTGGTGGCTGGAATCCTCGGATTTCTGGTGTTCCGGAACCGCATCAAGGGGGTCTATTTCTCGATCCTCACCCAGGCAGCCCTGCTGGTGTTCTTCAATTTCTTCAATGGCCAGCAGAAACTGATCAACGGCACCAACGGTCTCAAGACCGACACCGCCAAGGTGTTCGGGGAGCTGGTGGGTTCCGATGCCATGCAGCGCAACCTCTTCTGGCTCACCGTGCTGCTGGTGATCGCGGCCTGGCTGCTCTGCCGCTGGCTCACCAGCGGCCGCTTTGGCGATGCCCTGGTGGCCATCCGCGACGACGAACCGCGCATGCGCTTCACCGGCTACAACCCCACCGTCTACAAAACCCTCGTGTTCACCGTGGCGGGAGCCCTGGCCGGTATCAGCGGCGCTCTGTACACGGTGCAGTCCGGCATCATCAGCCCCCAGTTCATGGCGGTGCCCTTCTCGATCGAGATGGTGATCTGGGTGGCGGTGGGGGGCCGCGGCACCCTGCTGGGGGCCGTGCTTGGCGCCGTGCTGATCAATTACGCCAAGAGCCTGATCAGCGAACAGCTTCCCGAAACCTGGCTGTTCGTGCAGGGGGCCCTGTTCCTGCTGGTGGTGACGGCCCTGCCCGATGGGTTGGTGGGCTGGTGTCGCCAAGGGGGCCCAGGCCACATCCTGGCCATGTTTGGCTGGCCGCCCCGCAGCGCCACCTATCCCGGCCTCGACCTCGATCCTTCGGTGTTGGCCGAGCGTGAAGCCCTTGAGGGCCCGTCTTCCACTGATTCCGCCAGAGGAGGTGAGCGATGACCACCCTGCTCGAACTGCGCGGCGTGAGTGTGAGCTTCGATGGCTTTCTCGCGCTCAACGATCTCAACCTCAGCCTCCAACCCGGTGAGCTGAGGGCGGTGATCGGTCCGAATGGTGCCGGCAAGACCACCTTCCTCGATGTGATCACCGGCAAGGTGCGCCCCACCCTGGGCGATGTGTTCTTCCGAGGGCGTTCCCTGGTGGGCACCAGCGAACATCGCATCGCCCGGCTCGGCATCGGCCGCAAATTCCAGACCCCCCGCGTCTATCAGAACCTCACGGCCCGCCGCAACCTGGAGCTAGCCGTGAGCCATCGCTCCCCCTTCGATCTGCTCTTCCGCAGTCTCGATGGCAGCAGCCAGGATCGGGTAGCTCACCTGCTTGGGGTGGTGGGCCTAGCCCCCCAAGCCCAGCAGCTAGCTGGTGGCCTCTCCCACGGCCAGAAGCAGTGGCTGGAGATCGCCATGCTGTTGGCCCAGAATCCTGATCTGCTGCTGGTGGATGAACCGGTGGCGGGTCTTTCCGATGAGGAAACGGAGCGCACCGGCGAGCTGCTGCGCAGCCTGGCGGGGGATCACACGGTCCTGGTGATCGAGCACGACATGGAGTTCATCCGCAACCTCGACAGCCCTGTCACGGTGCTGCATGAGGGTCATGTGCTCTGCGAGGGCAGCATGGAGGCGGTGCAGAGCGATCCCCGCGTGATTGAGGTGTATCTCGGCGTTGAAGATGACTTGGAGCCCGGAATCGCCCCCCCCTCTGTCTTTCCCGATCGCCCGCCCAGTGAGCTGCAGCCATGACCGTGATCACCACCCCCCCATCCCTGGCCCATCCCAGCCATGAAGGCGGCGATCTTCTTGGCATTCGCAACCTGAATGTGTATTACGGCGAAAGCCACATCCTGCGCAATGTCGATCTTTCGATTGCGCCCGGTCAGATGGTGTGCCTGATCGGCCTCAATGGGGTCGGCAAGACCACCCTGCTCAAGTCGATCATCGGCTTGTTGCAGCAGCGCAGCGGCTCCATCGTGCTGGCTGGTGCGGATATCTCCTCCCAACCCCCCCATCAGCGGGCCCGCGGTGGCATCGGCTACGTGCCTCAGGGGCGAGAGATCATCGCTCAGCTCAGCGTGCGGGAAAATCTGCTGCTGGGTCTGGAGGCCCGGCCCGGTGGCATCAGCCGCCATCGCCACATCGATCCGCTGGTGTTCGAGTTGTTCCCGGTGCTGGAGAAGTTCCTCAACCGGCGGGGCGGCGACCTTTCCGGCGGTCAGCAGCAACAGCTGGCGATCGCCCGGGCCCTCCTCGGCAAGCCCCGCCTGCTGCTGCTCGATGAGCCCACCGAAGGCATCCAGCCCTCCGTGGTGCTCGACATCCAGCGGGCCGTGGCCCGCATCATCCGCGAGACAGGCATCAGTGTGCTGTTGGTGGAACACCACGCCAGCTTCGTGCGCCAGGCTGATTGGTACTACGCCATGCAGAAGGGTGGGGTGGTGGCCAGCGGCCCCACCAGCGAGCTGAGCAAGGAGGTAATCCAGCGCTTCCTGAGCGTCTGAGCAGCGGCGGGTGTTTGTTTGCTCCGGTGTTCATTGGGCGGTGTTCATTTGCTTCTGTATGCGGCCTGCCCCTCTTTCGGGGGGCTTGTTATGGGTTGATGGAACCACTGGATCCCCCACCATGGCCTCTCGCCTCTTGAGACCGCACCTGGCGCCGCTGGTATCGCTGCTGGGTGTCGCCCTCGCTTCCACTCTGGCCACTCCCGCCGCCCTCGCCGGCAGTTGTGAATTCCTATCGCCGGTGGGTGGGGATGGTGTGTCTCCGATCGTCACCAAGACGATCGGCATGGGCAATCCCCTCGGCCGGCCGAACTGGAACACGGACTTCTACGTGACCAAGCCCTACAGCAGCTACAAACTCTTCTTCACCGCCGATTCCTCGAAGAGCGCCACCTATCCGGTGCAGGCCTACCTCAAGTTCACCGATGGCTCCAACCTGAGGGTCTTCAACGCCAACATTGCTCCTGAGCCCGGCACCGGCGGCGGCAAGGACGTGCCTGCGGTGCCCGGCAAGCAGGTGAGCCAGGTGAACATCAAGGTGGGCTCCGGCGACAACATGGCCGCCACCGGCTTCACCTACCGGGTGTCGGTGCAGGGCTGCCGCTGATGCCGTCCGGACCGGGACGCAGGGGCTAGCTGGTTCGGGCCTGCCCGCTGCGGTGCTCCGGAGCGTTGAAGGCGCGATCAGGGCCTGGCTTCTTTGAGCAGCTCCCGCCAGAGCTGCTCGGCCTGGCCGGATGGGATCTGTGCCAGGGCGGTGCCATCGCAGCGGTGGATCGGCCGGCAGCCCAGGCTGTTGATCAGCAGGGCTCCTTCGCATGTCTTCAGGTCGCTCGGCTCCAGCGGGGCTTCGTCGGCGCGGCCGAGACGCAGGGCGCGGCCGCGCATCACCCCGGGCAGGCAGCCGCTGGCCAGTGGTGGGGTGGTCCAGCGGCCCTGGTGGAGCACCAGCAGGTTGGCGGCGCTGCCGCAGCACAGTTCCCCATGGCTGGAGAGGAGCAGGGCATCGTGGGCACCGGCGGCGTGGGCTTCCCGCCGGGCCTGTACCTGGGCGGTGTAGGCGAAGCTCTTGCAGCGGCTCAGCCGGCTCGCCGCGTTGCGCCGCTCCTCGCGGCTGATCCAGGTGGTCACCGCTTCGAACTGCGGGGCGGTGGCGGTGAGCTGTAGCCAGAAGCGATGGGCTGGAGCGGCTTGCGCCGGAGCGGGAAGATCCAGACCCCTTCCGCCGCAGCCCCGGCTCCAGTTGAGCCGCAGCGCCCCGGTGCGAATGCCGCTGCGGGCGATGGCCTCCGCCACCAGCGGCAGGATCAGGGTCTGGTCCGGGGGCGGCGCCATCGCCAGCAGCTCAGCCGAGCTGCGCCAGCGCTCCAGGTGCTCTTCCAGCAGCTGGAGCCGGCCCTCCTCAAGGAGCACGGTTTCGAACAGGCCATCGGCCAGCAGCAGGCCCCGGTCGGCCAGGGGCAGGGCGAGCTCGCCGGGATCGCCCCACTGACCCTGGGGGAGGGAAGCGGTGGCACCCGCGTCGGGCGGGTGGGGGACCGCTGCGGCGGGCTCACCTGCTGCGGCGGGCTCACCCGCTGCGCTTGTGGCGATCCAGGCGATCGTGCCGCTCATGCCAGGGCCTCCAGCAGCGGCCGGATCTTCCAGCCCATCTCCAGGGCCTCACCGGCGGGATCGGAATCGGCCACCACTCCACCTCCCGCCTGCACCCGCAGCCGCCGCCCCTTCACCATCACGCTGCGGATCAGGATGCTGCTGTCGAAGCTGCCATCGGCGGCCAGGTGGAACAGGGAGCCGCAGTAGGGGCCCCGCGGCACCGGCTCCAGGGCGGCCAGCCGCTGGCAGGCCCGCAGCTTCGGCGCGCCGCTGATCGAGCCCCCCGGCCAGCAGGCCCGCAGCAGGTCGGTGATGCCCTTCCCCGCCGCCAGCTGCCCCGTGACCACCGAGGTGAGATGGTGCACCTGGGCATAGCTCTCCAGCCCCACCAGCTGGGGCACCTGGATCGAACCGGGCCGGCAGACGCGGCCGAGGTCGTTGCGGAGCAGGTCGACGATCATCACGTTCTCGGCCCGGTCCTTCGGATCGCACACCAGCTCCGCCGCGGCATCCGCATCAGCGGTGGGATCGCCATGGCGCGGACGGGTTCCCTTGATCGGCCGGGTCTCCACGCTCCCGGCCGCATCGCAGCGCAGGAAGCGCTCCGGGGAGGCCGACACCACCGCCTCATCCGCCGTGATCGCCAGGCCCGCGAAGGGAGCGGGGCAGTGCCGGCGCAGCCGGCCATGCAGGGCCAGGGGATCCGGTGGCTCCGCCAGGTTGGTTTCGCAGCAGGCGGTGAGGTTGGCCTGGAAGATGTCGCCGGCGGCGATCCAGCCGAGCAGGGTCTCCACCTGGGCTCCATAGTGCTCTGGTGGCGTGTGCCAATGCCAGGCCTCCAGCGGAATGGCCGCCATCGCGGGGTCTGGGGGCAGATCACGGCCAGGACCACCGCCCGGCGGCTCGGCAGGCGGGTCGTTCGGGTCGGGTGGGGCTCCGAGGGCATTCAGCCGGGCCGCCATCGCCGCCAACCGATCGGGATCCTCCCCCTCCAGCCAGCAGCGCCGGCTGGAGCGCTCGAAGTGGATCAGCGGATCATGGCGGGCCGCCCACAGGGTGGCCATGTCGCCGGGGCGCCAGTGGTCGGCCGGTTCCACCCAGGCACCGGCCTCGTAGGCCAGCCAACCCAGCCACGGCCCTCCCCGCCGCTCCAGCTCCGCCAGGGCCGCGAAGGGATCGCTGGCACCGGTCTCCCCAGGCAGACCTTCGCAGCGCACCTGCTCGATCGGATCGATGCCCAGCACGGCCCGCTGGCCGAAGGTCGAGCCATCCCCTTCCAGCAACACGAGGCCTTCCCGGCCGCCGTGGCGGGTGAGGGCCCGGGTGAGGCTCCAGGGTTCCCACCAGGGAAGATCAAGGCGGTGGCGCGATGTGCTCAAGGATCGGAGGGGGTGGGCTCCAGTGGCGGCGCGGCGGTTGCCCCGCGGCTGGCCAGGTCGGGCCGGCCGGCCTCGATCAGGGCGGCATCGCGGATCCGGCAGCTGTCGCACACCCCGCAGGGTTCCGAACCGCCGCTGTAACAGCTCCAGGTGTCGGCGATCGGCACCCCCAGCCGCAGGGCCTGGCGCACGATCTCGGTCTTGCTCCAGTGCACCAGGGGCGCCCAGAGGCGGGTGCCCTCCCCCTGGCGGCCGGCACGGGTGGCGAGATCGGCGAGGCCTTGAAAGGCTTCGAGATAGTCGGGGCGGCAGTCGGGGTAGCCCGAGTAATCGATCGCATTCACCCCCAGCACCAGCCGCTGGGCGCCGCGGGCCTCCGCCAGGCTGAGGCCGATGGCGATGAACACCGTGTTGCGCCCCGGCACGTAGGTGCTGGGAATCGCACCCTCCACCACCCCGCCCGTGGGCAGTGCCAGCTGGGAATCGGTGAGGGAGGAGCCGCCCCAGGCGGCCAGGTTCACGGCCACGGTGTGATGTTCGGCGAGCCCGAAGGCCCTTGCCACACCTGAGGCCGCCTCCAGCTCGCGGCGGTGGCGCTGGCCGTAGTCGAACGAGAGGCCAATCACCCGGTGGCCCGCTTCCAGGGCCAGGGCGCAGGCGGTGGCGGAGTCGAGGCCCCCGGAGAGCAGGGCCACGGTGGTGGGGGATGGGGCTGCCATGGGGTCAGGCTGGCAGATTCCAGCCCCCTTCCGCCTCGACGCCGGTGTTCCGGCTGATCAAGATGCGAGGGATCCCTTGTTGCCGTGCCATGGCTTGCCTGCGTTCCGGTGGAGGTGCCCGGCCGACTTTCCTGTGTCGATCGGCATCTCATCGATCGGCATCTCATCGATGGACCTGGGAACGTTGGGCCGCAGGGGCCTGCCTGCTGCTGGCGGGGCTCCTTCCCCTGTGGACCAGCCTCGCCCCGGCTCCGGCCCTGGCCATTCCTCGGCTGGATCTGAAGCCCTATCCCGCCCCGGCCCCCGGGGAGCGCCGCTGGGTGATCCAGCTGAGTGGTCTGCTGCCGCCCAGCCCGGACCCGGCCCTCTCCGCCAACCCGGCCGACTGGCGTGTGGAGTTGATCGCCGGCCGCAACCTCGAGCTCGACTGCAACCAGGTGATGTTCTCGGGCCGAATGCGCAGCCAGCCCGTGGCCGGCACCCAGCTGCGGGTGGTGCAGATCAGCGAGGTGACCCCGCCGGCCTCCACCCGCATGGCCTGCCCTCCCGGGGAGCCGAAGCGGCGGGCCTTCGTGCCGATGGGCGGCAAGCCCTTCGTGGTGCCCTACGACGTGAGCCGCCCGATCGTGCTCTATGCCCCGAAGGATCTGGAGCTGCGCTGGCGCCTCTGGAAGGCCGAGCGGCGCCAGTGGCCAGCTCGCGAGTTCTGAGGTTCCCGGGGGCCTTCCGGTCCTGGTCCTTGCGCAGGTGGTCCCTTGGCAGGGGGTCCGGGCGCCGAAGGCCACGATCGCCCCGTGACTGGGTCGTCGGGTTGGGTTCCGGCGGCCCTGGATCGGCGCTCAGGAAGGGGGAAAGGGTGCAAGGACGGGGCTCCGACCATAACCTGGATCGGTTGCTGGGTTCTGCGGCGATTCCGCCGCGATCGACGCCAACCGGATGCCAGTAGGCGTTCGCCTCTCCTTTTCCGCCGCCAACCATCGCGTCCCATGCCGTTCCGCCACGACCGCCGCGATGTCCGTTTCGAGGAGCAGGACGGCCGCGAGTTCCACGGGCCCAAAGTTTCCGGCGACCGCGACCTGGACCAGCAGCGAGCACCCCGCCGCTCCCGAGGGTTGAGCGGCTGTGTGCCCTGGTTGATGGCGGGTCTGGCCGTGCTGGGGGGTGGTTTTTATTGGGGTTATCAGTTCCGGGCCGCCCAGAAGCTTTCGGCCGGTGAGCTCAAGGAGCGGGAACGCCAGGAGCACCGCACCATGGGCTGGCAGACCAGCGCCGATGGGGTGCTCACCCGCTGGTGCACCGACGACTGCAATCCCCCCAAGCTGTTCGGCGGTGGCATGGCCCGCATCTTCGAGGTGTATTGCAAGGACCGCCCCTGCGGCAACATCCGCGCCACCTTCCGGGTGCTCGATCGCGACGGCAGGGAGATCGGCACCACCACCGCCAGCAAGGATGGGCTCCAGGGAGAGCGGCTGCGGCTGGTGGTGGTGAGTCCGGAGGCCCAGGCCGAGCGCTTTGAACTCAAGGAGTTCACCGCCCAGGCGATGGTTTACTGAGAAAAATCCGTCCATGGGTTCCACTTTTTTCAGGCAATTGCGCGGCGGCAGCCGTGTTGGCGTCGGGCTGTGCCTGGGAGCTGCCCTGCTGAGTGGCGGCTGCCAGGGCAGCCTGCCGGCATCGATCAAGGCTCCCGAAAGCATCCAGGTGGCGATCGCCACCGGCGCCGGCAGTGACCAGGTGGTGCGCGCCGGCCTGAAGAAACTGGCCGACCAGCTGGCCACGGAGTACATGCGGGTCCATCCTGGCGCCAGCCTGCATGTCCGCTTCTTCGGCGAGGGGGATCTGGTGGAGAGCGTGCGTTCCCGGGCCAGCCTCGGTGCTGGCCCCGACTTGATCATCAGCCGCACGCCACTGGTGGTGCAGCTGAAGCGTGAGGGACTGGTTGGCGAGAGCGCCCTGTCCCCCGCCGAGCTCGATCCCCTGCGCCTGCAGTTCCTCTCCAGATTCCGCCAAGGCAACGCGTTCCTGGCCCTGCCATTCCTGCTGCAACCCAGCCTGGCCTGCTACAACCGGGCCCGGGTGCCGCAACCGCCCACCAAGCTCGAACAGATCATCACCCTGGCCGCCGATGGCCTGAGGGTGGGCCTGCCCCTGCAGGCGGATGAACTGCTCTGGACCGCCAGTGCCTTCAATGCCGACAGGCCCTTGCTGCGCCTGTTCAGGGCCCAGGAGCGCACGCCGACGAGGTTCTCGGACCTCGAGGCCGACGACGTGAGCCATTGGCTGCGCTGGCTGTATCGCGCCAACATTCAGCCCACCCTGCAGTTCGTCGACACCAGCGATGAACTCGTGCAGCGGCTGGAAACCAAACAATTGGACTGGATCAGCTGCAATGCCAACGCCATCCCCCGCCTGCGCCGCAGCCTGGGGAGCAAACTCGGGGTTTCCGTGCTGCCCGGCGGGGCCGACGGCACACCCGCCCGGCCGATGCCCCGGCTGCTGTTGATCAGCTTCGGACGGGATTCCACCCCCAGCCAGCGGCGTCTGGCGGAGAGCTTCGCCCTGTTCATGCTCAACGACATCAGCCAGAACAGCCTGATGCAGCGGGCTTTCGGCAACATGCCGATGAACCGCAACGTGATTGTGCCGGTGAAAGATTCACCGGTTCTGGCGGCGATGGAGGCAAGCCTGGATTCTTCCACCGTTCCCACGCTCAAAGAAGGGGTGGTCCTGCGCCAGCGCACCGAGGAGCTGCGCCAGCTGCTCAAGCAGAACGTCTACGGCGAGGAGGCTCCCGAGCGGGTGATGGAGAGCCTCCAGGCCATGGTGGGCGCCACCTCCCAGGCTCACCGGCCAGGCCAGGGTTCAATCGCCCCGCTGACCCCCACCCCCTCGCCAGCCGCGCCGTCCGCTGCACCTTCCGCCTCACTCAAGCCATGAATCAACTCGTCTTTGTGATCGGCGGCTGGTTGGGAGTGCTCAGCCGCGCCGCCCTGCTGATTCAGATCCTGGTGGCCGTGGCTCTGATCCTGGCCTACAGGGCCTGGAAGCTGCGGCTGCCCCATCCGGAAACCAGCTGGCAGCCGGTCTTCGCCAAGCTGCTGCTCGCCGTTGCTCTGGCCCTGGCCAGCGCCGTGCCCCCCTCCTTCGGGCAGCCCGGCGGACTGCTGACTCTGGTCAGCCAGTTGGTGCTGATCTGGGCGCTGCTGGCGGTGCTTCGACTGCTGTTGCGCCGACACCAGCCTGCGGAGGCGGTGGAGAGCTACTGGCGTCGGGCTGTGTACCCCCTCTTCCTCGCGCTGGCTGCGACCGGCCTGCTCCAAGCCTTCGATGGGCTCGAAGCGATCAGCGAAGTGCCGCTGCTGAATCTGTTCAACGAGCCCTTCAGTATCGGAAAGTTAGTGCTGCTGGTGGCCCTTCCCTATTTCCTGGTGGTGCTCTCCGAATTGCCGGTGGCCTTGTTCGGGGCCATGGCGGGTCGATTCGCGGGCATGGATCTGGGGAATCGCAAGGCGTTCGAGCTGATCATTCGCTACCTGCTGATCGGGGTCGGTGGCCTCTGGCTGGCGGATCAGATCGGTCTAAATGGCACCGCCATCGCCGCGATTGCCGGCGGCCTGTCGGTAGGCCTCGGCTTCGGCATCAAGGAGGTGTTCTCCAATTTTGTCAGCGGCTTGTGGTTGCTGTTCGAAGGTTCGCTCAAGCCCGGGGAGGTGCTCGTCCACGACGGCGATGTCTGCCAAGTTCAGAGCCTCGGCCTGAGGGCCACCACGCTGCTGCGCAGCTCCGATAACGCCGAGCTGCTGGTTCCCAACCAGACCTTCTTCACGGCCACGACGACGACCTATACGGGAACGGCGAGATTACGCTGCGGTAGCTTGTGTGTACGCGCTGATTATGAGCATTCGCCCGAACAGGTGATCGCCATCCTGCTGGAGATTGCCAAAGCCAATCCCCGGGTGATCTCGAACCCCCCGCCATCGGCCAAGATGTCTGATTTTGGCGACTACGCCATGGTTTATAGCCTCGATTTCTGGATGGCCGATCCCACCACCAAGGGCGGCATTGCGGCCGAGCTCCGCTGCGCCATCTGGACCCGTTTCCATGAGGAGGGCATCAAGATTCCCCGCATTCCGTACCAGCTTTGACCGGCCCGGTTAGCGCGGCGGACCGCTGAGGGGCGTGGCAGGGGGGGATGAAGGGCTGGCCGGTTCGGTGATCGGGGTGAGCTGATCCGCCCCGGACGGTGCTGCTTCGACTCCGGCCGGTGTCGAGCTGGTCGCGGCAACGCGGCTGCGGGGTTGGGCGGTGGCGCGGGTTCTGGGCCGGGGGACCTGGCCGGCGGGGGGCAGCCAGCGCTCGAAGCGGGCCCTGACCTGTTGCTCCGTGCTGGCCGGCCAGGTGGCGGTGAAGCGGTTCAACTGATGGACCGCCAGGTTCTGGTCGCTCAACAGCGTGCGGTAGGTGTCGAGAGCTGATTTCAGCTTGGCGAGCGCTTGCACCACGGTGGTGCCGGCATCGTTGTGGCGCCCAGCCCTGTAGTCGGCTAGGGCACCAGCCAGGGAGAGGCGCGACGCCTTGACATCGGCGCGGGCCGCATCCACCAGAATCTTCGAGGCCACGAAGGTGGCGTAGGAATCGGCCACCTGCCTGCCGATCGTGAGTCTGGTGTTGATGCCCTGCTCCGCCGATTGCTGCGCTCGGGCGTCGGCGGCGTTGGCTTCGGCGTTGCGGATCCCCCCATCGAAGATCTTCCAGTCGAAGGTGAGGCCCAGGAAGGAATCGAACCCGGAGGCGCGCTGCAGGGTTCCGTTCATGTCGCCGTTCAGGAAGCCGGCCTGTTGGTTGGCGCTGATCCGCTTCACCTGGGCGGAGAGGGCCAGGGCGGGCACCACCTTGAGGCGGATGGCGGTGGCGCTGTCGTTGAGGGCCTTCACCTCCCAGGCGTTGGCCTCCAGTTCCTCGCGGCGGGCGAGGGCCTGCTGAATCGAATCGGTGCGGCTCAGGGGCCAGGCGCCGATCTCCTTGCTCTTCTCAGCGGGCAGCGCCAGTCTGCCGGGGGTGAGGTTGAGCAGGCTGGCCAGGCCATCGGCGGCCTGGATGCTGCGCTTGTGGGCCTGGACCCGGTCGATCAGCAGTGATACCGCCTGGGCCTCGAACCGGCTGACTTCGGTGGCGGGCCGCTTGGCCTGATGGGCAGCAACGTAGATGTGGATGGCCTGATTGAAGAGCTGGATGTAATCGCTTTCCCGCTCCAGTGCCTCCTGCAGCACCGTGTAGTTGGTCTGGATGGCAAGGATCAGTTCCCGGGAGACAAAGGTGAGCTTGTTTCGAAGGGCGTTGTTCTGGGCCCCCAGGGCGGCGAGGCGGGAGCCACGGGAGGGATCAAAGAACGACCAGGAGAGATTGGCATAAGGATTGGAGAGGAAACCGTGCTTGAAACTCAGTTTCTCCTCCACATCGCTCCCGTTCAGTTTGGTCTGCAGGCTGCTGGTGGAGGTGGAGAAGCCCAGCACGCCCGGATCGGAGGTCTTGATGCTGAGGCTGGGCACCCATTCCCGCCCCACAGCGATGCCCGACCATTGCGACGCTTTGATCTCGGCGATGGTGGCAGCCAAGGTCGGATTGTTGGCCAACCCCATGGCGATCGCCTGGTCGAGGCTGATCCGCTGAGCGGCCTTCTGCAGTCCGTCGCGATTGGCACGGTACTGCTGGTAGAGCTGATAAAGGTTGGAATCCTTGCTGATTGTTGCCAGCGTGTCGCGCATGTCGGTGGGCAGCGACGGCGCCTGTTGCCATTCCTGAACCTGGCTCTTCACCTGGGCCTGGACGGGCAGGTGAAGGCCCAGGCCCAGAGCGAGCAAGGCGATCGGCCAGACCTGCAGTCGTGAAGCAAGTTGACAGGCGCGAGCGGATTTGCCTTGCAGCCTGCTTCCTTCCATGCCAACGAATGCCAAATCCGGCACAAAGTAAATCATCGTGCCCGTGGGTTGATTTTGTCTTGCCACTTTGTTGTGGGTTTCTCCCTGGGGCTCCGGCTTCTGGCTCCAGCGGGAGGCCGGGTTCAGCGCAGTCCAAGCCACTTGTGGCTCTGCAGGCTGAGCCGACACGTTGGGTGGCGGGACACCACCACCTTGAGTTCATCGCAGGCCTGCAGCAGTTCGCTTCCCCCACCGGTGATCACCACGAAGCCGGCGCCTGGCGCCGCCGCACCGCAGGCCGCGGCGGCGAGGTCGGTTGACGCCGGTTGATCTGGCACGCCTTCAAGCAGCACGACATCGAGATTCCCTTCCCCCAGCGGGTGGTGCACCAGGGGCGTAGAGGCGCGGATCCGCCTGGGAGCTGCGGCGGCCACCGGCCGCCCGCTGCGGCACCTGGAGCCTTCCAGCCCTTCAGCGCACCCCCAGCCATTTGTGGCTCTGCAGGCTCAGGCGCCAGGCCGGATGGCTCTGCACGAAGGCCACCGCCAGGGCCTCGCCCGTGGGGTTGCCCCAGGCCGGCTGCAGCAACAGGTGGGGGGGTGTTCCCCCCGCCGCCATCCGCGGACCTGCCGCCGCCAGGGCTGCGCGGGCCATCGCCTCGGCGAATTCCAGATCCTCGGCCTGCTCCACCACCACCTTCAGCTCCTGGCAGGCCCCCAGCAGTTCGGCGCTGGGGGGGCGGTGGCGCTTGGGGGAGAGGGTGATCCAGTCGAAGCGGCCGCTGAGCGGATCCACGCCGCTGGTTTCGAGGTGCAGGGGCATGGGCAGTGGACATCTCGTGGGCTGTGCCTGCCCTGCCGGAAGCCCACCGTCTGCCCCGTTCCCGCCCTCGTCCTCAGTGCGGCTGACCTGCCGCAGCGCGGTGCAGAGGCCGCTGAGATCGTGATGGAGCGGCTCCCCCCCGGTGATCACCACGAAGGCGGCCCCGGCCGCGGCGGCGGTGGCGGCTTCGCCGGCCAGCTCCGCCAGGCTGCGGTGCGGGTGGCTGCCCTGCGGCCAGGAGTGCTTGGTGTCGCACCAGCTGCAGCCCACCGAGCAGCCCGCTAGCCGGATGAAGAAGGCGCTGCGGCCCGCATGGAGCCCTTCGCCCTGCAGGGAGTGGAAGGTCTCGACGACCGGCAGGGACAACGAAGCCAAGGCGGACACGCTCTAGGGGCTTGCAGGGGAGGACAGCGTCAGCCTGCCAGCCGAGACGCCGTGGCGGCAGGATCGGTCGCATCGCGGCTGACCAGCTCGCTGCTGAAGGGGTTGCCGGCGGACGGGTCGCCGTGGAGGCCCAGACGAATGAACTGCGCGATCAGCTGCTTGAGGCTGCAGCCCTGCTGCAGAGCCCGCTGTTTGGTCTGGCGAACAGTTGGTGCCACACGAACCGTAGACTTTCGTGCAGAACGATCAGAGTGTCTGGTCATGGTCGTCGCAGCCCAACCCCGCCGCGCTGAAGCTTGTTGGCAGCAACGGGCAGATTTCCTTGGGCAAGCAATATGCCGGCCGCCATGTGTTGGTGGAATGGCCTGGTCCGTCAGCCATGGGCCAGCCGATGCTGGGCTGCAGGACACCCTGACGCGCCTCGGCCATGGCGAGCCGTGATGCCGCGGTCAGGCTCGATCTGAATAATCCGGTGTTCCAGGAGCAGCTGCTGAGCCTGCAGAAAAACGAGCGCCATGCGGCCTTGGACACCCTGAACAAGATCCGCAAGCTGAGCTGGAATCAGCTGGTCCGTGACCAGGGCATCAAATGGGAAAAGATCACGAGCATCAAGCCGCCTGCAGGGATTGACGCTGTTTATTCACTTCGGATCAGTCAGTCACGCGGCGCCACGGCTCACCGAGACGGTGATTTCATTCGCCTGCTGACGATTGCCCCAGATCACGATGCCACCGATGGCAAGAAATAATGCAACCAGCTCGCTGACGGATCGATCGCGAGGCGAAGCATGGGTCAGCAAGTCAGCTCAATCATCCGTTGGCTGTTCAGTTGGCTGACGCTGTCGTCGCCGCCGGCGGTTGGACGCTCGTGATCGCCTCCTGCTGCTTCCCATCCCCATGCCGCAGCTGCGCCGCCTCGATCAGACCCCGGAACAGCGGGTGGGGCTTGCCGGGCCGCGACAGGAACTCGGGGTGGTATTGGCAGGCGGTGAAGAAGGGGTGGCCCTCCAGCTCGATCAGCTCCACCAGGCGGCCATCGGGGGAGGTGCCGCTGATGCGGTAGCCGGCGGCTTGGAAGGGGTTGCGGTAGGCGTTGTTGAACTCGTAGCGGTGGCGGTGGCGCTCATAGACCACCTCATCGCCGTAGAGCCGCTGGCCCAGGGTGCCCGGCGCCAGGCGGCAGGGGTAGACCCCCAGGCGCATCGTGCCGCCGAGATCCACCACATCCTGCTGTTCGGGCAGCAGGTGGATCACCGGATGGGGGCTAGCCGGATCCAGCTCGGCGCTGGTGGCGCCCTCCAGACCCGCCTGGTTGCGGGCCCACTCGATCACGGCGCACTGCATGCCCAGGCAGAGCCCCAGGAAGGGCACCTGCTGCTCGCGGGCCCAGCGGATCGCGGCCACCTTGCCATCGACGCCGCGGTTGCCGAAACCTCCCGGCACCACCACCGCATCCATGCCCGCCAGCAGGTCTGCGGCCCCCTGCTCCTCGATCTGCTCGGCGCAGATCCAGCGCAGATCCAAGGAGGCGTTCCGCTCCAGACAGGCGTGGCGCAGGGCCTCCACCACCGAGAGGTAGGCGTCGTTGAGCTGCACGTATTTGCCCACCAGGGCCACCTTCACCGCCGGGCCGGGATCGCGCAGCCGCTGCACCAGCTCGGCCCAGCGCACCATGTCGCTGGGGTGATCGGGCAGGTCGAGCACATCGAGCACCTGGCGGCAGAGGCCCTCCTGCTCCATGGCCAGCGGCACCGCGTAGATGCTGTCGGCATCGAGGGCCTGGATCACGCCGCCGCTGGGCACGCCGCAGAAGCCGCCGATCTTGCCCTTGAGCTCGGCGGAGATCGGCCGGTCGCTGCGGCACACCAGCACATCGGGCTGGATGCCGATTGAGCGCAGCTCCTTCACCGAGTGCTGGGTGGGCTTGGTTTTGAGTTCGCCGGAGGTGCCGATGAAGGGCAGCAGGGTCACGTGCACGTAGGCCAGGTCGCGGCGGCCCACATCGCCGCGGAATTCGCGGATCGCCTCCAGGAAGGGCAGCGATTCGATATCACCCACCGTGCCGCCGATCTCGCCGATCACCACATCAGCGCTGGAGTTGGCGGCCACCCGATGGATGCGCTCACGGATTTCGCCGGTGATATGGGGGATCACCTGCACGGTGCCGCCGTTGTAGTCGCCGCGGCGCTCCTTGTTGATCACCGCCTGGTAGATCGAGCCGGTGGTCACGCTGTTGAGGCGCGACACGGCGGTGTCGGTGAAGCGCTCGTAGTGGCCCAGATCCAGGTCGGTTTCGGCGCCGTCTTCGGTGACGAATACCTCACCGTGCTGATAAGGGCTCATCGTGCCCGGATCCACATTCAGATAGGGATCGAGCTTCAGGATCGAAACGCTGTAGCCGCGGCTCTTGAGCAGCCGCCCCAGGCTGGCGGCCACGATCCCCTTGCCGATGCTGGAGACCACCCCGCCGGTCACGAAGACGAACTTCGTGCTCTGGCTCCTGGAGGGGGCGGTCGAGGGCACAGAGACTCAGCGGTTGGTCCAATTTAGCTGCCGGAGCCATGGTCAGCTCCACCTGAGCGAAGGGACCTGCCATTCCTCAGGAAGGTTTGGCTTCAGCCCTTCGAGCCTCCGGTGCCGCTTCACCGGAGGCGGAAGGTTGGGCGCGTCAACTGCAGCGCCCAACCTTCCGCCCTGTACCCATGACTCGCACCCCCATGCCATCCGCCAAACTCCAGTGGCGTTAACCAGGGTGGAGTGGGGCGCTGGCGGCACACGGAGTGGTGAGTGCGCAAAGGGCCTTCGGATCGTGGGCCGCGCAGATCCTTAGGTGGATTGCGGCCATCACTCAGTGGTGTCATCGATTGATTGGAAACCGCCTCCACCAGCCCCCCATGACAGCTACTTTCGCCCCCGGTTCCTGTCCTTACTGCTTTTTGATTACCCATAAGCCTCCGCGACCCTGAGATCCCCTTCGGTGCAAGGCATACAGCAACAGACAGCATTGGCGATCCGCTCGCTCATCCCAGCCATCGAGAAGCGCCTGTTGAAGCGAAAGCAGTAGCCGCCGAGGTGGCGCCTGGCGTACTTGTCAAAGTTGAAGGCATGGAAGGTGCCGTTGAAGCTGGTCTTGAGGTTGTCCAGCAGCGTGTTGATCCAGCGGAACTGCGGCAAGTCGCTGGGGTGCTTCCCACCGGTGACGATGGCTTCATGGCTGCAGCCCGCAGTGCTGACGGCACGGAAGCAGGCCAGGCCATCGGAAAGCACCTGGCTTCCAGGTGCCAGGTGCTCTCTGGCCCAGGCGCCGATTGCCTCTGAGCTGAAGCCACTCACAGCCGTGATCCTGGCGGATGTCCCGCCTCGTTCAAGGAGACGGCCGCGACGATGGGGATCTTGTTCTCCGATCCCTGGCCTGCCTTGCCACCTGGGAGTTCTCCGCCGAGGTAGGAGTCATCGATCTGGATCTTTCCCCGCAGCAGGTAGGCCTCCTCCCGATCAGCCATCGCCCGCAGAATCTTGTTGTGCAGCAGCCAGGCCGTGTCGTAGTTCACGCCCAGGTTGAGGTGGGTGAGCTCCAGCGAGGAGATCCCAGTCTTGGCCTGGCCGATCAGATAGAAGGCCAGAAACCAGGTGGTCAGTGGCAACTTGGTGGCCTGCATGATCGTGCCCGCCGTCAGCGTGGCCTGATGGCCGCAGTGGCGACACTGATAGCGCTTGAGCCGGCGGCCATAGACCAGGCCATGCTCATGGCCACGGCTGATCTCCATCCCCAGCAGCTGATCGAGCAGCGCCTGGGCCTTGCTGAAACTCAACGGAAAGACGCTGCCCAGCAGACCCACCAAGGCACTGAGCCTTGGACCGTACGGACTGGCTTCCACATCTGCAGGCAGCGTTGCGCAGGTGCTGGTGGAGCAGCAGGGGCAGACCAGGCGATGCAACCGATGCACGATCACCAGCGGCGTGATCGGCGGGATCTCAATCACCTGATGGCGCAACGGATCTGGATCCTCGCCGTGAAACAAGCTGCCGCAGCGGCGGCAGGCATCGGGGTGGTGTTCCACCACTTCATTCACCCTCTCGATCGGCTGCAGCTCCGGCCCGGATCCTGGATGGCCTGGCTGGCCGCCGCGTTTGCGGCCATTGCCCTTGCGCTGTGCCGGCGGCTTAAACCCGGGCCCATCGCTGGAGGGCGGCTTGGAGGAGTTGCGCGAGCTGCGGCCGATCTGCTCCCGCAGGCTGGCCAGTTCGGTAGCCAGGGCGGTGAGTTTGCTGCGGAGCTGCTCGATCTCCTGCTGCTGGGCCAGGATGAACTGTCTGGCCTCGGGTGGCCACGACAGCCAATCCGCTTCTGGAATCCCGGCAGGAGGCGTGCTCATCACAGACGGTCTCTGCCTGAGATGCAACCGGTAATCAAGCTGTAGCCAAGAGTTCAGCAGCGTCGCAGCTCGCGATGAACCATCCCGCCCCCTGAACAGGTATGGTAATTTTGCGTTTTAAAAGTGCCATCTATTGTACCGTCCCGATAATAATAGCTAGAATCAGGAGTGTCCTGGAGGTTCTCCATGGCGCTTGGTCGTCCGTTGCCTCCGCTGGTTCTCAGCGACGACGAGGTTCAGCAGCTCCAGGCTCTCGTCAGCTCCCGTTCACTGCCTCACTCCATCGTCCAGCGCGCCCAGATCGGGTTGGCCTGCAGCGCCGGTGAAACCAACACGGCCTTCGCCAAACGGATGGGGCTGACGGGGATGACCGGCGGCAAGTGGCGCAAGTGTTACCGGAAGGTTGGTCTTGAAGGCCTGCATGACGAGCTCAGGCCAGGGCAGCCGCGCACCTACGAGGACGACGCGGTGGCCGAGGTGATCAACCGGGCCCTGCAGACCAATCCCACCGATGGGAGTACCCAGTGGTCAGCACGATCCCTCGCTGCTGGCACTGGCATTTCCAAGACCACCGTTCACCTCTGGCTGCAGACCTTCTCGGTGCAGCCGCACAGGCAGAGGCATTTCAAGTTGTCGACGGATCCCTTCTTTGTCGAGAAGGTCCGCGACATCGTCGGCCTTTATCTGAATCCGCCAGACAAAGCGATGGTGGTCTGCGTCGACGAGAAGACGCAGATCCAAGCCCTGGAGCGGACGCAGCCGCTGCTGCCCATGGGCCTGGGCTACGTGGAGGGGGTCACGCACGACCACATCCGCCATGGCACTACCACCCCGTTCGCTGCCCTGGACGTGGCCACGCGGGAGGTGCTGACTCAGTGCAGGCCTCGCCACCGGCACCAGGAGTTCCTGGGCTTCCTCCGCCAGATCGAGAAGCCCGTCTCGGAGGATCTCGACGTCCATCTGATCGTCGACAACTACTGCACCCACAAACACGCCAAGGTACGTGCCTGGCTGGCCCAGCGGCCCCGCTTCCTCGTCCACTACACCCCCACCTACGCCTCCTGGCTGAACCAGGTGGAGAGGTGGTTCGGGATCATCACGCAGCGGGCGATCCGGCGGGGCAGTTTCTCCAGCGTCAAGGAACTGATCGCCAAGATCGAGCAGTTCGTGGCGTGCTAAAATAAGACCAAGGCGCCGTTCAACTGGACCGCCACGGCTGACTCCATCCTGGAGAAGCTTCATCGACTTTGCTCGCAAATCTCCGGGAAGGGACACTAGGAGAAGTAAAATGGTCGCGTCTACTGCATACATCTATACCTCTCGCGGAATCATTGCCATTCAGGCAACACCTCAGACATTTCAGAATGCTGGCAGGCAAATCGCCGACGATGTCGGCCGTTCCGTTGCAGGCACCGAAAGACAGGCCATGACTGCGGTAGAACTAGCAGACCTAGCCAATCAATCGATACAATTGGCGCGTGCTAAGGACCCAACACTTGAGACGATAAAGGTAGTAGGTTCGATTGCACTTGGCACTCTTGCGACCGCTGCGCTGGCTCCGCTCTTTGGCGTCACCGCCGCAGGCTTGGCCGCAGGGGCGGCTGCTGGCTTTATCGCAGGCAAGGTTTACGACTGGATCTGGGAGGGTGCTCGCACCCTGGGTGAAAATTGGTGGGAGCTTCCTGACCGGGTCTATCCGCCCGACTACATTGAGATGTCGGTATCGGAGCGGTGGCGGCGCGCCCTCCAACCCCGCCCCCGCGACCCCCTAGCCATCGACCTAGACGGCGACGGCATCGAAACCATCGCCGTCGTCCACAACGGCGTCCCCACCCTCTTCGACCACGACGCCGACGGCATCCGCACGGGCACCGGCTGGCTGCGCCCCGACGACGCCTGGCTGGTGCTGGACCGCAACGGCAACGGCACCATCGATTCCGGCCGCGAGTTGTTTGGGGTGGACACGCTGATCACCGTCAGCACCTACAACCACAACGGCACGCCCGTCAGCGTGACGCGCAACGCCGCCAACGGCTTTGAGGCCCTGCGCAGCCTGGACACCGGCAGCGGCACCGCTGGCTCGGCCGGCCATGGCGACCGCGTCTTCAACGCCAGCGACGCGCAGTTTGCCAACGTGCGCGTCTGGCGCGACCTCAACGGCGACGGCGTCAGCCAGGCCGCTGAGCTGCAGTCACTGGCCGCGGCGGGCATTGTGTCGATTTCGCTCAACCCCACCACGGTCAACACCGACCTGGGCAATGGCAACACCATCACCGGCACCGCGGTGGTCACCCGCACGAACGGCAGCACCACCCATGTGGACGGCGTGAACCTGAGCGCGGGCAACCTGGACCTGGGCAGCAACCCGTTTTACCGGGAGTTTCCCGACGTCATCCCCCACACCACGGCCGCCAGCCAGTCGCCCGAGATGGGCGGCAGCGGTTGGCTGCGCGACCTGCGCGAGGCCATGAGCCTGGGCACTGCGCAGGCCGGCAGCTTGCAGGCCCAGGTCAGCCAACTGGCCGCGGCACCCAACCGCGACGCGCAGCGGGCGCTGCTGGACGGCCTGCTGCAGGCCTGGGCGCGCACAGATGCGAAGACCACCGACTGGGTGGTGCCGTATGCCAGCCGTTACTTGCCCATAGAGGTGCGCACCAGCCTGGTGACGGAAGACACCACGACGCGCACGTTCCGCCTTCAGGGCATTGGCGTGAAGCCTTCTGGTGGGCAGGGTAGCTACATCGACGTGGAACTGCCCGCGTCGTACCGCGAGGCCTACACGCAACACGATGGCAGACCGGCCGAGCGCTTGAACGCAGCCGGCCATGAACTGCTTCGGCGACTGGGTGTGTTGCAGGCGTTTAATGGCAGCTACCTGATCGACATCGTTCAAATCGGGCCCATTGGTGGTGGGGGCAGCGGCACGGGCGGTGGAGGCGGCGGAGGGGGCGTCGTGCCCCCACCGTGGACACGGCTGGGCACCATCAGCCTGACCGAGGACCAGGCCACGCTGTTCAACGCCTCCTACGAAGCGTTGTCCACGTCGGTGTATCGGGCGCTGGCGCTGCAGACCCGGCTGCGCCCCTACCTGGATGCCATCGAGTTGGTCATCGACGCGGGTGGCGTGCGCTTCGACAACGCAGCCATGGGCCAATTGCTGTCCACCAACTACAGCACCAACGCCAAGACCGGCCTGGAAGACTTGATCGAACTGGTTCAGTTTGCGGGCCCCACGCTGCAGGCGGTGGACTTCGACGGGCTGGCACGGCTGCGGTCCGTTCTGGAAGCGCTGCCCGCCGGGTCGCCCTTGCTCACGGAAGCGGCCGGAATGGGTGCGTCCATTGCTGCCAGCCATGCAGGCAGTGCGGCTGACGAGTTGGTGTTGGGCAATGCCGCCGCCAACAACCTGCAAGGGCAGGCTGGCAAGGACACCTTGGATGGCGGCGCTGGCGACGACCAAATGGCCGGCGGCGCTGACGACGACTGGCTGCTGGGGCGTGCCGACAACGACCAACTCAACGGCGATGCCGGCAACGACACGCTGGACGGTGGCGCAGGTAACGACACCTCGTGGGGTGGCGTGGGCAACAACACCTTCCGCTTCGGCCGTGGCGATGGCATCGACT
>JBIJAG010000046.1:0-25922 GCA_044345855.1 Cyanobium sp. | reverse complement strand
CGCCGATGACCGTTGAAATACCGAGCCGTTACCCGCCGCTGACGCGGCCGGCAACGGCTCCCCCATCGCTTCCGGGTGGCTCACTTTTGGTGTCGGCGCTGGCTCAGTATTCGATGTCGGCTGACAGTTTTGGCCAACCAGACGGCAGGCACGGCGCTGGGAAGCCCGAAATCGATCCTGCAGAACCACGACAGCTCTGCGACGACGTTCCGGGCTCAAAAGTTTCCCTCGGCAAGCTCCTTGAGCATGGCCTTGTCGAGCTCTGCCTCAGCGAGTAAACGCTTGAGCCGAGTGTTCTCCTGCTCCAGCTCCTTGAGGCGTTTGGCCTCGGTGGCTTTCATGCCGCCGTAGAGATGCTGCCAGCGGTGATAGGTGGCAGCCGAAACCTCTAGGGCTCGGCATACATCGGCAACTGTTTGGCCTTGGTTGAGCAACTGCTCGGCACTGCGCAGCTTGCGGATGATTTGCTCGGGGTTGTGGCGTTTGCGTTTCATGGGGCTTCTCCTGGCCAAGTCTGGCGGGTAGGGAAGCTCTCATAAGGGCTGGTTCAGTTTTTGGGGTCCACGTCAGTTCCGCAACAAGGATGCCCTGGCCTCGGTGCGCCGCGGCCTTGAGCAGGCCGCCGCTGGAAACCTTGTAGAAGGCCCCGATCTCCACGCGGCCCATGCTCTCGCGATGGCTATTCCTCCCTGCTGAATCCGCTCAACCCAGCTGAAAAGGTGCTTGAGTCCTACGTCCAGAACCTCACCCCCGGCGCCTATCGGGTGTTCTGGTGCTACGGCCCCCAGCAGGGGCAGATCACCATTGTGGCGATCACGCCTCACCCCTGAACTCCACCACCCCATGAGCGCCGAAGCCAACCGCATCGTTCAGAAGCTCTGGAGCTATTGCACCGTGCTCCGCTTGCCCATGAGCAGACCCAGCCGACCTGCCCTCCTGATCATTGAGAACCCCTGCGGCGCTTGGCTTCTCGGCAAGCTGCAACGAAATGCACACCATCCCGCACCTGCCGTAACCCGTGCGTTACTGTTATTTCAGTTGCGTGACACCCTCGTTGGTGCCCCGGGCCCCAGCCCGCTCCCTGACCCTTTGGCGCCCCGCTTTGGGGTGAATCATGATGGCCACTCAGAATCCTCCACGAGAGGGAAGTGTTTCCTCCTCTGTGCGCAGACTTGAGCCAACTTTAGAAAGTGCCGAGTATGCCAGGCATGTATTTAGCACATTCTTTGTTAATGCTGAGCCAGCCAAGCAGCTCCAGCTCATTGGGCCTGATGGCATTTCCGAGGATATTTCTGTAGAGATCTACGCGGTCCTGCGGGAAGTCTTTCAGCACCTGAAGGATGGTCAGGCGATCTCTTTGATTCCTGATGATACCCTGCTCACCACACAGCAAGCGGCTGAGATTCTCAACATCTCCAGGCCTTACCTCTACAGATTGCTCGATGCGGATGAAATTCCCTTTGTTCGAGTAGGCACGCACCGCAAGTTACGCCTGGCTGACGTCGAAGCGCTTCGTGAGCGTCGTCGTGCCGAGAGCAGGAAAGCCCTCAATGCCATCGCCGCACTCAATCAGGAATGTGATGATTATGGCGATGATTATGGGGAAACAACACGAGAGTGACGCCTTCACTGTTTACCAGCGTTGTTGGGGCTTCTGGAGTGTTTCCTGTCTTGCTAGACACATGCGCACTCTTCGGGGCCCCTCCTGCGCGACGTTCTGCTTGAGGCCGCTTGGAATGGGATGTATCGGCCTCACTGGTAAAAAGGGATTTTGGCGGAATTGGAAAGAAATCTGAGGCGGAAAGGCTGGGATGACAGCCGAATAAACCATTTGGGAGAGGAACTGCGAAACTCTTTCCCTGAAGCCATGGTTGATGTTCCGTTGGGATTCGAACAATGTTTGACCTGCGACCCCAAAGACAGGCATGTCCTTGCAGCTGCGATCGTCGGGGGATGCCGTGTCATCGTCACCCAGAACACGAATGATTTCCCCAGATTGTCTACAGAGCCGTTTGGAATTAGAGCGGTAAGACCTGGCACATTCCTGCTGGATCTCTTTCATCTCGATCGCCCTCAGATGGTCGATTGTTTAAGGCGAATCGAAGCCAGAAACACCCGCTATCCCCAAACTGTTAAAGAAATACTTCATTGCAGAGGGATCACAACCCAAGCGGCTGTCTTCGCTCGCGTGTGCTGTGAGTTCCTTGAGCTGCCTAGCCCGCCGGCGCATCAATGACGAACACCACCCCATGAGCACCGAAGCCAACCGCATCGTTCAGAAGCTCTGGAGCTACTGCACCGTGCTCCGCGACGACGGCCTCTCCTATGGCGACTGCTTGGAACAGCTCAGCGTGCTGCTGTTCCTCAAGCTCGCCCATGAGCAGACCCAGCCTACGCCCAGGGGGTGAAGGCAAACGTGCTCTTCTTTGATCGCCTCGCCGGCAGTGCCCAGGCCAGTACCAAGCGGCTCTGGGTCTACGACCTGCGCACCAGCAAGCACTTCACCCTCAAGACCAACCCGTTGCAGCGCGCCGATCTCGATGAGTTCGTGAGCCTCGACAAGCCCGGCGCCATCGACCAGCGCCAGCCCACCTGGAGCGAGCAAACCCCGGCTGGCCGCTGGCGTTGCTGCGAGCTGGAAGACCTGCTGGCCCGCGACAAGATCAGCCTCGATCTGTTTTGGCTGAAAGACGAGAGCCTGCTCGATTCCGACAACCTCCCGGAGCCCGACGTGATTGCCGCCGAAATCGCGGAAGATCTGCGCAGCGTGCTGGGGCAGATGGAAGCGATGCTCGGGGATCTGGAGCCGGCCTGCTCACCGTCCTGAACATCGGAGCCCACCGCCGTGAAGCGAAATCCACCCCCCTAATCGCTTCACCCCATGAAGCGATTAGCCTGAAGCAATGGCCCCACCCTGGATCTGGCAGCAGCCCGACTGGCCCCGGTTCCGCTGGGATGCGGAGCGCTTGGAGCCCCTGCTCGACCAGGCCCACCAGGCCCGTGAGCAACTGCTGGAGCGGATCCGTGCCCTGGAAACACCCCTGGCCCAGGAAGCGGTGTCGGCTCTGCTGGGCCGCGAAAGCCTGGGCACCGCCGCCATCGAAGGCGAACAGCTCGACCCTGGCCAGGTGCGCTCCTCGATTGCACGCCGCCTTGGCCTTCCTCTGGCCGATGGCCAGGCGCAGGCCTCCGCCCAGGTGGAGGGATTGCTGGATGTGCTGCTGGCCGCCACCAGCGAGCTCCATCAACCGCTCACTCTGGCCACCCTGCACCAGTGGCACCGCCGCCTGTTTGCCGCCGGGCCGGATGGGCTGCGGGCCATCCTCATCGGCGAACTGCGCGGCAACGACCCGATGCAGGTGCTGTCGGGCCCGATCGGGCGCGAGCGGCTCCACTTCGAGGCACCTCCTCGAACGGATCTGGAGACCCAGCTTGAGGAGCTTCTGGCCTGGATCGCTCAGCCACCCGCCGATCTCGATGGCCTGTTGCGCGCCGGTCTGGTCCACTTCTGGTTTCTCACCCTCCACCCCTACGACGACGGCAATGGCCGCCTGGCCCGAGCGATCGGCGACCGTCTACTGGCTCAGGCAACTCGCCCTGCCAGCCGTGAGGTGCTGACGGGCCGCGCCCTGGGTCTTTCGGCCCAGATCCTGCGTGAGCGGAAGGGTTACTACGCCGTGCTCGAGGATTGCCAGCGGGGCGATCTCGATCTCACCCACTGGCTGATCTGGTTTCTGGAGCAGCTGATCGCCGCCGCCCAGCTCAACCAGGCCGTGATCGACGCCGTGCGCCGCAAGGCCGCCTTCTGGTGGCACCACCGCCACAGCGGCTTCAATGCCCGCCAACAGAAACTTCTCAACCGCCTGCTTGATGCCGAGCCCGAAGGCTTCACGGGCGGCCTCAGCCTGCGCAAGGCGATCGGCCTTACCCACGCCAGCCGGGCCACCGCCTGGCGCGATCTGGCAGACCTGGTGGCCAAGCAAGCCCTCGAACCGATCGGCGCCGGACGCAGCAGCGCCTACCAAATCCGCTGGCCTTGCTAGCCGGTCGCCCCTCACTCCATCACCGCAATCAAAAGATCCTCATCAGCCTCGAGATTGGAGGTCACACTGCGCACGTCGTCGAGCTCTTCGAGGGCATCGAGCATGCGCAGGCAGGGGCGCAGGGTGTCTTCGCTGTCCAAGCGGCAGGGGAGCGGGGCGATCCAGCGGTGCTCCCAGCCGGCCACCGGAAGGCCAAGACCACGCAGGCCGTCCTGCAGGGCTTCGAGGTCGGCGTAGGCGGCCAGCACATCGGCGCCTTCGCCATCGAGGGTGTAGCCCACCACCGCCGGGCCACCGGCTTCCTCCAGCTCCAGCAGGCGCTCCAGCAGCGCCTCCTCCGGCAGGTCGCCCGCTTCGAGGCGCACCACCGAACGCTGCTCAAACAGATAACTCACGCAGCCGGTTTCGCCGAGGTTGCCGCCGTGCTTGCTGAAAGCCAGGCGCAGGTCGGCGGCGGTGCGGTTGCGGTTGTCGGTGAAGGCCTCGATCAGCACCGCCACTCCACCGGCACCGTAGCCCTCGTAGCGCACCGCCTCGAACTGATCGCCCTCCCCGCTCGCCTGGCCGGACCCCTTGGCGATGGCCCGCTCGATGTTGGCGTTGGGCACGCCGGCAGCCTTGGCCTTCTCAATCGCGGTGCGGAGCTGGAAGTTGCCGGCGGGATCGCCGCCGGCGCGGGCCGCCACGGTGATCTCGCGCCCGAGGCGGGTGAACACCGCCCCTCGCTTGGCGTCGACCACCGCCTTGGTGCGCTTGATCTGGGCCCATTTGCTGTGGCCGGCCATTCAGGGAAACAGAGGAAATCGGAACGGGGTGGTGGAGTTGGAAGGCTCCAAGTGGCGCAGGGCTGCCATCTTCAACCGGCGGCATCGAACACCAGGCGGGGCCGCAACAGCCCGGCGGGATCGAGCCGGGCGATTCCGGCCAGACTGCCATCCGGGTTGAGGATGGCGTAGGCAGGGCCTTCCGGGGTGTCCGAGCCGGCGGGGCCAGCGGCACTCGCTTCGCGGATGACCTCGGTGGGGGTGGGGCAGGAAGTCATGCTCAGCCCTTCGACGGCGCCCGGGGAGGTGCAAGCGGGCGTGCCCAGCACTTCAGCGATGGAGCGGGCCACGGCCCGCAACGGCAGCGCACGCCCGCAACGCCAACTGGGCAGTTCCTCCGCCAGCAGCTGGCGCCGCTCCAGGTGGCCCAGGGCCAGCAGGGGATCCAGCAGCGGCGGCCGCGGGCCGCTGGCCAGCCGCTTCAGGTCCACGGCCGTGGAGAGGTCGAAGCCGAGCGTTTCGGTGCGGCGCAAACGGGCCAGGGCGGCGCCGCAGCCCAGATGCTCGCCGAGGTCGCGGGCCAAGGAGCGGATGTAGGTGCCGGCCGAACAGCGGACCTCTAGCTCCAGGCGCGCTTCGGCTGGGTCCCAGCCGAGCAGCTGCAGGCTGTGGATCGTGACGGGTCGGGGCGGCAACTCCACCAGCTCGCCCCGCCGGGCGCGGGCATAGGCCCGCTCGCCTCCCACATGCACCGCCGACACCGCAGGCGGGCGCTGCAGGATCTCGCCGCGGAAGCCAGCGAGGGCCTTCTCGAGAGCGGCTATGTCCAAAACCGGCGGGGAGCGGCGCTCCAGCACGTCCCCCTCCAGATCATCGCTGCTGGTGCGCACGCCCAGCTGCACCACGGCCCGGTAGAGCTTGTCGCCCCGCAGGTAGGGGAGCAGACGGGTGGCCGGCCCGAGGGCGATCGGCAACACACCGGTCACGGCGGGATCGAGGGTGCCGCCATGGCCCACCCGCTTGAGGCCATAGGCCCGCCGCACTGCCGCCACGCAGCCATGGGAGGTGGGACCGGCGGGTTTATCGATCACCAAAAAACCGCAGAGTGCCGTGGGACACTCCGCGGGGGCTGGGGAGAGGATGGCTGCCACAGGCCGCTACCGCGGTGGGGCTTCAGCCCACGGCCACGTTCACCCGCTTGCGGTTGCGCAGGCCGCGCTTGATCGATTCGAAATTCACCACGCCATCCACCAGGGCATAGAGGGTGTCGTCGGAGCCACGACCCACATTCACGCCGGGAAGAACGGAGGTGCCGCGCTGGCGAATGATGATCGAACCGGCGCTCACCACCTCACCGCCAAAACGCTTGACGCCAAGGCGCTTGGAATTGGAGTCGCGGCCGTTGCGGGTGGAGCCTGTGCCTTTCTTGTGGGCCATGGGTGCTGCGAAAAAAGAGGAAAATGGAAAAGATCGAGCCTGAGCGGCGATCAGGCGATGGGCTTGCCGGCCACCTGAATCGACTTGACCAGCACCCGAGTGAGTTCCTGGCGGTGGCCATTCTTGCGCCGCGTCTTCTTCTTGGGACGCATCTTGTACACCAGGATCTTGGGACCGCGGCGGTGGGCCAGCACCTGCAGTTCCACCGTGGCTCCCTTCACATAAGGGGCGCCGAGGGTGGTGCCGCTGCCATCCTTCACCAACAGCACCGTTTCCAGGGTCACGGTGCTGTCCACCTCGGCATGGAGCCGGTCGATGTCGATGTAGCGGTCGGGCTGCAGCCAGAACTGCTGGCCGGAGGCCTCCACGATCGCGTAGGGACCCGGGGCGGCCGGAGCCGAGGAGGAGGCTGGAGCGGCGCTCTCTGCGGTGGTGCTCGGAGCGCTGTCGCTCGGGGCGCTCGCCGCGGGGGTGGTGGTTTCAGCCATGGGACTCAGGGCACGGCCAGGCTGGTGGCAGGGATCTGCCCCCATTCAGCCTGGCGCGTGGCAATCGAAAGACAAACAAAGACTTTCCCATTCCGGGCCGCCATCCGTCAAGATTCAGGCACCCAACAGGGTTTCCCTTCGTTCCGGCAATGCCAGGACAGCCGCTCACGATCGTGTCGCTGCTGCGCGACCCCGCGCTCGCCCAGGCCTGTGGCCAGTGGCTGCGGGAGGGTTCCTACCGGATGGAGGCGCTCGACCCGCGGGCCGATCCGGTGGAGATGCTTGAAGGGAAGCCCGAATCCTTCGACGCGGTGCTCTTGGAGCAGGGCGTGCTGGCTCCAGAGAGTCGCCAGTCCCTGATCGAGCGGGGACTGCTGCTGCCGGCCGTCGTGATCGGCGAGGTGAGCGGCCAGGTGGAGCTCCACGACGCAGAGGTGCATCTGCCCCCCGACCAGCTTGAGCAATTGAGCTACAGCCTGGATGCGGCGGTTTCACGCTTTCTGCATCGGGGCCTACCCAGCTCGGCCAGCCTGGGCCCGGCAGAGGTGGCAGGCGGCACGGCCGCAGCCCACCCAAATGAAGGAGGCGAACGCTGGAAGCTGACCAACCGCCTGCGGGGCCGGCTCGGCTACCTGGGGGTTTACTACAAACGCGACCCCGCCCGCTTCCTGCGCAACCTGCCCAAGGGCGACCGGGAGGAACTGCTGCGCTCCCTGACCCGCACCTACCGCGATCTGCTGCTCAGCTACTTCCGCGATCCAGCCAGTGCCAATCAGGCGCTTGAGAGTTTTGTGAACACCGCCTTCTTCAGCGATCTATCGATCACGAACACCGTGGAGATCCATATGAATCTGATCGACGGTTTCGCCAAACAGCTCGAACTGGAGGGCCACAAGGTCGACTTTCTTCAGGATTACCGCCTTGCCCTACTGGATGTCATGGCCCATCTCTGCGAGATGTATCGCCGCGCCGTGCCCCCCGATCCGCCCCTCACCAGCGCGACCGTGCCGGGATCGATCGAACACCCCGCCTGAATCACCGCCCCGAGCTTTCCCCCAGCCCGCTTCATTGATTACACCCCCAGGTCCACCCCCAGGAGCCACCGCGATGCCCGCCCGCAAGACCTACATCCTCAAGCTCTATGTAGCCGGCAACACGCCAAACTCGATGCGGGCGCTCAAGACCCTGCGCAACATCCTGGAAACGGAATTCCGTGGTGTCTACGCTCTCAAGGTGATTGATGTGCTCAAAAATCCCCAGTTGGCCGAGGAAGACAAAATCCTGGCCACCCCAACCCTCGCGAAGATCCTGCCACCACCGGTGCGGCGCATCATCGGCGACCTCTCGGACCGCGAGCGGGTGCTGATCGGCCTTGACCTGCTCTACGAAGAACTCAGCGACGAAACCTACGGATTCGAGGAGGAGGACAACGACCTCAGCGACGGTCCGCAGGACCCAGAACCGATCAGCAGCAGCGGGAGTGGTGTTGGTGGTGGTGGCGATTCGCCCCATCTCTAAGCATCAGGTCTGAGCATCAGGCCCGCTCACCTTCCCGCCTCCATTCCCAACCCACCGCGTTCCCGAGAGCTCCTTCGATGCAGGACCCCAGCCTCACCAGCCCCGCCACACCGCTGATGCAGGTGCAGAAACTGCCGACCAGCATCGAGGGCTTCGATGACATCTGCCACGGCGGTCTGCCGATCGGCCGATCGACGCTAATCAGCGGCACCTCCGGCACGGGCAAAACCGTATTTTCGCTCAACTTCATCTATAACGGCATCCGGGATTTCAACGAACCGGGTATCTTCGTGACCTTCGAGGAATCGCCCCTCGACATCCTGCGCAATGCCGCCAGCTTTGGCTGGAATCTCCAGGAAATGGTGGAGCAAAATAAGCTCTTCATCCTCGATGCCTCACCCGATCCCGACGGCCAAGATGTGGCCGGCAGCTTCGACCTTTCCGGCCTGATCGAGCGCATCAACTATGCGATCCGTAAATACAAGGCCCGCCGGGTGGCGATCGACTCGATCACGGCGGTTTTTCAACAATACGACGCCGTTTCGGTGGTGCGCCGTGAAATCTTCCGCCTGATCGCCCGGCTCAAGGAGATCGGCGTCACCACAGTGATGACCACAGAACGCATCGATGAATACGGTCCGATCGCCCGCTACGGCGTGGAAGAGTTCGTGAGCGACAACGTGGTGATCCTCCGCAACGTGCTCGAGGGCGAACGGCGACGGCGCACCGTGGAGATTCTCAAGCTGCGCGGCACCACCCATATGAAAGGGGAGTTTCCCTTCACCATGGGCGCCCACGGCGTGAACATCTTCCCCCTGGGCGCCATGCGGCTCACCCAGCGATCCTCCAACGTGCGGCTCAGCTCCGGTGTGCCAAAGCTGGACGAGATGTGCGGCGGTGGCTTCTTCAAGGATTCGATCATCCTGGCCACCGGCGCCACGGGCACGGGTAAGACGCTGTTGGTGAGCAAGTTCATCGAAGATGCCTGCCGCAGCAAGGAGCGGGCGATTCTGTTCGCCTACGAAGAATCCCGAGCCCAGCTGCTACGCAACGCCACCAGCTGGGGCATCGACTTCGAGCAGATGGAGCAGGATGGTCTGCTGAAGATCATCTGCGCCTATCCGGAGTCCACCGGGCTGGAGGATCACCTCCAGATCATCAAAACCGAGATCAGCGAGTTCAAACCCTCACGGATGGCGATCGATTCACTCTCCGCCCTCGCCAGGGGGGTGAGTCACAATGCCTTTCGCCAGTTCGTGATCGGCGTAACCGGCTACGCCAAGCAGGAGGAGATCGCTGGCTTTTTCACCAACACCTCAGAAGAGTTTATGGGCAGCCATTCGATCACCGACTCCCATATCTCCACCATCACCGACACGATCCTGATGCTGCAGTATGTGGAGATCAGGGGTGAGATGGCCCGGGCATTGAATGTGTTCAAGATGCGCGGTTCCTGGCACGACAAGGGCATCCGCGAATTCGTGATCACCAGCAATGGACCTGAGATCAAGGATTCCTTCTCCAACTTCGAGCGCATCATCAGCGGCGTGCCCCATCGAATTACCACCGATGAGCGCAGCGAGCTCTCCCGGATCGTGAGGGGTGTGGCCTCGGAAGACAGCTGATCCCGATGCGAGCGCCTGATGCCAATGCCCCTGGCGGGCGGCAGCTTCGGGCGAACCGCCGGCCGGCGCCCTCACTGCGCAGCCTCCTGGTGGTGCCGGTGGTCGTGCAGATGGTGGCCACGGCCGGGCTGATCAGCCTGCTCAACTACCAGAACCTGCGAAGCACCACCGACCGGATGGCGGCAACGATGCAGGAACGCACCAGCCGTCAGGTGAGTGATTACCTGCATGCCTACCTGGAGGTGCCCCAGCAGGTGATTGCCACCATGGAGCAGGCCGTGCGCAGCGGAGCCCTGGATCCGCAGGACCAGGTGGCCACCACCCGCTATCTCTGGCAACTGCACCGCACCTTCGCCGCTGCCCCGTACCTCAACTACGGCCTGGCCAGTGGGGATTTCATCGGCGTGGGTCAGGCCGACAACGACGATCCCCGCCCCTACCTGGAGGTGGCCGCCGCCGATTCGATCGAGCGCCTTGAGAAGTACACCATCGATCCGATCGGCCGCAAAGGAGATCTGCAGCGCGTGAAACCCTTCGCCGACTTCCGCGGTGATGGCTGGTACAACGAGCCCATCGTGGCCGGCAAGGCCGTGTGGACGAATGTCTACAACTGGGTAGACGCCCCGGAGGTGATGGCGATCGGGGCCGGCATCCCGATCCGGCGGGACGGTCGCCTGGTGGGGGTGGCCGAGGTGGATGTGTTTCTGTCCAACATCAGCAACTACCTGGCCAGCCTGCCGCTAGGCAAGGGCTCGCAGGTGTATCTCGTGGAATCCAACGGCATGCTGGTGGCCGATTCCTCCAATCGCCTGCCCTTCCGGGTGGTGGGGGGCCGGGGGGTGAGGCTGCGGGCCACCGAAGCCGAAGCCCCATCGATCCGCGATTCAGCCCGGGCGCTGGTGAACCGCTTCGGCGATCTCGGCGCGATCGACATGCCCCATCAGCTGCGTCTGCCGCTCAACGGCACGGGGGAGCTGGTGCGGGTGGAGCCCTTTCGGGATCGCTACGGCCTCGACTGGCGGATCGTGGTAACGATGCCCGAGTCGGAGTTCGAAGGACCGCTGCGCCGCGATGCCCTCACCAATCTGCTGATCTCGCTGGGGGCGGTGGGGGTGTCCGGAACCCTGGGGATGCAGGCAGTGCGGCGGGTGAACGCCAGCCTCACCCAGGTGGTGGAGGGCTCAGAAGCTCTGGCGGAAGGGAATCTCGATCACGAGGTGCCCCCTGGAGAGGTGGCGGAAACGCAGCGCGTGGCGATCAGTCTCAACACGATGGCGAGCAGCCTGCGGGAGAGCATCCGCAGCCTGCGGGCCAGCAACGCCGCCGTGAGCGAGGAGGTGGCCCAGCGGACCCGGGAACTCCAGGAGGCCAACCAGCGCCTGGAGGAGGAGATCGCCCTGCGTCGGCGCGCCGAGGAGGACTTGCTGCAATCCAACGCCGAATTGCAGGTGCTGGCCCACACCGACCGGCTCACTGGCGTTGCTAATCGCAACCAGCTCGACCACCAGCTGGCGATGGAATGGCAGCGCCATCGCCGCGAACAGAAACCGATCGCCTTGCTGATGATCGATGCAGATCACTTCAAGGCCTACAACGACTGTTTTGGCCACCTGGCCGGCGACCGTTGCCTGATCCGGATCGCGGAGGTGGTGAAGCGCACCTGCAGCCGCCCTGGCGACCTGCTGGCCCGCTTCGGCGGCGAAGAATTCGTGCTGCTGCTCCCAAACACGGATTGCCCGGGGGCGATCACCGTCGCGGAGCGGGTGCAGGAGGCGCTGGAGCACCAGGCGATCCCCCACCCGAAAGCCGTGGTGACCGGCCGGGTGAGCGTGAGCATCGGCATCGCCACCCAGATTCCCGATACCTACAACACTCCTCAGGATCTGCTGGCCAGTGCCGACGCGGCCCTCTACCGGGCCAAGGCGGGCGGACGCAACCGCTGGGAAATGGTGGGCTGACCCGGGAGCGCCCGCGAGGCCGGCGGACCGGCCGGGCCGATGCCGGCGACGGACCTTGCCAGGGGCGCCATCCTGCAGGGTATTCCGCTCCACCGCCTCCGATGAACGCCCCCGGCCGCAGCAGCGCCCCCACCCCCCCATCCACCGCCGCGGCGATGCCGGCCCGGGGCCGCTTCTCTGCGGGCCGGGCCCTGATGGCCCTTCTATCGCTCCTGGTGGTGGCGAGCCTGCCCCATGCCGCCCTGGCCGCAGCGAAGCCACCGGTGCAGCCGGCGGGGGGGCTGCCGGTGGCGCAGCACAGCGGCCCCTGCAATGCCTCCACGGCCATCAGCGTCGGCCCAGGCCTGTGGGTGGTGGGCGACAACGAAGCCAAAGCTCCGCTGGTACTGCAGCTTTACCGCAGCGGCCAGGAGGGACCGGCGGTGGGCCAGGGAGAGATTCCGGCGCGGGCGATAGCCCCGGTGAACGACGGCCACCCGGAGCTGGACCTGGAGGCCTCGGCCCGAATCGGTCCGCTGGTGTATTGGATCGGCTCCCACGGGGCGGCCGAAGCCCGGGGCCCCGGTAAAGAAGCGAAGGGGGAACCCCGCCCCAACCACCGGCGCCTGTTCGCCACAAATCTGGGGCTGAGGGCCGGAGCTGACGGCAAGGGTCTGACGGTGACCGTGGAGCCGGTGGGGCGGCCTTACTCCACCCTGATCGAAGACCTGGCCGCCGATCCCCGCTACGGCCGCTTCGAACTGGAGGCCGCCGCCCGGCGTCCCGCCAAGGCCCGGGGAGGCCTGAACATCGAAGGGCTGGCGGCCACCCCCAACGGGGCTCTGCTGATCGGCTTCCGCAATCCGCTGCCGGAGAAGAAGGCCCTGCTGGCCCCGCTCACCAACCCCAACGCCGTGATGGCCGGGGAGAAAGCCCGCTTCGGCGATCCGGTGCTGCTGGATCTGGGCGGGCTCGGCATCCGCAGCCTGGAAATGGTGAACGGCGGCCTGCTGATCGTGGCGGGGCCGGCCGAAGGGCGGAAGGGAACCGGCTCCCCTTCGGCGCTCTACCGCTGGAGCGGCCAGTTCGAGAGCCCGGCCGTACGGCTGCGCAGCTTCCCTCCGGTGGGAGGGAGGCCCTTCAACCCGGAGGCCCTGGTGATCGATGGCAACAGCCTCGTGGTGCTCAGCGACGACGGCAAGCTGGAGGGGCTCGATGCGGCCTGCGGCAAACGGCCCAAGGAGAGCGAGGGCTTCCGGGAGCTGAGGATCACGCCGGTGCCATGACATGCGTGGGCGAGGCTCCCGCCCTCATGTTGCGAAATGCGAATAGCGTCGCGGTTATCAGCATTTTCCAACATCCTGATCAGGAATGCTTTTGGTTCGGAGATGAGGCTGAGCTGGCCCCAACACCTGCAGGCCTCCCGCACCGTGGAACTGGCTGGTGAATCCCAGCAGGGCATGGCCCTGGCCCTAATGGGCATGTCACTGCTGATCCTGGCCGAAGACCTTCTGGAGTCCGAACAGGCCACCAGCGACTCCAAGCGGCAGTCCTGAGCCTCCCTCGCCTGGCTGCGGTGCTCACACGGCGGAGATCGCGGAGTGGCGCGTGATCCGTTGCAGCTGAGACGTTTCCAAGGCCAGCACGCGGCGGGCGAAGTCGGGATCACGTTCCAGCGTGGTGTCGAAGCAGTCGACCGGCACGGCCAGAACGCGGGTGCCGCTGGTCTCCGCCACGATCGTGTTCTCGGTGGTGCCGTGGCTGAGCACCTCCAGTTCATCCAGCACCTGGCCGGGCTGCATGCGGCTGACCCGCAGGCCTTCGTCGCCACGCTCCTCGACCCGGGCGGCCCCCTCGATCAGCAACAGCAGCTCGCGGCAGGTGTCGCCCGCCTCGGTGATGGCTGCGCCAGGCTCGTAGCGACGGATCTCGGACTGATCCGCCAGCAGATCGAGGGTGTCGGCCCAGGTGCGCCGGAAGAAGTCGCTGGTGGCCAGCACCACCCGTTTCTCCAGATCCGGCAGATCGGCCAGCGCCGCTGGAGAACTTTGGGCCAGCAGCTGGTCCACCGTGCGGCCCACCCAGGCAGGGGTTGATGGCCCGCGAAGGCAAGCGCTGCAGGCCTGCCCCCGTTGGCGATCGAGGTCGCTCAACAGCACCAGGGCCGAGGCGGCCACACTGGGCTCGGGATCCTGCACCAGCAGCTCCAGCTGCGCCAAGATCTGGGCTTGGGAGGACTGCTGCAGGGCACGCTCCGACGCCGCAGGCTGTCGCCGCAGCGCTGCCAGCAGGTCGGGGGGCAGGCTGTCGCGCCAGCGCGGCGCGGCCAGCAGCGGCTTGAGGCTGTCATGGGCCAGTTGGTGCAGGCGGTGCAGCAAGGGTTCCCGATCCGAGGCGGGTGGCAGCAGGGCCAGGGAGCGCAGGATCCCCTCCAGGCAAAGCTCCTCGCGATGGTGCAGCCGCTCTTCGAGCAGGGACACGAGCAGCGGCTGGTGTTGCAGTTCCGTTGCGGCCATGGCCTGCAGGCTCAGATGCAGCGGCGCCAGCCTGTCGAGAAGCAGCTCGGCGCGATGGGCCGCACCGCTGACGGGGTCGAGGATCTCGATGGCCTCGGCTTCCTCAGCGGCAGAGATGGAGAATTGGCGCACCAGCGCAGCCAGCTCGTGTTGAGCGCTGGCGCCGCCGCCGTCCTGGGCCGTCTCCGTGGTGCCCGCCCCAGCGAGCTGCTGTTGCAGCCGCAGCACCCGTTCGAGCGAACGGCGGTAACCGCTCAGGCGCACCTGATCCTCCAGGCTGCGGCGCTGGTCCGGATCCAACAGGGATGGATCCTCGACACCCAGTTCCTCCAGGAGGAGGCGGTGTTCATCGTCAGAGATGCCGAGCTCCTGGCGCATCCGCCGCAGAACGTCGAGGCTGCTGGCGATGTTCACGTAGCCCTCGGCCAGGGCGTCGCGCACCACGCCTTTATAGGCCTCATGCCGCTGGTCGTTGCCGAACTCGGGTAGCACCCTGGCCAGCACGTACAACTCGTCGGGGTTGAGATCGCTGAGGCTGCGGCCCTCCAGGAAGCGCCCCAGGTTGAGGCTGAGCTTGGCGAGCTGCTTGCGGAAGCGCTCCGCCAGGTTCTCACGGCTGTAGAGCGCCGGACTGCGATGCCAGTTGCGCACCAGCCACAGGGAGCTCGTCGCCACCAGAGCCATGTCGAAGAGGTACTGCACCCAGACCGGCGTCAGCAGCAACAGCGGCCGGCCGGCGAACATAAAGAAAACGTTAAACACCAGGAAGGTGGCCGCCAGGAAGACTCGATGGCGGATCAGGGTCTTGTCGGGTTCGGAGCCCTGGCGGCGCGCCCGGCGGCGCATCCAGGCCTCGATGGCCCGTCCGCCCAGCCAACCGAGCCAGGTGAACAGTCCGAGCACCAGCGGCACGGCCACCAGTCGCGGCAGCGGGATCGGCTGGCCGAAGAGAAACAGCCCCGGGCTGAGCAGTTGGGCCAACTGATCGCTCTGGCGGACCCAGGCGCCGGAGAAGTAGTAGTCCCAGTTGCCGGCATAGAGGTAGTAGTAAAGGAAATAACCCACCACCAGGCCCACATAGCCGTAGCGCTCGAAGCTGAAGGCCGGGCTCTGCAGGCGTTCCCAGTACATGCGCTCCGCGTCGATATCGATGCAGGGCTTCTGGCAGGCGACGCAGGCGCTCTGCTCCTCGCCGCCGCCATCCAAGGTGCGGCACATCGACTGGGTGATCGGGGTGTCACTCATGTGGGCGCGACTGCCCAGCAGACCGCCCGGTGTGGAATAGATCGCCTGCACCGGTGCCATCGGGCAGAAGTACTGGCACCAGGCCTTGCCGCCATAGAGCCAACCCACGACAACGGCCGCCGCAATCGTGAACAGCAGCCAGCCGGCCAACACCAGGCGATCGGCATTGAAGAAGAGGATGCGGCCGCACAAGCCCACAAACAGCCAGCCGAACTGGAGTGCCGGATAGTGCCTGGCCAGCCAGGAGTCGGGCGGTACCCGCGCCAGCTGGGGGCGGAGCTCGCCGCTCTTGGGATTGCGCTTCTGAGTCTGGCGCTGCCAGCCCAGAGCCCGGGGGATCTGGGAGAGGAAAGAGAGCGGGCAGATCCGCCGCCAGAGCTCATGGCCGAACACCAGCAGGATGAAGATCGCTGCGGGCACCACCGCACCCCAGAAGATCGTTGTGCCCAGCGGGTAGGGGGCTTCCACCAGGCAGCGGCCCTGCACCTCCACGCAGGTGAGCGGTAGGCGCAGCGGGCTCCAGGGGTGCTCCGGACTGGTGAAGCGGGCCGTGAACGGATCAAAGAACAGCGAGCCGATGATCAGCAGCCAGCCGGTGGTGAGCAGCCATCTCACCCCGTGCATGCGGATCTCGCTCAACCGCGAGCCGGCCATCGGACGAGATCGGAGGGAGTGGCACCTTAACCAGCCTGTCGCAGGCCTGACTGGATGCGACCCGCTGGCTCAGCCTGCCCGCTTGGCCATCGCCTCGGCCAGCAGCTGCTCGAAGGGCTCGGGGCGGTGCAGGTGGTAGCCCTGGGCGTCGTGCACGCCGATCTGGCGCAGGCGCTGCAGCACCGCCTCCGACTCCACGAATTCGGCCACGGTGCGCAGGCCGATCACCTGGGCCACCTCCACGAAGCAGCGCACCGCCACGTCGTCGAGGGGGTCGTCGATCACGCCGGTCACGAACTGGCCGTCGATCTTCAGGTGGGTCACGGTGAGGTTCTTGAGGGTGCCGAAGGAGGCCATGCCGGAGCCGAAGTCATCGAGGGCCACGGTGCAGCCATGGCGACGCACGATGGCGATGAAGTGCATGGCAGCCGGCACGTTGGTGATCGCGGCGGTTTCGGTGATCTCAAAGCAGAGGCACCTGGTGATGGCGTGGCCGGCTTTGGCCAGCGCTGCATCCACCACCTTCAGAAAACTCCGATCCACAACCGATTGACCCGACACATTCAGGCTGATCCGGCCGATCCCCGCCAGGGAAGCCTGGGCGGAGAGCAGCGCAATCGTTTTCTGCAGAACCCAGTGATCGAGGCGAGTGATCAGCTGAAACCGTTCAGCCGGCGGCAGGAAGGTCCCCGGCATCACCAGAGCACCATCCGGCTCGCGGATGCGCAGTAGCAGTTCCACCTGCAGGGCATCGTCATCGGCAGGGTCGAGCGGCAGGATCCGCTGGGCATGCAGTTCGAAGCGGTCGTCGTCGATGGCCTGCTGCAGCCGGGTCACCCAACGCATCGCCTGGTTGCGGCTGATCATGTCAACATCGCCCTCTCCCCAGGTGTGCCAACGGTTGCGGCCGGACTCCTTGGCCGTGAAGCAGCTGCTGTCGGCGGCCTGCATCACGGCATCGGGATCAAAGCCCTGGCCGAGCAGGGGCACCACACCGATGCTCAGCCCGATGCGGAACCGTTGCTCCCCCTCCAGAAAGCGGAACTCCTCGAGCGCCCGGATGATCCCCCCGGCCGTCGCCTCGGCCTCCGCCGCACTGCAATCGGGCAGCAACAGCCCGAACTCATCACCACCCAATCGGGCAAGGCTCGCCGCAGGGCTGCGAAACGACTCCAGCAACCGGGCCACCTGCACCAGCAGGCGATCGCCGGCAGCATGGCCGGCGGCGTCGTTGATGATCTTGAACTGGTCAAGGTCGATGTAGAGGAGCGCGTGGCCAGGCATGCCCGGCTGGGCCGGCTGCTGCAAGCATTGGCTGAGGCGGGCATCGAAGGCCCGGCGGTTGAGCAACTGGGTGAGAGCGTCGTGGCTGGACTGGTGTAGGAGCTCGGCCTGGAGCGCCACCTCGGTGGTCACATCCAGGGCGAAACCGAGGAAACCGGTGATGGCTCCTGTTGGATCGCGCAAGGCCTTGGCCTGGGAGTGCACGTGGATCACCTGGCCATCGCGGCGGAGCACGCGGAAGCCCATCTGGAATGGCCGCGCTGCCGCTGCCGCCTGGATCCACTCGGCAAACACCGCGGCTTGATCCTCCGGATGAATGGTGTCGGCCCAACCGCTGCCCAGGCTCTCCTCCTGGCTGAGGCCGAAGATCTCCTGCCAGCGCGGATTCGTGAAGGTGCAGGCACCCTCGCCATCGGTGGCGTAGAGACCAATCGGCATGCCGGAACTGATCCGCTCAGCCTCCTGCCGCAATTCCGCCTCCGCCAGCAGGGCACGCCGCCCCTCCAGCAGGTGCACGGCCGTGCGGCCGAGCTGGCGCAGCACCTCGCGTTGACGGTTGTTGAGCCGCAGCGGCTGGCGGGCGATCACGCAGAGGGTGCCCACGGTGGAGCCATCGCTCAGGAGCAGAGGAGCACCGGCGTAAAAGCGGATGTGGGGATCCCCCGTGACGATGGGATTCGTGGCGAAACGGGGATCGAGCTGGGCGTCCTCCACCACAAAGAGATCGGCCTGCTCGATGGCGTGGGCGCAGAAGGAGATGGCCCGGGGGGTCTCGCTCACCCCCTCCAAGCCCACATTGGCCTTGAACCACTGGCGATCGTGGTCGATCAGGCTGATCAGGGCGATCGGCGTGCCGCAGATGGCCGCAGCGGCATGCACCAGGCCATCGAAGGAGGCCTCCGGGCCGCTGTCTAGCACAGACAGCATGTCGAGGCTGTGCTGCCGGCTGGCCTCTCGGTCCACGGCTGACTCCTCAGGCACGGAAGCGCTCTGATCGGCGATGGATCCCAGGCCTGACATCGCGCGATCGAAGAAGACTGAAAAGCAATCAAGAGATAATGCTAGCGGTCCTTACAGCAAGCAAACCCATCAAAAGCTTAAGACACAGGCAAGGGACGTTTCCATATCTGGGATTGATCGCGACCATTGCCACTGGAATTCTTGTTTTACAACGGATCTCAGAATGGCCGAGACATTGACGTGGAACAATGACAATCCATTGCAAATATCCCAACATCAATCATCCGTGAACGAAAAACCCTCCGCAAAGCGATCACTTGCTCTAGCACCAGATGATGCAGGTTGGCTAACGAAGCGGTGGTGCCGTGGGCGCGGCAGATGCGTGAGAGGGTGCCAGGCCTAGGCCCGTATCCGCCACGGCGCCATGCCCCAAGGGTCCGCGTCGCTCAGCCCGCACGCTGATCCGGCCCGCCTAGGGGTTGTAGCGGAGGGCGTTGTCGAGCAGAACATTCCCCCCCGCTGTTCCGGACCGCCCCACGAGCACCGAGGCTCTCACCCCACCAACAGCCGGCAGCGCAACACCGCCAACGCTTCATCGGGCAGCCCCAGAAAGCGATCCAGCCAGGCCTCACCGGTGGGCTCCACCACGGCCACCCCCACCAGCACCCCACGCCCGTCCTGATCGAGCGGCACACCCACGGCGCTGTGGCGCTGCCCCCGCGCCTCACCGGTGCCCAGCTGGGTGCGCACGATCAGATCCGGAGCCTGATAAAGGCCTGCAACCGCAAACACGAACCGCGCCAGAAACTCCAGCTGCACCGCGCCGCTGTCCTGCTGCCAGCGCCCCTCCAACCGCTGCGGCGCGATGCTGATCGAGAGCCCCGGCGGCAGGGGCAGCCCCAGCACCCGGGTGGTGCGCCAGGTCAACGCCGGGATGGTGAGGCCCTCTGGCGCGAAGGCCAGCGGCCGCCAGCCCTCGCCATCCGGCGCCTCCAACTGGCCGGAGCCGCCGCCGCCGCGGGCGTTGTAACGGAAGCGGGGATAGCGGCCGATCGCCAGACCGCAGCCGGCCTCCGTGGTGAGCTGCAGGGGGGGCATGGCGGCCGGCCGACGACCCGGCGATTCAACCGCAGATCCAGCCAAGGCAGCGCTGGAGGCAACGCACCGCTCCCAGCACCGATGCCAGGCACCGAGGCCATCAACCATGCCCGTCGGCTCATCGACTCGCAGGACCAAGCCGCTGCGCCAGGCAGCTGAGCCACGGACAGCCCCCGGTTCCGATGAAATGGAGCTCCCCCCATTTGTCGCCCAGCCATGGATGCCGCCAGCCTGCGGGCCCTGTTCACCAAGCCCTACGGCGCTCCGGCCCCCACCGCCGAGCAATGGCGCGCGCTCTATGCGGATGATGTGCATTTCCAGGACCCCACCCAGGAACGCCAGGGCCTCACGGCCTACCTCGAAGCCCAGGAGGGCCTGCTCAAGCGCTGCGACGACGTGTTTCTCGAACCCGGTGCGGTGGCGATCGAGGCCAACACCGCCTTCATCGAATGGCGGATGGGCCTAAAGATCAAGGGCATCGAGTTCATCTACCCAGGCACCAGCCGCCTGCTGTTCAACGGCGAAGGCAAGATCAGCGACCACCGCGACTACTTCGACTTCGTGGGTCCCACCTTCGAACCGGTGCCGGTGGTGGGTGGCTTCGTGCGCTGGCTGTATGGGCGGTTCGTGGCCTGAGCAGCCAGCGCTGCGGCCGGTCGCTTCGATGGGATGACATAGGCCCATTTGATTCACAAGAGCGGCTGAATCATCACCAGCGCATCGACATAGCCCAACTGCTTGTGGCGGAATGCCTCCGGCAGGGTGCCGACGAGCTGAAAGCCGTTGCGCTGCCAGCAGCGGAGGCCGGCGCTGTTGGTGCTCACCACCAGGTTGAACTGCATCGCCCGGAACCCCAGCCGCCGCGCCGCCTGCAGGGAGTGCTGACAGAGACGGCTGCCGATCCCCTGGCGGCGGCAGTGCTTGGCCACCACATAGCCAGCGTTGGCCACATGGGCGCCGAGAGCGAGGGAGTTGGGCCTCAGGTAATAGGTGCCCACCAGCGCGCAGGTGGCATCCACAGCCACCATCACCGCCTGGCTCTGCTCCACCCAGGCCAACTGGGCTTCGGCCTCGGTGATGGCCGGGTCGTGCGGGAAGGTCTCCCCGGCGCGGAACACCGGCTCCAGCAGCGCCCACAGCCCCGGCCAGTCGGCCGGCTCAAAGGGGCGGATCTGAAGTGGTGTGGGCAAAGGCGCCAGGCGATTAGATCAGCAGGACCAACATCCTGACGCTCACCCACCGGCACCGCTGCAGCCCGATGCCGGCTCAGGGCACCAGCAGGCCGATCGGCCCCAGGGCCGCCACGCCGCCGCAGAGAGCTGCGGGGCATTCCTGCGGATGGCCGACCAGCCAGCCGAGCATCAGCAGCGAGGAGGGGATGATCCAGCTGCCGCCCACCCGAATGGCGATGGCCCCTGGCTGTGGTGTCTAAATCCTGACCATGGTCTCCAGTGCTCGCCACTTGGTGGAGACGTGGATGATCATCTCGTGCAAGCCGCCGGCCCGGTGGTGCTCTGGAGACTCTGTTTCATGCTCCCTCTGCGTTCCACGTTCATCGTTCTCGGTCTGGCGGCTCCGCTGGCGTCCCACGCCGCCAACCTCGACCTGGAGGGTGTGAACCGATACGCCAGCCAGGAGCAGGTCACCAGCATCACCCAGTTCTCTGATGTCAAGCCCACCGACTGGGCCTACCAGGCCCTCTCCAACCTGGTGGATCGCTACGGCTGCGTGGCTGGTTATCCCAACGGCACCTTCAAGGGCGGCCAGGCGATGACCCGCTTTGAGGCGGCTGCCCTGCTGAACGCCTGCCTCGATCGCGTCACCGAGACCACCGACGAGCTCAAGCGGCTGATGAAGGAGTTCCAGAAGGAACTCGCCGTGCTGCGTGGCCGCGTCGATGGCCTCGAGGCCCGTGTGGGTGAGCTGGAAGCCAACCAGTTCTCCACCACCACCAAACTCTCCGGTCTGGCCACCTTTGTGGTGGGAGCCAATGTCTTCTCGGGTTCGGCTGTCAACACGGCGGCGAACACGGTCCATCGGGCACCGAATGAATTCAGCGGTCGCCAACGGACACCCGTACCTCTGCCCAATGGCACAACCTTCAACTACGACCTGCAGCTGACGTTCGACACCAGCTTTAACGGCAAGGATCTGTTACGCACCAAACTGCGGGCCGGCAATTTCGGGCGCAGCGTGTTTGGCGGTGAGCCCCATTCTCTGGCGCTCTCAACCCTGGAAGTGGCCTTTGAAGAAGATGCCGGGCCCAATGTTGTTGGCATCGACAAGCTCTTCTACCAATGGCCCATCGGCAGCGGCTTCACGGCCACCCTGGGTGCCCGCGTGGGGCAAGAAGACATGCTGGCGCTGTGGCCCAGTGTCTATCCCTCTGACACCATCCTCAACGTGATGACGGTGAATGGGGCGCCGGCGGCCTACAGCAAGAATCTCGGCGCTGGTGCAGGGTTGTGGTGGCAGGGCAACGGCTTCAGCCTCAGTACCAATTACGTGGCCGCCAATGGCGACAGCGGCAATCCAAGTGTTTCGGCAGAGGACGGTGGTGGTGGACTTGGCAACAGGAATTCCGGCGCAACCGGCAGTGTTCAGCTGGGCTATCAGCAGGAGCAATGGGGCCTGGCTGCGATCTGGACTCACGTGCAACCAGAGACCCAGTTCGTTCCGGGAACCACCCCGTTCACGCACAGCGGCATCGATCACAACATCGATGCCGCCACCAGTGCCTGGGGCCTGAGCGCCTTCTGGCAACCGCTCCGCAGCGGTTGGCTGCCTTCTCTGAGCCTGGGATGGGGCATCAACACCACCACCACCAGCACGCCCCAGCCCCGCGGCAGCCTCAGCACCAGTCAGTCCTGGATGGTGGGTCTGCAGTGGACCGATGTGTTCCAGAAGGGAAATGACTTCGGCTTTGCTGTGGCCCAACCCGTCTTTGCTACAGCGCTCAGCGGCGGCGTAACTCCGAACGACGGCAACTATGTGTGGGAGTGGTGGTACAAGATCCAAGTGACCGACAACATCTCGATCACACCGGCTCTCATCTATCTCAGTCGCCCCCTCGGCCAGGTGACACCTTCCGGCGAAAGCTTCAGCCAGTTCGGCGGCCTGGTGAAGACGAGCTTCAGCTTCTGATCGGGCGCTCGTCTGTTCAAAATGTCAGCCACACTTCCGCAACGCTCCTACTTGCGAGCGCCCTGGGGAGTCGTGGATCCTGTCTCGGGGGATTGCGCCGCCGAGCTGTGTTGATGCTGGCCAGGTCGGGCTGGTTTGCGATAGCTGCCTGACCCGCCGCCGCCACAGGCCAGGGCATGAGGCGTGGATGCCAGCAGAGCCAGGACCAGGGCCAAGCTGAGGGTGCGCGTTGGTTGCATGAATGGATTTATGAATCAGTGTTGGTGTGTGGGATGCACGCCCTCGCAGCCGAGTACACGACGGGGGCGAGCCCATGAGGGCGGCTGGACGCCCACCCTAGCCAATGTCTCCAGTAATGCTTCATCACTGGAGAGCGAGGCAGGGGGCCTCGCGGCCTGGCCTGCCTGGTGTTGGAAGGCTCCACCCGAAGCGAAAAGCCTCGTTGCCGCCGATGCGCACCCTGGCCATGTCTGGGTGGCGTGGATTGAGCAGAACGTTCCTTTCCACGGAAACGACGACGGAGGGAACCCGCAGAGCACCCCGATTTCCGCGGAGGGAAGATCCAGTGGGCTGGCGATGGCTTCCAGGGCCGTGAACGGCAGACCATCGCGGACAGCTGCGACCAGATCCGCCGGGCGATCGCCCTCCAGCTCAAGAACCCTGGCAGGCCCTCCGAGGCCGGAAAGCGATGCAGAAACAGTCGTTGCCATATGGCAATGCCAACGCTGCCGTTTGGCAGCAGGTTCCACTTGCTGCACCTCCCCATCGAGATCGAGCAGGGGCAGGGGGGTAGCCCATCAGGGATGAACGCTCACGGGGGTGTCCTGTCCCTTGTGGCGCTCCCCTCAGAGGCGGTGCCACGGCCCTACCACCGGGGGGAGTGGCATTCGGAAAACAACCGATCGAATTCAGCGCCGCGTCAGTCACTGTCGCTTCGATAACGGCAATGCCGTGACGTTCCACGCCCCCATGAAAGCGATTCCGCTCGCCGCAGCGGCCCTCACCGCGGGCCTGGTGGCGCTTCTGCCGCTGCCAGCCTGGGCCCTGGAGCGCCTTTACATCAACGGTTCAATTCTCACCATGGTCGGGGAGCGTCCGAGCTATGTCGAGGCGCTGGGCGTGGAGAACGGCCGGATCGTATTCACCGGGCCCCGGGAGCGGGGACTGGCGCTCAGGACGGCGAGCACACGGATCATCGACCTCCAGGGCAAGGCCCTGCTGCCCGGATTCATCGATGGCCACAGCCATTACATCAACTCCCTGCTGGTGGCCAACCAGTGCAAGCTTTACGCGCCTCCCGCCGGCCCCGGGAAGGATGTGCCGAGCATCCTCGCCGCCCTGAAGACGTGCGCCTCCGAGCGACAACTGAAGAAGGGCGAACTGCTGATCGGCTACGGCTACGACGACACGGTGATGCCCGGTGGCCGTCTGCTCAACCGAGGCGACCTCGATGAGGCGTTTCCAGGCAACCCAGTGCGAATCGATCATGTCTCGATGCATGGCGCGGTGCTGAACAGCCTCGCCCTGAAGAAGTACGGCATCAGCGCTTCCACCCCCACCCCGGCGGGAGGCGTGATCGTGCGCAAGCCCGGCAGCCAGGAGCCCTGGGGCCTGATTATGGAAACGGCCTTCCTGCCGGTGGTCGAGCAGAGCGAAGCGATCACGGCCCAGCAGGAGGTGGACTGGAGCCGGGCGGGCCAGATGCTCTACGCCCAGACCGGCATCACCACCGCCCAGGAGGGGGCCAGCCACCTGCCCCAGATCGCGACGATCAAGCGGGCCTCCGATGCCGGAGCCAACCTGATCGACGTGGTGACCTATCCCTTCATCACCGACCTCGACAAGGTGCAGGCCTTGATCCCGGTGAGCCAGTGGGGCCGTTACAACAACCGCTTCAAGATCGGCGGGGTGAAGATCACGATCGATGGCTCCCCCCAGGGTCGCACCGCCTTCTTCACCACCCCGTACCTCACGGGCGGCCCGGCGGGCGAGAAGAACTGGCGGGGTGAACCCACCTTTCCCCAGGACCTCGTCGACAAGGCGGTGAGCAAGGTGTATGGCCTGGGCGTGCCCCTGCTCGCCCATACCAACGGCGATGCCGCGATCGACATGTTCCTGAAGGCTTACGAGTCCGTCCGCAAGGGCGACGTCTCGCGGCCCTGGAATGTGACCACAATCCACACCCAGTTCCTGCGCAAGGACCAGATCCCCAGCTTTGTGAAGTACGGCATTCGTCCGTCCTTCTACACCCTGCACACCTATTACTTCGCTGATGCCCACATCGCCAACCGCGGCCGCCAGCAGGCCAGCTTCATCAGCCCGATGCGCGATGCCATTGATGCCGGTCTTCGCCCCACGAACCACACCGATTTCGTGGTGGCGCCGCTCGATCAACTGTTCATGCTCTGGTCGGCGGTGAACCGCGTTGCGGCGGAGCAGTATGGCGAGCAGGAGAATAAGGGCACACTCGAAGTGGGCAAGCTGGCCGATCTCGTGATCCTCGATCGGGATCCGCTCCAGGTGGCTCCCAAGGCGATCAAGGACATCAAGGTGGCGGAGACGATCAAGGAGGGAGTCACCATCTATCCCCAGCCACCCGGCGGACTCAGGCCCATCGCCGCGGCTCCCTCCACACAGACCTACCGGTGGACGGCCCATTCCTGCGACATGGACGATGTGAACCAGGCCGCCGGCAGGGAGTGGACCCTCGTTTCCCTCCTGGGCCAGCCTGTCAGCACCGCCAGGCCCCCCACCCTCCGGGCGGCCGCTGGCCGGCTCTCCATCTTCGGTGGCATCAATCGCCTCAACGGCTCGGTCGCGCTGGTGCGTGACCAGCTGGTCATCGGCGACCTGGTGAGCACGCGGATGGCCGGGCCACCCGAGCTGATGGCACTGGAGGACCGCTTCGCCGGCACACTGCGCACGGTGAACCGCTTCCACGTGCACGGCTCCCGGCTGGAGCTCCTCCGCGACGAGACCGTCGTGGCCACCTTCCGCGCCCGCAACTGATGTTGACCGCCCGCTCCATCCGCACTCACAACCCGTCAAACTCCTGATCTTGGCTCTTGCCGTTCAACCTGTCCCGAGAACGGGGAAGCAGCCCTTCAGGCCGCCCACCAGCATCTGCACCCCGATGGCACTGAGCAGCAGTCCCATCAGGCGACTGATCACTTTTTCCTGCAGCTCCCCCAGGGCTCGGCGCAGCGGCA
>JBIJAG010000045.1:0-25995 GCA_044345855.1 Cyanobium sp. | reverse complement strand
GCCGATGACCGTTGAAATACCGAGCCGTTACCCGCCGCTGACGCGGCCGGCAACGGCTCCCCCATCGCTTCCGGGTGGCTCACTTTTGGTGTCGGCGCTGGCTCAGTATTCGATGTCGGCTGACACCCGCCAGGCACCAATTAGTTACGAGTATGATCTTTTGGGAAATATCTCAACAGTTCAAACACACAGCGGCATATCAAAATATACCTATGATGCACTTAGTCAATTGGTATCTGTCGCCAATCCGGAAGGGAATATAACAACCTATCAATATGATGCAGCTGGAAATCTGTTGAAAACACTGTATCCCAATACTGTCCTGGAGACTCGCCAGTATGACGACATGAATCGGATGATTCGAATAACAGCCAGCAATGGTGAAAGCCTCATCAATGATCAAAGATATTCTATCAATTCTGCTGGAAATCGAACTTCTGCTCAGTTTAATGATTGGAATTTTGAATATCAATATGATTCTTTGAATCGATTAACTCAAGAGAAGTCGCTACTTTCCGGTAATCCCGTGGATGTGATCTCCTACCAGTATGATTCTGTAGGAAATCGAGTTTCTCGTGATAGCTTGGCTCAAGGACATACTTTGTATAAGTATAATGCTAATGATCAACTGCTAAGTGAATCAACGGGGGCAAGTACAACACATTACGGATATGATAATAATGGAAATCTTCTCTTCAAGAATCAAGACGGTCTCCTTTCAGCCAGTTAGCATTGGAATGCCAAAAATCAATTGATCGAGGCTGAAAGTCAAAATGATGGTCTTTCTACTCAAGTTTCATACAAATATAACAGCAAAGGAGTTCGTGTTTCGGCCACACGCGATGGGGTTGAGACTAAATACTTAATAGACGATAACTTTCAGTCTTTTCCCCAAGTACTTGAAGAATATCATCCCAGTGATATCAATAGCACAAGCACAGCATATTCCTTTGGCCTTCAGCGCATATCTAGTCAATCAGGCGATCAAACTCAATACTATTTAACAGATGGACTGGGTAGTACGTCCGCTTTGGTTGATAGCAGAGGCGAGAAAATGGCGTCATACATTTATGATGCATTTGGCAATCCCGAAAGTCTATTCGGAAACCTTAAAAATGAGTTTCTTTATGCTGGTGAGCAATATGAAGATTCCCTTAACTTACTATATTTGCGAGCAAGATATTATGATTCATCTACGGGACGCTTTGTTTCTTCAGATCCCTTTCCTGGTTTTGTTTTCTTACCAATGACTCAGAATGATTATCTCTATGTAGGCAGTAACCCGGTTAACTATGTTGATCCAAGTGGACTTTCAGGTGCTTCCTTTTCGGAGTATGGAGTAGTGAATCGTCTTAAGATTATCCGTGGAGCTTTTTTGAGTTGCATAAGAGACATTGCTTTGAATCAAGCAAAAGACCAACTAGAGAACCAACTAGAGGACCTTACTATAAAAGCCGCAGGAGACTATATTATCGGACCGGGCGCTGAGGCCCTGGGAGGAATTTATGTCTATGTGACAAATAAGGGTCAATACTATGTCGGAAAAACAAAGAATCCATTTAATATAAGGCTTGGTGCACATGCACGGAAGCTGGCTGAAGAAGGCGACTTTATAACTGATGTTTTCAAGATAGGAATTGACCAAGCCAAGCAGAAGAAGGGATTCAAGATTACTCAAATAGAACAAGCCCTAATCGATATTGCAGATAATGTATTTCCCATAACGCCTCTTGATTCGCGTGTTCATAAAAAAAGAAACAAGATTAGAGCATCTGGGACCCAAAGTGGTTGCAACTCCGATCTCGTAGGCATTGATTTTAACCCGCTAACTGGAAAGGTTACATACAAGCGCCCGCCCTTGCCGTGAATATGCTATCCATACTCCATAGACAGCAATATGGTAAGAACATAACAAGTTTTTATAAGTTAGGCCTACTGAAAATCGATGAGGCCTTCCAGGCTTATGTAGGGGCTAATTGAGGTGGGTGCCTTTTATTGGACAGTTCTGGCCCCTGACATCGTTAACCCCGAGCGGGAGGAACAGGGTTCGGTCTCAGTATAGACCTCATGGGGAGTTCTGCCTCCCAGGGAGCTGTGGGGCCTTACATGGCAGTACCTCCATAGGAAGCGGGCGAGGCTAATCTCAGCTTCCCAGCCATCGCTGTAGGCACGCAGGTAGACCTCCTCGTACTTGACTGTGCGCCACAGCCGTTCAACGAGGATGTTGTCGTAGCAGCGCTTCCTACCTGACCAGCTGATCTTGATCTTCTCGTCCTGCAGTCTGGCCACGAAGGCGGATGAGGTGAACTGACATCCTTGATCGGAGTGGAAGATCCCTGGCTTGCGGCCGCCCTCCAACGCCATATCAAGGGCATCCAAACAAAACTCCGTGTCAAGGCTGTTTGAGAGCTTCCAGCCGAGTATATTCCTGGAGAAGAGATCAACAATCGCCACCAGGTAAAGGAAACCTTTCCGCATCGGGATGTAGGTGATATCGGTGGCCCACACCTGATCCACTGCCGTGACCATGCTGAGATCCACCAGGCAGGTGAATCGCACGGATGGATGACCAGGGACCGTGGTGCGCGGTTTCTGGTAGATCGCCCGTAAACCCATGCGCTGCATGAGGTTTCGCACTCGGTCACGGCTGATCGGGATCCCATCTCTGGCCAGGTAGTCCACCATCTGGCGGCTGCCGCTGCAGGGATCTTCCAGGTAGAGAGCATCGATTCTGGCCATGATCCGCAGTGTCGATTCCCGCACCGGTATGGGCCGGTAGTACAGCGTGGATCGAGCCAGACCCAGCAGTACGCATTGGCGGCTGACGCTGAGATCGGGGTGGTCGTGATCGACCAGCTTGCGCAGTTCACGGGCATCAGAGCAGCTGAGACTTTTTTTTGAGCCACTCCAGCTCCATCTGGAGCCGGCCGATCTGCTGGAACAGCTCAGCCTCCTTGGCCTGCCCCTCGTCCTTGCCCTTAGTCTGCTTACCCCTGATGAACAGCTCGCTGGCTCCATCGAGCAGCTGCCGCTTCCACTGGCTCACCTGGATTGGATGGATGGCATGGTCGGCGGCGATTTCCTGGATCGTCTTGCGGCCACTGATCGCCTCCATGGCGACCCTGGCCTTGAACTCGGGACTGTGGGTGCGGCGCTTGCTCATCGGTGGGAGCCCCTTTCAGGGGCGGTGCCCCGCCTCAGAGGTTAACGATGGGGGCTGTCCAGAAAAGCCAGACCACCTCAGGCGTCTCCTCGGTTCTGTTCCTGTGCATCCCTGGGCTTGGGGCTGCTGCCGCAGCGGCCATCTCCCGCTCGATCTACTCCACTGCAGCCGGTAACCGCGCAGGCGCCTCTGCAGGGTGCGCAGGTGGTGCTCGCCGTAGCGCTGTGGGTTCAGCTCGATCAGCCGCCCCAGCAATGTCTTTGCGTTGCACTGAGGCTCGGCTTGGAGCCATTGCACGATTCGCTCCACATCCGGCTCGAATGGGTCGGGCCGGGTGCGTTTGCCGCCGCCAGAACCCGTTCCGTTGCGGCGCCCTTCAGGGCGGCCTTGAACGTGCGTACCGGCACCCGCCGCCTGACGGCGCTGTAGGCCCGCGGCGGCCGCCGCCAGTTGTTGACAGTGCTGGCCTTGCGGATCGGTGCCAACAGCCGATCGATCGTGGCGCTGCTCATCGCCAATGGAAGCACCAGGCAAGTCACTGAGCCCCCCCGCACGGAGCTCAAGCTCGGGTATGACGAGATCCCACCCAATCTTGCGATGCCATCGCACCATTGGCACGACACCATCAAACCATTGGCAGGATCGCTGCCTAGGATCGGCCCATGTGGATCCCGCGCCTGGTGGAGCCGCGGCTGCGGCAGCTGGCAGCCACCCGTCCGGTGGTGGTGCTTACGGGCGCGCGGCAGACCGGCAAGTCGGCCCTCACCCGCCGGCTGTTTCCCGACCACCACTTATTAGTCACGCTGGATCTGCCCAGCGCAGCAGCCCTGGCCGAGGGCGATCCGCAGGGCTTCCTGGCCCGCCATCCGGCGCCGCAGTAGCCGGCAGGGCGGCGGTGCTGCAGCTCGAAGGCCTGGCCGTGGCGGAAATCAGAGCCGTGCTTCCGGATTTGGGGGCTTCTGAGCTGCTGTTGCGCGGTGGATTTCCGGAGCTTTACGCCAACCGGGAGATCGACCCTGCCGACTATTACGCCTCCTATGTGGCCACCTACCTGAAGCGCGACCTGCGCAGCCAGCTGCAGGTAAACCACCTGCTCGATTTCGAGCGCTTCGTGCGGGCCGTGGCGCTGCGCTCCGCCCAGCTGCTCAACAGGGCGGAGCTCGCCCGCGACGTGGGCATCAGCGGATCCACAGCCGGCATCTGGCTGTCGCTGCTGGAGCGCGGCGGCCTGGTGCACTTGCTGGAGCCCTGGTTCGTCAACGGCACGCGCCGGCTCACCAAAAGCCCCAATCTCTATCTCACCGATACGGGCCTGATGGCCTGGCTGCTAGGACTGGGATCGGAGGCCGATCTGCTGCGTTCCCCCCTGCTGGGTGGCCTGTGGGAAACCCTGGTGCTGGCCGAAGTGCGCCGCCTGCTGGCCGCCAGCCGCCAACCGGGGCGTCTGCACTTCTGGCGCGACCGCAGCAGAGAGGTGGATGTGCTGCTGGAGCGCGGCGGCCGCTTCTGGCTTGGCGATGCGAAATGGAGCGAACTGCCCCGGCCGGCCGATGCGGCACGCCTCCACCACGTGGCCGCGCTGTTGCCGGCAAACAGCGTGTCTGCCCTGGCCCGGCTCTGCCGCGCCCCCCACCGTTTTCCCCTCGGCAACGGCGTCGATGCCCTGCCATTGCAGGAGCTTGGCAGTGTCTGGGGGCTCGTGGAGCGCGATTCCTGCTCCCCGTAGCCGCAAGGCTTCTCCGAAGGAGTTGGATCGGTCCGCAGTCCCGACGCCAGCCGACATCTAGGTAGCAATCCTCAAACCTCCGGGCCGGTCGGGATCGCTACCACGGGAGGAGCAAGGTCAGGTCAATGCTGGCTTCCATTGGCCGTTCTGCGGCCTCGGCCCTTACCAACGCGCTTCCCAACGCCATTCCGAACGCCATTCCGAACACCATGGTCAGCACCCTCCCCTTCAACCCTGCCACCTCCACCGGCGCCTCCCCGACTGGGGCCGCCCAACCCGCCAGCAACCTGAGCATGGATTCCGCCACCGCCTTCGCCGCCATCGCCCTGGCGGCCGTGTCCTGGGATGGGGTGCTCACCATGGCCGGCTCCCGGGCCCTGCGCCACTCCCTCGATTACCGCAAGCCCTACCAGCACTACGGCCAGAAGGCCATGGTGTCCCTGATGGATTCCCTGCTGGGCGAACTACGCCAGGTCGGTCCCCAGCATCTGATGGTGGAGGCCGCCGAGCAACTCAACCCCCGCCAACGGGCCACGGCCTACGCGGTGGCTGCCGAGATCATGCGCTCCGATGGGCCCCTCCAGGACGACGAGCGCAACATCCTCACCAACCTCGCCACCACCCTGGATCTGCCCGAGGCCGTCACCGCCCCCGTGCTCGCCGCCATGGATCTCCTTCACGCCGATGTGCTCGACGGCTGATCCCAGCCCAGCGGCCCGGCGTGCCAGAGGCGCCGCCGCGTGATCGGGCCTGGCGTTCAGCAGGTTTCGCGCAGAATTAGTTCCTCAACCTCTTCGTTGATCCCGCAGTCGTTGTAAAGCGAGGCCGGCGGGAACAGGAGTTCCCGCAACCACTCCACCAGCAGACGCCGATCCTGGATCGCGGTGGAGAGGGCCGGCAGATCCAAACCGATCGTGCCTTCGATTTGAATCTCATGCTCGAGATTCTCCAACTCCATGCAGATCACGCGATAGAGGCAGTAATCCCTCGTGCTGAGATCACGAAGGGAGTAGCGGCGAGCGCCTGGCATGGTGCTCCGCGGCGCAGGGTGATGAATCAACTGTATGGAGAGTGGCGCCAGGCAGAACGATCAGCAGCGGGAGTGCCGCAGTCCCGGAAAGCTTCGCGGCGGTTCGTGGCTCGGGCTAGGCGGTATGACGCGCGACGGTCCCCACAGCGGCGGCGGCTCGCCAAACCTTGGCATGTGCTGCCGCGGATCGGCGGCAGCACTGCCAGGAGGGCTTGTTGCCTCCATAATCGGTCAAGGGTTCCGTGATGATGCTTCGGCCGCTGCTTTCACTCACGCTGGGCCTTGAGGCGATCCTCTTGGCACGGACCCTGGTGCTCATCGCCTTGATCCCTCCTCTGGCGAGGATGCTGCCCGGGGCCAGGTCCTCCACCGAACCAGCGCCGACGCAACGGACCCAGAGGCCCAGCGGCCACGACATCGCCCTCTCGCTCGGATCGAGCTGGATCTTCGCCCTCGGCGGTGCCGTGGTGATCCAGGCTGATGGGCTGGGACTCACCCGGCTGATCCATGAACCTGGCTCCCCCTGGTGGCTGGCACCGCTGGAGTTCGTGGCGGTGTTGCTGCTTCAGGACACCCTCTTCTACGGCCTGCATCGCCTGATGCACCATCGCCTCTGTTACCGCTGGCTGCACCAGGGCCATCACCACAGCCGCCACCCCACCGGCTGGACCGCCTTCGCCTTCGATGCAGGCGAAGGCCTACTGCAGGCTGGCTTCCTGGTGGGCGTGGTGTTCCTGATCCCCCTGCAGAGCGCCACCTTGTTGGCCCTACTGCTCACGATGAGCGCTTGGGCGGTTGTGAACCATCTCGATCCGGTCCAGCAGAGCGGGGCGCCCCGAAGCGAGTGGCTGGGTCGGTGGCTGATTGGCCCGACCCACCATGGCCTGCATCACCTGCGACCGGGCCGCAACTACGGGCTCTATTTCACCTTCTGGGACCGGATCTGCGGCACGGTGGAGCCCTCGGCCTGAACCAGCAGCAGGGCCCGGGCCGAAGCCGCTTCCCGCGCCACCGACCGAATCTCAGCCACCACCGGCAGCAGCCTTCCTTGGGCGCTGCGCAGCTCCAGGGAGCGCACAATGCCTCCCGCCGCGCCGACCACCAGCACCTCCCGCAGGGCGGCGCAGAGACCGTCGGAGGCATCTGCCTCCAACTCCGTGCAGGCCAGTCCCGCGATCCCGCCCGGATCCCGCTCCACCAGGTCACAGAAGCGCCGATTGGCCATCTCCAGGCGGCCTTGATCGTCAAACAGGGCCACCCCCCAGCGGCCGGTGTTGAACACCGCCTCGAACACGGCCTCCAGATCACGGCTCCGCTCCTCCAGGTCCCGCTGGGAGGTGAGATCGGTGAGGGTGCCGACCACGAAGCTCTCATCACCCTCCTCCAGCAGCCGGGCCGACTCGCGCAACCAGCGGTATGCCCCATCCCGGCAGGCGAGGCGATACTCCACGCTCCAGGAACCACGGTCCAAGTCGCGTCTGGAGGCCAGGCGGCTGCGGTCGTCTGGATGCACCAGGGCATCGAGATGGTGGGGTTGCTGGGTGAGCTCCTCCGGGCTCCAGCCGGTGAGGGTCTGAACCCGCTGACTCACATAGAGCAGCCGCTCCATGGCCCGATCCCGCTTCCACACCACCTCCTCGAGAGCATCGGCGAGGCTGGCGAACTCGGCCAGAGAGGCCTCCGCCACCCGCCGCAGGGACACCAGTTCGGACACCTCCGTGAGCGTCACGATCACCCCGCAGCGGCGACCATCCCGCTCCTGGAAGGGCAGGACCTGGACCAGATAGGCCAGCTCACCGCTGGCAGCCTCGAAAGCGCGACGGGACGCTTCCCCGGCCAGCACGGCCCGCAGGGCCCCGGACAGATCCGGTAGGGGAAGGGTGGTCGGCACCCCCAGCAGGGGCTGGCCGATGTCGGCCTCCACCAGCCCGAACACCCGTACAGCCAGGGGTGAGAAGCGACGGATCAGGAGCTGCCCGTCCAGGATCACCATGCCCTGGCTGAGGGAGGTCTGGATGTTCTCCAGCTCGATGTTGAGCCGTTCGAGCTGGTCGCCGCGGCTGCGCAGCTGCTGGTTGAGGCTGGCCAGTTCATCGTTGGAGGACTGAAGCTCCTCGTTCGAGGCCTCGAGCTCCTCGTTGGAGGATTGCAGTTCCTCTGAGGAAGCCTGCAGCTCCTCGGAGGAGGCCTCCAGTTCCTCATTGGCCTGCTCCAGTTCAACCAGGGAGCGGCGCAGATGGTCCTGACTGGTGAGTAGTTCGCGCTCCAGGCGCTCGATCGTGGCATCGAAGGCCCCATCCCTCTCCCCCAGCTCCCGGGGAATCGCACCGCCCGCCCCATCGGGCTCGGACACTTCGGCATCCTGGGGCACAAAGGAGAGCAGTAGCAGGGAGCGATCCCCGAGCACCAGCGGCCGGGCCTCCAGATGCAGCCGCCCCCCGTCATCCGCCAGGGTGAGGGAGCGACTGATCACCGGCCGCCCATCCGCACGCACCATCAGGAACAGAGCCCGGGCCTCACCCTGCAATTCGGGCCTCAGGAGAGCCGAGGCGGCCGCCGTGATCCGTCCTTCCGGAATGCGGCAGTAGGGGCTGACCTCCCCGATGACCTGGAGCAGCTCGTGATGCTCATCGAGAACCAGGGAAGGCCGCGCCAGGGTTCGCACCAGGGCCTCGAGCAGGGCTAGATGCTGCTCCGGCACCGCCTCCGGCAGCAGGGAGGAGCGCACCAGCTGACGCCCAGGGGGCGAAAACCGGAGGACCAGAGGGCTGGAAGCCGGCGAGCGGGCCGGCCGCACCTCTTCCGGGATGCGCCCATAGAGATGCTGGGCGGCATCCACCGGCGCGAAGCCAGGGGTGTTCGAGCTGATTGTCTCGGAACTTCCCAGCAGCAATAGGCCACCGGGTTTGAGGGCGAAGCGGAACAGATCGAGCGCCCGGTCGTGCAGGGCCGGCTTGAAGTAGATGAGGGTGTTGCGGCAGGAAATCAGATCCAGGCTGGGGAAAGGGGGGTCTTCGCCCACGTTGTGCCGGGCGAACACCACGCAGCTGCGCAGTCCCTTGGACACCGTGATCCCATCGGGCCCCACGGTCACGAAACGGTCGCGCAGCTCCGGCGGAATCGCCGTGGCGGCGGAAAGGGGGTACTCACCCCGGCGGGCGATCGCCAGACTCGCCTCATCCAGGTCGGTGGCGAAGATGCGCAGCCGGCTAGCCAGATCGGCGGGATGGCCGAGCACCTGGCTCACCACCATGGCGATGGTGTAAGCCTCTTCGCCGGTGGCACAGCCGGGCACCCACACCCGCAGGGACGAGCGATTCCCAGACTCTTGAAATTTGTCCCTCAGCCGCGCCGCCAGCCGTTCGAAGGAGGCCGGATCACGAAAGAAGCAGGTCACCGTCACCAGCAGGTTGCGCACCAAGGCCGCCGACTCCTGTGGATCATGGAGCAGCAGTTCGCGATAGGCATCCAGATCCACCGCCTGGCGGATCGCCATGCGCCGTCGCAACTGGCGCTGCAGGGTCGAGTCCTTGTACTCGCTGAAGTCGATGCCACTGACCTGGCGCAGCCCCTGGAGAATCGGAGCCAGGGGGATGACTTCCCCTGGCAAGGGCCTGGCCATCCACTCGCCGCCATCGGCTACCCGGCTGGCGAGCAACTGGCCGATCGCGGCCGGATCGAGCACCAGATCAGCTCCGCCGAGGTGGATGGCCGAGCGGGGCATGCCATCGAAGCGGGCCGATTCCGGAGTCTGCACCAGGGTGAGGCCACCGCAGGCCCGCACCGAGAGCAGCCCCCGGGCACCATCGGAGCCGGTGCCGGAGAGCACCACCGCCACGCCGTTCTCGCCCCAGTGCTCGGCAATCGACTCGAATAGCTGGTCAATGCAGGGGCTGGGGGTGAAGCGGGGCTCGGGATCCAGAAGCCGCAGCCGATCCCCTTCTACCCGAAGATCCCGGTTGGGAGGCCCCACCACGATCACGCCTGGCGCCAGGGAATCGCCCTCGGCCGCCGCCACCACCGGCAGGGTGGTGGCATGGGCCAGCAGATCCACGATCAGGCTCGGGTGGTCGGGGGAGAGGTGCTGGGCCACCACGTAGCTCACCGCACCGGTGGGCGTCAGCTGGCCCACCAGCTGCTGCAATGCCTCCAGACCGCCCGCAGAGGCGCCGATGCCCACCACATGCCGGAGCCCCTCCCCACCGGACGACTGGGAACCTTCCGGCCCGGAGGGGCCGGGATTGGAGCGAGGGGCCGGAGCCGTTTCAGGCGGATGCTTCACCGTGCCTACCGCCAGGGTTATTCAGGAAATCAGATTAGCTGAAGATGGTTGTGTCCAGGCAGGCTTAGCCAGCCAATCAATCTGGCATCGGCTGCATTCCGATCGAAAGAATGAAGCCAGCCAATATAAATCAAGCCTATCGCAATGAATTTCGCTACACACGCCTAAACATGGGCTTAACATTCAGCATAAATCATCTCTCCCCATCCCAGTCAACTCCGGAACACGCAATAGGATCAGAATGGCGCACATACAAGCACAACCCCTGAGGAAAGCAGCAAAGCCGCATCGCGAAAACGGTAAGCTGCATTAACAATCTGGCCCCGACAACGATGCTTTCTCCCAATCCACCTCCCAATCTGCAAGTCACCTTCCGCAAACCCGTGAGGATCACCATCACCGTGCCCCACAGCACCCATTCAGCTCTAGCGGATCGCAGCGATCAGGAGGGCCGCTCCCTGTCCAACCTGGCTGCCTACATCCTGGAGAACGCTCTGAGAAATTGATGGGCCTCCCCTAGGTCTAAGGTCTAATGATCGCGCTGGATCCAATGCAAGGCCAACCGCCGCTGCAGAACCCATTCCAGCACCGCCTACGCCTCACCAACAGTCTGGAGCAGAGCAAAGCGTCGCTTCAGACCGTTGTTCCTATCGCCTCGATCGCGGCCGCGAACGCCAGCGAACCCTGGTGGCACCACCACGACAATCCCTGCATCGGTTCCTTGGTGAGCAATGCTTCGGTGCTGGCGCCGATGCGGCTGAGCATCAATGGGCAGGCCGATCTGACAGCCGTTGTGATCTACGCCGGCAGACTTGATGTGGAGCAGGGGGGCAGGCGGCTGTCCTGCATCGATCAGGGGCTGCTGATTCTTCCAGGGGCGGCATGGAGCTGTGAGAGCAGCAGCTGCAGCCTGGTGATGCTCCACCTAGAGCGAGAAAGGCTGCAGCGGATAGCGATGGCCATGGCTGAGCAGCGTTCCCTCCCCCAGAGCTGGCGGGAACGCCTCGAACCCCGAGGGCCCTGGCAACCCGACGACAGCAGCGCCAGCCAGGCACTGCTCACAAGCTTGAGGGAGGTGCTGGCCATGGCCAGCAAACTGAGCGAGCAGAGCGAGGCCCTGCTTGAGCGTCTTGAGCTGGATCTGCTGATCTACCGCCTGCTGGCAGCACTGGTGGTGCCGGAGCTGCGGGAAAGCGATTCCCTGGACCGGTTGCGCTCCCGACGGCGCGAAGGTGGCGACCGCTTCGAGGAGCTGATCACCTATCTCGAGGAACACCTCCATGAACCTCTGAGCCTGCACCAGCTGGAGGCCAGGAGCCACTACTCGCGCCGCGCGCTCCAATACGCCTTCCTGGAGAGGCTCGGCTGCAGTCCCACCCAATGGATCCGTGGCATGCGTCTGGAGCGGGCCCGCCGCTGGCTGCAGCAGCCCCAGCAAGGAGAAACGGTGACCCGTATCGCCCATGCCTGTGGCTACCGCTCCCTGAATCTGTTTTCGATGGATTTCCAGCAGCGGTTTCACGTGAAACCCTCGGAACTACTCCGGGAATCCCTAGGCAAGCAACCAGCTCAATCGCTTGCCATGCCAAAGCCCCCCCCCGACCACGACCCCCTTAACGAGGTTTGATCAACTGGAGCACCTGGGGACCAAGGCCACCGGCCCGGCGCTCCTGATCCAAGGCCTGAAGAATGAACTGGGCTGCGCTGGTGATGTCACCGGCCTGGGCGCTGAGCCTGGCCCGCTCCTGCAGGCGGGAGGCCTGGGTCAACAGGGTGTCACGGTCACCCTCCGCCTGATGGGAGCGCATCGGTGAAGGCCTCGGCCCCCCTCGGGCAGGATTCAAGGGAAAGGGAACGGGTAGGGATCTCGTGCCAGTCATGGGTTGCACGCGGATGCGAGCGAATCGAGAGAACGGATTGCGATGGAGACAGGAGCTGGAAAAGGATTGGCGCCGGAAGGCGGCCTGGCAGATCACGAATTCACGACAACCATCACCGGGTCTGGCCGGGATGGAAGGCAAGGATTGTGATCAGCCCGGTCCGCATCCAGAAGAGATCGGAGTCGACGTCAATCTTCAAGCTCGGAATCGTTGATCCGATTCCATCCATCAACAACTTCACTGAATCCTAGCGGCACTCCCTGACCTTTGATGCGGCCTCGGTTGGGTCGTCAACAGCGAACTTTCACGCGGCAGTGCGTGTGAATCTCGACTCACCACTCAGGTGCCAGGTTCCTCCTGGTTACCGCCCAAGGCGGCGATGGCATGCCTCAACTGCTCCGAACGCTGTAGATCACCGCGGGTGAGGGCTACCGCCAAGGCGAATTCCAGTTTTTCGAGCTGATGTTCACCCTCTGATGGGTTGGAGCTCTGACAGCGCCGGTAACCCAGATTCGCGGGCGTACCCAAGGAGGGACCGGAGGCATGTCCGGAAAGGTGGGAGGAAGGGTAGGACATTGCTCACTTTCTTTCCATTCTGCCACCCCTAGCCAGGTGTGGCGCCCTCAGGCTGCGGCGCTGTCGATCGGTCCATTTGAGAAAAGGGAGATCTCCCTCTCACTCTTCTCATCACCGCCTTCGCCTTCAACAGGGCTGCCCTGGCCCTCCGGAAGCTTGCCCTCGAAGGCTGGCTTGCCATGGATCACTGATCCGGCGCTACCGGTGTGGCGATCAACGGACCCGGCCTGCGGATCGAGGGCGCCCCCCAGAAGGGCCCGGCAATCCAGGAGAAGCCGCTCGGCATTGCCGAGGCTCTTCTCAAGGGCGGGATCCTCCTGCTGGGAGGCCTGCCGCTGGCCTTCCAGGGCTTCGAGCCGCTGTTCCAACTGCACCAGACGCTGGGAAAGCAGATGGAGCGTGCCGGCGAGATCCTCGGCGCTACGGCTGATCCGGAATGAAACCGAAGGGGAGGCCATGGCTCGGGAGCGGATGGCCTGCATGACAACACACCACGCAGACTGGGGCCAGCTTGCTCCCGAACATGACGCACCCCTGGCACCTGCTGCTGCTGGCCCTGGCCGGCCTGGCGGGGGGGCTGCTGGCATTGGGCACCGGCATCCCGGCGGCCCCGCTGGCGGGGGCCCTGATCGGAGCGGCGCTGGTGAGCTTCAGCGGCCGGGTGGAACCGGCCCAATGGCCCCACGGCACCCGCACCATCTTGGAGATCGCGATCGGCACCGTGATCGGCAGCGGCCTCACGGCGGCAGCCCTCGGCGAACTGCGCCAGCTGTGGCGCCCGGCCCTGTTGATCACCCTCAGCCTCGTGCTCACGGGTCTGGTGGTGGGCCTGTGGTGCAGCCGGCTTCTGGGCATCGATCCGGTAGTGGCACTGCTGGGAGCGGCACCCGGCGGCATCAGCGGCATGAGCCTGGTGGGGGCCGAATTCGGGGTGGGGGCCGCCGTGGCTGCCCTACACGCTGTACGGCTGATCACCGTGCTGCTCGTGTTACCCCTTGTGGTGAAGCTGGTGCTTCCTGCTGGCGGCCACGGCCCATCTGGCTGAGTCCTCCCCCCTCCGCGGCTGGACAGACGGCCGAGGCTCGATAAGGTTTGCCCCCGACCCGTCCGGCGCTTTCAGCGATGTTTGCTCGTGTTCGTCTAGCCCACCACCGCCTCCGGAGTGGACTGGCCGCTGGCCTGATCGCCGGAGCGGGCCTGGCCGCTGCCCTGGAACTCGGAGCCCCCGCCCCCGGACCGGCCCAGGTTCCCGCCCAGGCCTCGGAGTCCTCGATCGCCGGCAACAAGGGCGCGCAGGTTTACTGCTTCATGCGCAACAACGGCACGATCCATGAGGTGAGCTGGGCCGCCGCCTATGCCTTGGTCAAGCGGCAGGGCGCCAACCTGTTCAAGACCTCGCCGGAGCATGCCGCCGTGATGATCACTGAAGCGGTGGTGCAGAACCCCAATGCCTTTCCCGATTGCGGACGCTACTTGGGGGATCTCTACACCCGCCGGCGCACCGTGGTGATCACCACAGACGCGGCTGGAGCTCCCGCAGCGGCAGCTCCAGCCGCGGGAACGGCCGGGGGCGGCGGCCAGAGCCGCTGGTGAGTGCCCCTGTAGCGCACCCTCTCGATCGGATCCGCAGGCACCAGGGCTCAAGGGAGCCCGCTGCAGCCGCCCGATCCCTCGCCCTGGCGCTCGCGGTGACGGGCCTGCTCACGGCCTGCGCCGAGGAACCCCTGCCCCAGCGGCGCATCAGCGCCGACGACTGCCTCAGCGAGGTGCGGATGGAGCGGCTGAAGGAGGCACTCGAGCGCTGCGACAAGGTGGTGGCGGCCTATCCGAACGACCCGCTGCCCCTCAACGAGCGTTATGTGCTCCACACCCTCGCCGAAGACGACAAGGCCGCCTGCCGCGACCTGACCCAGGCCCTAGCGCTGGCCGGCCGGATTCCGGCGGGACGGCTGGATCCGATCCTCCGCCACGACCTCCAGATCCGCCGGGCCGACTGCGTCTCCGCCGGTCTGGGTGCTGGGATGGCGCCCTCACCAGCGCTCCAGCAGCTCCCGCACAAGAACCGGTAGGGAGGCCCGACGGCCACGAACCTGCCCCCCGTGGAGCACACGGCTGATTCGCTCCTGCTTGCTGGCGATCAGGTCATCCACCAGCTGATCGGCCACACCGAGCTGGAGCCAGTGGGTGGTAAGCATGGCGCCCATGCCGATGCGATGGCAGCGATCCTCCGCCTGCTCCGCGTCCCCCGGGGTCCAAGGGCGCTCCAGCAACACCACATGCCGTGCCCGGTGCAGGGTGAACCCGAGGCCGCCCGTGCCGAAGGTGGCGATCAGCAGAGGAACGGCGCCGGCCTGGAAGCGATCCACAAGCGCCTGACGGCGGGCGGCGGGCACGGCGCCGGTGAGCAGCGCCCCCTGCCGATCTCCCCCCAGAACCCGATGCAGCAAACGGGCCGTGGACACGAAGGCGGTGAACACCACCACCGGCCCGTCGCGGACCAGCAGATCCGCCACCAGCTCGCGGGCTCGCGGCAGCTTCTCGCGGGACCCGATGCGGCGGAGGGCGGTGAGCACCGCCAGGGCCTCGGCATCGCGGCGCACCTCACCCCGTCGCGCCCGGCGGCGGTAGTCGTCGACGCAGGCCTGCAGCCGGGTCTCGAAACGGAGCGCCGCCGCCTCCGAAAGGGCCACCGGGATGAGGCGACGCTGCTTGGGGGGCAGATCGAGGCACTGGTCCTTGCGGCGGTGCAGCACCAAGGGCCGCAGCAGCCGCTGCAGCTCCTCCAGCCGGGTGGCGCCGTTGGCCTGCCAGATCCTTCTTCCCCCCTGGTCCCGCCAATGTCCCTGGCAGTAGCGCTCCTCAAAGAGCCGTCGATCATGAGCGAGGGGATGGCCGATCGCCTCCAGGAGGGGCAGGAGCTGCACCGGCCTGCCGTTCTTCATCGGTGTGCCGGTGAGCAACCAGATCACCCGCAGGCGGGGATGGCGCGCCAGGCGCAGGAAAGCCTGGGTGCGGCGGGAGGAACTGTTCTGGACATAGTGGGCCTCATCGGCGATCACCAGGGTGCCGGCCTCCGGCAGGGCAGTAGGAAGCCGGGCCCAGCTGTGCAACTCAAGCCGCAGGCCCAGGGATGCCGCCTCCTGTCGCCAGTGGGGATGGAGACCCACCGGAGCGATCACCAGGATGCGGCAATCCGCCAGACGCACGAGGGCCCGGGCGGCCACCAGGGCGGTGAGGGTCTTGCCCAGACCCATGGCATCGGCGAGCACCGCACCACGGCGGGCCAGCAGCCAGCGCACGGCGGCCCGCTGATGGGCCAGCAAAACCCGCCCATCCGGCAGAAGCTCAGCCGGAGCGGCCGCCACCACCAGCTCCCGATGGGGAGGCAAGGGTGGCAGGGGCTGCCGCAACCAGGCGAGCCACTCCTGCAGCTCCGCCGTGGGCGGAATGCGCCCAGCCAGCTGACGCTCAAGGATCGCCGCGGCCTCCAGCGGAAACTGCCAGCAATGGCGCCGGGTCTGCCAGATACCGGCGGGACGAATCGCACGCAGCTGAGCCTGGGTCACAGCGTCGTAGGGGGAGACCACCTCGATCAGCCCGGTGGGGCCCAACCGCATCGCGACCGAAGACGCGGCCAAGGAGCCGAAAAGCAGCGAGGACTACATTGACATCCCTGCTGCCACAGGCAAACTGCCCGCAACTGAGGCTGTCGCATGCAGGCCAGGGATGGAGTTTTCCTTGAGGATCTCTGCCCCAAGTTCCGTGCGAGGCGATGGCGACAGTCGCTCCATGGGGTGACCCAGGGACGCTGCTTGTATTGCGGAGACCGCTCGGAATCGATCGACCATGTGCACCCCCTGAGCCGGGGGGGACTGAGCGTGACCGAGAACTGCGTACCGGCCTGCCTGGCCTGCAACGGTCAGAAAGGAGATGCGGACGCTTTTGACTGGTATCGAAGCCAGCGGTTCTACGACCCGCGTCGGGCCATGGCCCTGAGGGCCTGGACCGAAGGAGATCTTCGCCTGGCGCTGCGACTGCTCGCCTGGGCCTCCCCGGAGGAGATCACGGACGCCGCGCCACGGGATACCCCAGGCGCCGACCGCCGTCACCAGACGCGACAGGCCACCGGCCCAGCGTGGCGCTGGCAGATGGCCGCCTGATCCCGGGGGCGCTCCGGAGCCACCAGCACCGCCAGCAGCACCAGCACCCCCACCAACACCAGCGGCAGGGTGGGCATCGCCGATTCGAGCACTACCCCACGGTCCGGTGCGGCAACCCTAAGATCCCGGCCGACCCGGAGCGGAACGGCCTCACCCAGGACGGAAGCAGGACGGGTGGAGCCGCCGGATCCGCAGGCGGGACCCCGCACGGTCCAGTCGGCCGGGAGAGCGCTGGTGGAGAGGCGTGAAGTAAACAGAAGCGAGGCGGCCATGGGCTTGCTGGCAAAGCACTGATACAGGTGTACTCATGGTCACGGCTTCTGTCAACGGGTCTGTCAACACCGAGGAGGGGGCGCCGCCCCTTCCGGAGGGACGGCTGCTGGTGCTGGGGGGCGGCTACACCGGCCAGCGCTTCGGCCGAACCCTGGCCGGACGCGGACTAGCGGTGACCCTGACGCGCAGGGAGCCCTTCCCTGGCAACGGGGACGATCAGGGTGGTGAGCGCTGGGTACGCTTCGATCCCGCCGCCGGTGTGGTGCCCCCTGCGGAGGTTCTGGCCGGCACCACCCACGTGCTGGTAACGATTCCTCCGGATGGCAGCGGCGCCGATCCCGTGCTGACCCACCTGGCCGGCCTGCTGCAGACCCTGCCGCTCACCTGGGTGGGCTACCTCTCCACCACCGGTGTCTATGGGGATCGCGGGGGGGGCTGGGTGGATGAAGCCACGCCGGAGGCGCCCGGCCTGGAACGCAGCCGCGCCCGCCTGGCCTGCGAAATGGCCTGGCGGCGCCAGGACCTGCCCCTACAGGTGTTCCGATTGCCAGCGATCTACGGCCCCGATCGCACCCCCTTCCGGGATCTCCGCCAGGGCACGGCCCGGCTGATCCACAAACCGGGGCAGGTGTTCTGCCGCATCCATGTGGATGACATCGTGGGAGCCCTACTGCACTGCATTGGGCTGCCGCCCCAGCGTCGTCCGCCCACCCTGATCCTGGCGGACGACGCCCCCAGCCCCTCCAGCGAAACCCTGGGCTACGCCGCCCATCTACTTGGCTGCAAACTGCCGGAGGTTCAGTCGTGGGGGGCGATCGAGACCGCCATGAGTCTGATGGCCCGCAGTTTCTGGAGCGAGAATCGCCGGGTGAGCAGTCTTCTGCTGCGGGAGGGGCTGGGGTATCGACTACGGTTCCCTACCTACCGGGAGGGCTACAAGGACTGCCTGGGCTTGGGATAAGAGCGAAATAGGTCGGGGTGGCCGGAAGGGTCGTGGCTGATGCCGAGATCCCGGTAGAACTTATCCCAGTTCAGTTGGATCCAACCGTGCTGGAGTCCAAAGCCAACTCCCGTGACAATCAACCCAAGGAACAGTAGGCGGAGCATGGGGATCCAGGCATACAAAAGCATGGAGCGCCGGTCACCCCTTGATTCTGGTCCCTTGGCGGTGGCTTTGGGTGATCCCGCTGGCATCGGCGCCGAAATCGTGCTGAAGGCCCTTGCCCGTGCTGGCTTGAACGCGCCCGTTGTGCTGGTGGGCTGCCGCCGCTGGCTGGAGGAGCAGCACCGGCAGCTGCTGGTGGCGGGCTGCACCGCCCTGGCCGATCCGGCCGGGATCTGCATGGTGGATCTGCCGCTCGCTGAGCCGATCACCCCGGGGCAGACGGAGGCGGCGGCGGGAGCGGCCAGCTTCGCCTGGCTCACGCAGGCCACGCAGCTTGTGCTGGAGGGCCGCTGCCGGGCCCTGGTGACCGCGCCGATCGCCAAGGCCAGCTGGCAGGCGGCAGGCCATCGCTATCCCGGCCAGACCGAACGCCTTGCGGAGCTCTGCGGCGTGGGGGAGGCCTCGATGCTCTTCACCGCCCGGGCTCCACACGGCCGCTGGCGCCTGAACACCCTGCTCGCCACCACGCATATCCCCCTGGCCGAGGTGCCGCGGCGGCTGAATCCAGCGCTCGTGGAGCGCCAGCTGGATCAGCTGCTGGCGTTCTGCCAGCGGTTCGAACCGAACCCGCGGCTGGTGGTGGCGGGGCTGAATCCCCACGCCGGCGAGGCGGGCCACCTCGGCCGCGAGGAGGTGGAGTGGCTGGAGCCCTGCCTACGGGCCTGGCGCCTGCGCCATCCAACCGTGGTGGTGGACGGACCCCTGCCGCCCGACACCTGCTGGCTGGAGGCGGCCGCGGCCTGGCGGGGCGAGGGGAACGGAGCCGATGGCTACTTAGCTCTGTATCACGACCAGGGCCTAATTCCGGTGAAGCTGCTGGCCTTCGATGCCGCCGTGAACACCACGCTCGGGCTGCCCTTCCTGCGCACCTCGCCGGACCATGGAACGGCGTTTGCGATTGCAGGGCAGGGCAGGGCCCGAGCGGACAGCATGGAGGCGGCGATCATGGCGGCCCTGGAACTGGGGAGCGCATCGGCCGCGACACCCCGGACGTGAAACGATCGGCTCAGCCAGGCTTGATCCGCATCAGCACCTGGCCGAATTCCACAGGGGTGCCGTTCTCCACCAGGATCTCCACCACCTCACCACTGATCTCCGACTCCAGTTCGTTCATCAATTTCATGGCCTCCAGGATGCACACCGGCTGGCCAGCGGTGATGCGGCTGCCCACCTCCACGAAGGCGGGATCGCCGGGGGCGGGGGAGCGATAAAACGTGCCGACCATCGGCGCGCTGATCGCCTGGAGATCACTGCGCGCGGCCGCGGCCGGCGGGGGCGGCGCCGAGGGGGAGGGCACCGAAGCGGCGGCGACGGGAGCCACTGGAGCAGCCGGAGCGGTCGGGACCTGCACCAGGGTGACCGGTGCGGCAGAAGGGAGGTTGCGGCGCACCTCGAGCCGGAAGTCCTCCCCTTCGAGGGAGAACTCCTGGATGTCGCTCTCACCGAGCAGGGCCAGGAGTTGCTGGAGCTGATCGTGGTCGAGCTGCATGGATCAGGACTCCCGACCGAGGTAGCTGTCGTTGCGGGTGTCGATCTTGATCTTCTCGCCGATCGAAAGGAAGAGAGGCACCATCACCTGGGCCCCGGTCTCAACGATCGCGGGCTTGGTGCCGCCGGTGGCGGTGTCGCCCTTCACGCCAGGATCGGTCTGGGTGATCTCCAGCACCACGGAATTGGGCAACTCCACTTCGAGGGGTTTGCCATTCCACGACACCACGCTCACCTCCATGCCCTCCTTGAGGTACTTGCGCTGGTCCCCGATCTGCTTGGCGGTGAGGCGGGTCTCCTCATAGGTAGCCATGTCCATGAACACGAACTCGTCGCCCTCCATGTAGGTGTGCTGGAGGGTGGCCTTCTCGAGCACGGCCTGGGCCAGCGACTCTCCTGCGCGGAATGTCTTCTCCACCACGTTGCCGCTCTGCACCGCCTTGAGCTTGGTGCGCACGAAGGCCGAGCCCTTACCGGGCTTGACGTGCAGAAACTCGATGACACGCCAGACCTGTCCATCAATCTCGATCGAGGTGCCGGTGCGGAAGTCGTTGCTGGAGATCATCCCGGCGGTTCGAATCCGGCCGATTGTACGGCTGGCTACCGAGGGGCTCCGGGAACCCACCGCCTCAGGGCCTCGCAGTTGTGCCAGAGTCCGCTCAGAACAGTGGATTCCAGCCATGCGCGCAGCTGGTCGAAGCGGCGACCGTAACGGCCTCCGCCGCCGTTTCACCATCATGATGCTGGCCCTGGCCTTGGTCCTGGGCACCGCCCTGCTGACCGCTCCGCCCGCAGCCCTGGCGGAACTGCCCCAGGGCAATGCCGTGAAGGATCCCGAGGCGATCCTGCGCAACGCCCTGCCGATCAAGGCATCCCAGCTGCAGGATCTGCAGCACCGCCTAGAGGCCACCAGCGACGACCTGCGGGCCAAACGGTGGAAACCCCTTGCCGGCAGCGTGACCCGCAGCCAGTCGCAGCTCACGGGCCAGCGAGCCGCCATCCTCGCCAGCTTCCCGCCTGAGGCCCTGCCCCGCGCCACGGCCCTGCTGGATGGGCTCGAAACCCAGCTGCAGGAGGTGGCCGCCGCCGCCGAATCCCGCGACCGCGATGCCTTCCTGGCCAGCCGACGCACGGCCCTGACCACGATTGGAGATGCCGAAGCATTGCTGGTGGGCGACTTCCCCTTCACAATCCCGGCCGCGTTCGACGCCCTGCCCCGGCTGATGGGCCGGGCCACGGTGCAGATCAACACCACCAAAGGGGACCTCACGGCCGTGATCGACGGCTACAACGCCCCCCTCACCGGCGGCGCCTTCGTGGATCTGGTGCAACGCAATTTCTACGACGGCCTCGCCTTCACCCGCGCCGAGGATTTCTATGTGCTCCAGACCGGCGATCCCAAGGGCGATGCCGCCGGCTTCATCGACCCCAACACCGGCCAAGAGCGGCATGTGCCCCTCGAGATCTTGATCAGCGGCGACGCCGAACCGATCTACAACGAAACCTTTGAGGACATCGGCCGCTACAAGGCCGAACCGGTGCTGCCCTTCGCCACCTACGGAACCCTAGGACTGGCCCACTCCGACGGCCGGCTCGATGACGGCTCCTCCCAGTTTTTCTTCTTCCTCTACGAAGCCGAACTCACCCCAGCGGGCCTCAACCTGGTGGATGGCCGCAACGCCGCCTTCGGCTACGTGGTGGAGGGCATGGACGTGCTGCATGAACTGGGCGTGGACGACCGGATCGTGTCGGCGCGGGTGATCGACGGCGCCGAAAACCTGCGGCCCCACGCCTGAGGGTGGCCCTCCGGACGACCGCTGTCGCTGGGTCAGATTGCCCGCAGGGCCTCGAGACGCTCGCGCACCTGGGCGAATCGGAGCTGATCCGCCGCCTCGGAGCCTTCGCGCCAGCGGGCCAGTTTGCCGATGATGCGGCCCTGCTGAGCGCCGGCGGCGAGGGCGCTCTGGTGGTGAACACCGACGTGCTGGTGGAGGGCCTGCACTTCAGCGAAGCCACCACGGCAGCGGCCGATGTGGGCTGGCGGGCCGCCGCGGCCAACCTCTCTGATCTGGCCGCGATGGGCTGCACCGAGGTAGTGGGCCTCACAGTGGGTCTGGTTGCGCCGGCCGTCACGCCGTGGGCCTGGGTGGAGGGGGTGTATGGCGGCCTACGGGCGGCCCTGGACACCTACGGCGGGGTGCTGCTAGGAGGCGACTGCAGCGGCGGCGCCCAGCGGATCCTGGCCGTAACGGCAATCGGGCGGCTGGGGGCCTGCCTTGGTCCGGCAGGGGATCACGCCGCGGACCAGGTTGTGGAGTCCGGCACGTCCGCAACGGCAATAGAGCCCGGCTCCAGCGCCTGGGCCGTGATCCGCCGCGGCGATGGCCGCCCCGGCGACCGACTGGTGTGCACCGGAACCCACGGCCTCAGCCGGCTGGGGCTGGCCCTGCTGCAGGGCGACATTGCGGCGGAGCCAGCAGCCCTGCTGGATCCAGACCTGCGGGAGCGGGCAATCGCGGCCCACCGGCGACCGCTGCCCCGCTTTGATGCGGTACGGGCCCTGATCGGCTGCCGCCCGGCGGCCTTCCCCTGGCGGGTTGGAGGCTGCGACAGCAGCGACGGGCTGGCGGCGGCGGCGGCGGCGATTGCCGCCAGCAGCGGCTGCTCGGCCCGGCTGGAGCGCATCGCCCTGCCCCTGGATCCGGCCATGGCCGGCCTGCCGAATGCCGAGGCCTGGTGCCTTGGGGGCGGCGAGGACTTCGAACTGGTGCTGGCCGTGGCGCCGGCCTGGGCAGAGGCGCTGATCGCAGCCCTGCCGGGCACGACGCGGATCGGCGAGCTGGTGGAAGGTCCAGAGGGGAACCTCGGCTGGAGCGACGGCAGACCGTGGCCGGAACCCTCCAGCGGGATCGGCGGTTTCCAGCACTTCGGCTGAGGGACCGGCCCAACACGGCACCAGCTGGCAGCGAGCTGCGACTCAAGCGGAGCCCAACAAGGACATGCCAGCGATGAACGGTGACCAGCGCCGTACCCCTCAGAAGCTGCCCTGATGGCGCACCGGACCGGGATAGCGGGCCAGCAGCGCATCGGCGGTGATCAGCAGCAAGCCTTCGCGCTCGGCCTGGGCGAGCAGCAGGCGATCAAAAGGATCGCGGTGCAAGGGCGGGAGCTGGGCCACCGCCAGCACATGGGCGGCCTCGATCGGCAGCTCCACGAAACCACCATCAAGCAGCGTGCGCCGCAGCAGCGACGGTTGCACCTGAAAACCCTCACGCGCCAGGCCCGCCTTGATCACCAGCTCCCAGAGGGAGACCACGCTGAACCAAAGAGTGTGCTGCGGATCCTCCAGCAGCTCCCGCAGGGCGGGTCCCAGCCGGGACGGTTCACCCATGGCCCAGACCAGGAGGTGCGTGTCGAGCAGCAGCTTCACAGCCCGCCAGAGCTGGGTGCGGAAGCGGACAGTCCCTCAAACAGATCGGCGATCTCCTCGGCGGCGATCTGGTCGAAATCGTCGGGCACGGAGCACTGACCCGCCAGCAGACCGAGGCGGCGCCGGGGGGGAGTGGCGGCGTCCTCGGCGCCAGTCAGCCGGGTGACCTGCACCAGCGGCTTGCCCGCCTTGCAGATCACAAATCCTTGGCCCGCCACCGCCTCCGCCACCAGCCTGGAGAGGTGGGTCTTGGCTTCGTGCAGGTTGACCTGACGCACGGGAGCGCTGGATAGATGGACTTAGTTTAACCAAGTCAATGGGTTCGCCGCCTCACGGCCCCACTGGGCCATCGTCTCGCTGACTCCAAGCTTGCCGCGGCTCAGCCACAACACTGCTTCAGAGAAGACGCTATTGCCGCCAAGGCGAAGAACACCCCCGAGACCAAGCTTCAGCCGGGTTGCTCGCAAGGTCAGCAAGAAAAGGAAATCACCCTTTCGGCGCTGGCCGCCGGCGGCGAAGGCGACAACAAAGGCCAGGGCCGAGAGCGGCAAGCGCACGGCGTCCTGAAACAAAGACGAAGACCAGGGCACGGGCAGCGACAGCCAGCAACAGCGCCAGAGCAAGGCGCTCCTGCTCAGGCACGAGGGCGGGCGGCGGCGATGCGGGAACGCAGGCGACGACTGAAGCCATAGGCGGCTGGAGATCCAGTGGCAGGCATGATCACGAGCGAGATGAAGGGCGTGCCGCTGTCATCAAGCCAGCCAAAGAAATTGGTGGCTGAACCAGTTACCAGTGGTACCTGTCGCCAAGTCATTATAGTTTTCAGAGGACGAACTCGAGAAAGCGGTAAGAAAAGCATTGCGATCGGTATACGCAACAATCGCTGCGCGAACTGGAAGCAAAGCTGCCACAATCGAAGCACTAGTGATGGCTGAATGGATAATGAAGTTGTACAATTTAATGGCTTTGCTAAATTCAAACTCAGTTTTATCGGGGCGGTTGTCAAGCTCATGGGCCACCAGCCGCTCCAGCACCGCCTGCAACCAGGCCCGGAGGTGAGCCAGCTCAGGATCGAAGTGCTCGACGTAGTCGCCGGCAGGGATGGAGCGGCTCATCGGAATACCCCCCGCCGGCCGGGCGGCAGTGCCGGCTGGGTCTTGGCGATGGCCGTCTGCATCCCGGAGGGGAAGAACAGTGCGAGAGTGGTGCTGCGCGACCGGCATGCATTCACCTCGCGGGGGGCCTGGATCCAGTTGGGCAGCTCACAGGCGCCGACAAACGCGGTCGAGAAGACGATCTGGCCGGTTAGCAGACCGTTTGACGCGGCCGCTCCGAGCAGCCGCAGCAGGGGGTTCATGAAGCCAGAGGGCGGCGGTTCCTCTAGCTCTTGCCACAGGCCTGGCGAGAACCCCGTTGGGGCCTCAGCCCGCCCCTACCAGCTGCTGGCGCAGGGCGGCGAGGGCCTTCTTCTGGGGCGGAGGAATCGCTAAGCGCACCTCTCGGTGCGACACCGCCATCGGGCTGATCTGCAGCTGCGCCGCGGCGGCTCGCAGAGAGAGACCCTCGAGGACCGTGAGCCGCAGGGCCGTGGCCTGAGCTGCCGGGAGCTGCTCCACCAGCTGCTCCAGGGCCGGCCCGGCGAGGGAAGGCTCCAGCGCCGGCTCAGCGGCGGGAGCCTCAAGCTGATCGAGCAGGGAATGCTCACCAGCAGCGGGGGCATCCAGGCTGGTGTGGCCGAGCGGCCAGGTGCCCTTCTCGTGCTCCCGGCGGGAGATGCGCACCAGGCGGACCCGATCGCGGAGGTGGTGCTGCAGGGCCCCGGTGATGCAGCGGCGCAGATAGGGCCCAGCGGGCTCGCCGGCTCTGCAGCGGGGAGCGGAGCGGACCAGGGCTTCACGGGCCACCTGGATCAGATCCTCCCGCTCCACCAGCGGGAAGAGGCGCCGGGCGGCGGCGGAAGCCAGGGCATCAGCCAGGGGCAGGTGCTCCAGCACCATGGCATTGCGGGCACGCAGGGCAGAACGGATGAGAGGCGTGGACTGCTGCTGGCGGCGAGAGGAGGAAGCGGGGGAAGCCACCTGAGGGACGGCGGAGAACCCCACCCCCACCGGCCGGCCGCCGCGCCGCGGCAAGGACGCCCGACACCGGAGGGCGCCTGGCCCGATCCTTGCCGCAGCGAGAGGACTGGCCGAGGGATGCGGTGGGTGTGCGCCGGTCCGGTGGCGCTTGCTTACGTCCTTCGCCAGCAACGGCACAGCGGCACACTCCTGCTGAGGTGCGTCGTCCCCAACGACTGGACAGCAAGGACAGAACCAGTTGACACTGGCAAGACAGTCGCTTGCTCCTGTAGTGGCAACCATTAGTCCGCATGAAAGAAACAGATAGGGACTGGCTACGCCTACCGGTAGTCACCGCGGGATCCGAGTACCTAGTAATGGGCTATTTAATGCGTAGAAACATTCTTGCCTACAAGGCACCGCCTGGAAACGAAGGATACGATTTGATCTGCATCCACCCAGATCCCAGACATAATCCATCTGAAATGGAAAAGGCGCAAATCAGGGTCCAAGTGAAAAGTAGGTATGCAACGGATTGCGACCGTGGCTTCCCCGTCAAGGAGAAAAGCCTGGCTGCATTTGATTACCTAGTTGTTGCCTTTCTGAACATCGGCAACTTAAATGGAAAAAACGATGGCAGCACGGGCTTCTGCGAGCCTGAGTTCTACACACTGCCCCAAGCCTTCATCAGGGAGCATCACGACACAAGTTCCAGCTGGGAGAAGGTCAGACTTAAGAAGCTTCAGGATGAGATAGAGCCTTTCA
>JBIJAG010000014.1:0-88473 GCA_044345855.1 Cyanobium sp. | reverse complement strand
CCATCCGGTGACACGAACAGCTCCCGCACCCCCGTCAGCTCCCGCTGCAGCGGCGCCATCACCAGCCGGCTCACCTCCGCCAACTTCTGGGGCGCTTGTGCCTGGCGGTTGGGATCGGCGCTGGCGGCCACCGCCTCAGCCACCGCCGCATCGATCGGTGTCGCATTTCCCAGCGGGATGGCGCGAATCGTGCCATCGGGGCGCAGCAGCAGGGCCAGGTAGCGAGGTGGGCCGTACTGTCTCGTGCTGGCGTCGTGGGTCCGGTAGCGCTGGAACTCCACCAATGCCGATCCAGCCGGCAACAGCCGCGCGATCTGAGCCGCCTCCACCAGCCGCAGCTGGATCTCCGGCAGCTGGCGGTAGAGATCCTGCTCCAGCTGCTCCTTGCGGGCCAGCAACGGTGCCAGCTGTTCGGGTTTGAGGGTGGTGCTGGCCAGCTGGGCTGTCACAACGCTGAGCTGCTCGAACAGGGGCCGCTGCGGTCCGCTGCGCGCCAGCAGAGCCTGGCTGCGCTGGATGTCCTGCAGCAGGCCCTGCCGGTTAAGCCGAGCGAACAGGGCCAGGGCCGCGCCTGCCTCACCCTGCTGCGCCTGAGAGAAGGGGATCTGCCAGCGATCGCCGAACACCTCCACCAGCGCCAGCCGCCGCGCCTCGGGCAACAGCGGCAGCTGGCCCTGCAGATACGTCACCTCCGTGCTCACCGTTTCCCTCAGCAATGGCAGCGCGGCGCTGGGGTTGGCCAGTTGCAGCTGCCAAACCGCCAGGTTGGTGGCACTCTTGGCCAGGTTCTCCTGGAAGGCCGGGTTGGTCTTCGCCTGCTCGCGGTAGATCTTCACCGCCTCTTCCGAGGGGACCAGGGCCTCCTGGCGGCGGCCCAGGTCGCTGTAGCGGCCGCCCAGGTTGTTCAGGGAAGCGGCCAGATCGCCCAAGAAGGCCGGGTTGGTCTTCGCCAGCTCGCGGCGGATCTTCACCGCTTCTTCTGTGGGGGCCAGCGCCTCCTGGCGGCGGCCCAGGTCGCTGTAGCTGATGCCCAGGTTGGACAGGGACCTGGCCAGATCGCCCAGGACGGCCGGGTTGGTCTTCGCCAGCTCGCGACGGATCTTCACCGCTTCTTCATCCTGGGCCAGCGCCTCCTGGCGGCGGCCCAGGTTGGTATACCTCACGCCCAGGTTGGCCAGGGAACTGGCCAGATCGCCCAGGAAGGCCGGGTTGGTCTTCGCCAACTCGCGATAGATCTTTACCGCTTCTTCTGTGGGGGCCAGCGCTTCCTGGCGGCGGCCCAGGTCGCCATACCAATTGCCCAGGTTCGATAGGGAACTGGCCAGATCGCCCAGGAAGGCCGGGTTGGTCTTCGCCAGCTCGCGGCGGATCTTCACTGCTTCTCCTGTGGGGGCCAGTGCCTCCTGGCGGCGGCCCAGTTCGCTGTATCGGACGCCCAGGTTGCTCAGAGCAATGGCCAGAAACCGCCGTGCATCTGGCTGACTGCCCTCCACCTGCCGCAGGATCCGAACTGCCTCCTCGGTTGGCGCCAGTGCCTCCTGCCTCTGCCCCACTGCGTTGAGGAAGTTCCCCAGGTTGATGAGTGCCCGCGCCCGAAACACATCAAGGGCCGGCCGATTCGCTTGCACCCATGCCACCACCTGCTTCTGCAGCCGCAAGGCTTCTGCCGAATCACCCTTGGCAGCGGCTGCCTTGGCAGCATCAAACCACCCCTGCACCTCCTTCGGGATCCCAGCATCAGCAGGGCCTGGCGCCTGGGCCAGCAGGGCAGCAGACGCGTCGCGAACCCCGGGAGCTCCCTGCTCCAGCGTTGCCAACACCTCGGCACCGTGGCTCATACCCGCAGCCGCGCTCGGTAGCGGCACCCACAGCAGCCCAGCCAGCAGCGACGCCAGGCCTGGGGCGCTCGTGCGGCCAGGGTTCCTGGCGGTTATATCGGTCACCGGCAGTTCGGCGTTGGTTGGATAGTTGGAGCCTACCGGTGCTCACGCGGAGTCGTTCGAGTGTCGTTTGCTCCGTCTTTCCGCCATTTGTCGTGCGTGGCCCAGAACCGCATTCTTCAGGCCATCGCCTCGGTGGAGCCTGAGATCAATCCCTTTGTCTGCCTGGCCAGGTCCGCATCTCCTGCACGATCCTCGCCAGATCGCTCCACTAAACCAGCCACCAAGCCCCCCCAGCGGGCGACCTGGCCGGATGGGGATCAGACCTACACGCTGTTCCCAAACCAGACCAAGTACGGCAACGCTCGCTACCGCTACCCGGGCCTGCGGCTACCCGCACCAACGTGCTCTCGGCCCGGCCCGACCTCAAGAAGTAAGCGGCCCTGCGCTTCCGGCTGGAGGTCAAGCGCCATGCCGATGCCGCCCGGCCGGGCGAGGACGTGGTGCTGGTGTTCATGGAGGCCCTGGAGCTGGAGCCGCCGCTGACCCTGGTCTGCAGCGACCTTCACCTGCAGATGGAGGGTTACCCGATCGAGCAGGGGGCGGAGATCGAGATCCCCCTGCTGCCGCCAAGCCATCGAGGGCCTGCCAAGGGTTGCGGATCGCCAGGCGCACCTGATCGCGTACCGCGATGCCGATGGGGCCAGCTGCTACCGCGTGGCGTTTGGCCTGCAAGCGGCCGTGCGGCGGGGCGCCAACTGGACCAAGTAATTGTCCTGCAAAGGGCTGAAGTTGTCGTCAGAGGCGAGCAGCAGGGTGGGGCGCCCATCCTCAAGGGGAGGGCCAGGAGTGATGGCTTCCCAATTGTCCGGCGTCAGGCCTAGGGCTTTGAGGTCCCAGGACATCAGGGGGGGCAGGGGAGCGGCATTCCCTGCCGCAGGGATCGGCTTGGGCAAAGGGTAAAGAACAAGGCGATTGCTCCATTGATCCGGCGCCTGGAATCGTCTTTGCAGCCCAAGCAGGGGCGCCTCAAGGGGGGCCTCGGGCACGGCCAGGAGGTCGGTGAGGCCCCAGCCATCACCCTGGGGAAGTTGCAGTGGCTGCAGTGGTTTGAGGTCGACGGCCGGTGACTCCATGCTGGTGCCGAGGGTCCAGCCCAGGACACGAACCTGGCCAGGGGGATCCTGTAGCAGGGCGGATTCGGCCGCCATCAGCAGCACCGCTGGCCTGCCCTGCCGCTGCAACAGGGTGAGGGACTCTGGACCCCCGTTGGAGACGAGTCCCTGACCTGGAGCGGGCTGCCACTCGGCAGGCATGGGAAGAGCCAGCTCCAGCTCGCCGCTGCGTCGGTCGAAGCGCAGCAGCTGGGGGGGACGCTCCGGGATGCGACGGCCCTCGCTCGCCACCCAGGCCCGCTCCCCCTTCAAAACCAGGCCCTCGCCATCGATGCTCTCCGGCAAGGTGGCGCCCACACCACTGCGCAGACTCACCACCCCCAGCGGACGCAGCGGCGACTTGCCAAGCTTGCCGAGTCCGCTCCATCCGACCAATTGGCCCAAGGGTGCATCACTCAGCAGCCAGAGCTCATCCCGGTCGGCGCGATAGGTGGCCGCAGAGAAGCCTCCGGAAGGTTGTCCGGCGCCATCAAGCCTCGGCAGACGCACCTCGGCCACCTTGTCCCAACCCGCCGCAAGCGGACAGGGCAGCAGGGGGGGCGGCGGGGCCTGAACAACCATTGCTGGAATCATTCGCCCAAAAAACCATAGCCGCCTGCGATTCGCGGGCATCAAGGAACACCGTGCTTCGATCAAGGGCCCTTGACCTACCTGAGCAGTGCCCCGAACGCCATTTGCTGGACGAGGATAACGAGCTGGAGGGAGCTGAGGCGTGAGCAGGGGAATCCGGCCTAATGTGGTCACAGAAGCAGGGCCAGCCATGTCGGATGTGGTCGCAAGTCAGGTGTCGGTGCGGGATCTGAAGACCCATCTCTCCGAGTGGCTCGCCCGCGCCCAGGCGGGCGAGGTGGTGGAAGTCACCTCCCATCGCAAGCCCATCGCCCGCATCACGGCCGTCAAGCCAGCGGAGCCAACGTCCACCGATCCGCTTCAGAAGGCGATTGATGCTGGCCTGATCAGCTGGAACGGGCAGAAGCCCGTATTCCCCCCGCCGATCAAGCTCAGCGGCAAAGGGAAGCTCATTAGCGAGATCGTGATCGAAGACCGGGGTTAACCACGTGCTCCTGTTCTGCGATACAAGTGCCCTGATCAAGCTGCTGATTGATGAGCCCGACTCAGCTAAGATCCACCAGGTCACGGAACGTGCTGGATTGATCGCGGCCTGCAGAATCACCTGGGCCGAGGCCATGGCAGCGATGGCTCGTCGCCAGCGCGATGATCCAACCAGTGCTGACGAAATCGAGAACGCTCGTCAAAGGCTCAGCATGCTCTGGTCATCGTTCACGATTGTCGAAGTCAGCCATAAACTCGTAGAAGCGGCTGGACGTTTTGCGGATGGCTTCGCGCTTAGGGGTTACGACAGTGTGCAGCTGGCTGCCGCCCATGAGTTACACATCACCTCCGAACAACCGGTTACCTTCGCCTGCTACGACCGCCGACTGAACCAAGCCGCCCAGCTCCTTCAACTGGAGGTGTTGCCATGACCAGCACATGATCTACCACCAGCGAGATGGACGATCTCGATCAGCTTGGGTCCAAAGCCTTCGCTGGCTTCCTGGTCCGCAAGGACCTGGTGCGCAAATACTACCGCCAATACCCAGTCCCCACCTACGTGGTGGAGTTCCTTCTGGGCCGCCACTGCGCCAGCACCGATCCCGCCGAGATCGAAGCAGGCCTGCAGATCGTGACCAAGCAGCGCCCGGCTCGACTCCCGCAGCGATTCCTACATGGCCGAGGTGTCCCTGGAGGACGACCTGGGACACGCGACTTCCTGATCTGCTCGATCGAGTCAAGATCCTCAACCAACCCGTGCCGCCTTAACGCCATCGCCATGGCTGAGTTGGCCGTCGAAAAACAGGCCAAGGTGCTGCTGATGCCCGTCTCCGCCCGCCGGGGGCTCAACGACCTGCCCTGCTCTGGTTCAACCAGGACGAAAGACCATATCCTCAGCACCATAAAGAAGTCTGATGGTGTTACCTTGGACCTCGACCACATTGTCAAACGAAATAGCTGTTCGCTGATCGGACAAGGTCGATAGTTTTTCGGAGTCGCGAGCCGCCAGCCATTTTATAAATTCTGCTAGGTTGGAATGGTTGCGAAAGTATTCTTCAAGGCGTCGCCAGAGCTTTGGAAAGATTGGCGGAATGATTGCGAGATCACTGCGGTCCTTGATCTCCACCCCGATCAGAGTGGCATCGTTCTGATGCAAGACGCGCTTTGCGACGCGTGCTGCTACAAACGCAGCGGCCAACTCGGAACGAATCTCCATAAACAGCGTCTCGTAGAACATAGTGTAGGCAAAACCACTCTCTACCATCTTGTAATTTACACTACGCTTGATTAGGGGTCCATCAAGAAAAAGATCTGCACCATCTGGCTGGGCGATCTCTCCAGAAAATGCGAAACTTACTGGCCGTCGATTGACATCTGTCTGGCGTGTGAGGATGAAACCGCGAGGAGTGCTAGACAAAGCATCATCACTCTCTCGTAAGAACTCAAAGTTTTTGTCGCGTGAGTCCATAGCCAATGGTTGGATAGCCGCTTTCTCAATCGTGTCAATTCCCTCATAGCGCAACTGAACTGTGCCGTCGGTCTTGAACTCAACCCGACGTCCACGCAGACTCTCAAATTGACGGTCGTCATCCGCTTTGAAGCGAACGGAGTCGCCGTCGGGGTCGCCAGCATCCAAGTGAAAGGCGCCTTTGATAAGAGTAAAGCCCATGGGAGATCAGCTTTTGGGAACTACTCACGCTTTAGCGTTTTCCCCGCCGGCCAGCAAAAATCGCAGCGATCTCTTTGTGATTCTTATCCTACAGAGCTGTCGTTCCCTGGAGTGGTGACTGGGTTGGCTGGAGTTAGCCCACCCCATCAGGATTTCATCAGCCGACCTGAGGCTGGCTTGCTGCCGTAGGCATCCTGAGGTGAGTGAGGCTTTGCGTGGGAGCTGGCGGATGGCATCAGGTTCCACCAGCCCGAGGCCTGGCAGGGCTCTAAACGCCGTTGGCGGCTCTGCAGAAAAACAATCTCGCAGGGCTAGTTTTCCCCAGCGTTGGCTGATTTCTTGCTGAATCCGGCTGATTCAGTGCCTAATATGCCCGCAGACAGCTCATGCCACCACCATGGCGGGCATGAGGATGTTGCTCAGGCGGATCAGGTTGTAGGCGATCACGTGCAGCCCGAACACGGCGCTGACATTGTCCCGGCCCCGCAGCTTGAACTGGCGCAGGCCGCCGAACTGTTCAGAAGCTTCTCGGCAACAGCGATGTGAAGTCCGCCATGGTCTTCACCCAGGGACTAAACAGAGGACCATCTAGGGTACGAAGCCCCGCCGGGCTGCCTTGAGGGCAGAGGGATCTTCTGCGGACCATGTATCAATTCATGAAGCAGGTGGCGATACTCGAAAAGCCTTGCTAACAATCACGATTGGCAAAGCAAAGAGTCCTGCTCCCTCAGCTTATACGGCAAACACTCGGCTGGTAACAGCTTCTGCGGACCGCCGAATCAGCGTTAGACGACACACTCACCGCCCATGCAATCAAACGATCTCGCTATTCCAATCCTTCCCAGTCGGTCGCTGCCGAAGACATTGGCCTTCTATGGGCGGCTCGGGTTTGAAGGCGAAATTCTTGGTGCCGGTGATGCCTATGCCATCCTCACCCGGGGAGATCTTGAAGTTCACTTCTTCCTTCACACCGAGTTGGTTCCGGCAGAGTCTTGGGCAGGCTGTTACTTGCGGGTCGCAGACGTCGAGCCTTTGTATAGGGCATTCTTGGCAGCCGGCCTGCCCTTGCGAGGCATTCCGCGCATGGATGCCATCGAGAACAAGCCATGGGGCATGAGGGAGTTCGCCATCGTCGATGAAGATGGCAATCTTCTGCGTGTTGGCCAGGACCTGTGAGCTGTCAATACATGAGCGCTCTCGTAAACCAGTCGCCTAACCCCTCCGTCAAGGGGACATGCCTTCGGCAGGCCCCTTACGTCGAACGTTAGACGAACAGAGAAAACATGAAATCTAGTTCTCGAAAGCGGCAGTATTTGGGCTGCCTCAGATCCGAAATCAGCCTCACCCAGGATGTTCGAAGCGCTGCGAGCTTGGCTTCGATTTCAGTTTCTGGCAGGCTTTGAGCTTGGAGGATCTTCAGATAATTCCCCTTCGCCATCTGGGTGTTGGGATGATCCATTCCCAGACTCGCCAGGAGGATCCGAGCAGCGCGCACTGACAGCGGCTCCGCCTCCGCCAGGCGGTTGGTGGCCTGCAGCAGCGAAGCCAGGTTGTTGAGCCGAATAGCCACCTCGGGATGGTCGTTGCCGTAGCTGGCCTCGTCGATAGCCAGGGCACGGCGATATAGAGGTTCGGCGTCTTCGTATCGGGCAATCACTCGCAGTAGGGAGGCCTGTCGATCGAGTAAGCCGGTAATGGCTGGATCGTTTGCACCCAGCGCCTTCTCCGCCTCCTGCACGCCCCTCTCGGCCACCGCCAACAGCGACTGCCAGATCGTGCCCTTACCCAGTTGCTCCAGCCTCTTCACCAACCAAGCTGCCCATTCCGCCGGCGGCTGAATCTCGCGGGCATGCCTGAGCGCACGCTGCAACCGCTCGGCATCATCTGCCTGGATCGCCTTGGCCTCCAGCCCTTCCAACGGCCCATCGAAGTAGGCAAAGTCCCAGCGGTGCACCGCCTCAAAATTGCCTTGATCCCGCTGGCGTTCATCGACCTGCAAGTGGTGGGCCATCTCGTTGTGGAGTTGCCAGCGGCCCGCGCCGATCGTCTCGATCGACCAGAAGCGCCCCAACTCCGCCGCGCCCGTGGCTGGGTAGCCCGTGGCGAAGTGGGACACCGCCTGGCTGAACAGCTCCCGATCCCAGATGCCAAAGGCGGCCAGCAGCTTCAAGGTGGCCCGCTCAGAAGCATCGAGGTGGGTGAGCAGCCGCTCGATCTGCTCCTGCTGGCTGCCGCCGAACATCTCTGGCGTGCGCTCCTCGGCAGGGGTTCTGTCGTAGAGCTGGGTTTCCAGCTCCAGATAGAAGGGCACCCCAGCCGCCTGGCTCAGGATCTTCTCCACGATCGCCGGTTCCTTGATGCCCCGTTTGGCCAGGAAGCTCCTGGCGTCTTCCTCGCTGAGCTGGCCCACCAGGTGTTGCTCACAGGCCTCGCTCCAGCCCTGGTCGTAGCCCTCCTCCCAGCTCAGGCGATCCCGCCCGCCGATCAGCCAGAGCACCTCGGGCAGCTCGCTCACCAGATCCACCAGCCACCGCTCCCGTGGCTCCCGCCGCCGACCGCTTTTGCCCATCCCGGTGTGCCAGAGGGTTTCGTAGGTGTCGAGGGCGATCAGGGGCGGCGGGCCGTTGTAGGTGATGGCGTCATCCCAGCCCTGATCCAGCTGCCAGGAGAGGGCCTGGCGGAAATCCCTGGCCCACTGCAGCGGCAACTGGGCCAGCAACTGCTCTTCAGAGAGGCTCTGGCTGCGCTGCAACCAGGGCTCGGCACGCCGCTGCACCCAGTCGGAGAGTTGCCGCTGGGCCGTGGCGGCGGCCTTCATGGTGCTGACGGCCAGCCCCACCCCGCTCAACTGGCCCAACACCTCCAGCCCGCCGGCGAGCACATCGGCATAGGGCCCGGCCCCCTGCAGCAGCTCCTTGCGATCGCTGCCGTACACCTGCTCCGGATGGAAACGCCGGCCGTATTCCGCCAGCGCCAGGGAAAAAGAAGGAAAGGGGATGGTGGGGAATAGCCGCCTTAGCCGGTACAGCAGCAGATCCGGCGGGGTGGTGTCGGCACCAGCCAGGTCCAGCCGCTCCATCAACGCCTGCGGACAGCGCTGGCGGTGGAGCTGCTCCAGCTTCTGCAGCAGGGTGGTCTTGCCGATGCCACCATCGCCGTGGAACACCAGCACTCGGTGCTCCTCTGGCTGCTTGTGCGCCAGGTTCCGCTCAAAGGCGGCGATCAGCTCCTCCCGGTCGGTGAACACCTCCAAGGCAGAGGGCCGCTGCTCACGCTCGGAGCGCCGCTGGATCGGCATGGCGGAGGGGGGCCGAGGGCCAGGTGGTGCAGGGCAGGATTTTAGGGAGGAGGAAGGGTTAAAGCTGTCAAGCGAGAACAAGAAATCGTTTTCTCTTCAACTAAGGGAAGAAGCCTGGAAATGGGGGAACAGCTTGCTTCGTCAATACAGTCGCCTGGCAAACAAGGGCAGAAGATCGAAGCAGGGGTTATGTTAACTGCGTAAATCTTTGACCACTTTAGCCACTATTGCTTCGATCTCTAGGCGGGCCTCTATGGGGGCTCGTTCATTGCTTACCTTCGCCAGCCGGTTGGCCGGCAAGAGGGTGAGCCAGGGGAGGGGGCTTGATGGCCTGGGGAGGCTGGAGCAGCCTTGCAGCCTTGCAGCGGTGCAGCGGTCCATGCACCTGTGGACCGCCGCTCAGTCCAGCTGCGTGGCAGCGCTGGAGACCCGTAAAATGCGCATGCTCCTACCGGCCGCGTTTTTGGGTCCGGCTCTGCTGTTGTCTGCATGGTTCGGTGCAGACCATGGCGGGCACCGGGCCTTTAAATTGGATGTGGCCACTGGCCGGGGGTCTAGCAATCTGGTGAATGCAGCGGGCTCATAATCCGCCTGAGGCGAGTTCGATCCTCGCGACCCCCATGACTGGCAGATGCGGGCTGCCAGTAAGTTCATAATATAAATACAGCCAATTCTCGGAACCTTTGCCACGCCGCCGAGCCTAAGACTCGAATAACTTTCTCTTGCCTGGCCTCAGACATGCGTAGCCATGGGCATAGCTGGCCTGTGGATTGGGCCCTGCGCCGCTAGCGCTCTGCGCTGCAGACCCTGGCGGGACAGCCATACTGCCTTATTCAGACCCCCTTCCCTCCACCATGCGGTACCTGGCGCTGGCAATCCTGCTGGCCCTGATGGCCTTCTTCGCCGCCGCCGAATTCGCCGTGATCCGGCTGCGGCCCAGTCGGGTGCAGCAGCTTCAGGACGATGGGGTGCCGGGCGCCGGATCCGTGGCCCGGCTGCAGCAGAGGCTGCGGGGTGTGCTCGTGGCCACCCAGCTGGGGGCGGTGCTCGCCTTGCTGGCGGTGGGCTGGACCGGCCGCGGCCTGGCGGGCCAACTGGCCTCCACCTTGGCGGGGCGGCTGGGGCAGGCCTGGCTGGATTCGGTGGTGTTCCTGGTACTGGTGCTGCTGGCCACCGTGATCGGCGGTCTGTTGCCCAAGGCCTGGGTGCTGCACCGGCCGGAGGCCTCGGCCCTGAAGCTCGCGCCGCTGCTGGAATCGCTCACCCGCACCCTCTCCCCCTTGCTGCTCCTGATCGAGCGGATCACCGCGGTGGTGCTCGGACTGGTGGGGCTGCCGCGCAACTGGGACGAGCTGGTGCCGGTGCTCTCGGCCGGCGAACTCGAGACCCTGATCGAAAGCGGCGGGGTCACCGGCCTGATGCCCGATGAGCGGAGCATCCTTGAAGGCGTGTTTTCCCTGCGGGACACCCTGGTGAGGGAGGTGATGGTGCCCCGCTCCGGCATGGTGACCCTCGATCTGGAGGTGCGCTTCGCCGAGATGATGGAGATCGTGCACGCCAGCCAGCACGCCCGCTTCCCGGTGATCGGCGCCTCCCTCGATGATGTGCGGGGCATGCTCGACCTGCGCCGCCTGGCGGAACCGATCGCCCGCGGTGAGCTGAAGCCGGACACCGCCCTGGCGCCCTACATGGTGCCGGTGGCCCAGGTGCAGGAGAGCACCTCCCTGGCCGATCTCCTGCCCCTGATCCGCAGCGGCCAGCCCCTGCTGGTGGTGGTGGATGAACACGGCGGCACCGAAGGGCTGGTGACCGTGGCCGATCTCACCAGTGAAATCGTGGGCGACGACGAGGACCCCCTCGAGGCCGCCCATGATCTGATGCCCCTGGTGGACGGGGGTTGGTCGGCGGCGGGGGATCTGGAGATCTTCGAACTCAACCGCCAGCTCGCCCTGCAGCTGCCCGAGGCCGAGGGGCATCACACCCTGGCCGGCTTCCTGCTGGAGCGGTTCCAGCACATTCCGATGCCCGGCGAAACCCTGGGCTGGAAGGGAAACCGCTTCACCGTGCTCACGATGGATGGCCCCCGCATCGAGCGGGTCCAGATCCTGGCCAGTAACGGTGAGGGAGCCTGATCACCGATAATCGGCCCATTCGCTCTCCCCTGCCATGAACCCTGTGCGTGTCGGGGTGATCGGCATCGGCAACATGGGCTGGCACCACGCTCGCGTGCTCAGCCTGCTGCGGGATGCGGAACTGGTGGGGGTGGCGGATCCGGATGCCGGGCGGGGCGCCCTGGCCGTGGAGCAGTTCGGCTGCCGATGGTTCCCTGACTACACCGAACTACTGGGGGAAGTTGAGGCAGTCTGCATCGCCGTGCCCACTCTGCTGCATCACCGGGTCGGCATGGCCGCCCTGCAGGCCGGCGTTCACGTGCTGATCGAGAAGCCGATCGCCGCCACCCAGGAGGAGGCCACCGCCCTGATCCAGGCCGCCGAAACCGCCGGCCGGCTGTTGCAGGTGGGCCACATCGAGCGCTTCAACCCGGCCTTCCGCGAACTGCTCAAGGTGGTGGCCGGCGAGGAGATCGTGGTGCTCGAAGCCCGGCGCCACAGCCCCAACCCCGACCGGGCCAACGATGTGTCGGTGGTGCTGGATCTGATGATCCACGACATCGATCTGGTGCTGGAGCTGGCCGGCTCCCCGGTGGTGCGGCTTGCCGCCGCCGGCGGTCGCAGCTCCGATGGTCCGATCGATTACGTGAACGCCACCCTGGCCTTCGCCAATGGCGTGGTGGCCAGCCTCACCGCCAGCAAGATGGCCCACCGCAAGGTGCGGCGGCTCTACACCCACTGCCGCAGCAGCCTGATGGAAACCGATTTCCTCAAGCACAACCTCCGCATCCACCGCCGCTCCACCGGCTCGGTGAGCGCCGACCACGGCGAACTGGTGTATCGCAACGACGGCTTCATCGAAGAGGTGAGCACCACCTCGATCGAACCCCTCTACGCCGAACTGGAGCACTTCCTTCAGTGCGTGCGGGGCGTGGAAACCCCGGCGGTGGATGGCCTGCAGGCTTCCAGGGCCCTGCTGCTGGCGGATCTGATCGAGCAATGCGTGGAGCAGCCCAACCTCTGCATGGCGCTCGACGCGCCGATCTAATCGGCATTCAGGCAGCACGATCAACCCGGGGGCTGCTCTGGCGCCTCCAGCAGGTTTCCACGTCGGCGGATCACACTTCAACCGGCTCGGTGAGCTGCTGCAGGGCTCGCAGCTGCCAGCGGCGGCAGGCGGCCGGAGAGGAGCGGTAGAACTGATCCCAGGCCTCGGCCTTGTGGAGGCCGTAGTCCTTGGCGGGGACCGCCGGATGGCGCTCCTGCCAGCCCACCCGCACGGCGTGGCCGATCACCACATCAAGGGCCAGGTCGTCGTCGAACTGCACCTGGGGGTTGGCCGCCACGAAGGCCATCAGGGTGAGCAGGCACTCGGTGCAGAGCTGGCGGTATTCCGGGGCCTCGATCTTGCCGAGCAACTGCTCCACCAGGGAGGCGAAGTTGCGTTCCCCAGGGGTCTTCTCGCTCACCAGCGGAGCGCTCTCCAGACGGTTGCGTCGCTCGAGCTTGTCGCCGATCACCACGCCGCGGCAGTGGTGCAACAGATCCCAGATGCCGGGATAGAAATCGCGGGGCACCCGGCCCAGGGCCCCGAGCCGCATGCGGTGCTGCAGCCAGCACTCCCCGCCGGGCAGCTCTTCGAGGGGATCGGGAACCTCCCAGCGCACCCGACCGCGCAGGTGGAGCTGCTCCTTGCGCTGCAGGGCTGCCCTGGCGTGATCCACATCAGCCAGCACGGTGCGAAGGCGGCGGCGGATCCCGTGGGGAGGCTGGCTGCAGAGGGCCTCGAACGCGTCGCTGGGGCTGAGGTTCTCCTCGGCCGCCAGTTCGCCCGTGAGCAGCAGCAGCAACTGGCCGAGCTGGAGGGTGAGGGTGCCGCTGAGGAGATCCGGTTCCAGTCGGACCAGGCCATCCACCGCCAGCAACAGCTCTTGCTGGAGCATCCACTCGCGGCCATCCTCACCGCTGAAGCGACGGATCATGGCGGCGATCCGCTTGCTGCCGTGGGGCTGGCTGATCAACGACTCGTTCGTGTAGTTGCGGCCCACCACCACCTGCTTCTGACGCACCAGCAGGTCGGTGAGGGCATCCTCGAGCTGGGGGTGCACCAGGCCCATGGCGCCGGCCACTCGCCGCACCACGTTCCAGTCGGCTTCCTCCAGGCCGCGGCGGTACACCTCCTCCAGCAGGGCCATCGCCAGCACCGGCGAGTAGCCCTCGGGGCCCCGCAGGAGGGCTTGAGGACCGAGGCGCCTCGCCAGCAATTCCAGCACCTCCGCTTGTTCCTGCAACGAGGTGCTCCGCCAAAGCCGCTCCACCAGGTCGGCCTCGGAGTGGTCATCGAGTTCCTGCTCCTGGCGGGCGGTGAGCGGCGCCCGACTGGTGCTGGGGGGGAGGAGGGTCTGGATGCGTGGCCTCAGGTCACAGGCAGCCATCGCCTGGGCCGGGAGCTCCACCCAGCTCGCCTGACTCACGAGCTCCTCGTGGCTGGCGAGCTGCACCGGCACCCCCTCCAGAGCGCCGCTGGCCAGTTGATGGGCCAGGGCCAGGAAGGCCTCCGGATCGCGCCGGAACGGTCCGGCCGGCACCGGCACCAGCAGCAGCGGCAGGCCGGGCCCGCGCCAGTGGCGCTGCAACAGCCGCACCTCGCTGGCCACCGCGTCCAACAGCTGGTGCGGGTCATCGGCGAGATAGAAGGTGTTCTCCTCCAGAACGGCTGGAAGGAAGGCGATCCGGTCGCCGCCATGGCGGTAGAGGCGGGCCGTGGCCATGGTTTCCATCCGCGCCGGCGGATGGCCGGAGAGGCCGAGGCGTGGGTTGGCGCCCACGAACGCCATCCGCATCGCCAGCTCCCGGGAGCTGGCCAGCCGCAGCGGTGGATCATCGTCGGGAAGGGAGGCGAGCAACGCCAGCGGCACCCCGACGGGGTTGGCCTCGTCGCCGCCCCCGGCCAGCGCCAGCAAGGGATCCTCCGCTGGGAAGCCCGCCTCCCGCAGAGCCAGGGCCACGCCGGAATCGGCGGGGGCCAGGGCCACCAGCACCTCGGAGATCCCCAGGGGGGTGCCCTGGCGGCGGCCGGAGGGATCGAGGTCCTCCGGGGTGATCAAGCCTTCCAGCAGCAGATCCCCCAGCCAGGTGAGGCTCTGGGTCCAGAGCAGGGGCACGTTCTCGTTGGGAATCCGCGCCTGGCTGCCCGGGTGGCGCCGTTCGGCCTCCAGGGCCTCGGCGGGCACCAGGTAAAGCTCCGGCAGCAGGGGCACCCCCTCCACCAGCACGCTCAGATCGGCGAGCCGTTGCCGCCAGTGGCGGGCCTCCTCCCAGCGCTCCTCGCAGCAGGCGGTGACCAGCTCAAAGGCCAGGAATAGCGGCCATTCGCACTCAATGTGCTCGAACGCGGCCAGCTCCTCCCGCTCGTAGTGCAGCCGGGTCACGTCCTCGTTCACGCACTGGTGGCCATCGCGGCGGAAGCGCTTGTAGCCGTAGCGGCCACCCAGCTCGCGGCGGATCGTGTCGCGGGTGCGGGCCACCAGCTTCGGATCCTCCACCGCCCAGGCGGGGTAGCCGATCACCGCCAGGCAGGCGCTGTCGGCCTCCTTGCTGGCCGATTCCCGAGGCAGCAGGCTGCGCAGGGCGCGGCGCAGGCGCACGATCGCGTCGTGGGGGATGGTGAGGCAGCAGCTGCCATCGCCGTGGGGGCCGTAGAGATCGAGGCCTTCGAGGGCCTCCAAGGCAGCCTTCACCAGGCCGATTGAACTGGCGTTGCGCTCCGGCAGGCCGTGGTTGCCCTTGTCGCCCCGCTCCCAGATGCCGTAGTCGGCCACGCGATAGGCGCGGGCCACGTAGTACACAAGGTTCTGGATGAAATCGCGCTCGTGGCTGGTCTGCACAATCACCAGCCCGGAGCGGGTGAGCTGGGCGAGCTGCAGCAGGAAGAGGGCGGTGGCGTCGAGTTGGAGGTGACCCCAGCCGTCGTCGGGCACCACGGGCTCGCCGCTGGCGGTGTCGAACTTGGCGTGGATGGCGTCGAGGCGGTGCAGGCTGGTCTTGAAGCGCTCCACTTTGGCGGCCTGGCGCAACATGGCCGAGAGCAGGCCACGCATCAGCTGCAGCACCCGCTGCTCCAGCTCGAAGGCCCGGCGGCAGGGACCCCGCAGGCGGCGATAGGCCAGGGACAACCCCCAGACGCACTGCACGGAGTACACGCAGTCGCGCACCCAGGCGTCGCCGTAGTTGCCATGCACGGTGTTGGCGGTGCTGGCCGGCAGCAGGCCGCTCACCGGGTGTTGCCGTTGCAGCACCACGGCCTCGATCTGGTGGTCGAGGTCTTGGAGGCGGCGCCAGGCAGCCGTGGAGCTCATGGATTCGGGGGGCGGGCCGGCGGACGGCGCGGGAGGGGAACCAGGATCGGAGGGAGGGATAGCGGAACCGGAGCGGTTGTTGGCTGGTTGGCTGCCCATCATCTTGGCGCGATCCCAAGCCATAGATTCTCTTCCGCCGCCCCACCCACCCATGGCAGCAACCGTGACGGCCCCGGTCCGCGCCCGCGTGCTAGGCGTACCTGTACATGTATGCGGCGACGTCTTCGAGGCAGCTCTCGCCCTGCACGGCGGGGGGGCCGCCAGCCATCTCGCCTCCACAGCTTCCTCCCAGGCCTTCACTCACCCAGCCGCTCCATCGGCGCAGGCCCCAACCCTCGGGGGGCACTCCGGAACTCCCCCAGGGTTGCCCGCTGAAACGCAGATGGACGCCATGGGCGGCCAGGTGGTGACTCTCAACGCCGAAATGACCATGGCGGCCCGGGCCAATCCCCAGCTGGGCGCCGTGATCGAGGCGGCCGAGCTGGTGATCCCCGATGGGGCCGGCGTGGTGTGGGCCCTCGGACGGCAGGGGTTCCGGGTGCGCCGGGCGCCGGGCATCGAGCTGGCCCACAGGTTGCTGGAGCACGCCGCCAGCAACTGCTGGCGCGTGGCCCTAGTGGGCGCCAGCCCCGAGGTGATGGACACCCTCGTGGCCCGGCTGCGGCGCGAGCTGCCCGGCCTGGATCTGGTGATCGCCAGCCACGGGTATCTGCAGCCGGCCGAATGGCCCGAGCTGGAGCGGCTGCTGCTGGCGGCCCGGCCCGATCTGGTGCTGGCGGCCCTGGGGGTGCCCCGCCAGGAAACCTGGATCCGGGGCCTGGCCGGCCGCAGCGGCGGCCTCTGGATGGGGGTGGGCGGCAGCTTCGATGTTTGGGCCGGAACCAAAAAGCGCGCCCCGAAGTGGATGCGTGCCCTGCAGATCGAATGGCTCTACCGGCTGGTGCAGGAACCGACCCGCTGGCGCCGCATGCTGGCCCTGCCCGAGTTTGCGGGGGCGGTGCTGCGGGAGCGGGGGTGAAGCAGCGGCTGGATTCAGTTCACAATAACGACGGCTTGGACATAAAAAACGACCCTAGCTCCAGGAGCTTTGAGGGAATGGCCAAGAATCAGAAACGGGAATTAAGCTAACTGAACAAGGCAACTACGGATGGAAAGAAAGAATAGGAATAAGCCGAAAAAATACTGACGCAACTCAGCCTAGAGGTAAACATTATGAAAGGCGAGCGGCGCTTGTCTGATTGGCCCTCTTGCAACCGATACGAGGACCTCAGATTGTCCTGATAAAGCTGAGCAAATCCAGGACCCAGAACATTGCGACCTGGCTCAGCGGAAGCCCACCGAGGCCTGCCACACGAAGGCCAGCAGCAGGAAGAAGAAAGGAATGATTGGCAGGATGTCTACCAACGGGCCAAAGGCCTGATAGGCCTCGGGCAGCTGGGCCAGCGGGATGGCGTGGGAAGCGAGACCGGCCAGCAGGAGGTGTGCCATGGAGAGATTGGGGCCTTTGAAGCAGCCCGAAGCGATGGTTGGAAGCTACCACGTGTAGGCCGCCGGCCAGGCCGGTCTCCTGCGAGCGACATCCTCTGCAAAAGAAGCGGCGTTGGGCTGGACTGGTCCCTTGCTGTGGGAATGGCGGCGGGTGCAACCAGCCGGTTCCAGGCTGCCGGGGAGGTTCCAATGACGGCCGAATAGGCCGCCATGCTTCTGGACGCTAGCGGGTAGGGCGCGCCACAATCCGGCCACCGTTCCGGATCAGCCCCTCCTGGTCGCGGGATTGCACCATCATGTTTTCGCGGACTAAAGCCTCCGGCACGCTGTACCCATTGCCTTCCACCTGCACCCAGCAATCCTTGGCAACAGCAAGGCTGAACTCCTGCTCTGTCCGATAGAACGGCTTGCGTTCAGCTCCATCGGCGTACTGGCCTCATCCCTCGGCGCCTGCGGTTGAACCGGCCAAGCCATTCAGCCTGAAACCGCGCCAGCTGCTCCATCCTCATCAACTAGAGCAAGGTGGGCTGCTACGGCCAATCGGACCCGACCTCTGATCCGAGGCCGATTGAGCGGGAGCGGAGGCGGTCATGCCCCTCAGACACGGAAGGGCTGGCCGTGCTCAAGCCCTTCTGTGCCGACGGTTACAGAGGATAAAGCAAAACCAGCGGGAATCTGCATGTGTCGAGGTTTCTTGACAAAAGTGTTGGAGGCCTGCGAAATTTGAAAAATTATTCTTTCATGCTTCATTCAAGCTAACTTCCCAACAGCTTTTTCCGATTAACCTAAGAGGTCGCCATGCCCGATGCAAGCATTTCCAAAGAGTTGCTTTATGCAATTCTGTCGATGGATTCATACAACCGCGGCTACGATTCGGCAATGTACGTTCCGCGCACTAATCTAGGGTCGGTTGAATACAAGCTTCTTTTCGAACAAAAGAGGTGGCAGGACTATGGATTCTTCGGGGCTGTGTACGAGGTAACTAGAGCCGACTTAGTCAAGGATCTGGCAGGTGTCAATCAAGTCATTACGTTTCGAGGCACTGATGACAAATGGGACGTTGTTTATGGCTGGCCAGTTGGTGCAGGACTTTACGGCTATGGGCCGTTGGGAATAAATCAAGCTGGCCTTGCGGAAGATCTATACAAAAAAGTAGCCGGTTTCGGTCCTTTTGAAGCTGGCACAGCGAGCAATGTGGAACTGACCGGCCATTCGCTCGGTGGCGGCTTGGCTGGCTACCTGTCGATGCTGACCGGATCGAAAGCAATTGGCTACGACCACATGCCATTTATGTTGGCCGCCAGCCTACGAACGATCGTCTATGCGACATGGGCTGCCGGAAACTATGCCAAAGATGTGGTCGCCAACGGCCACCAACCCGACTGGGACGCATTCGTCAAGACGCTACCTTCCCTGCCACAGCTCAGTGCCTTTAAAGGCATCAACATGGATGGCGAGATTCTAGAGCAGTTACGAGGCGAGGTTTTTTTGACAGTGATCAAGGAATTATTGCCCGGCCTGATCGCTGAGACAGTCCAAGAAGGTCTTCTACATTTTGATATCGACATTGATCTGGCCGGTTCAATCTTGTTTGATGATATCCAGAAACTAATCGGCAAGTGGGTCGCCAGTGTGGGACTGGAGAAGGGACTGGACTTTTCAATCGAGGGCATAACTAATTGGATTAGCAGTTCCTGGAATAGCTTCAACAAACAACACGTTCTATCGGCACACGATTGGGATCCTTACAAATTCGAAAGCATTTTAAAACCGCTGCTCGACATACTGGAACCACTCCTCGATGATATCGGCGATCTAGCCTCCGCGATTCCGACTCCCCAGGGCAAGCTTGTTGCTGTCGTATCGAAGTATGGCCCTCTCCTGACCAAGGCAATTGTCGGAGCATTTGATGCCATAGCCAAGCATAGCATCACGTTACTAGTGTTTTCTCAGTTCGCGGAGGACGCCGCCAGACAGAATAAATATCTGAACTGGGACGCAGATCAGCTCGGCGACATCGCATTCTCCGCTGCAATATCCCCCGATATCGCCTTAGATGCGTCCAAAGACAGCCTCTACGGCCAATCAGGAGTTGCGGCAGACGTCAAGAAGACGCTCAGTAATGCTCTCGCCTACTCAGCCTTAGCAGGGGAAGATCTCCCCTTTGGCGACGTAGGTATGGAGGCATGGTTCAACGATATGCATGATCTGGGTACGGTCATCAAGCTCGATGACGTCAATCGGATCTTCAAGGAGGAATTGCCCAGCCTCTATGGCTTGTTTTTCATCGGTGGCGGCGGCGACAAGACCAGATTCTCCGAGGCCTTAGTCCGTATTCTAACTCAATATGCTGGTGCGCTAGCTTACAACAAAGTAAAAGCCACAAATGTATTGGGAAAAGTCAAACCTGTTGAAGGTATTCTTTCCCTTGACGAGAAAGATGCACCCAGCACCCTTGCGATCGATCTCTCCAGTGTTCTCTGGAAAGATGTACTCAGGACCGGAGAGTATCTGAGCGGCGATAGCCTTGCCACCACGTCACAGGATCAACTATTCAGTGCTTATTTCTCCCGATCCGAGGTTACGCGCGGCTGGCTGACTGCACTGCTTGGCATCGCCTCTTTTGATAAGTCAGCGCTGGATCGTCTCGCCAAAACCGGTTGGGACTCGGACACCCGCTCAATCATCGACCGGCTACATGTGGCCACAAAGAATGAACCTAAAGAGATTAGTCTATCAAGCCGAGCCAATGATGTCACTAGCCACAAAGGCAGCGATACCCACGTCGATGTATACATCGGTTCCCAGAAAGATGAGACATTATACGACACCAAAGGCAATGATCTCCTGATCCTCGAGGGCGGTAACGACACGATCTATGCGTCAGCTGGCAGCGATCTGGTCAATGCTGGCAGAGGCAACGACCTCATCATCGACCGCATTGCCAGCGACGCTCTGCAACCCCAAATGGGCAATACAGCTCCTGATATTTACATCGGAGACAATCTTGAACGCAACTATCTCGACACATTCCTCGACTGGCTTCGCTCCCAGATCAACCTCGACGACGAGGATGTCGTCCGATACAGCATTGCCCTTGATAACGGTAGCTTAGCCCAAAAAGGTCTCAAGATCGAGGGCATCAGACCGACCAGGGTTGGCGAGAGAGATGGCCTGGAGGTGACGATTCGCGATCAGAACACGCGCAAGTTGTCAGTCGACAAGTTGGTCAATATCGACATCATCCAGCTCAGTGAGCGGGCTGATGTTCTCAACGTCACGGACGACGTGGATCAGGCAGCGATTCTGGTCGACATGGATTGGCCAACCTCCGGCACATTGCGAAAGAGTGATTTTGACACGGTTTCCTTCGCCGAACGCCGCCAAGGTGCGGTATCACTCAACGGCAGCATCAGTGAAGATCAGACGATCGGCGATCCCAGCCTGCTCTCGCTGTTGTGGACCGGCATCAAGGAGATTGTCGGCAGTGCCAGCGGTGGCTTGCTCGGCGATAGCGCTAACCTCTACTATCGCGGTGCTGAAAACGTCACCCTTTCCGAAAACAACGATATTTTCTTTGGCGGCAATATCAATTCCTTCCTAGGACAGAATCTTGGTCGCTTCTTCGGCACGCCAAACCATCCCGGCTTTGGCGAGATCAAGGGCGAGGGCGGCAACGACATTGTGATCTTCTACGGGCCTGAACATGTACGAGCCGGTGGAACAATCCCCGGCACACAAGCGACTGCCGCCGAGGAATATAAGCTCACCCTGGACGGTGGTAAGGGTAACGATTGGGTCATCGCCCTTGGTGGCGAGAAAGCCATTGTCGCCGGTGGATTGGGACGGGACTGGATCATCAACAGCTCGAAAGATGGAGAATCCTGGGGAGACTATGCTAATGGCGTGGCCCCGGACGGCAACAGGGCTGAGGACATCCGAGAGAATTCGGACATGTTCTGGTATTTCCCGGACACCAAAGTCATGGATGCTCAACACCATGACTTCCTAAGTTTTTTCGGGATTCCCATGACTGGCGGCGATGCCGCAGCATCAATCGTCGCCCTCGCATTGGGCGCAACAAGCGGCAGCCTCTCGATCACTTCTACCGTTGTCGGCATCGCCAACAGCGCTGCATTTGCCACCGGCAATAAGGTATATTTTGACAACCTGATGCCGTTCATCACCTACAAGATGGACGGTAACGACCTGCTTGTCGGCAATATCTTCGACGGCTTCTTTAGAGCTGTGACCGGCCAGCCTGGCATTTACAGCATCAAAGATGCCGACGGCAATCGAAGACTCGACATCGGCGGAGTGATGAGGATAAAGAACTTCGACTTCGTCTCCAGCTACTGGGGTTACGAGCAATTTGATTTGGGCAACGAGCTCGGTGAACGTGATCGGCCCGCAGGCACCATGAACATGGTGTTCAAGAAAGGAAATCCGGTCATTGGCTTCTTGTCTTTGGTGGCGGCCATCTTGCCCCCAACAGCGATAACCGCGCCCTCCCTGCTGCAGGCCCAGCTGTTGGCCACCTTTGATGCGCTTTTGGTGTTCCTTGCGGCAATGGGGCGCGCGGCCAAGGCCGTGGGCTGGGCGCTGGATGTCGACCCGCTGGTGATCGATCTCGATGCCGATGGCATCGAAACGATCGCGCTGACCGAAAGCCAGGTCTATTTCGACCTGGATGGCGACCTGTTCGCTGAGCGCAGCGGCTGGATCAAGAGCGACGACGGCTTCTTGGTGCTGGACAGCAACGGCAACGGCCAGATCGATGACATCACGGAAATGTTTGGCGCCCGCCTCGGCGGCGGCTATGCAGACTTGGCGAGCTACGACGTCAACCTTGACCTGGCCATCAATGACGCTGACCCGGTTTGGTCGGCCCTGCGAGTTTGGCAGGACAAGGATGGCGACGGCATCACTGACAGCGGCGAACTCAACTCCCTCGACCAACTCGGCATTGCCTCGATCTCGCTGGCCAAAGATCCGCTGGCCACGACAACACCGCAGGGGGTGCAACTCATCGGCCGTTCAACGGTCAGCTTCACCGACGGCAACACAACGCGCATGTTCGAGGCGCTCCTCCCCGCCAGCGACATCGACACCCGCTATGGCGGCGAAAGCGGTCGGCCGGATTGGCTCGCTGACCTCCAGGCCGACAGCAAGGGATTCGGATCGATCACCAACCTGGCCGTCGCCATGGCCAACGACGTGGGGTTTTCCCAGCTCGTCGCCAGCCGCGCCAACGCCATGGCCAGCCCAAAACTCAAGCTCCTCGTCGAGCAGGTGGGCGACGTGCTCGGCGCCTGGGGCCAAACAATGGAGACGACCCGTGAGCTGACGCCCGTGCGCGTCGGCGCCAACGCCAAAGGCCAGCCCATGCTGCTGGACTGGGGTGTGTATCTGGAAGATGGGAACGGCGGCTACTGGACCTTGGCCTCTGGCGATGCGGTTCGCAACGGTGCCGGCCAGCCGATCTCCCGCGCCAGCCTCGAAGACCTGCTGGCCATGGGGGGAGGCTGGCGATTGGAGCAGACTTGGTCCCCGCAAAGCCGCGGCACCCCGCTGCTGCACCGGTCCGCCGCGCCCTATCTGCTCCGCATTGTTGATAACCGCGCTGTCATCATCGACTACGGCATCGAGCAGTCTGACGGCAGTTGGTCTCTCGCCTCCGGGCGCTCCGTGCTGAATGCCCTGGGGGCCGCCATCGTGGCGCCCAGCGTGGCAGATATTTTGGCCCAAGCGCACCCAACTGGACAGGAGTGGCGGCTGGAGAGCTTCGGCACCAATCCGTACACCGAACTGCCGGTGGAAGCTATCGGCGTGCGCTTTGCCGACGGCATTGCCGTCGACTACACGGTTTTGGTTAGCGACCGCGACGGTAGTTTCCATGTCTGGGCGCGCAATCTCGATCGGGCGCTCGAACTTCAGGCTAAGACCGGAGATTACCGCGAGTTCAACTTACGGGGCTACGAAATCAACTTCGATCAACTCGACGAAGTCGGCTCGAGCGACGATTCGACCTATCGAGTTGAACTGCTCACCCCGGCACAGTTCCAGTTCGCCACCAGCCTGGCCGGTCTCGAGTTCCACCCCGAGATGCTGACGGCGAACGCAGACAACAGCACAGGGCAGCTCACGTACGCGGTACGGGCAGGACAGCCTACCGGCTTACCGGGACAACGATACGAATCTGACATCAAGCCGATGATCGAGCTCGTGGGCACGATCATGGCTCAGTACATCCTCGTCAGTCGCCGCACAGCGGTCCGCCTGGCGCTAGCCGGCGGTCTCAAGGGATTCGCCCAGGGCATTCGCTACGATGTCGATAAAAATGGCTATCTCGCAACCACTGATCGCGAGCTAGCACCGCTATTCGAAGCGATCTTCGCGGCGGCACCGACGACGAATGATCGCGACGAAGCTTTTGATTACTTAAGCGACTGGAACGAGATCCTCTGGCATATCTATCCCGAATATCAGATGAAGAGCGATGGCAATCTATGGGGTACCACGGTAGCCATTGATCAGCCCTTCATCTTCCAGATGATGCTGCCGGCATTCGAAAATGTGGGCATTGCGCTCGACATTTTCGCTGTCGCCCATGCCCTCTCCATCGAGGAGAGCCGCATCCGGATCCACAGCGCCACCGATCAGCAGGTGCCAGGCACAGCGGGGCTTGACTTCTTCTACATGACAGCAGGCGTGCAGACCTACGACGGAGGCTATGGGTCTGATTATTACTTCCTTGGCAGGAACAATGGCCAGGACATCATCAAGGACATCGATCGCGGTGATCTTGATGAGTTGCGCATCACGGCCTACAAATCAACAGAAGTCGCAGCAATCCGCGATGGCCAGGATTTGATCCTTCGCTTCAGCGGCGACAGTAACGAGGTTCGCCTCGAGAATCAGTTTCTCGGCGAACTCAACAACTACCTCAACAATGGTACCCAGCTCCAATCAGGAGTCGATACCATCGTCTTCGCCGATGGGATCATTTGGGACCGAACCCGCATGGCGCTGGAAGTCGTCGATCGGGCACGCGCAGCCGCTGATTTCGATGATTCCTATATCGGATCTGGATCATTTGACATCTTCTGGGGCGGCAAGGGTAACGACTACCTCTCCGGCGGCGCTGGCGGCGACTTTTACGTCTTCGAGCGTGGCGATGGCCAAGATGTGATCAACGATCTCGGCGCCTTCTCCTTCGGACCGCTTAAGGCTGGGCTCGACTGGCTGCGTTTCAATGGCGACATCGCTATCGATGATCTGAAGCTCATCCGCGATGGAGCGAGCGAAAACCTGAAGATCGTTCTCCTAGACGACAAAGGAAAGGAGAGCGGCGACACGATCGAAATCATCGGGCAGTTTGGCGGCATGCGGCTCAATCTAGGCCTCTTCAGTGATGTAGTAGGGGGGAATGCAGGGCTAGATTATCTGGCCCCCAATCTGATTGAAAAATTCATTTTCGAAGATGGTTCCAGCCTCGAGTTTGGCGACATCGTCAAGCGTGTTTTGGAGAACGCCAAAACCAACGGCGATGATGCCATCTATGGCCTGCTCAACGACAACACACTCGCTGGCGGCGCTGGTAACGATTACCTGACTGGTCAAGAAGGCTCAGACACCTACACATTCGCTCGCGGTGACGGCGCCGATGTGATCGAGGATAACGACTACAGCTTTAAAGCATTCGCTCCGCCGCAAAAAGACAGACTGCAATTCGCTAAAGATATCTTCTGGACCGACATCGATTTTCTGCGCGACGGCTCCTCAGACACCCTGCGCCTCCAGGTGCAAGGCAGCAGCGATCAGGCGGTTCTAACAGAGTATCTCAAAGAGATCTTTCTGATCGGCTATGTAAATCTTTTAGAGTTCGTCGGCTTTGGCGATGGCACACAGTGGGACTATCTGAAGCTGCTACAGCATTACGTCAATATCGCCAAGACACCTGGCGATGACATCATCTATGGCTTCGAAACGATCGACGACAGCATCGATGGCGGTGCCGGAAATGATCGCCTGGTGGGCATGAGTGGCAACGACATCTATCTCTTTGGTTATGGGTACGGTACCGACACGGCGCTCGACAGCGAAGGCGATGATCGCCTCGTCTTCGAAGTGATTAATACGGACGACATTGTGTTTTCGCGCACGGCACTGGACCTGATTCTGAGCGTGCGTGGCACAGGCGAACAATTCATCCTCGCCAACCAATACGTCCGTGATGACGGCCAGCATTTTGCCATCGAAACCTTCAAGTTCGCCGACCGCACCCTCATCTATACCGATCTCAATCCAGAGGATATCGACCTGGTCGGCAGCAATGCCGCTGAGACCATAACCGGCTCCAACTTCGGCGAGACCCTCGATGGGCGTGGCGGCGATGATCTGTTGCTGGGCGGCGATGGTGGCGACATCTACAAGTTTGATGTCGGCTATGGCAATGATGTCATCATTGACCAACGGCTGCGCGCCTCCTGGGCTGATCGGCGCGGCATTCATGTGGCGGTGGATGACGTGGTGCGATTCGGCGCCGCGATCAATCGCGACAATCTGGTCTTCAGCAAGGATGGCAACGATCTGCTGATTTCGATCAGCGATCGTGTCGACACCCTCAGGATCAAGGATCAGTTTGTCGGCAGCGTCAACGGCGTTGAGCGCTTTGAACTCGCCGATGGCGGCTTCCTGCGCATCGATGATGTCGAACAAATCTTGCGGATCGAGGGGGGCAATCGCGGCGACAATCTCATCCAAGGCTCGGCCCATAGCTCGAGCACCTTGGATGGGCGCCAGGGTGATGACACGCTGATCGGCGGCACAGCCGCTGATATCTATGCCTTTGGCGTGGATTATGGCTTTGATTCGATCATCGAGCAGTTCGATCAACCCGGCGTGATCGATCGGATCGTGTTTGGCCAATCGGTGGACGCGGCCAGTCTTCTCATCCGGCGGGACGGCGATGACCTCATCGTTGATCTCGGCAACGGCAGCGATGTCGTCACCGTGATCGCTGGCTTCGCGGGGCGGCGCATCGAGCGCTTCGAATTCGCTGATGGCAGCGTCCTCGACCTGGAGACGCTGATCAATCGCATGCTCAGCGGTGGATCCACGGATGACAATCTGGTTGGTTTCGACGACCGGGCCGACACCATCTCTGGCGGTGCTGGTTCCGATGCGATGGCTGGTGGCAGGGGAGATGATCTCTATCGTTTCGGACTCAACGACGGCAGCGACAGCATTGAGGACAGCGGCGGCATCGACCGCATTCAATTCGGCGCCGGCATCAGCCCGGACATGGTGACGTTCCGCCATTTGGACGGCGATCTGCTGATCAGCCTGGCTGCGAGCGGCGACAGGTTGGTGGTGCTGGGGGGCTACAGCGCCAGTCCGGTGGAAAGCTTCGTCTTCGCCGATGGCACGCTGCTCTCCATCGCCGAGGCGCGGGCCTTGATTGAGGCCGGTCGCGAGCCGGACGCCCAGGACCGCATCGACGCCAGCCAGCTTGCGGCCGTCGCCCAAATCCGTCCCGGCCGTGGCCATGACCGCATCATTCTCGCCAGCAACAGCGAGGTGGTGATCGAGGCCGGCGACGGCATCGACCGGATCGAGAGCCCCTACGGGATCAGCGGTGCCGTCGTCAATTTCACCGACCAGCGTTCCACCGATGCCTTGGTGCGCCTCGCGGCCATCGACAGTGCCGATCTGCTGATTAGCTTCCCGGCCAGTGGCGATCAAGTCACCGTGGTTGGAGCCCTCGCCAACGGGGCGCTGCCGAGCTTCCTGTTCAGCGATGGCGTGGCGTGGGATGGGGAGGCCCTGGTGCAGCGGGCCATCCGCGATCAGTCCAGCGCGGGCGACAACATCATCCTGGGCTCGGATCGCGCCGACAGCCTGGAGGGCGGTCGCGGTGACGATCAGCTCCGGGGCGGTGGTGGCAACGATACCTACCGCTTCGCACGCGGCGACGGCCATGACGTGCTCGAGGACAGCGGCGGCAGCGACACGCTCAAGATCAGCGGCTACAGCATTGAAGAGTTGATCGTCAGCAAGGTTGCGGTCGATCGCGATGAACTGGTCCTCCGCTTCGAAGGTGGTGACGACAGCCTGCTGTTGCGCTACGGCAGCGACCGCAACGGCATCGATTGGCTCGAATTCGGCGACGGCCGCCGCATCGGCCGCGACGATCTGTTCCAGCGGGTGACGACCAAGGGCGGGGCCGGTGATGACATCCTCAGGGGCTCAAGCGCCAACGAAATCTTCAACGGCGGCGGTGCCAACGATGACCTAAGCGGCGGCGGGGGAACCGATACGTTCGCATTCAGCCGGGGCGACGGCCAGGACCGCATCGAGGGCGGTGGCGGTTTTGGCGTGCTGCGCTTCGGCGCCGGCATCGGCCGCGCCGACCTGATCCTGTCCCGCGATCGGGATGGAGCCCTCAGCCTCGCCATCGCCGGCACGGACGACCGGGTAACGATCGCCGCGCCAGCCCACGGCCAGGACCCAGCGGTGGCCCAGGTGCGGTTCGCCGATGGCAGTGTGCTCAGCTATGCGGATCTGGCCCTATCCATCGCCGCAACAGCAGGCGACGACCATCTGCTCGGGCGGACGGCCGGCTCAACCAAGGGGGTAGAGCTCGATGGCGGGGCGGGCAACGACTGGCTGGAAGGCGGTGCCGGCGGCGACATCCTGTTTGCCGGCAAGGGCGATGACATCCTCGAGGGAGCTTCAGGCGCCGATACCTATGTCTTCGCCCGCGGCGACGGCCAGGATGTGATCCTCGACCTCGGCGGCAACAGCGCCGCGGAACGCGATCGGGTGCGGTTTGGGGCTGGCATCAACCCGGCCGACATCAAGGTGGAAGCCATCGGGCCGACTGATCTGGTGTTCGGTCTGGCCGGCAGCGACGACCGGCTGACGCTCAAGAACATGGTCGTCAGCGCCTGGTCGCCCCAGGACTACGGCATCGAGGAGTTTGCCTTCGCTAACGGCACGATCTGGAGCCTGAGCGATATCCTCTCCCCCGCAGCGACCGGAAGCGATACTGACGACACGATCGATTTCGGCGGCAACCTCAGTTATCCGGGCGCACCGGCCACCACGCTTAGCCTGGACGGCGGACGGGGCGACGACTGGTTGTCCGGAGGGCCAGGAGATTCCACCTATCGCTTCGAGCGGGGCGACGGCCGCGACACCATCTGGGAGGGCTCGGCTTGGTGGTGGAATTCCAACGACTCAGTGGCCTTTGGCAGCGGTATCGCGCCCGGCGATCTCGTCGTCGAGCAGGCGGGCGGTGATCTGATTCTGTATCTGCGGGGCGCCGACGACCGGCTGACGATCACCGGCCAGACCAGCGCCGAGCACGCGCCGATCGACAGCATTCGCTTTGCCGATGGCACGGTTTGGACGGCAGCGGAGCTGGCAGCCCGCGCCCTGGGTCGCGACGCCACACAACGGGCGCTCCACCCCGCGAGCGACAACAGCGATCCGTTCCTGCCGCCGCTGTTCGTGGGCGCCTCCGGCCCTGGCTCGGGTGGCGGCAGCGGCAGTGGGGCGGAACCGGGGGAGATCAATGCGGGCTTTGGACCGCGTCTGCTCACCGGCACGGCGGGCCGCGACACCTACCACCTGTTCGTTCCCCTCTCGTCCCTCGACGATGCGATCACCACAATCACCGATTTCCAGGTCGGCGATGGTGGAGACATCCTCGACATCCGCCTGGCCGAGGGCCTCAGCGGCGAGATCGTGGCGCGGCAGGAGGGGGCGGACACCTACGTGTATTTCGCCGCCGACGGCATCGCGACGTTGGATCAAGCGCGCCTGCTGCTGCGGCTCCCAAACGTCAGCGCGACGGCCATGACGGGCGGCAACTTCAACGGCAGCCCGTTCGCCCGGACCACAAACTTGACCCTCACCGGTACCAATACCGCTGAGACCCTGTCCGGCAGCTGGGGGAACGACACTCTGCGCGGCCGCGACGGCAACGACACCTTGATCGGCGGGCCAGGCGCTGACAGCTTGGTGGGAGAAGGCAATAACGACACCTATCGCTTCGCGCCTGGCTTCGGACAGGACACCGTTGCCGATAACAGCTGGTCCTCGTCCAACGACGTCATCGAGTTTGGGGCAGGGATTGCACCGGCCGACCTAATCGTTGAGCAGAGCCGCGATGGCCGATCACTGATCCTCAAATTCGCCGGCAGCGATGAGCGCATCACCATCTCCGAAGCGCTGGTCGATGACTGGAACCGCATCGAGACGGTGCGCTTCGCCGATGGCACCAACCTCAGCCATGCCGATCTGGTGTGGCGGTCTGTACAGGCGACCAACGGCGACGACAGCCGCTACGGCAGCTACAGCGACGACATCCTCTTGGGTGAGGATGGCAATGACACGCTCTACGGCGGCGGCGGGACAGACACCCTGGATGGCGGGATCGGCAACGACATGTTGAAGGGTGGGGTAAGTGGCGACACCTATCGATTCGCGCTTGGCTTCGGCCAGGACACCGTTGCCGATAACAGCTGGTCCTCGTCCAACGACGTCATCGAGTTTGGGGCAGGGATTGCACCGGCCGACCTAATCGTTGAGCAGAGCCGCGATGGCCGATCACTGATCCTCAAATTCGCCGGCAACGATGACCGCATCACTATCTCCGAAGCGCTGGTCGATGACTGGAACCGCATCGAGACGGTGCGCTTCGCCGATGGCACCAGCCTCAGCCATCCCGATCTGGTGTGGCGGTCTGTACAGGCGACCAACGGCGACGACAGCCACTACGGCAGCTACAGCGACGACATCCTCTTGGGTGGAGCGGGCAACGACTCGCTGTATGGCCGCGACGGCAGGGATAGCCTGGATGGCGGGAAAGGTAATGACATCTTGGCGGGTGAAGGAAACAACGACATCTATCAATTCGAGTTTGGTTTTGGCCAGGACACCGTGGCCGACAACGGTTGGAGCTATTACTCCGATAACGATGTCATCGAGTTCGGCGCCGGGATTTCCGCGGCGGATCTGATCGTTGAGCAGAGCGCCGACGGCCGGACGCTGGTTCTCAAATTCGCCGGAACCGACGACCGCGTGACCATCGCCGAAACGATGGTCAACAACTCCTACCGCATCGAAACGGTGCGCTTTGCGGATGGCACCAGCCTCAGCCACGCCGATCTGGTGCTGCGGTTCATGCAGGAGAGAGGCGGCGACGATAGCCGCTACGGCAGCTATAGCGACGACATTCTCTTGGGTGGCGCGGGCAACGACTCGCTGTATGGCCGCGACGGTACGGACACCCTGGATGGCGGGAAAGGAAATGACAACTTGGCGGGTGAAGGCAACAACGACACCTATCAATTCGAGCTCGGCTTTGGCCAGGACACCGTGGCCGACAACGGTTGGAGCTGGTACTCCAGCAATGATGTGATTGAGTTCGGCGCCGGGATTTCAGCGGCCGATCTGATCGTTGAGCAGAGCGCCGACGGTCGGGCGCTGATTCTCAAATTCGCCGGGAGCGACGACCGCGTGACCATCGCCGAAACGATGGTCAACGACTACAACCGTATTGAAACGGTACGCTTCGCGGATGGCACCAGCCTCAGCCATGCCGATCTGGTGCTGCGGTCCATGCAGGTGAGAGATGGCGACGATAGTCGCTACGGCAGTTATAGCGACGACATTCTCTTGGGTGGCGCGGGCAACGACTCGCTGTATGGCCGCGACGGTACAGACACCCTGGATGGCGGGAATGGAAATGACATCTTGGCGGGTGAAGGTAACAACGACACCTATCAATTCGAGCTTGGTTTTGGCCAGGACACCGTGGCCGACAACGGTTGGAGCTGGTACTCCGATAACGATGTCATCGAGTTCGGAACCGGGATTTCCGCGGCGGATCTGATCGTTGAGCAGAGCGCCGACGCTCGGGCGCTGGTTCTCAAATTCGCCGGGACCGCCGACCGCGTGACCATCGCCGAAACGATGGTCAACGACTACAACCGTATTGAAACGGTACGCTTCGCGGATGGCACCAGCCTCAGCCATGCCGATCTGGTGCAGCGATCCATGCCGGCGTCGGGCAGCGACGACAGTCGCTACGGCAGCGATAGCGGCGACATCCTCTTGGGTGGAGCGGGCAACGACTCGCTGTATGGCCGCGACGGTATGGACACCTTGGATGGCGGGAAAGGAAATGACAACTTGGCGGGTGAAGACAACAATGACACCTATCGATTCGAACTTGGTTTTGGCCAGGACACCGTTGCCGACAACGGTTGGAGCTATTACTCAGATAGCGATGTCATCGAGTTTGGCACCGGGATTTCTGCGGTGGATCTGATCGTTGAGCAGAGCGCCGATGGCCGGGCGCTGGTTCTCAAATTCGCCGCGACCGACGACCGCGTGACCATCGCCGAAACGATGGTCAGCGACTACAACCGCATCGAAACGGTCCGCTTCGAAGATGGCACCAGCCTCAGCCATGCCGATCTGGTGTGGCGGTCTGTACAGGCGACCAACGGCGACGACAGCCGCTACGGCAGCTACAGCGACGACATCCTTTTGGGTGGAGCGGGTAACGACTCGCTGTATGGCCGCGACGGCAGGGATACCCTTGATGGTGGGATCGGTAACGATGTTCTGCAGGGCGGTGGTGAGAGCGATGTCTATCGCTTTGACCTCGGCTTCGGTCAGGACGTCGTGACCGATAACGGATGGAGCTTTCAGGAAACCGAGCCCGATAACGGTTGGGGCTTTGGCACGGATAACAATGTTATCGAGTTTGGCGCTGGGATTTCCGCGGCGGATCTGATCGTTGAGCAGAGCGCCGACGGCTCGGCGCTGATTCTCAACTTCGCTGGGACCGACGACCGCGTGACCATCGCCGAAACGATGGTCAACGACTCCTACCGCATCGAAACGGTCCGCTTCGCGGATGGCACCAGCCTCAGTCATTCCGATCTGGTGCAGCGGTCCATGCAGGCGTCGGGCGGCGACGACAGCCGCTACGGCAGCTACAGCGACGACATCCTTTTGGGTGGAGCGGGCAACGACTCGCTGTATGGCCGCGACGGTACGGACATCTTGGATGGCGGAAGAGGAAATGACAACTTGGCGGGTGAAGGCAACAATGACACCTATCGATTCGAACTTGGTTTTGGCCAGGACACCGTGGCCGACAACGGTTGGAGCTATTACTCAGATAGCGATGTTATCGAGTTTGGCGCCGGGATTTCCGCGGCGGATCTGATCGTTGAGCAAAGCGCCGATGGCCGGGCGCTGGTTCTCAAATTCGCCGCGACCGACGACCGCGTGACCATCACCGAAACGATGGTCAGCGACTACAACCGCATCGAAACGGTCCGCTTCGTGGATGGCACCAGCCTCAGCCATGCCGATCTCGTGCTGCGGTTCATGCAGGCGTCGGGCGGCGACGACAGCCGCTACGGCAGCTACAGCGACGACATCCTCTTGGCTGGAGCGGGCAACGACTCGCTATATGGCCGCGACGGCAGGGATACCCTTGATGGTGGGATCGGTAACGATGTTCTGCAGGGCGGTGGTGAGAGCGATGTCTATCGCTTTGACCTCGGCTTCGGCCAGGACGTCGTGGCCGATAACGGTTGGTCCTATTCCTCCTACGCGGATGTGATTGAATTTGGCGCGGGGATATCGTCTGCGGACCTAATCGTTGAGCAGAGCCCCGATGGCTGGGCGCTGATTCTCAAATTTGCCGGGACCGACGACCGCGTGACCATCACCGAAACGATGGTCAACGACTACAACCGCATTGAAACGGTGCGTTTCGCGGATGGCACCAGCCTCAGCCATGCCGATCTTGTGCAGCGATCCACTACGGGCACTCCGGTTGATGATCGTTACCTCGGCAGCGCTGGGGCCGATGTGCTGGGAGGATTGGCGGGCCGCGACACACTGATCGGCAACGCCGGCGACGATGTGCTGTCGGGTGGCGACAACAATGATGTGCTGGATGGCGGCGCGGGCAGCGACAATCTGTCTGGCGGAACGGGTGACGACAAGCTATCTGGAGGCGCCGGAGCAGACCGCTATGTGTATATGGCGGGAGATGGCTACGACCGGATTGAGGACAACGGGGATCTAACCAACGATGCGCTGCGAATTGAAGGCTACCAACTCCAGCAGATCCGCTTCAGCCGCACCGGTGCCGACGGCGTTAACCTGACCCTTCGCTTCACGGGCAGCGCTGACCGCATTGTTGTGGCCAATGCCTTCGCGATCGACACTAGTGATCGCATCGAAGCGTTCGAAATCGTCGCCAGTGGCCTCACCCTCAGCCTGGACGAGGTGCTTGCCCGGGTTACGCCAGACCTGCCGACCACCGGCGAGACGCTGCAGGGCGACGCGGAGGCCAACCTGCTGGCCGGCGGCGACGCTGACGACCATCTGGCAGGTGGCGATGGCGCCGACACGCTGAAGGGTGGTGCCGGCAACGACATCTTCGGCGACATCGTGGCCGATGGTTCGATCGACCTGTTGCAGGGCGGGCCGGGCCGCGACACCTACCGCTATCTGCCCACATACGCGATACCCGCCGGCATCGCCGCCGATGTGATCACTGATTTCACACCGGGCGATGGCGGGGATGTGATTCGCCTCTCCTCTAGCAACCCTAATCCGTTCGAAACGGGCCGCTTGCGTTTAGCCCAATCCGGCGCTGACACGCTCGTCCTCCTACGCGGTGACGATGGCTTCGATCGCACCCTCCTCACCCTGCAAGGGGTCAGGGCCACAGACCTCACCGCCGCCAATTTTGATGGGGTGCCCTACGGCATCGACAACGGCCTGCGCCTTGCCGACGGTCCCGCCGCCTCCAAGCTGAGTGGCGGCCCCCTCGACGACCGCCTGTTTGGCAATGGCGGCGCCGACACCCTCCAGGGCCTGGGGGGCAACGACCAGCTGGCGGGCGGCGCAGATGCCGACACGCTTGAGGGTGGCTACGGCAACGACTGGTTGGCGGGGCAGGAAGGCCATGACCAGCTGATAGGCGGGCCCGGCGACGACATCCTCTCGGGCGGTAGCGGCCACGATGCCCTGTTCGGCGGCGAGGGTGGCGACATCCTGTCCGGGGACGGTGGCGACGATTCCCTCGAGGGCGGCGGCGGCGACGACATCTACCGATTTGCTTTCGGCGACGGTCGCGACAGCCTGGTAGACGCCGGCGGCAGCGACCGCATCGCCTTCGCCGCCGGCATCGCGCCGGGCGACGTGCGGGTGCTGCAGCGGGGCAGCGATCTTGTGCTGCTTGTCGGGGTGGATGGCGACCGGATCACCATCAGCGGCGCCTTGAACGGAGCGCCAACCCGGATCGAGGTTGGCGAGTTCGCTGATGGCACGCAATGGTCCTGGGCCGAGATCCTGGCGCGTTCATTAGCGGGCAGCGCTGGCGACGACGTGCTACAGGCGATCGACGTCGACGAGAGCGCCCCCAATCTCCTGATCAACGGCAGCTTTGAGCTCGGCAGCGACGGCGGCGGCCAACAATCTTGGTGGGGCTGGAGCTATCCCACCATCCCCGGCTGGAGCGATGCGGGCGGGGCTTGGTTCGAGCTGGTGGACAGTAGTCACGAGGGCGTGGTGGCTTCGCAGGGAAACCGCTGGCTCGATCTCGACGGCGCCGGCGTCAACATGGACGTGTACCAGAGCGTCTCCGGCCTTGCCGCCGGCCAGACGCTGCTGCTGCGCTTCGACCATGCCAACCGCGCCGGTTCCGCGTCGGGCGGATTTGAGCTGTTGTGGAACAACGCAGTGGTCGCCACCTACAGCGACGAGGGCGTGACGCCCACCGGCGAATCCGTGCTGCTCACCGCCATCGCCGCTGACAATCGACTCGGTTTCCGGGCTATAGGCAGGGCGGATGGTCGCGGCGCATCGCTGGACAACGTGCGCCTGCAGCCCGTATCGATGACGGCCCTGCCGCTGGCGGCGCTGTCGGGCGGCGCCGGCAACGATTCGCTCACGGGCTCTTTCCGCGACGATGAGCTCATCGGCGGGACCGGCAACGACCTGTTGAGGGGCGGGCCGGGCAACGACAGCTACCGCTTCGCCCGCGGCGACGGCCAGGACCGCATCCAGGATGCTGCCGGCGCCAATCGCCTTCTGTTCGCGGCCGGCATCGCGCCCAGCGAGGTGCGGATCGTGCCGGGCCAGCTCACCGTGGTGCTGGAGATCACGGACAGCGGCGACCGCATCGACCTCGGCGGCGAGGCGGTGGCGGAGATGGGCATTCAGCGGGTCGAATTCGCCGACGGGACGGTGTGGATCGCTGCTGACCTGGCGGCGATGGCGCTGGCCGCCACGCCGGGGAACGATCGGATCGTTGGCACCAGCCGCGCCGACAACCTCAGCGGCGGCGCCGGCGACGACCAGCTCAGCGGCCTGACCGGCGATGACAGCCTCTCCGGCGGCTCCGGTGTCGACCTGCTCGAGGGTGGAGAGGGCAACGATGTTTACCGCTTCGGCCGCGGCGACGGCCAGGACAGCATCAGCGACTCCGGCGGCAGCGACGCCATCGCGTTTGCCGCCGGCATTCTTCCCGCCGACATCCGCGTCTCCCAGAGCAGCGATGGCAGTCGCATGATCCTCTCGATCGTTGGCGGCAACGACCGCATCGCCATCGAGGATGCCCTTGCCGCCGGCCGGATGGAAGCGGTGCGGTTCGCTTCGGGCACCAGCTGGTCACTGGCCGATCTGATCGCCAGGGTGGCGACCTTTGGCGACGACATGCTCACGGGCGACGGCGAGGCCAACAGCCTGGCGGGCGGCCTGGGCAACGACCGGGCCAGCGGCAAGGCCGGCGACGACCTCTACCGCTTCGCCCGCGGCGACGGCTTCGACATCCTCGATGATGGCTCCAATTCCTCCGCCGACCGGCTGGAGATCAGCGGCTATGGCGCCGCTGAACTGCGGATTCAGCGGCCGGGCTTAGACAGCAACGACATCGCGATCCGGTTTGCCGGCAGCGACGATACCATCCACATCGTCGACGCTCTGGCGGGCAACAACGCCGGCATTGAGATCATCACGCTGGCGGACGGGACCCACTTCACAGTGGCGGATTTGCGGGCGCTGGTGCTTACCAATGCGGCCACCGAGGGCAACGATGTGGTGATCGGCACCGGCGGCGCCGACAGCCTCACGGGCGACAAGGGCAGCGACCTGCTCAGTGGCGCCGCGGGCGACGACACTTACATCTACCGCATGGGTGATGGCGATGATCGCATCGATGCGTTTGGCTCGGGTCGAGACCTCGTTCGCCTGCCCGATTACAACATCAGCGATCTCGTTTCGGCGTCGCGCGCCGGGCCGGACAGTGACGATCTGGTGCTGCTGTTTCGCGAGCCGGGCGACCGGTTGGTGCTGCGCGATGCCCTCGGCAGCCTCAATGCATACAGCTGGCAGTCCCTCGCGCTTCAGTTCAAGGACGGCACGCTCTGGGAGCGCGATGCCATGCGGGCTCGCGCCCTCGCCGATGCGGACGGCGGCGGCAACGACAATGTCTATGGCTTCAGCGGCAACGACCGTTTTGCGGCACGACCCGGCAATGACTGGCTGGCGGGCGATTCCGGGAGCGATTCCTATGCATTTGCCCGCGGCAGTGGCATGGACACCATTCAGGACCGTGGCAGCGCGGCGGTAGAAACCGACAGCCTGGTGTTCAGCGGCATCGCCTCCATAGACGTGGCTGTGTCGCGGCTATTCCGGGGCAGCGAGAGTGTGGTGTTCAGCGTTCCTGGCACCAGCGGCGACAGCCTCACAGTGATCAACGCGCTGGCGGCCGATGGCCAGGGCATCGAAAGCTACAGCTTCGCCGATGGGGTGACCTGGACCAAGGCAACCCTGGACAGCGTGCTCGACAACCTGGCACCGCAGGCCAACGATGACGGCTACTACTCAACGTTGGCCGGCCAGCCCTTGCTGATCCCCGCCAGCGAGATCAGCCGCAACGATTTCGACGCCGACGGCGACAGTATTCGCATCGTGGCGGTAACAAGTGGTCCAGAGGGTTCGGCTACCCTCACCCCCTCGGGTGACATCCAATTCAGTGGCGCCGTGGGTTTTTACGGGCCAGCCCGGTTGACCTACACCCTCTCCGACGGCCGCAACGGCTTCGCCACCGCCGCGATCGATGTGCGCGTCCGTCCGGTGGCAACCGCCTATGACGATGATGGCTTCACGGTGGCCGAAGACGGCACGCTCACGATCCGCGCCGCCCGTTTGCTGGCCAACGACCTCGAAGGCGACCGCCTGCTGATCGGCCAGGTTTTCGGGGCCAGCCATGGCAGCGTGTCGCTGTCCAGCGACGGCAACATCAGCTTCTCGCCGACGGCCAACTACAACGGTCTGGCCGGTTTCAGCTACAGCGCCACCACGCCGCAGGGCGCCCGGGCCGAAGCCAAGGTATCGATCAGCATCACCCCGGTGAATGATGCGCCGCTGGCCCGTGACGATGCCGGCTTCCTAACCGCCGAGCGCACTAGCTTCACCATCCTGCCGGGCCAGCTCACAGCCAACGATACCGATGTGGATGGCGATCTGCTGCGGCTCCAATCGGTGGTGTCGAGCCCCAATCTGCTGGCTGTATTAGGCCAAGACAACAGCATCCGGCTAACGCCGCAGGGTTATTTCTTTGGTTCCACCTACTTCGATTACACCATCTCTGATGGTGCCGGTGGCAGCGCTACCGGTCGCGTCAGCGTCAGCGTAACGCCGGTCAATGACCCCCCCGACGCTAAGGACGATCGCTTCGAGACCACCCAGGCCGGCGAACCCATCCGCGAAGACAATCCGATCGTGCTTGCAGCAGCCCGGCTGCTGGCTAATGACAGCGAATTTGACGGCGAGACGCTGAATCTGATCGCCGTTCGCAATGAAAGCAACGGCAGCGCCCGTCTGCTGGACAACGCCACGGTGCTGTTCACGCCAACCAGCAACTTTTTTGGCGAGGCCAGCTTCGAGTATCAGATCAGCGATGGCCACGGCGGCAGCGACTGGGCGACGGCCAGCATTGTTTATGCACCAGTCAACGATTTACCCGTAACGGACGATGATCATTATGGCGATGAAGATTTCTATTTCCTGAAGGGCAAGCAAGACCAGGCGATTGAGATTCCAATCATTGAATTGCTCAAGAATGATTTCGACCCCGAGGGTTTTGCGCTCAGCTTCAACGGCGTCTTTGCGCCGATCAACGGCGAGGTCACCCTGACCGATCGCGGCCATGTGCTGTTTACACCGGATCCGGGCTATGCCGGTGAAGCCAGCTTCCATTACGGGGTCCAGGACATCGAGGGGGGAGTATTCGACGCGGTGGTGACCCTGTTCTTCCAGGCCACCTCCAAGGCCAAGCCGCAGCCTCGGCCTGACACGGTGTATGTCTACGAAGATGTGCCGACATCCATTGCCATCGCCGCGCTGTTGGGCAACGACAGCGATGTGGATGGGGATCCGTTGAGCTTTCTCGGCTGGCGTCACCTCAATGGCCTCGCCGACTTCTTCACGTTTGGCCCCGATGCCGCCGGCCCCCTCAACGGCACACTCGAATTGGACGCCAATGGTGATCTCCTCTTCACCCCCAGTCTCGACGCGACCTTCACTTCGGGCTTCATCTATGGGGTCACCGACAACGCCCAGGGCAGCAGCGAGGGCTTTGTCGACATCCGCATCCTGCCCTCCAACGACGATCCCACCGCTGTGGACGACAGCGGCTTCACCACGCCGCAGGGCATTCCGCTGGTGATCCGCGTCTCCGACCTGCTGTTCAATGATTTCGACATCGAACAGATCGATGGCGACGGCGATGGCCGGCCTGATCTGGATTTGGACGAGCCGAATCGGCCTCGCCCCAACTTTGTCGGCATCGACGGCATTTTCGACCCGGCCCACCTGGCATTCGGCCATCAGGTTGCCGTCGGCCAATTCGAGCTGGCCAGCTTCCAGGGGGAGCGATTCCTGGTGGCCCGCTTCGACGAGGCGTTCAGCGGTCCCCTGACGATTCAATACCGCATCGCCGATGGCGAAGGGCTGGAGGACATCGGTTTCGCCAGCGCGACCGTGGCCGATGTCTATAGCGGCAGCCTGATCGGCACCCCACGGGTCGACTATCTCGTCGGCGGCAGCGCTGGCGACCGCATCGAAGGTCGGGCCAGTGCCGACGCCATCTTCGCCATGGGCGGTAACGACGCCATCAGCACAGGGCTGGGTGCCGATGCCATCGATGCGGGCCCAGGCGATGATCGCATCGATGGCGGCGACGACGGCGACCGGATTGATGGCGGCGAGGGCTTTGACACGCTGGTGTTCAGCGGTTCGAACACCGGCGTGCGCGCCGATCTGGAGTCCCGCATCGGCCAGGGGGGCTTTGCCGAGGGAGATATCTATCTCAATCTCGAGGCGCTGATCGGCACCGACTACGCCGACGAACTCGGCGGCAACGCCTTCCCCAACCGGCTGGAAGGCGTTGCCGGCCGCGACCGGCTGCGGGGGCACGGTGGCGACGACACCGTCCTCGGCGGCGGCGGCGATGACAGCCTCGAAGGCGGCGGCGGCGCGGACCTTCTCGATGGCGGCGAGGGCCAGGACACGGCTACCTGGTCCCTCTCGTTGGCGGGCGGCGTCAGCGTGTCGCTGGCGAATGGCACGGCCAGGGGCGGCGATGCCGAAGGAGATGTCTTGGTATCGATCGAACATCTCAGCGGCAGCGACTTCGCGGACGTTCTCAGCGGTGACGGCGGCCCCAACCGCATCGACGGCGGGCGCGGCGACGACCAACTGTTCGGCGGCGCTGGCGATGACAGCCTCAGCGGCGGACGCGGCGCCGACACGATCAGCGGCGGCGAGGGGCTGGACACCGTGGATTTCAGCCTTTCGCTGGAAGGCGTGGTGGTGGATCTGGCCGACAGCACGGCATCTCGCGGCGATGCGGCGGGGGATCGCTTCAGCGACATCGAGATCATCCAGGGCAGCTATCACGACGACAGCCTGCTGGGGGACGGCGGCGACAACCGGCTGCGCGGCGGCCGGGGCGCCGACCTGCTCGATGGCCGCAGCGGTATTGACATGGCCGACTACAGCACGGCCGATGAGGCGGTCAGCGTGGATCTGGCTCTGGGCCAGGGGTTGGCGGGTGAGGCCCTGGGCGACACCCTTCGTAACATCGAGCGGCTGCTGGGCTCGACGTACGCCGACCAGTTCAGCGGTTCGGTGGCGGACGAGACGTTCGATGGCGGCTTTGGCGATGACACGCTCGCCGGCGGCGCTGGCTCGGATCGCTATGTCTTCGGCTACGACAGCGGCTCGGACACGATCGGTGATCAGGGGCTGGGGGCTGACATCGACCGGGTGATGGTGAGCGCCGCCATCGCTCCCAAGGACATCTCCCTGCTGCGCAGCGGAGACGATCTGTTCCTCGAGCTGGAGCGCGGCGCCGGGTTCCTGATCGACACGTTGACCGTGAGGAGCCATTTCCTCGGAACCGCAACCGGCATCGAGGAGATCGTGTTCGCCAATGGTCAGCTGTGGGATCGCGACCAGATCGAGACGTTGATCCGCCTGGGACGCTTCAATGCGGCGGATGATCTCTATCGGTTCGCCGTCGAAGATGAGCTGGCAAGTATCGATCCGGCCCGTCTGATTGAGAATGACGCTGAGGACGTCGATGGCCTGGCCCTGATTGCGGTCGCTAATGCCAGATTTGGCACGGTTTCGATCACGCCCCACGGGACGATCGCCTTCCTGGGCGCGAAGGATCACAACGGTGACGCCTTCTTTGATTACACAGTCCGCGATCGCTTCGGGCGCGAGTCCACCGCCACGGTGGAGGTCAACCTGGCCCCGGTCAATGATGCGCCAGTCGCCCTGGATGACCCGCTGGTCTACGGCATTGAGGATCAGCCTCTGCGCATCCGCCTCGACACCCTGCTCGCCAACGACTTTGACGTGGATGGCGAATTTGAAACTGAAGATCTACGGATCATCGCTTTCGCACCCCTGCTCGATCGCGATAGCGTTGAGCTTTATCCCTACCGCGACCGCGATTATCAGGGCCAGGCGACGAATGCCGCCTGGCGATTCGATGGAGCCTATGTGGAGCTCAAGCCTCGGCCTGATTACTTTGGTTCAGCCGGTTTCACTTACACTATCGCCGATGCGGCTGGCGCCACTTCGAACGCCAGTGTCGAGATCTTCATCGCACCGGTCAACGATGCGCCCCGCGCCCGCGATGCGATCCATGAGGTCCGACTGGGCCGGACGAAGACCTTCAGCCTCGACCAGCTCCTGCAAGAGGTTGTCGACATCGAGGGCGATGGCTTCAGCTTTGTGGGCCTCCACCACAAGGCCAACGGCAGCGCGGCTACCAATGGCGAGGTGGCGTTCGACGCCATCGCGGGCACGTTCACCTTCACGCCCTATGACTTGGGCGCGGCGGCGTTCACCTACGACGTGATCGATGCCCGCGGCGCCGAGGCGACGCTGGAGCTGAAGCTCAAGGTGCGGCCGCTCAACGACCCGCCCAAGGCGTTGGATGACTACGGATTCCGCACCCTCGAGGACACCACCCTCCTGATCAACCCGGCGGCATTACTGGTGAACGACACGGATGAGAATGACGATAGGCTGTTGCTGGGTGGCCTGGATCGCTTTGCCGAAAACGGTAAAGTGCGGCTTAATGACGCCGGCTTGATCGAGTTCCGGCCGCGATCCGACTACAACGGCGCCGCCGGTTTTGGCTACACGGTGAGCGACGGACGCGGCGGCAGCGATCAGGGCTTTGTCCATATCAATGTCTTGCCGTCCAATGCGGCTCCACTGGTGCGGCCCGATCTGGTTGCCGGCGTGGAAGATCAACCGCTTGGCGTCATCGCCGCTGAGGCCTTCGGCAATGACAGCGATCCCGAGGGGGATGTGATCTTTTTCCGTTCCGCTCAGGTGCTGGGAGCGCTGAGCAAGGGCTATCTCTCCGCCGGCATTCAAATCAGCGCCGAGTTGGTGGATGGATCCCCCTTGCCGCAGTGGTTGCATTTCGACCCCGCCACCTTGATCATCAGCGGCACCCCGCCGCAAGGCGCCACGGAACGCCTGGCCTTCGACATCTGGATCCATGATCCTGAGACCGACTCCAGCTTCAATACCCGCTTCAATCTCCCGACCAGCAGCCTGAGCGAGCCGCTGAGGCTTGAAGACCAGGTGCTCGGCCGCTACATCATCCGCTCGGCCCATGAAACAACCCTGGAGTTCGGCGTGGGGCGGCTCAACCCACGCGTTCTCGACCCGAGGATCAGCGTCAGCGCCAGTGGGCCCGAGGGCAGTGCCTTGCCGAGCTGGCTGGGCTTCGATGCCGTAACTCTGCGCTTCAGCGGCACCCCTCCGGTCGAGGCGACAGCGCTAGAGATCGCGCTGCGCTTCAGCCTGGCGGTTGACGGCGCCGCCCCCCTGCACTTCGACCAGCTGGTTCGCCTCGATCCCGCCGAGCTGGCAGCAGGGGGGGGGACCCTCCCCTATGACAGCGACATCGTCCTGTTCGACATCAGCGCTGGCAGCTGGTCGGCGGGCAAGGCCGGCGGTCAGCCCCTGCCCGATTGGTTGCGGTTCGATCCGCAGACGCTGCAGCTCGATCTCTCGGGCTTCCAGCCGGACGCGGACGAGCAACCGGCGCGGGTGCAGATCGTGTTCACGCCCACCGCGCCGGTTCTTGCCAAGGATCACTACGCCGCCACGGATCGCGGCTACGCCCTTGAGTTCGTTGTCGACCCCCATCGGCCGATCGACCCGGCGATCAACCGGCTGCTCGCCAATCCGGCCTTTTTCCAAGCCCAAGGACTGTTCGCCCTCGATCTGGGCGATGCGGCCCAGCTGTCCGTGGCCCGGGAGAGCAGCGCGCCGCTGCCGGCCTGGCTGCGGTTTGATGCTGAGCAGCTGCGCTTCTCCGGGATGCCACCGGCCCAGTTCGTGGGCGCGGTGCCGGTGCGGCTGGATGTGGCGGGTCAGGGCGAGCTTCCGACGCTGTCGGTCATCACCCAGGTACTGTTCGACCCGACCTATCAGGTCGAGGCTTTAGAAGGCCTTTCGTTGCGCTTCACCAACGAGCGCATTCAGATCAGCGCCCCCGAGGATTTCAACGGTGCCCTCGCCCTGAGCTACCGGGCTAACGACGAAAAAGGAGCGGTATCCGGGTCTACGAACATCATTGTCAACGTGAAGCCGATGCCGGAGCGGCCGACGGCCAACCCCGATGTCGTGGAGGTCGAGGAAAACGGCAGCATCAGCTTGCCGTTGTCCAGACTCCTGGCCAATGATTTCGACCGCGACAATGATCCCTTCCGCATCGTCGCCGTGGGCGGCCCGGATCGCGGCGAGCTGGTGCTAATACCGGGCCGGATCAGCATCGCTCCACCGGCGACGCTGGCAGCGGTCAGCGGCGCGATCTGGTCGGCAACCCTGGACAACGGAGCGCCGCTGCCGACCTGGTTGACCCTTGACGCCGACAGCGGCCAGCTCAGCGGCGCCGTGCCGATCGACCAGAAGGGCGAGCTCAGCATCCGGTTCACGCGAACGGTCGCTGACGTCGCCGCCAGCGCCTCTTTGGTTCAGCCAGTTGATGGCAATGCCGGTGCCACGATCCAGTTCACGCCACCGCCGGGCGTCTCGGGCAAGCTGCAGTTCGCTTACACCCTGACGGATGACCGCCAAGGGGACAGCCAAGGCGCGGTGACGGTGAATGTTCTGCCGCGGCTGAAGCCACCGACGGCCAATACTGACAAATTCACTGGTTTGGAAGAGACGCAGCTGACCCTTCAAGCCGCCATGTTGCTGGCAAACGACAGCGATGTCGACCAAGACCCAATCCGCTTCGTCGGTGTCGGCAACGGGCGCCATGGCAGCGTCCGCTACGACGGCAGTGAGATCGTGTTCACGCCGGAGGCCAACTTCGCTGGGCTGGCGAGCTTTGAGTATCAGATCAGCGACGATCGCCATGGCAGCAGTGCCGGGCTAGTGGAGATCCAGGTCGTTTCGACCAACCGCGCGCCGACCCCGGGCGCCGATCGCATCGCCAGCCACGAGGACGTGTCGGTGCTGTTCACCGCCGCCGACCTGCTGGCCGATGACAGCGATCCCGATGGCGATGCGATCCGGTTTGTGTCGCTGCGACCCGATTCTTTGCAGGGGCGGATCGACACCCTACCGGGGGGGCGGTATCGGTTCGTGCCCAACGAAAACGTCACCGGTCTGGTCGACTTCGACTACACGATCAGCGATGGGCGGGCAAACGCCACCGGCCGCTTCAGCTTCGATCTCGCGCCCGTCAATGATGCACCCATCGCCAATCTCGATGGCATCATTTTCGGCCAGCAAGACACGCCGCTGCTGATCGCCTTTGCCCAGTTGCTGGCCAATGATCGCGATGTGGAAGGCGACAGCTTCCAGATCTTCGAGGTCTTCGATGGGGATAACGGCAGTGTGACGCGCCAAGGGGATCAGGCTGTTTTCACGGGCCGGGCTGGCTATTACGGCGATGCCGGCTTCCATTACCGGGTCACGGACGTCCACGGCGCCAGCAGCGTTGGGTTTGTTCAGCTCACCATCCTGCCGAACGTGCCGTTGCCGATCGGTGTGTCCGATTGGGGGTTTGAGCTGCTGGAGGACAGCAGCCTCGACATCGACCCCAATGCCCTGCTGGCGAATGATGTCGCGCCCGCAGGCTCAACGCTCAGCTTCGCTGGCTTTGCAGGCAACGCCGCCAAGCCCTTGGAGGACGGCCGCTGGCGGTTCACGCCAGAGACTGATTATTTCGGCAGCCTCAAACTCAGCTATTTCATCACCAACGAAAGCGACTTCCTCATCCCCACCACAGTGGAGATCGAGGTGCTGCCCGTGGCCGACGCACCGGTGGCCAACGACGATGTGTTGACGTTGAACGAGGATGAGCCGGCGGCAGTATTCATCACTAGCCTGCTGGCCAATGATCTTGATGTCGACCGGCAGGCGATCGTGCTGACGCGGCTGTTCGATGCGGTGGGGCTCAAGGTCATCGACAATGGCATCGGCCAGCTCCTGCTCACACCGGATCGGGATTTTTCGGGGCAGGCGGGTTTCTCCTATGAGATTAGCGATTCCAGCGGCCTGATCGACACGGCCCGTGTGCAGGTGGAGGTGAAGTCGGTCAATGACGTACCCGTGATTCAGCTGCTGCCGGTGATTAATGGCACCGAAGACACCGGATTCACGGCATCGCTACCCCAACCAGTGGCAAGCGATGCGGATGGCGATCTGCTGCTCGTTGAAGCACGGGGTCTCGGTGGCACAGCTTTGTCGAGCTGGCTGAGCTACGACCGTTACACAGCCACCTTCACTGGCGTTCCACCCAAGGATTTTCACGGAACAGTGACCCTTGAATTGGCGGCCTTTGACGGCCAGGTCGAAACCGTGCGGCAGGTCACGATCGTCGTGGCACCAGTCAATGACAAGCCAACTGGACATGTCAGCATCAGTGGCACACCGATTGCTGGAGAGATGTTGAATGCCAGCAACACGCTTGCTGATGCCGACGGTATCCCCATCTCCGGTGATGGTGCAATTGCTTATCACTGGATGGCTGATGGCAGCGCGATTGCTGGTGCCACCGGTAACTCCCTGTTGATCACGCAGTCCCAGGTTGGAAAAGCAATCACGGCAACAGCCACATATATCGATAACGACGGCACGAATGAATCCATGACTTCGGCTGCCATCAAAATACCAGATAATGTTTTGACCCTGGCTGTGAATCCAACCGCTGGAACCCCAGAAGATGGCACGGCCAATTTGGTTTACACCTTCACGCGAACAGGCCCCACCACCGCCGACCTCATGGTGAACTACACGGTGGGTGGTACGGCTACACTCGGAACTGACTTCATCGGCATTGCAACCACCCCCGCAACTAAGATAGTCACAATCGCGGCTAATTCCTCCACTGCGACCGTCGTGGTGGATCCCATCGCTGATGCTGAGATCGAACCCGATGAAACTGTCGCCCTTACGATTGCCGGCAGCAACGACTACAGCATTGGGACTGTTGGTGCGGTTGTGAGCATGATTCTAAATGACGATATTGCTGTCATTGAAACGAACAGGGCGCCTACGGCTGTGGTCCTCAATGCCACAGTATTCGATGAAAATATCCTTGACGGCGCACTGGTCGCCAGCATCAGCAGCAGTGATCCCGACAGCCCACCCCAGAGCTTCAGCTATGCCCTGGTGGCAGGTGCTGGTGATTCCGACAATCTAGCCTTCTTCATTACGGGCAATGAGCTTCACATCAGCCGCTCACCTGATTATGAAGTCAAGTCCTCCTACAACATCCGCCTCAAAACCACGGACCAAGGTGGATTGAGCTTCGAGCGCAGTGTGCAACTCGCCGTCAACGACCTACCGGACAGCCCCTCCTACAGCTTCAGCAGAAGTGCTGCCATCGTCTATGAAGACGGCGCCCTCGCCATCGGTGTCAGCAGCTCCAATGTGGCGCCCGGCACCCTGCTCTATTGGTCGTTCAGCGGCACCGGCATCACCGGCGCCGACTTCGGCGATGGCAACCTTGTCGGCACCAGCACCCTGGGAGCCGACGGGCGGGCCTCCTTCACCAAGGTCGTCGCGGCCGATGGGGTCCTCGAAGGAGACGAGGTTCTGGAGGTGAAGTTCTTCAGCAACCCCGCCCGCACTCAGCTGGTGGGATCCACTCTCCCGGTGACCATTAAAGAACCCTCCGTCGGCGTCGTCACCGATGGCCCGGACATCATCACCGGCACAGCGGCGAACGAAACTTTCAGCGGCATCCCTACCGGCTCCAGCCTGCGTGGACGCGGAACGGTGGATAAACTAACCGGTGGCGGCGGCAACGACCTCTTCGTGCTGGGAGATGCCGATGGTATCTTCTACGACGACGGCAATTCCACCGTTCCGGGCACAAACGACATGGCCTGGATCACCGATTTCTCCGCAGGAGACAAAATCCGCCTGTATAGTGATCCCACCTATTACCAACTCAGTACTGCTCGCTATGCTGGGTTAAGAGGTGTGCTAATCAATGCGCTCCCGCACGCTTCCTCCACCCCAGAACCCATCGGCTTTGTTCAGGCGGCCACCCTCACGACCCTAACCCTTACCAATAGCGCACAGTTCATCTACCTATAACTGAATTAAGATCTTCCAGATCTTTACCACTATTTCTTTTGTGTTCTCCGTACCGATCCCATGAACACTCGAATCAGCGCCGCTCTGCTCACGGTCTCCGCCACGATTGCCCTACCCATGTTGGCCGCCCTGCCCGCAGCTGCCGTCACGGTGACCATTGGCACCATCAGCTATGACGTGACCGTATTCACAGGCTCCTACAACAACAACACCTCCCTCTTCCAGGCTCTCTCGCCAGGGAAGATGCCTTGGTGGGGTGACAGCACCGGTGATTCCGCCTCCGAGTTCGCCACCCAGGTCTATGACCAGCTCGGCAATGGTCCCACCTCAGGCTACGGCCCTGTCTTTGCCTATGACTTTGACAGTGCTGGCGTCATTGGTCTTTCCCAGAATCTCACCAATCCCCTCGCCCAAACTGGAGAGTCCATTGCCTTGGACACATCCGTCGCCTATGCCATCGCCACGCCGCTTGGCCCCCCTCCCAGCTCGGTTCCCGCTCCCCTGCCGGTCTTCGGCGCCATGGCCGCTTTCGGTTGCTCTCGGCGGATCAGGAGGCGGATCTGTGAAGGGCGAGCGTCAAGCGAATGCCGGCTGAATATCGGCTGATCAATGCTTGACCGATCCCTAGGTATTCTTGTTCGTCTGTGCTCCTTGGATCTCGCTCAATGCATGGCCGCGTTTCCTCAATCGCCGGTGCCGATTTAGGCAGGAAAGCCACTCGATAGGTGCTGGCTGCCTCATTGCACCGATCACGCCACGCTCAGGCCGTTGGTGCCGATGGACCATTCCACGTGTGCGCCGCCGGGGAGCCCGGCTCCCAGGGAGCGAAATCCTCTGCAAAACAACCCTCGGCGATCGCCTGGCCCATCGCCCGCGTGAAGCGCAACAGGGTGGTGAGGTTATGGAGGCTGAGCAGGGTGCGGCCGAGCATCTCCTCGCTGCGGATCAGGTGGTGCAGGTAGGCGCGGCTGTGGAGGCGGCAGGCCAGGCAGGGGCAGGTGGGATCGAGGGGAGTGTGGTCGTGGCGGAAGCGGGCGTTGCGCAGGTTCCAGCGTTCATCGCCCACGAGCGCCGTGCCATGGCGGCCCAGCCGGGTGGGCAGCACGCAGTCGAACAGATCAAAACCCTGGGCCACGGCGATCGCCATCTCCCGCAGGCTGCCCACCCCCATCAGGTAGTGGGGTTTGGCCTCCGGCAGCAGCGGTCCCACCTGGCGCACGATCCGGTGCATCTCCTCCACCGGTTCGCCCACGCTCACCCCCCCCACGGCGATCCCCGGCAGATCGAAGCCGGCCACCACCCGGGCCGATTCCGCCCGCAACGCCGGGTAGCAGCCCCCCTGCACGATGCCGAACAGGGCCTGGCCGGGACGGGCATGGGCGACCACGCAGCGCTCCAGCCAGGCGTGGGTGCGGCGGCAGGCGGCCGCCACGTCGGCCTCGCTGGCCGGATAGGGCGGACACTGGTCGAAGGCCATCGCCACATCCGCCCCCAGGGCCATCTGGATCGCCATCGAGCGTTCCGGCGTGAGGGTGATGCGGGCCCCATCGCGGGGGGAGCGGAACACCACGCCGTCATCGTCGATGCGGTTAATGGCACCGAGGCTGAACACCTGAAAGCCGCCGGAATCGGTGAGCAGGGGGCCTTGCCAGCCCATGAAGCGATGCAGACCACCGGCCTCGGCCACCACCGCCTCGCCGGGCTGCAGGTGCAGGTGATAGGTGTTGGCCAGCACCATCTCGGCGCCGGTTTCGGCCAGCTGGGGGATGGCCACCCCCTTCACCGTGGCGGCGGTGCCCACCGGCATGAAGCGGGGGGTGTGCACCGGCCCGTGGGGGGTGTGGAAGCAGCCGCAGCGGGCTCGGGTATGGGGGCAACGGGCTGTGATCGTGAAGCGGAAGGGATGGGCCCCCTCCTGGATCGTCGGGAAGGTTGGAGCGCCAGCCGCCGCGGGCTGGGGGGCGGGACTCCACGACTCGCCAGGCCTTCCGGATGGGAGGCCACTGATGAACGGGGCGACTGCCGCGGCGGCTTCGGCCGATGACTGGGAGTCGGGGCTCATCGGCAGACGGGGACTGGCGGGTGCGGGATCGGGGGTGTGCAGCGCGTCGGCGGCTGGGCACGGGCCCGAGGCTAGGTGGCTGCTGAAAAAGCCCGAGAACGCCAGCCACGTCCAAGCCAACTCAACAATGGGGCGGCAATGATCGGGACATCGCCGCGGCCCAGCAGCCAACCCATGTCCAAGCCGCCCGACGCCACCCCTTCCGCAGCCCCCGCCTGGCTGCGGGATCTGGCCGGAGCCTGGATTTTTTATTCGGTGCTGCCGGCCTGGCCGTGGCCGGAGCCCCGCTTCCGACGGATCGCCCGCTTCGCCCCTTGGGTGGGGGCCGTGCTGGGGGGACTGCAGGGGCTGCTGTGGTGGGGCCTGGAGGGGCGTGTGCCGCCCCTGGCCCAGGTGGCCCTGGTGCTGGCCGCGGGCCTGCTGCTCACCGGCGGCCTGCACATGGATGGGGCCATGGACACCGCCGACGGCCTGGCGGCGGGGGAGCGCCTGCTGGAGGCGATGGACGACAGTCGGGTGGGAGCCAGCGGCGCCCAGGCCCTCGCCCTGCTGCTGCTGCTGCGCACCGCCGCCCTGGCCACCCTGGCGACCGCCGCGCCCCTGGCCCTGCCCTGGGCCGCCCTCTGGGGCCGGGTGGCGCCCCTGGTGGCGATGGCCCGCTTCCCCTACCTCAGGCCCGGCGGCACGGCAGCCTTCCACCGGGAGTACTGGGCTGGCCTGGCACGGGAGCTGCGGCCAACCGCGCTGCTGGTGCTGCTGGTGGTGGTGATCGACATGGCCGTGGCCGGTTGGGTCGTGGCGGGGAGCGGCGCCAGCAAGGCAGTGCTGGCGGGCCTGGCGGGCCTGTTGCCGGCCCTGGTGGTGCCCCTCTGGCTGGGCCGGCGGCTCGGCGGCCATAGCGGCGACAGCTACGGCGCCTGTGTGGAATGGAGCGAAGCCCTGGCACTGCTGCTCAGCGCGGCCCTCAGCCTCGGAGGCGCAGCCGGCTCGGCGAGCTGAACCGAGGACGCCTGGGCGCGACCCAGAGCAGCAGGGCCAGGACTCCGGCGACGTTCAGCCAGGTTCCGGTTCGCCATCCCAACCAGCGCGCCGCCCCTACTCGCCCGCCGCAGCCGAGGCCGGAAGGCTGAGCACGAAGGCGTTCCCCAACTCCGGCAGCTCGGGATCCACGGCCTGTGGGGGAATCACCAGCTGCAGATCCCCCCCCAGGGCACGGGCCAGATCCTTGGCCAGGGCCAGGCCGAGACCGGTACCCGGCAGAGGCAGGCCCCGGCTACCCCGCACCCCCCGCTGGAAGATCGCCTCCCGTTCGGCCTCCTCGATCGGTGCTCCGCCATCCCACACCGTGAGCACCGGTCCCCGGGGGGTGTCCCGGACCTGGAGGCCCACCGCCGCTCCCTGGGGGCTGTAGCGGAAGGCATTCTCCAGCAGATTGGCAATGATCTCGGCCACCGAGCCGCTGTCGCCACGCCAGGCGGGCAGGGCGCCGGGCCCCCGCCAGGGACGGCCCTGCAGGGTGGCGGTGGCCGCCGCCCGTTGGATCAGCGGCGAGAGCGGCTCGGCGAGGGATTGCCCCCCCGGACCGCTGAGCAGGGGTGGCAGCAGCAGGGGCTGGGGATCGGGCGCCGCAGCGATCAGGGCATCGGGGCGGGCCAGGTCACTGATCGCGTCCACGTAGCGCTGCAGCTGCCGTTCTTCGGCGAGCAGCCCCTCCACCAAGGAGCGGTTGTCGCTGTCCTTCTCCAAGCGGCGCAGCAACAGGTGGCCGAAGGTGCGCAGGGCGGTGAGCGGATTGCGGAGCTGGTGCACCAACAGGCGCAGCTGCTCCTCCTGGAGCGCGAGGCGATGGCGCAGGCGCTGCCCCTCCCGATCCAGCCGCAGGGCCTCGGCCAGGCCCAGAGCCACCGCCTGGAGCCTCTGGCGCAGGGGCTCGGGCCAGGGGCTGATGGAGCTCTCCACCTGGATGGCTCCCAGCAGCTCCGCCCCATCCCGCAGGGGCAACCAGCGCCGCTCCTCGGCGGGCACCCGCAGCCGGCTGTCGCCATCGACCGCCGTCAGGGTGCGGCCATCGGCCGGCCAGTGGCCCACCGGGATCAGGCTGGGGGCCCCCTCTCGGGTCGCGTGGGTCACGTAGACCACGAGGGATCTCACCTCCGCGCAGTCGGCAAACTGGCCGAGCTGATAACCGAGCAGGACGAGAAAGCTTTCGGAAACTGGGATCACAGCCACTCAGAGCCCGATCGAGGCGTGGGAGCCGGATGGATTTCGGGCAAATCTGTGGGAATTCCGAAAAAACGACGTATGCTGCATGTATCGACCACTACTCCGCAGTCCGCAACGAGCGGGCGGCAGGTCGCCGTCGAACCAGTCAGGGCCATCCTCCACTGGGCCTCCAGGGCGCCAACCCCGGCAACAGCCCCTGATCGAGCCTTGGATCCCGACCCTGGTGAGGCCCTTTGTCGGGCTTTGAACACGACCAGAGGTTGCACCTCAACCGCAACCAAGGCTACAGCAGAGGGTGATGGGTTCCTCTCCTGTCCCGATGGTCCGCTCTGCGGCCATCGCGTGTCGCTCACGGTGATCTCCCCAGACCGCTCCGAGGACGACCGACGTAGGGGCGTGGACCCTCGGCCTTTCGGCCGTGGATCCGCCGGGGCTGCCGCCCGCGCTTTGCTGCGCGCCAACGGCGTTCCCACCTTCCCAGCAACCCACCCCCTCCAGTCCCCCTCCGGGATTTCGTTCCATGTCCAAGAAGCGCAAGCGGATCAGTCGCCGTCGCCTTGCCGGCCAGCGTGTCCTCGCCCACGTCCCCACCTTTAACCTCGAAACCGGCTCCCACAAGCCGGTCACCGCGGCCCGTCGCTACATCGCGGAGGCCGACCTCATGGCCCCGGCGATCCTCAACGTGCGCCGCAACGAACACACCACCGACCGCTTCTTTTGGGGCGAAAAGGGCCTGTTCAGCGCCCAGTACGCCGAGGAGAACCACTTCCTGTTTCCCTCCCTGCGCCTGATCGTGGACAGCATCGGTGAAGAGGTGCTCTTCGAAGGACTCGAATCCCTCGCCAGCGACGACTGGGAAGAGATGGAAGAGTACGAATACGCCTTCGTCTGAATCGCTGCGTCTGAACCGCTGCACCTGAACCGCTGCGTCTCAACCGCCGCCCTCAGGGGCGGCGGAATTTAAATGGCGGCAATTGAGCGGCGCCAATTGAGCGGCAGCATTTGAACGGCGGCAATCGAACGGTGGCCTCCACCGCTGATCAGCCCTCCCAGGGCTCCCGTCGATCCCATGCCCAAGCCGGATCCACTGCGCCTGAGTAGGGGCGGTGGACCGGCTTTTTACGGGCCGGAGCTGAGATGTTGAGGTGTTGGCCGCTCAGTTGCTGGCAGCCTGGTTCTGGCGAGGTTGCTTCGCCGGTCTGGCTTGGCAACGAGGGATTCGGTGCCTCAGCGAGGCTGATCCCTGCAAGAACCGTGGACATCCCCAAGGCCTTCGTCCGCGTGCGAGAGCCTCAGCTCCAGCCGGCCTCAAGGGCCGCCCGCATGGCCGGAAACAGACTTGGATCGATGCCATGGCCGCCGGCAAAGGTCAGACGCTGCACCGTGCCGCCCGCCGCCCGCAGCATCTGCTCAAGGGCCTCGCTGGCGGCGAACGGCACCACCGGATCCTGCTCGCCGTGGGTGATCAGCACCGCCCCCGCCGGGCGACGGGGCGTCCAGCCCGGGTGGGGGTAACCGCTGCAGGCGATCAGGCAGGCCAGGGGCAGCCCCTCGGAGCCGGCCGGATCGCCGCAGCCCACATCCAGGGCCATGGCGCCGCCCTGGGAGAAGCCCAGCAGGGCGGTGGCCTCCAGGGGCACGCTCCGCCCCAGCTCCAGCAGCCGCTCCCGCAGCCTGGCCCTTGATTCCGGCAGCTCCGGCCAGTTGGGCCGCTGCAGGTCATACCACTGACGGCCGACACCGGCGGGGTGGGGCCAAGGGGCCCGCAGGGCCACGAGATTCACGCTGCCATCCACCAACTCCCGGCCCAGATCGAGCAGGTCATCGGCGTCGGCGCCCCAGCCGTGCAGTAGCACCAGCCGGCGCTCGGCTTGCTCCGGACCGCTCTGGAGGGATTCAGGATCCACCGTGCCGGGGGCGTCCCAGGAGGCGCGGGGATCGGGCTGGTCGGCGGCTGGCGACGTCATGGGGGACAGGCGGGGTCAGGGAGAGGGGAGCGGCATGGTGGGCAACTGCAGAGTCTCAGCGTGCACTCAGGGAAGGAGAGGCAGATTCAGCTCTTCGAGGAAGGCATTGTGCAGATCACGAGCCTCGCGGATAGTCTGATCGAGGGCGACCAGCTCAGCATTGACCACCTGTAAATTGATCTCCTCCTCGGCGACAGCAGTGCTGATGTAACGGGAGATATTGAGGTTGAAGTCATTCTTTGTGATCTCCGCCATCTCCACCCGGCGGGAGTAGCGGGGCTCCTCTTTGCGATGTTGGTAGGTGTCGAGGATCTTGGCGATGTTCTCCGCGCTCAGTTGGTTCTGGCGTTTGCCTTTCACGAAATGTTCAGCCGCGTTGATGAACAGAACATCGTCTGGCTTTTTGCACTTCTTGAGCACGAGGATGCACACCGGGATACCTGTGGAATAGAAGAGATTGGCGGGCAGGCCGATCACGGTGTCGATGTGGCCGTCCTTGAGCAGCTTGGTGCGGATGCGTTCTTCGGCACCACCGCGGAAGAGCACGCCGTGGGGAAGGATGATTGCCATCACGCCCTCATCGTTGAGAAAATGAAAGCCGTGCAGGAGGAAGGCGAAATCGGCGGCGGACTTGGGGGCGAGGCCGTGGCTTTTGAAGCGCACGTCTTCGGCCATGGCATCGGTGGGCTCCCAGCGGTAGCTGAAGGGAGGATTGGCCACGATGGCATCGAAGCTCGGCTTCTTAGCCGGGTTCGCCTCGCGCATCCTGTCCCACTCGTTGAGGAGAGTGTCGCCATGGAAGATCTCGAATTCCGTGTCCTTCATCCCGTGCAGCAGCATGTTCATGCGGGCGAGGTTGTAGGTGGTGATGTTCTTTTCTTGTCCGTAGATCCTGCCGATGGTGCCCCCCGCCCTGTTCACCTTCTTGCGCACGTTTAGGAGCAGGGAGCCGGAGCCACAGGCGAAGTCCAACACGCTCTCCAACCGTTTCTTAGTGCCGGTGCTGGGATCCTGGCTATCGAGGGCAACAATGCCGGAAAGGATGTCGGAGATCTGCTGCGGGGTGTAGAACTCACCGGCTTTCTTGCCGGAACCAGCCGCAAATTGTCCGATCAGGTATTCATAGGCATCGCCTAGAGCGTCGATGTCGGTTGAGAATTCGGCCAAGCCATCGGCGATCTTTTGGATCACCGTACAGAGTTTGGCGTTGCGATCGGCATAGGTGCGCCCCAGCTTGTCGGAAGCCAGGTTGATCTCAGAGAACAGGCCCTGAAAGGTGCTCTCAAAGGATTCGGTTTCAATATATTTGAAGCCAGCTTGAAGCGTAGTGAGAAGGTCTGCATTCTGGGTGCGAGCCAGATGGGCAATGCTTGTCCACAGGTGTTGGGGCTGGATTACATAGTGGATCTTGCGGCGCATCTGTTTTTCAAAGGTATCCACATCGTCGGGATTGAGCTCATACCAGATGCTGAGTGGCACCAGATAGCTGTCGTCTTCAAGCTCTGGGTAATCACTGCCCAGCTCCTTCTTGGCGCCGAGCTGGTAGTTGTCGGAGAGATAGCGCAGGAAGAGGAAGGAGAGCATGTAGTCGCGGAAATCATCCGCGTTCATTGCGCCGCGGAGTTGGTCGGCGATGCTCCAGAGGGTGTTGCCGAGTTGTTTTTGGTTGGTCGGTCATGAACTCACGGTACCGGGGCAACCCAGAACAACCAGAACAGCAAGGGTGGCTGCGTAGTTCATGGCTCAGGCAGAAACCAAGTCTGCCTCAAGAGGTTTGTCTTTGCTGAACTGGCTCACTCCCATGATACTGAAGCCGATCACATGCCCCTCCGCATCCACGCGCTCCATGACAGCATCATGGTTGGTTTCCTTCTCGTAGCCAGCCGCATCGGAGAAACGAACTTCGAGGAAATCCGCCTCGGGATCAAACCAAACTTTTAGCTTGTTGGCCATAATGTTGCTCCTGATTTTGGTTTGTCCGTAAGGTAGGAAGTGACCACGAAGGCATCGCTCAGCAGGTACTTTACAACCACACACAGCCATTTGCCACCCACGATTGTCTCTGGGTAGAACGCGTAAAACAAGCGCACGGCATCATCCGAACGCGAACGGCGAACGATTTGCGGCGCAGCCAACAGCTGCTCGATCTCATCGCCCATCTCATTCATTTCCTGATGTTCCAAAATGTGTGCCACACGTTCGTCGGTCAGCCTGACTGCATGTCCGAAGCAATCAGTGATCGTTTTCGTCCCTTGGGGTGCGTCTTCGGCTTCGCTCATCCCGTTTGCTCCTCGGGGCAAGGCAACCCATGGGGGAAGTTCACGGCGCGCTGCGAATTCACCCCATAGCACACGGCCAGGATGGCGTCGAGGTTGTAGAGCGTGACGGGACGCTGAACTTCGCGATTGCCCTCCATTTGAACTTTCAAGGATTCCTTGACAGTTGCCCCCAAGTCCAGCTCCCCCTCGGCGAAGATGTTCTTCAGGTGCAGGGAAATGTTTTGCTTGGTGGCGTCAAAGAGATCTGCCATTTCGAGCTGCGTTAGCCAGACTGTTTGTTCCTGTGCCCTACAGCTTGATCTGGCTATGGCCGTCTTCTGTGGTGTAAAGGATCAGCTCGTTCATGGCAGGGCTTCCTCCGGGGAGGGGAACAACTGCTGCATCAGGCCTTTCTTGAGGCTCTTGAGGGCTTCGTGCTTTTGGGTCTCGGCGGTGATCAGGGCGTCGAGTCTGCTCAGGCACGAGGCGATGCGGTGTTGTTCGTGCGTATCGGGGATGAACAGCTCAAAGCCTTTGAGGTGTTCTAGCTCAATTTTCCCGGCACCAATCCCTGTTTCGTTAATGGGGAAGCGGGCTTGGAAAGCCGAAAGCTGATATAGAAGGAAACCAGTGTCGATGGATGCTTCCACATCCAACGCCTTCACATCTTGATTGAACGCAACATCAACTCCCGCGATGCAAATGGGCACGCGTTTGAATAACATGCTGCCACGAACAAGAATCAGGATGGCCCCCTTCTTGGCGATCCGGGTCCCGTTGCCGATCGCCAGCGGCGTGACATAATAGTCGGCCCTCTCGATGACGAGATCATACATCGACGAAGCGCTGACCCACGGGATACTTCCGTTCCAATACTTTGGGTTGTCTTTCGATGGCGTCCCGCCTGAAGAAAACGAAGCGAGACCTCCCATGGTTCTCACCGCCCACTCCCCGGCGTTTTGGAATTCGGAAAAGCGGAGTCGGGGTTGGGTTTCGCCTTCGCGGGGGAAAAGCTGCTGCATCAGCCCTTTTTTATGGGTCTTGAGCGCGTCCACTTTCAGCGCCTGCGCGGCGAGAAGCTCGTCCACCGAACTCAGGCACTCGGCTATTTTTTGTTGTTCGGCGGGGTACGGCAGCAAGGTGCGCCACTCGCAAAGCCTGCTGAAGTAAAGACGGGTTCGCGTGCCTCCGGCTTTTTGAGATAAAGCAAAGTGTTTGAAGTCGAGACCGTCGTTTAGCTTGGCGAGCAAGAAGACTGAGTTCAGACCTTTGGTGCTGAAAACCGGATACTCTTTACTTACGGCAATCTCGCCGCCGGTTTCGTTGATGTTGAACTTGAACAGACCGTCGTCGCTCATGTGGCGATAAACCAAGCAACCGGGAGGAACTACCCCGTAGTCGTTCTTGTTCTGAAGAACTCTGCCGTCGAAATAGGCGTCTTGGCGCTTCAGACCTTCCCTTGTAGAGCTGTAGACTGGCAACTCGGTATCAGGTGGCACTCGGCCTGAGCAGTCTTCCAAATAAGGTCCGATGAGTTTGTTTTCCCAACTCTCCTCCCCCCGAAACTCCGGAAACCGCAGCTTTGGCACCAACGCAGACCTTGCCTGTTCCTCCTTGGCAGTAATTTTCATTTTATTTCTCATGTGTCAATCCCCATTCCTGCGACAATAGTTCATGTAGTTTGGAGCGGAGGAGTTTTTTATCGGGCAGTTGCAGTTGGTATTGCGCCACGAGTGCGGGTGACAGGTTGCGCGATAGCGCGTATTCCACCACCTCGTCGTCTTTATCTCGGCACAGCAGCATGCCTAAACTGGGCTTCGGTTCCATGTGTTCCGGCTTGAATTGGCCTATTTTCAGCTCAAAGGCGACCAGTGCCGACAGGTTCCGGTGATAAAAAAGAAGATCAATGTAGAAGTCTTGATTACCGACTTGAAGACGGTATTCTTCGCTGACGAATAAGAAGTCTTTGCCAAGTTCCAGCACAAAATCTTTCATGTGATGCACCAGCGCGCGCTTGAGGTCATTTTCGCTGTGCGGATCGGGCAGGCCCAGAAATTCAAGCACATAGTGGTCTTTAAATACCTCGTCTACAGCAGGCTGTATAACTCTCAGCGCTGCCGAGAGTTTTGGCGGGCTCAGGGAGGCACGCTCAAAACTGGCAGCATCAATCTGCCGTTCTAGTTCACGTGAGCTATACTTTTCTTTATGGCAAAGCGCCAAGTAAAAGCGCCGTTCTTCTGGCGATTTGCAGCGCGAAAAGATGGTGGTGTTGTGCGTCCAAGGTAAAACTCTCGCCAGTGCCGAGAGTTGTTCGTCGCCCTTATAGGTCTCGTAGAACTGTTTAAGCTTATTCATAAGCACTCAACCCCGAGATATCGCGCCCCCCAGCGCGCTTGGTGAGCAGAGGATGCAGGTCGGCCATGAGGGCAAGCTCCGCCTGGCTGCGGGCCTTCCAGCCAAGCTCCAGTGGGGCCATCAGGTCGCTGAGCTGCTCGCCATCGAAAATCATGCGTTCGAGGATGCCCTCCACAAAGGCTTGCAGGGCGGCGGTGGCGAGACCGTGCCGGGCGGCGATGGCGGCGAGTTCCTTGGCATTCTTCTCCGCCTTGAAGCGGCTGTAGCCCTCACGGATGGCGGTCTTGCTGAGGCCTTCGCCCGCCTGGAGCGTGCCGATGTAGGCGGCGATGTCGTCGCGCTCGTTCATGAACTTGGCATCGGCGCTGATCAAGCCGATCAGTTCCTCGCGGGTCATCTTCGATTTGCCCGGCCCCTTGGCGGAGAACTTGGCGATGAGGCCCATGATGTAGTCGTAATCAATCACGGCGGAGGCGAAGAGCACAAACTCAAAGTCGATCTGATTCAGGGGGGCGTCGGTGGAGCCGCCCTTGCCACTGGTCTTGCCCTGTTGCTCGCGGAGCTGTTTGGCCGTTTCCAGATACTGGCCCTTGAAGCCGCGCAGGGTCTGCTCCGGCAGCACCTGTTCGATGCTGGCCTTGTTGTCCTCGCTGAGGTCGGTGTATTGGTCGAGCTGGGTCTTGAGCCGCTGGACTTCTTTGAAGTGGCTGATGAAGGCGGCCTTGGCGGCATCGCCCTTCAGATTTGCCACGGCGGATGGCGTGCAGTCGAGGCCCTGGGACTTCATGAAGCCATCCAGCTGCTGCACGGCGGTCTCCAGTTTCTGAATCACAACGGGGGCCTTCTCTACGAGCCATATTTCCCGCGCCTGCTCGCCGGACTTCTCGCCGCTAAAGAGGGCGATGGCGGCATCCACGGCGTCCTGCTGCTGGCGGAAGTCGAGGATGTTGCCGTAGGGCTTGGTGCCGTTGAGCACGCGGTTGGTGCGGGAGAAGGCCTGAATCAAGCCGTGGTGCTTGAGGTTCTTGTCCACGTAGAGCGTGTTCAGGAACTTGGAATCGAAGCCGGTGAGCAGCATGTCCACCACGATGGTGATATCGATCTTCTGCGCGGCCGGATAGTCGGCATTCGGCCATTGCTGGTCTTTGATGCGCTTTTGCACATCCTGGTAGTAGAGATCGAACTCGCTGAGGCGGTGATTGGTGCCGTAGCGGGTGTTGTAATCGGCGAGGATGGCCTTGAGGGCTTCCTTTTTCATCTCAGGCTCAACTTCGTTGTCTGCCTGCTCCTGCGGCAGGTCTTCCTGAATTTGCTTCACATCGGGATCGCCCTCGGCAGGCGGGGAGAAGACGCAGGCGATGTTCAGCGGTTTGAACTCGGGATCGGCGGCCTGTTTCTCGGCCTGCATGGTCTTGAACAGCGCGTAGTATTCAATGGCATCATTGATGGACGCTGTGGCAAGGATGGCATTGAAACGGCGCACGGCCGTGGCGGCATCGTGCTTTGCAAGGATGGCACCAATAACGGCCCGCTTGGCGACGGCCTCGCCGGGCTTCGGCGGGGCTGGTTTAGCTTCAGGGCCCTCGGGCTTGTAGTAATCGATGTGAAAGCGCAGAACGTTGCCGTCCTCGATCGCGTGAGTGATGGTGTACGCGTGGAGCTGCTTCTGGAAGAGATCCGCCGTGGTGCGCATCGAGGCCTGGGTGTCCTCGATCTTCTGCGATGACGCATTCGCTTCGAAGATTGGCGTGCCGGTGAAGCCGAAGAGCTGGGCCCTGGGGAAGAATGCCTTGATTGCCTTGTGGTTTTCGCCGAACTGTGAGCGGTGGCATTCGTCGAAGATGAAGACGATGCGTTTGTCGCTCAACGGGGCCAGCATTTCCTTGTAGGTGGGCTGGTCGTTCTTTTGGCGCTGCTTGTTGCGCTTGCTGGTTTCATCCAGCGCCAGGCCGAGTTTCTGAATGGTGGTGACGATGACCTTGTCGGCGTAGTCATCGGAGAGCAGGTTGCGCACCAGCGCAGCGGTGTTGGTGTTTTCCTCGACGCAGCCTTCCTGGAACTTATTGAATTCCTCGCGGGTCTGGCGATCGAGATCCTTGCGATCCACCACGAAGACGCACTTGTGAATGTGGTCGTTTTCCTTGAGCAAGGTGGAGGCCTTGAAGGAGGTGAGTGTCTTGCCGCTGCCGGTGGTGCTCCAGATGAAACCATTGCCAGAGTCAGCCTCGATGCACTGCACGATGTTTTTCACCTGATAAACCTGATATGGCCGCATGATCATGAGCTTCTGCTCGCCTGCAAGCAGCACCATGTAGCGGCTGATGGTGCGGCCGAGGTCGCACTTCTTCAGAAAGCTATTGGCGAAGTCATCAAGATGAGTGATTTTCTTATTGTCTTCGCTTGCGAACTCATAGATAGGCAGAAAGCGCTCTTCGGCGTTGAAGGCGAAGTGGCGGGTGTTGTTGTTAGCGAAGTAGTAGGTGCGGTCGCGATTGCTAACGATATAAAGCTGCATAAAGCAGAGCAGCGTCTTGGTGTAACCATTGCCGGGGTCGCTCTTGTATTCGACGATCTGCTCCATCGCCCGTCGTGGATTGATGCCGAGGCCTTTGAGCTCAATCTGCACCACCGGCACACCGTTGATGAGCAGGATGACGTCAAAACGATGGTGACTGTTGTCCGTATTGATGCGAAGTTGGTTGATGACCTCGAAGTCATTTTTGCACCAATCCTTGAGGTTCACCAACGAATAATTGAGCGGCGTGCCATCATCGCGGGTGAAGGCGTTGATACTTCGAAGGATTTTGGCGGCAGCGAACACATCTGGCGTGATGATCTCGTCGAGCAGGCGAGCAAATTCGCTATCGGTCAACTTGACTCGGTTTAAGTCTTCAAACTTGACGCGGAAGTTATTTTCAAGTGCGGAGCGGTTATTTATATCGGGGCGATAGCTATATTTAAGCTCTTTCAGTCTATCGAGCAAGCTAGTTTCGATTTCTTGTTCCGTCATGAACGGACTTGCTGGCTTGCGGTTTGGGCAACCATAACAGTTAATCCAGCCAAATTAGCCTGGGCTTCACGTCCTGGTTGTCATCAGCTCTCCAATCGCCCGGGAGTTGGGTGCAGGTTGTTGACGCAATCAACCCGCAGAACATGTCGGCCGGGAGCGTACGGGATGAAAAGCCCAGCGCGGCGCACTGCCGCTGCGTAGGTTGGCCGTTCCACCGCCACCGCCACCGCCATGGCCCCCACGGCCCTCCTGAGTGTGTCCGATAAGGAGGGCCTGGTGCCCCTGGCCGAGGGCCTGCTGGCCCACGGCTACCGGATCCTCTCGAGCGGCGGCACCGCGGCGGCCCTGGCGGCGGCCGGGCTTGCAGTCACCAAGGTGGCGGAGCACACCGGCGCCCCCGAAATCCTCGGGGGCCGGGTCAAGACTCTCCACCCCCGCATCCACGGCGGCATCCTGGCGAAACGCTCCGATCCCGCCCACCAGGCCGACCTGGCCGCCCAGGCGATCGATCCGATCGATGTGGTGGTGGTGAACCTCTACCCCTTCCAGCGCACCGTGGCCGACCCCCAGGTGAGCTGGGAGACCGCCGTGGAGAACATCGACATCGGTGGTCCGGCCATGGTGCGCGCCGCGGCCAAGAACCATGCCGATGTGGCCGTGCTCACCGATCCGGCCCAGTACGGCGGCTTCCTCGAGGCCCTGGCCGCCGGTGGTGCGGATGAAGCGCTGCGGCGCCGGCTGGCCCTGGCCGCCTTCTCCCACACCGCCGCCTACGACGCCGCCATCGCCGCCTGGCTGGCCGGCCGGCTGGGGGCGGAGGAGCCATCCCCGGCGGATGGCGCCGGAGCCGAGGCTGAGGCCACCCCACCGCTGCAGCTCACACTGCCGGCCCGCCAGAGCCTGCGCTACGGCGAGAACCCCCATCAACAGGCCCGCTGGTACGGCAGCGCCGAAGCCGGCCTGGGGGCAGCCCGCCAGCTCCAGGGCAAGGAGCTTAGCTTTAACAACCTGCTCGACCTCGACGCGGCCCTGGCCACGGTGCGGGAGTTCAGCTACGGCGAGCCGGCCGGAACCGGGATCGCGCCCGGCGGGCCGACCGATCCGGCCATCAACCTGCCGGCGGCGGTGGTGGTGAAGCACACCAATCCCTGTGGGGTGGCCACCGGCTCCGGTGGGGCCGAAGCCCTGCTGCGGGCTCTCGATGCCGACCGGGTCTCGGCCTTCGGGGGCATCGTGGCCATCAACCGGCCCGTGGACGCCGCCGCCGCCGAACACCTGGCGGGGCTGTTCCTGGAGTGCGTGGTGGCCCCCGCCTTCGAGCCCGCCGCCCGGGAGCGGCTGGCCGCCAAAGCGAACCTGCGGCTGCTGGAGCTGGCCCCCGCCGCCATCGCCGCGGCCGATCGCCAGCAGCTGCGCAGCGTGCTCGGCGGGGTGCTGGCCCAGGACCTGGACGACCAGCCGATCGATCCGGCCAGCTGGCAGGTGGTGAGCCAGCGCCAACCCAGTGAAGCCGAATGGGCCGACCTGCGCTTCGCCTGGCGGGTGGTGCGGCACGTGCGCTCCAACGCCATCGCCGTGGCCGCCGCTGGCCAGAGCCTGGGCATCGGCGCCGGCCAGATGAACAGGGTGGGATCGGCCCAGATCGCCCTGGCGGCAGCCGGGGAGCGGGCCCGCGGCGCCGTGCTCGCCAGCGATGGCTTCTTCCCCTTCGACGACACCGTGCGCCTGGCCGCCTCCCACGGCATCAGCGCCGTGATCCAGCCCGGCGGCAGCGTGCGGGATGGCGATTCAATCCAGGTCTGCAACGAGCTCGGCCTGGCGATGGTGACCACCGGCAGGCGTCACTTCCTCCACTGACGTCGTTCCGCTTCTGGCCGCCTGGTCCAGCGGCCCGCTGGAACGCTCGGCCCGCGGTCGTCTTGAGAACTTGCTCCGCGCTCTGTAACGATTTCAGCGGGGACTCAGCCAGCCCCGCCCAGCAGCACGGCATGGCAGCAACCTCCGCAACCGGGAGCGCAGTAGTTTCATCGCTCTGGCCGCATGCCGCTCTCCTCCCATGCCCCTCGAGATCCCCAGCTCCGTTGCCTTCGGAATGAGCTTCGTGCACCCCGTGCTGATGTGGGTGCTGCTGGCCTTGAGCGGCTATGGCCTCTACCTGGGGATCAAGGCCAAGAAGCTGCGCACCGCCACCACCGCCGAGGAGCGCAAACCCCTGATCCAGGGGCAGTTCGCCCAGCGCCACCTGAAGATCGGCCAGATCATCCTGGCCGTGATGGTGCTCGGCACCCTGGGTGGCATGGCCGTGACCTACCTCAACAACGGCAAGCTCTTCGTGGGCCCCCACCTGCTGGTGGGCCTGGGCATGACCACCCTGGTGGCGATCGCCGCCTCCCTCACCACCGCCATGCAGAAGGGCAACTTGGTGGCCCGCAAGGTGCATGTGGGCCTAAACATGACGGTGCTCACCCTCTTCCTCTGGCAGGCCTTCACCGGTCTGCAGATCGTGCAGAAGATCCTGCAGCCCCAGGCCTGAGCAGGCCTCAGCGGAGCCACCGCCTCGCCCGTAGCCGGGTACCTACCAGACCAGAACGGCGACGGTCGGTCCGGAACCCAACCGGAACCGGATCAGAAGCGCGCTCGGCGCCGCGGCGGGCAGGGGATGCCGTGGCTGGCGTGGAAATCCTCCTGCACCTTCCAGGTGAGCCGGCGGGACACCTGCCGCACGATCTGGCGGAGCAGGTGGTCGCCGCTGGTCTGCACCAGACCTTCGGGCAGCAGGCTGATCATCGCGGGCAGCTTGATCCACACCGCCAGATCAAGGTTCCAGCGCACCAGGGTGTGGGCCATGAGTGTGTCCACCTCCTCGACGGAAATCTCAGCGGCGGCCTCCTGATCCGTGGCCTCATCCAGCCGCAGGGCTGCATTGAAGTCCACGTCGTAGAGGGCGGAAAGGGTGGCATCGGCCCCGGGCGTGGGCACCGTTTGGATGCGATAGACCCCCGCCGCCTGGGGCAGCAGTTCGAGGCCGATGGTGGGCTCCACCTCGAAGCCGAAGTTGCCGAAGCGCCCAAGGGTGAGCACATAGCCATTGCGATCCAGCGGCGTGACCGCCATCGGGGCGGCACAGCGCTGAAACCAGCCCTCATGCCGGTCGAGGTAAGCCTCCACCACCGCCGCGGGGGCACGCATCTCCATCAGATCGGCGAAGCTGCTGCCATAACGGCGCACCCGGCCATCGGGGCTGTGACGCAGGGGATCGGGGGTTTCCGTCAGAGAGGCGCCAGCGTCTTGTCGCTCCCGGTGGGCCCCGCCCCGGTTAGGTACGGGGTCGGAGAAGCTCTCAGTCGGTGCGGAAGAGGCCAGAAGGGACAAGGGCGACGGACTCGTCGGAAGGGACGGGGAGCGGCCGGCCTGGAAACCGACAGGGGACTCGCCCGGCGGATCGAGACCGCAAAGCGAGGCCATTGAAAGCAAGGCCGGTGGTTGCGAGGCCAGTGAACGACCACCCCAGGCGGAGTTATGGAACGAATCTAAAGCCCCGGGGGGCTGCTGCTGTCACAAGGGTTGCAGCGGCTCGGGCCGGACCGGGTGCCGGATTCAGGCGGCGGTGAGGGCGATCAGGCGCTGAATCACATCCTCCACCACCCGATCGGGCGTGGAGGCGCCAGAGGTGATGCCCACCCGGATTGGCCCCTGCGGCAGGAAGGGGTCCACCACCTCCAACTCACCGCCGAGCGGCTTGTGCTCGATCCGGTTCCCCGGGCCGATCCGCTCGGGGGTGTCGATGTGGAAGGAGCGGATGCCGCGGCTCACCGCGATCTCCTGCAGGTGGGTGGTGTTGGAGGAGTTGTAACCCCCGATCACCACCATCAGGTCGAGGGGCTCGTCCACCAGGGCGAACATGGCGTCCTGGCGCTCCTGGGTGGCATCGCAGATGGTGTTAAAGGCCAGGAAGTGCTCGCCCAGCTCGGCCGGACCGAAGCGCTGCAGCATCGTGCGCTCGAACAGGCGGCCGATCTCCTCGGTTTCGCTCTTGAGCATGGTGGTCTGGTTGGCCACCCCGAGGCGGGTGAGGTCCCGGTCGGGGTCGAAGCCGGGGGAACTGGCCTTGGCGAAGCGGGCCATGAAGGCCTCCCGAGCAGCGGCCCGCTCGGCGGGATCGGCAGCGGCGACACCGCCGGCCAGGATGTAATCGCACACCATCTGGGCCTCGGCCAGATCCAGCACCACCAGATAGGTGCCCGCAAACGAGCTGGTGGCGAGGGTTTCCTCGTGCTTCACCTTGCCGTGGATGATCGAGGTGAAGGACTGCTTCTTGTGCTTCTCCACGGTGTTCCACACCTTCGACACCCAGGGGCAGGTGGTGTCGACGATGTGACAACCCCGCTCACTCAGCAGCTGCATCTCCTGCACGGTGGCCCCGAAGGCCGGCAGGATCACCACATCGCCGGCGGCCACCTCGGAGAAGTCCTTCACCCCACCCTCCACCGGGATGAACAGCACATCCATCCCGCGCAGGTGATCGTTCACCGAGGGGTTATGGATGATCTCGTTGGTGATCCAGATCCGCTCGGTGGGGTAATGGCGCCGGGTTTCATAGGCCATCGCCACGGCTCGCTCCACTCCCCAGCAGAAGCCGAAGGCCTCCGCCAGCCGCACGCTGAGCCGGCCCTCGCGCAACTCATGGCCGTGGGTGCGCAGGTTGGCAATCAGATCGCTCTGGTAGGCGGTCTGGAGGCTGCCGGCCACCTCCTCGCCCAGGCCGAAGCCGCGGCGGTTGTAGCGGTCCGAATGGTGGAGGGAGCGCTTGAAGGCACGGGTATCCACGGCGGCAGGCGCAATCTGCCGTGACTCTATGGGGCCTGCCGGTGATCAGGTGGGCTGACGCTCCAGCACCGAAGCCAGGCCTAACCAGTGCACCGCTTCGCCCGAGAATTCGAAGATGCAGGGCAGCACCTCTACGCCGGCGGCCAGGGCCTGGCGAAACAGCTCTCCATAGCGGGGATCGGCGGTATCGCCGGGCGCGAACCGACTCACATCTGCGCGGCTCAGGCAGGGCAACAGCACGGCCCGGGCCGAGGGCAGCAGGGCGGCGAGCTCCAGCAGGTGTTTCTGGCCCCGCTCGGTCACGGTGTCGGGGAAGAGGGCCAGATCCCCCTCGCTCCAGGTGGTGTTCTTCACCTCCACATAGATCGGCCGCGGATCAGCCGGCGGGGCGCCATCGGGGCCGGGACCGGGGCTGAGCAGCAGGTCGATGCGGCTGCGGCGCCCCTCGCCATAGGGCACCTCGGCGCGGATCGCCGCGATCGGGCCCAGCCAGGGCTCCAGACAGCCGGCCTCGATCGTGGCCCGCACCAGCCGGTTGGGCAGGGCCGTGTTGATCCCCACCCAGACCGGCGCCCCATCGGCACCCGTGGTTTCGGCCTGCTCCCAGGTCCAGGCGAGCTTGCGGGTGGGTGAGGGGGCATGGCGCAGCCGCACCCGGCCACCGGGATGGAGCACCCCGGTCATCGGGCCGGTGTTGGCGCAGTGCACGGTCACCACCTGGCCATCGGCCAGTTCCACATCGGCCAGGAAACGCTTGTAGCGCTTCAGCAGCACGCCTTCCACCAGGGGTTCGAGGGCGAGCACGGGGTGGGGGATGGCGTGGCCGGCCGGGGCAGTGCCTGCGGGGCCGCCGGAACCCGCGGGGCCAGCGGTCCCAGTGGAGCCAGCAGTGCCGGCAGCGCGGGATTGGAAATCGCTCACAGCGCGGGGCATCACAGAACTCCTGGATCGCAGCGAACCTTCCGGGCAGTCCAGCAGGCCAGACCCCCCCGGCTGCGGCGGGCGGCACCAGTTCGCGATCCGCCGAACAAGCCGTGCGCTGCGCATCCCCTCCGGGCGGATCGCCCGGACCGCCACCACCTTGCGGAGGAAGCGGAGCCAGACGACGGCCATACTGCCGAGCGACCAAGAGGGCCCCAGGCCCGGCCCGATGGCGAAATCACTGCGAAGGATTGCCCTTGTTGTGGCGGTGGCCACCGCCCTCAGCAAGGTGGTGGGCCTGCTGCGCCAGCAGGTGATCGCCGCGGCCTTCGGGGTGGGCGCCGCCTACGACGCCTACAACTACGCCTATGTGCTGCCCGGCTTCCTGCTGATTTTGCTGGGGGGCATCAATGGGCCGTTTCACAGCGCCATGGTGAGCGTGCTCTCCCGCCGCGACCGCAACGAGGGCGCCCATGTGCTGGCGGCGATCAACACCATGGTGGGGGCGGCCCTGCTGGCGGTGACCCTGCTGCTGATCGTGGCGGCCGATCCCCTGATCACCCTGGTGGCCCCGGGCCTCGATGCCACCCGCCACGCGCTGGCGGTAGACCAGATGCGCTGGATGGCGCCGATGGCCCTGTTCGCCGGCCTGATCGGCCTGGGCTTCGGGGCGCTGAATGCCGCCGATGAATTCTGGCTGCCGGCCGTGAGCCCGCTGCTTTCGAGCCTGGCGGTGATCGGCGGCATCGGGCTGCTCTGGTGGCGGCTGGGCAGCGCCATCGTGCTGCCCCAGTGGGCCCTGCTCGGCGGCAGCGTCCTGGCGGCCAGCACCACGGTGGGGGCGCTGTTGCAGTGGCTGATCCAGCTGCCGGCCCTGGCGAAGCAGGGCCTGCACAGGTTCGAGCTGGTGTGGGACTGGAACCATCCCGGCGTGAAGGAGGTGCTGGCGGTGATGGCCCCGGCCACCCTCTCCTCGGGGATGCTGCAGATCAATGTGTTCGTGGATCTGTTCTTCGCCTCGGGGATCGTGGGGGCGGCGGCGGGCCTGGGCTACGCCAACCTGCTGGTGCAGACCCCCCTGGGCCTGCTCTCCAATGCGTTGCTGGTGCCCCTGCTGCCGGTGTATTCCCGGCTCACCGCCCCGGCCGACCGACCCGAACTGGTGGCCCGTATCCGCCAGGGCCTGATGCTCTCCACGGCCAGCATGCTGCCGCTGGGGGCGCTGATGGTGGGTCTGGCGGTACCGATCGTGAGGCTGGTGTACGAGCGGGGCGCCTTCAACCAGGGCGCCGCCCAGATGGTGGCGTCGCTGCTGATGGCCTACGGGGTGGGCATGCCGGTGTACCTGGCCCGCGATGTGCTGGTGCGGGTGTTCTACGCCCTCGGTGATGGCAACACGCCCTTCCGCTGGTCGGTGGCGGGCATCGGCCTGAACGCCTGCTTCGACTGGTTCCTGGTGGGCGGCCCCACCCCCTGGGGGCTGCAGCTGCCGGCCCTCAACTTCGGGGCGCCCGGCGTGGTGCTGGCCACGGTGAGCGTGAACCTGATCACCTGCCTGGGCCTCACCTGGGCCCTGGCCGGCCGGCTCGGCGGCCTGCCCCTGCGCGTCTGGAGCCGCGACACCCTGCTGCTGCTGCTCGCTGCGATGGCCGCCGGCTGGGTGGCCTGGGGGCTGTCCACCTGGGTGGCGTGGCCGGCGGGGTTCTTGGGCCTGCTGCTCCAGAACGCACTCTGCGCCGGCCTGGCCCTCGCCACCTATGGCCTGATCGGCAGCCTGGCGGGGGTGCCGGAGGTGCGCCAGTTGCTGGCGATGGCGGGGCGCCGCCGGCCGGCCTGATTCAGCCGCCCCCCAGGGCGAAGAAGAGATTGCGCATCGCTTCGAGCAGGTTGGAGGCCTCCCGCTGCTGTTCCTCATGGCCGAGGTTCTCGAGCTCACGCCGGCGCGCATTCACCAGCTTGGCGAAGCGCTCCAGCAGGTCGGGATCGCGCTCCAGCAGCTCCCGCACCCCGGCCCGGTCGACCCGCAGCAACCGCGAATCCTCCAGGGCCCGCACCGTGGCGCTGCGTGGTGCCCCTTGGAACAGGGTCATCTCGCCGAATACCTCGCCGGGCCCAAGCTCGGCCACATGGATGGAGTGGCCGGGCTGCACCTCCTTCTGGACCTCCACCCGGCCGGAGATCACCTGATAGAGGGAGCGGCCCGTGGCCCCCTCCCGCACGATCGCCTCCCCAGCGGTGAACAGCACCGGCCGGCTGTGGGTGAGGAGGGAATCCAGATCGGCGGGCGGCAGATCGGCGAAGAGGGAGTGGCTCGCCAGCAGCAGCCTTCCCTCCTGGGGCGGCAGAGAGGCCACCAAGGCATCGGCGGCCGGATCGGGCCGGCGACGCTGCAGCTCGCGCACCGGAAAGGGGATGCTGCGACCTTCCCGCTTGAGGGCATACCAGATCTGTTGCAGCAGGGCACTGCGCAGGATCAGCCGCATCCGTTCGCTGGGTTCGCGGAACCACACCTGCAGCTCATAGGTGATGGCGTTGTCGGCGAAGGCCTTCACCCGCACCTCAGCAGGGGGCTCCTGCAAAACCAGCGGATGGTTGGTCACCACCCGCTCGAGCAAGGCCAGGGCTGCGGCGGGGGGAAGGTCGTAATCCAGGCCCACGTCGAAGCTGTCCGAGACCGCTCCGGAGAAGCTCAGGTTGCGCAGGATTCCATTGGTCACCTGGGTGTTGGGCAGCACCACCCGCACCCCGTCGGAGGTGCGGAGGGTGGTGTCGCGCCAGCTCACCGATTCCACCCGGCCCCGGGCCTGGCCGCCGGCGATTTCCACCAGGTCCCCCAGCCGCAGGTCATCACTGAGCTGGAGTTCCAGGCCGGCGATCAGATCCTTGAGTGGCTCCTGAATCGCCAGACCGACCACGGCGGTGAGCACCGCCGAGGTGGTGACGAGCCCCATCAGATCGAGGCGGCCGACCCGGTTCACCAGCAGCACGGCGGCCAGGGCACCACCGGCCACCAGGAGCAGCTGCACCAGCAACTCCGGCGGCGGACGCCACCACCCCAGCCCACCGGGTAGTTCCAGCACCAGCCACAGCACCAGCCGGATCAGAGCCAGCACCAGCAGGAGGTCCACGCTGATGGCGAGCCAGAGGCGGCTGGAAACAGGCACCAGGGTGAGCGGCACCAAATGCAGAGCCACCGTGCTCACCGTGGCCAGCAGCGGCAGGGTGCGAGGGGGCAGGGGCAAGCCGCGGCGCCGGCAGGTCAGGGTGAGCAGCAGCACCACCCCGAAGGCGGGCAACACCACCGACCAGGAAGGAACGGCCAAGGAGGAAATCGCGCTGGGCGGGGCCATCGGCACGACGTGCAGCGCCCCATCTTGACGCCGCAATCCCGCACCTGCCCTGATGGGGTCGGAGCTGCCGGGATGGGGCCAGAGTGAGGTGGCGCTGCCCGTGCCGAGCCGATGCCGATGGTCCTGCCGTGCCGATCCCTGAGGTCTTGCCGGTCCGTTGGAGCGGGGCAGAGCGGGATGCGGGGCCGCAGGGCTGGGCCGGGACGCCTCAGCCTGACGGGCCCCAGTCTGGCGGGCCTGGCCGGAGCCCTGCTGCTCACCCTGCTGCCACCGCTGCCCGCCCGCAGCGCCGAACGGGCCGTGATCCAGGAGATCCTCGATGGCGACCAGCTCTTCGTGGACGGCCAGAAGGCCCGGGTGAACCAGCAGGCCACCGCCCCCGATGACGTGAGCACCAAGGCGAGCCGCGGCGCCCTCGCCTTCCCCGGCGGTGCGGTGGGCCGCATCAACCGCTTCTCGCGAATGCGTCTCGGTCAGAGCTGCTTCCTGCTCGAAAGCGGCCAGGTGCTGGTGTCGGGCAAGGCCGCCGGCTGCACCCGCTCCGCCCGGCTGAGCGTGCGGGGCACCAACTATCTGCTGGAGGTGGATGAACAGGGCGAATCCCAGCTCTCGGTGCTGGAGGGCACGGTGGAGGTGGAGCCGCTCAAAGATGGAATCCCCACCGGCTCCGGTCCCACCACGGTGCAGGCGGGCCAGAAGCTGCGGCTGTCGGCCCAGGGGGTGATCCTGGCCCTGCTGGGCCTCAGCAGTGGCGACTACGACGCCATCCTGCGGGGTCCGCTGTTCGACGGCTTCCGGCTGCCGCTGCCGAACGTCGGCTCCCTGGAGAGCTACCTGCGCCGCTATCAGCCGTCCGTGAGCCTGCCCGTGAATCTGCCCGTGAGCCCGCCCTTGGCCCCCCCCTTGGCCCCCAGCCTGCCCACCCCCTCCCTGCCCTCCATTGGCCTGCCCCGCCTGTTTTGATGAAGGCCTGAGCGACCAGCCCCGTCGGCTCGGCGCTTCCCGGCCATGAAGCGGCGGCTCCCCGGTGCCGTGCTGCCGGCGCTGCTGCTGCTGTGGGTGGGCCTGAGTGCGGGCTGGCCGGGGCCCCGCTGGCGGGTGGCCGAGCGGGGCCTCGAAGACCAGCTGCAGCGGCTGCTCGGCCCCCGCCGTCCACCGGCGGCGGTGACCCTGGTGGCGGTCGACGACGCGACGTTGCAACAGGGGGATTGGTATGAGCGCAACCGCCAGCTGCCGGCCTGGGCCCGCGGCGTGGGCTCGCTCCCCTGGCCCCGGGCCGCCTACGGCCTGCTGATCGAGCGGCTGCTGGCGGCCGGGGCCCGGGCCGTGGCGGTGAATGTGGTGTTCGAGGGGCCCAGCTCCCATGGCCCCGCCGACGACGCAGCCCTGGCGGCGGTGCTGGCGCGCCACCGCGGCCGGGTGGCCCTGGCCGCCGAGATGCAGGAAGGCGAAGACCAGCAGGGTGCCGGCTCCCTCACCCTGGTGACCCCGAACGACCAGCTGCTGGAGGCGAGTGGGGGCCCGGCCCAGCTGGGTCTCACCAACATCCTGGTGCCACGGCCGGGGGACCGGCTGCTCCACCCCGAGGCCTACGCCGGAGCCCTGCTGCGCGACCGGAAGGTGAATGACACACCGCCCGCCCTCTCCACCACGGTGCTGCGGCTGGCGGGCTGGCCGCCCCGGGACGACGACCGCCAGAGCGCCCTGCGCACCTACGGCGCCGAGGGCAGCCTGGAGCGGCTGAGCGCCTGGGAGGTGCTCGACCCCGAGCGCTGGGCCCACCACCCCCGACGATCGGCCCTGGCTGGAGGCGTGGCGCTGGTGGGTCCGGTGGTGAGCGAGGGGAGCGCCGGCTACGGCACGTCATTCGGGTCGCTCTCGGGGCTGGAGATGCTGGGCACCGCCACCGGCAACTCCCTGCAGGGCGATGGGCTGCTGAGCTGGCCCGCCCAGCCACCGCAACGGGCCCTGCTGGCCGTGGCGCCGCTGCTGCTGGCCTTGGCCGCCGGCCGCCGGCTGAGCGCGATCCAGGCGCGGCTGGGGTTCGTGGCCCTGCTGCTGGCCCTGCAGCTGGCGGCGGGGCTATTGGTGCTGCAACGGGGAAACCGCTGGCTGCCGCTGCTGGCCCCCCTGAGCGGGCTGGTGAGCCTGGCCCTGCTCTATGGCGGAAAGGCTTACCTACGGGAGGCGGGCGAACGGCTCCGGCTGCGCCGCACCTTCGAGCGCTACGTGGCGCCCGGGGTGGTGGCAGAGATCCTGGCGGATCCGGAGGCGGCCGAGGGGATCCTGCGCGGCCGCCAGCTGGAGGTGACCGTGCTGATGAGCGACATCCGCGGCTTCACCACCCTCACCCGCCAGCGCAGCATGGCGGGCCAGAGCGAGCTGCATGTGCGCCAGCTCAACGAATATCTCGGGGCGATGGTGGAGGTGGTGGGCCAGCACGGCGGCACGATCGACAAATTCATCGGCGACGCGGTGATGGCGGTGTTCGGCTCGCCGCTGAGCCGGGGCGCCCGGGAGGAGGCCCGCCAGGCGGTGCGCTGCGGCCTGGCAATGCGCGCCGCCCTGGCTGCCCTCAATGCCGACTGGCGGCGGCGGGGGCTGGCCGAGCTCGACAACGGCGTAGGCCTGGCCAGCGGACCGGTGGTTGCCGGCCAGATCGGCAGTCCGAAGCGGCTGGAATTCACCGTGATCGGCGACACCGTGAACCTGGCGGCCCGGCTGGAGGCGATGACCCGCCAGGTGGAGGCGCCCTTGGTGTTCGATACCGCCACAGCCGTCCTGCTGGCCGGCGATGCGGAGTTACGCCCCGCCAGCCTCGGCAGCCGGGAGGTGAAGGGCATCGGGCCGGTGGAGCTGTTCGGGGTTGAGGCCGCCGCTCCCGGCCAGGCCTGAGCCGGCCGCCGCCAGCACGACACAGCAGAGGGAATCAGGGCCGAAGTGGCAACAATCAGCCCCCGATGTGTCGTCGCGCAGGCCGCGAAGCAATAGCACACCTGTCCACTCGAGGGGCCGCTTAGACAGCCAGCTTCGCCTTGTCAGTAGCGCTGATATGCAGTTGCAAACCCAGCGCAGAGATAGCCTTCAGTACGGTTACCAGTTCTGGATTACCCGCCAGCCTCACGTGCAATCTGGCTCATTCCTTTGACCCTGGCAATAGCTCCCTCCACTGCATCCCAGGAGATACCCGCGCGCAACCGGCTGTTTGGCCGGTCTAATGCTTCGGCTCAGCGGCGGCACGCCAACGGCGGCAGTCATGTTCATGATCTTCTCCGGTCAGCTTATGGGCAGGCGACGGCATCCGGCAGTTTATAGCTGCCATTCAGGACGGATGGGCCGGGGCGATACACGCGCATGAGGAAATTCCAACCTTCACTCACGTCCAGCCGGTTGGGCACATCGCCGCATGCTTCCTTCGACCCGAAATACACCGTGAACGTTCCGTCAGCATTCATCTTCGTATTCGCGGCGTTGAGAATGTTGTTCTCGCTCTTCATGTAGCCATCCGCGCCGTAAATGGTGATGGACCAGAACGCATTGTTCTCGGGCACCTGGTAGGTGGCGGTGTGGCCTTTGTCGGCGGGCAGATGTCCGTTGTAATTGATGTAAACCGCGTCATTGTTCGGGAACAGTCCCCACGCGCCGGCGCAGCCCAGGTGACGGATGGCATCATCGGCTTCTCCGCGCTTGCCCATCCAGCCGTCAGGATACAGATCGAATTTGGCGAACTCTGCGTTGTATTCCGCGGTTAGTGCGGCCAGCGACTTCTTGTCCCAATTCGGCTCCGGGAACGGGTCGGCGCTGTTGGCCTGGATGACAAACTGATCCTGCAATTGGTTGACCAGCGCGATGTCCGCCGGGTCATCCGGGTGCAACAGTTGGATACGAACATTGATGGCGAGATACTTGGTGTCCCTGGGTAGTTCGTGCTTGCCCGACGTGTAGATGACGCCCGGACAATAGTGATCGTTATCAAGTAGCAGTACCGAGAAATAGCGGCCCGCCGGCATGTCAGGCACCGTTATGGTGGCACCCTTGGACGTATCCACCAAGGCCACCGTGTAAAGCGTATCCTTGTTCATTCTGACCACCGTTTGCCTGTCCAGAGGCGTGACATTGCGAAAGCTGAACAGCTTGTTGACGCCGCCAGTCAGCTGCGATGCGTTGTAGAAGGTTCGATCCGTTTCAGCTCGGCAGTAGGTCTTCTGCGTCACCTCGTGTGTCTCGATGATCCCTTTCATTTCCATCTTTCCTCTTGGGGAATGTTGGTTGTAGCCAGCTAACTCTTGAATTAACTTGCGCCGAGAAGCAGCGTCGGCTTGAGTGAATTGTTAACCCGCAATCATAGCTGCGGTCATAGCCTTACGATGCCAATGGTTACCTTGATGGCGCCAGCAAGTGTTGAGCCCCCATAGTCTTTCGCAAGGCGCACTAATGTGTTATGGAAACCTAGGTTTGGGAACGCTGCTTCAACTTCTCTTATTGCGGCTCTGCTTATGCCCTTACGCAGCATTCCTTTCGAGGCATCGATCCAGTCGGCCTTGCGGCAGGCCTCGATGATGTCTCTGTGTGGTCCGGTGTAGGGAAATATCTTGTGGTGCCAATGGATGGCGTCACGAAGCAAGTCAGGATCTAACCCCAGTCCCAGCTTCTGGTTGTCGGCTATTGCCACAGCCTCTGATGGCTCCAAATAAGCTAATTCGTGATCTGTCCAGAGGCCGATGTCATGATAGACAAATGCAGTCTCGACAAGTCTCTCGTATTCTACAGCATTTCCCAAAAAATGCATTGCATAAGTGATCGCGCGATAAACATGATTTCTGTAGCCGGGAAAATCCTTGCTAATCAGATCTTCGTATCGCTTTAACAGTTCTTCGACATAGGGGCGTTCCCGTTTAATCGTGATGCCTGACATCGAACGTGACTCCATGGTTGATACAACTGCGGCTGAGCGTGTCGAAGAGAGGTTGGCTAAAGCTTGCCATCACCTGGCCGCAAGTAATACTCAATGAAAGAGATAACCTTACGGCGGCGGCTCAGGAGCATGGCGGTGTTAGCTGACCAGCGCTTTAGTCTGGGGCGCTGGCGCACCTCGAAGCAGGCCCTCCACACTTAAATCCTCATCAACGTCTGGCCAGTGGATTCCGAAGCCGGCCCCGGCAATCTCCCAGTTATCACGCTCCTGGCAAGTTGCATGCAAAAGCCTTGGGAACCAAGCCAGCGGCACCGAGATAGATCGACCATCAGCCAGATCGACGATCAGCCTGTCCTCTGTCAAGGCTACGTCAGTGACCTGCTCACCAGGGTTAGCCATGAAACTCCTCCCATGCCTTCAGCAGGATAGCTCTGTTCAAGCTGACCAGCCGTTCAATCTCACGCAGCTCTCTGGCGCTAAAACCAAGGCTTGATGCCAGTCCAATAGGAACAAGCCAGACTTTGCATGACGCCTTATCTCTGTCAACATGAACATGGGGCGGCTCGTTTGGCTCGTGACTATAGAAGTAGATCCGGTAAGGTCCACTTCTGAGGATTGTGGGCATCCGAATTCGCTACCATCACCCCGACGATACGACCACGTTCTTCCTGTGCAGCTAACGCTGCCCCTAAGTGGCAGGCAAGGAACCCAAGGAGGCGAAGCGGAGAGATGAAGGCGGCCTGTCCACTCGAGGGGTGTGTTCGAAGTGTCAGGTCTTTACGGATAACATCTGCAGACCTGCGCCTAAACTGCAAAATGAAATTCATTCACGGGGTCACCAAGGGAATCATCTGTCTTCCATGACGGCGGTAGATATGAAAATCACTGTCGGTAGTAAGGAGCAATGGGGAATCGTTGATTTCCGCCAGCCGAATCAAGGCAGCGTCCGCAAGGGAAGCGGGGACATTCTCGTACCGCTTAAACAAGGAACTGACAGAACCAATCTGTTCCTGCAACACGAAAGGCAGTTGAACAACTCCTCGTTCGATGAACCGCAAAGCCAATGAAGGATCAAAGCCCGACCGCTTGAGCAGAAAACAAGTCTCAGCAACCACAGCCTCACAGCTCAGCAATGGAGGAGTCAACAGTCGAAACTGTTCTACAGCCCATTTGTGGTGAGTATCATTGCGACTTAGGAGGGCAACCCATGGCCCCGTGTCTAGCAGCACCGCCATGATCAGTTAATGCCAAAGTCAGACAGGTGAGCAGGATTAGAGGAAAGATCAGGCGGACCATCTTCACAACAACCCACGAGATCGGCCAAAAGATCAGCCGCGGATTGTGGCTGCGGGCCATCAACTCCTTGCTCTGAGGCCTGGAGGAACGCAGTCAATGCTCGTCGAACCAACTCAGACTTGCTCAGCCGACGTTGTTGCGCCTGCGCTGTGAGCTGGGCATCAAGGGCCTCGGTCAGCTTGAGTGAGATCACCGCCATGGAAGGCATCCCGTCAGGCCACACCATCTTAACCCCTGACAGCAGGTATTACACCCATCGCTGGACGACCTTATTCGGAGCAGGTCAGCGGTTTCTGCCCACGCCGTCGACGCTACGCTTGTCAACAGGAGATTCTCGCTCTCTCTTCCCGATCCTTCGAACGCTTGCCATCACCTGGCCGCAGAACACTATGGTGATGACCAGGTGTGTGTTGGCGGCGGCTCAGGTGTATGGCATTGTTAGCTGTGTCCATGCCTGCTTGAAAGGGCACCAGATTCAAGTCCTTTTGTTCGATCCGGGCAAACATCCAGGGTCCGATCATTGGCTGCGTATTCAAGTAGCTCCTGATTGGTCTCCCATTCAGCGACGGCAGTGGCTTTTGCAGATGCTTCAGGAGGTAAGCAGGAGGTAAGGAAGTGTTTGAGATAAGGAGGAGCTGCGGAAGCCTTGCCAGGCCAATAGTGGCTTGCCATCAGAGCAGCTTCTCTAGTACCGCCTTCACAGCGGATGCTTGCTGAGTGCTTAGGTGGAAGAGTTCGCGATTATTGGCATCTTTGATTCGCCGCTCCTCAAGTACCTGATGAATAACGGATTCTATTGCCCTAGCTCTGTCCATGCTCCCGACATCAACACAAACAATAGTCTCTGCAGCAACAGGCAGCACATTTTGTTCTGTTTCTCGGCGATCTGGATTGTTGGTGATGCCAACCTTATACCAGCAGCTTTCATCAGGCATCTTCCAGCGTTTCAAGTAGATAAAGCCAAGTGTTGGCGGTGCAGTCTCAAGCGCATGCCAAAGGGCACCCGCCAGTTTTTCATCCTGGCTTACTTGTACAAATTGCTCAGCAGCCTCCCTTGAACGTCGAAGAGCTTCAGCCTTCTGCCTTTCTTCGGATTCCAGTTGGATGAGGCGCTCTTTTAAGTCCTCAATAAGTAAATCAAACTTTATAATTTTAGAATCAGTGGTTACATAAATTGGAACTCGCCCAAACATTCCCCAGCCTCTCGTATACCCATAGCCCGAGGGGCCGTATATGGAGTAGTCTACTAGGCAGCGGCGAAGCCTTCTGACTTCATCTGAAATCTGCCTGGCTTGCTCTACATCCACAAGCTTTCTGGGCTTTGTTGCAGCGAGTCTTAGTATGCGTGCTTCAGTAAACTCTTGTCTTAAGCTATCTAAATCAAGAGGATTGAAGAATCGCATTCTTGCGTTCCTATTTGGCATTCCTTGGTAGCCCGCGAGGGTGTCGTTGGTTTGTTGGTAGACGCTTCTGCAGCAACTGTAGTTGGACTCTTACAATACTATCTCCAAGTATGTGCAAGCGCAACTCTTCGCGGAGCCCTGTCAGGGCAGTCAAGAGTTAGCTGGATGCTACATTCTATCACATGTAAATCTATACTTCCCAACAGATCGTCTTCGGCTTGCCCGTCCTCGCTGCCCCCTCGCCGCTTCAGTGGAGATGTGCGACAAGCTCGTGGAGCAATAGCCGGGCAATCGTCTCAGCTGGGGAGCCCCCCAGTTGAGTGGCCTTGTTGCCGTAGTTGGATGTGAGGTAGACGAGCGGCTCGGGCCCCTCGACTCGATAACTTCCGCGGTACTCCTTGCCATTGACTTCGATGCTTACCTCGAACGACGGAGAAGGCACACGGTTGTGACGACTGGGCATGACGGTGCGATGGGTTGGTGCTTCTCTGCAAGCTAACGCTGTACGGGCGGGTCCGGTATCCGCCCTGCGGTGGGTGCCGTTGTCGGCCCATGCAGCCGATAGGAAGCCGTCAACTTGATCCAAGTGGCATGCGGCGCAACGGGACTGGGGGATTGTACGGTGGAGAGGTGGGGATTTTATACGGACCCGGTATCGCCCGCGACGCTCTACGACTCCTTTGCAGGAATTCTGGCGGACTGGTGACATTCATTGACTCATGAATGAGGACACGCGCATAGATCCTCCTAATAGTGCTTTGACCCCTTAGCGCGAGTGAGCTTCAGATTTCCTGGCCTTTGCGAAGCAGCAAGGCCAGCAGGGCGGAGCCGCTAGGAATGGCGGAAGCAGTGAGAGGTGGCCGCTTTGTTGATCTCTGCCGCCCTCATGGCACGGCGAATTGCTTTCTGAACCAGGCTCGGATCCAGATGGAGGCGTTCCTGTTCCCCGGTTTCGCTATTGCGCCAGCGCAAGTGTTGGGGGAATACCCACTGCCAGTTCTTTTTCATCGAGGCGTCGCACCGCCTGCAGCTGCTCTCGCAGCCGCTCACTTCCTCCCTCGGGAAGCATGGTGCGCCGATCCTTACCCCCTTTGCCATCGCGCACGGTCAGCTCACGCCAGCTATAAGCCCGCAATTCTGGTGGCAAAATCCCCCCCCTTCACCCCAGCCGCACCTGCCGCTCTTCGCGCACCTGCAGCGGAATCTCCAGGTGGGAGCGGCCGATCATCTGGGGGCCATCCACCGAAAAGATGCGGGCCTCGATCCCGAATTCCCTGAAGGATTTTTCCAGTTCCTGGATCAGGGCCTTCTCCACTTGGGCCTCCGCATCCACCACCTTGCCCAGCAGGCGCCCCCCCAGAGGGCCCATCCGTTGGCGCACCACCTCGCGGGCGTTGGTGACCTCGATGACCAGCACGGAGCCACAGCGTTGATTGCCACCTTATCGGCAACCGCCCGATCTCTCGGCCGGAATGCAGCTAAACGGAACGCTCGGGCTGCTGGAGGTGCTGCACTGAAGTTGCTGCGCTCCGTGCCCCGTGCCGCTCCGCGACCTTTCCCGGCCGGGTGCCTCCCCCGCCGGCCGCGGTCTTCGACTCCAGACCAGGGGTGGGTCCTGGGCCTAGCAGTAAGGCTGCAGCAGCTCCTCCAGATCCCGCAGCTGCCCGGGCGGCACCAGCCGCGCCAGGGGCAGGCGGGTGGCGCCGCCGCCGATGCCCACCTGCACCGCCTCCAGGGCCTGGCGGGCGCACACCGCGGCCCCCTGGTCGAGCCGGGCGGCACATTCACTCGCCAGAGTGGGAGCCAGGCCGGCATCGCCCAAGTACAGGTTCCAGTTGGCCACCTGCAGGTAAAGCCGGTCGGCTAGGGCGCTGGTGAGTTCAGCGAGGTCCTGGGCGGAGAGGGTCATGGCTCGGGGGCGGGCCGCTGCATCACCACCACGCTGACATGGACCAGCAGCAGTGCAGCCCAGGGCAAGGTGAGCCACTCCAGGTGGGGCCAGGGATGGCGCATCCCCTGCACGAACCACAGGCCGCTGTTGACCGCCGCGAACACCATGGCGTGCAGGGTGAGATTCACGATCCGCGCGAAATGGCGGTAGGTGGGGTCGGCGGGGTCGGCGGGGCCGTACCAGCGGATCGGCATGGGGCGCGGGCGGGCGCGGGGCGTTGAGCTGAACCTAGCTGGATCGGCGCGGCCCCCCCGGGGCGCACCGAGGCATCCGAGGCATCCGGGGGGGGCGGCTGGTGGCACCAGGCGCGGCCCGATCCCGGGGTGAACCCCGCCGGCTTCGGCAGGTTGCCCGGCGCCCCTCAGTTGACGGATGGCCCCCCCATGCGGTGAGAATGACTCCGCACGCGCTTGTAGCTCAGCGGATTAGAGCATCTGACTACGGATCAGAGGGTCGGGAGTTCGAATCTCTCCAGGCGCGTTTTTCAGGTCACCCCAAGGGGTGGCCTTTTTTCTTGGCACTCTCCCTGGCACCGCCTGCTGGGGGCTGCTGCCGGGGCCTACGGGCCGGACCGGACCGATCCCCGCCGCGGCGCACCAAGGGGCAGGCCGTGGGCGGACCCGCACCGATCCGGCCCCGCCGACGGATCGACGCGGGCGTTTCCTTAACATCGACCCAACCGTGGGTTTCTTGCCCAGCCGCTCCGCCACCGATCCCATGGCCTTCTCCTCCCCCTCCTCCCCGGCAGCGATCGACACGCCCCTGGCCGCGGCCGATCCCGCCATCGCCGCCCTGATCGATCGGGAGCTGAACCGCCAGCAGACCCACCTGGAGCTGATCGCCTCCGAAAACTTCGCCTCCCGCGCCGTGATGGAGGCCCAGGGCTCGGTGCTCACCAACAAGTACGCCGAGGGGTTGCCCGCCAAGCGTTACTACGGCGGCTGTGAGTTCGTGGATGGCATCGAGGAGCTGGCGATTGAGCGGGCCAAGCAGCTCTTCGGCGCCGCCTGGGCCAACGTGCAGCCCCACAGCGGCGCCCAGGCCAACTTCGCCGTGTTCCTGGCCCTGCTCAAGCCAGGCGACACGATCCTGGGCATGGACCTCTCCCACGGCGGCCATCTCACCCACGGTTCGCCGGTGAATGTGAGCGGTAAGTGGTTTCAGGCCTTCCACTACGGCGTCGACCCCGACACCCAGCAGCTCAATGTCGACACGATCCGGGCCCTAGCCCTGCAGCACCGCCCGAAGCTGATCGTGTGCGGCTACTCGGCCTACCCCCGCATCATCGACTTCGCCGCCTTCCGCGCCATCGCCGATGAGGTGGGGGCCTTCCTCCTGGCGGACATGGCCCACATCGCCGGCCTGGTGGCGGCCGGAGTGCACCCCAGCCCCCTGCCCCACTGCCATGTGGTCACCACCACCACCCACAAGACCCTGCGGGGTCCGCGCGGCGGCCTGATCCTCTGCAATGACGCCGACTTCGGCAAGCAGTTCGACAAGGCCGTCTTCCCTGGCAGCCAGGGCGGTCCGCTGGAGCATGTGATCGCCGCCAAGGCCGTGGCCTTCGGAGAGGCCCTGCAGCCCTCCTTCCGCACCTACAGCCAGCAGGTGATCACCAATGCCCAGGCCCTGGCGGCCCGGATCCAGGAGCGGGGCATCGATGTGGTGAGCGGCGGCACCGACAACCACTTGGTGCTGCTCGATCTGCGCAGCATCACGATGACCGGCAAGGTGGCCGACCTGCTGGTGAGTGATGTGAACATCACCGCCAACAAGAACACGGTGCCCTTCGATCCCCAGCCGCCGTTTGTGACCAGCGGCCTGCGGCTCGGCACCGCCGCCTGCACCACCCGCGGCTTCGACGCCGCTGCCTTCCGTGAGGTGGCCGATGTGATCGCCGATCGCCTGCTCAATCCTGAGGACAGCGCCATCGAACTCCGCTGCCGCGAACGGGTGGCCGACCTCTGCCGCCGCTTCCCGCTCTATGCCCTGGAACGTCAGCTCCAGCACGCTTGATCCTTGCCCTGATCCGTAAGGTGAGCCCCAAAGGTCCGCTGCATCCAGGTCTGCCGTTGTGACCCTCGCCTACAGCCCCAACGCGGCGGCCTTGGTCACCTTCGTGGTGGCTGGACTGGTGACCGCACTCGTGGTTCCCCTGGTGCGCGCCCTGGGCCTGCGTTACGACCTGGTGGATCCCCCCGATCCCCGCAAGCAGCACACCGCGCCCATGGTGCGACTCGGCGGGATCGGCATCGTGGCCGGCTTCAGCCTGGCCCTCACCCTCACCTGGCTGGCCGGCGGCTTCGCCGACCTGCCCCCCGACAAGGACCGGCTGATCTGGACCACCCTGGCCGGTTCCCTCTGCTTCTTCGTGATCGGCCTGGCCGATGACCTCTTCGCCCTGCCGCCCCTGCCCCGCCTGGTGGGCCAGGTGGCGGTGGCGATGGCCGTGTGGGATCAGGGGGTGAGGATCGGCATCATTGAGCTGCCCTTCGAATCGCTCCATGGCCTTAACCAGGCCCTGCCGCCGCTGCTCACCCTGCCGCCGGGCCTGAGCCTGTTGGCCACCGTGGTGTGGCTGGTGGGCATCACCAACGCGATCAACTGGCTCGACGGCCTCGATGGCCTGGCGGCTGGGGTGAGCGGCATCGCCGCGATCGGTTTGCTCTCAGTGAGCTTCAGCCTCGCCCAGCCCGCCGCCGGACTGCTGGCCGCAGCCCTTGCCGGCGCCTGCCTCGGCTTCTTGCGCCACAACTTCAACCCCGCCCGCATCTTCATGGGCGATGGGGGCTCCTACTTCCTCGGCTTCGCCCTGGCCGCGATCAGCATCGTGGGCCCCGCCAAGGGGCTCACTGGCGTGAGCCTGTTGCTGCCGTTGCTGATCCTCTCGCTGCCCCTGGCCGACATGTCGGCGGTGATCATGGGCCGGCTCAGCGAGGGCCGATCCCCCTTCTATCCCGACCGCCGCCACCTCCATCACCGCCTGCTGCGCTCCGGCCTCAGCCACCGCCGCACCGTGGTGCTGATCTATGCCTTCACCCAGTGGCTGGGGGCTTTGGCCCTGGTGCTGGCCAACGCCGAGAACCGTTTCCTCTGGCTGGCCCTGGCCACCGCCGTGCTGATCGCGGCGGTGGTGATGAGCCGGCGCTCGGTGCAGCAGGAGCTGCGCTGAGGCGGGCGGACACCTGCTCCCCTTTCGCCTCCATCGAGACCTTCCGCACCGGCCATGGCCCCATCACCCCTTCCCGCTCCCCCCACCCCTGATGAGCGCTCCGTGGAGGTGCTCTGCGTGGGTACCGAGCTGCTGCTGGGCAACATCCTCAATGGCAACGCCCGCTGGATCGCCGAGCGGCTCGCCGGCCTCGGTCTGCCCCACTACCGCCAGGAGGTGGTGGGTGACAACCGCGAGCGCCTGATCGCCGCGGTGCGCGCCGCCGCCGGCCGCTGTCGGGTGCTGATCACCACCGGCGGCCTCGGTCCCACCCCCGACGACCTCACCACCGAGGCGATCGCCGCCGCCTTCGGGACCCCCCTGGTGGAGCATCCCGCCATCTGGGAGCGAATCCGGGCCCGCATCGAGGCCCGCGGCCGCGTGGTGGCCCCCAGCAACCGTCGCCAGGCCTTCCTTCCCGAGGGCGCTGCCGTGCTGCCTAACCCCACCGGCACCGCGCCGGGGATGATCTGGACCCCCGCGCCGGCCGATTCCGATTTCCCGATTCAGAGCGGCTTCACCGTGCTCACCTTCCCCGGGGTGCCGAGCGAGCTCCATGCGATGTGGGAGGCCACCGCCGAGCCCTGGCTGCGCAACGCCGGCCTGGCCCAGGGGGTGTTCGCCAGCCGGCTGCTGCGCTTCTGGGGCGTTGCCGAATCCACCCTTGCCGAGCAGGTGGCCGATCTGCTGGATCTGGAGAACCCCACCGTTGCCCCCTACGCCGGCGCCGGCGAGGTGAAGCTGCGCCTCACCGCCCGCGCCGACGACCCGGCTGCCGCCGAAGCCCTGCTGGAGCCGGTGGAGCTGGATCTGCGCTCCCGCACCGGCTCGCTGTGTTTCGGCACAGACAACGACAGCCTCGCTTCGGTGGTGCTCGAGCGGCTCAGGCGGCGGGGCGAAACCCTGGCGGTGGCCGAATCCTGCACCGGCGGCGGCCTCGGGGCGGCCCTGGCTGCCGTGCCGGGCGCCTCCGATGTGTTCCTCGGGGGGGTGATCGCCTATGCCAATTCCCTGAAGGAAGGATTGCTGGGGGTGCCGCCGGAGCTGCTCGCGGAGCACGGCGCCGTGAGCGATCTGGTGGCGATCGCCATGGCGGAGGGGGTGCGCCGCGGCACCGGCAGCGACTGGGCCCTCTCGGTGACGGGCATCGCCGGGCCAGGGGGCGGCAGCGCCGCCAAGCCGGTGGGGCTTGTGCATCTGGGCTTGGCCGGTCCGGGCGGCAGCGGCAGCGCGGCGGTGCGGTTCGGGGAGAGCCGGGGTCGCGCCTGGATCCAGACCCTCAGCGTGGGGGAGTCCCTCAACCGCCTGCGGCTGGAGCTGGAAGCAGCGAGTTGAAGCCGTCTGGACCATCCGGCAGATGTGCTCCATAGGGATCCCTCACGGCCGGGAGCAGAACGATCACGAATCCTGTGGCATGGAGTTTTCCCCCGTCCGCCCGGGTTTTCCGCGAAGGGCCGGGGGGTTTTCCACAGAATGCGGCTGCCCCGGCCGCCGTGCCGTCTGGGGAGTAGCCAATGCGTGGGGGAAACATCCCCTCCCCTTGACGGTTTTGGCTCCCGCCCCGCCGACTCGGCCCCCCGAGGCGCGTTGGCTCATCCGGCCCAGTTGTCACGGGCATCCCGCCCTGGGTCGCGCTGATCCCAGCACGGGAGTGGCCCGATCGGGTCGCTTTGACGCGAGGGGGCATGGCGTGGCCTGATGGGTCGGACACCGCAGCGGCAGACGCACGAATGAAAGATCGGCAGGAATTCACCCCCACCACCCCCACCACCCCCGCCAGCGCGGCCGTGCCCGACCATGCCCCCCGCAGCGTGAGCGTGGAGAACCAGTTCCCCGAAGACCTCTTCGACGCGATGGTCGCCTTCGTGGGCAGCCATCCCCAGTGGGATCAGTACCGCCTGATGCAGGCCGCCCTCGCCGGCTTCCTCTTCCAGCACGGCTGCCAGGACCGCTCCGTGGCCCAGCACTACCTCAACGGTCTGTTCCAGCGTGGGGGGGCTTGCCTGCCGGGCCCCCGGGCCTGAGCCCCGCAGCCGCCCTCCCCGTGCCTGCCTTGGAAGTCCCTATTGCCCCTGCCATGCCGCCTTCCTCCGCCTCCGCCAGACCCCGGCTGGTGGTGCTCGATGGCTTCACCACCAACCCCGGTGACCTCTCCTGGGAGCCCCTCGAACAACTCGGACAGCTCAGCGTGCACGACCGCACGCCACCGGAGCTGGTGGCCGAACGCCTGGCCGGGACCGATGTGGCGTTCACCAACAAGACCCGCCTCACGGCGGCTGATCTGGCCGCCGCTCCGCAGCTGCGGGGCATCGGCATGCTCGCCACCGGTCACGATGTGGTGGATGGGGCTGCCGCGGCGGCCCGGGGCGTACCGCTCTGCAACGTTCCAGAGTACAGCACCGCCTCGGTGGCCCAGGCGGTGTTCGCCTTGCTGCTGGAGCTCACCAACCGCACCGGCCACCATGACGCCCTGGTGCGGCAGGGCCGCTGGAGTGCCGGCCCGGATTTCTCGTTCTGGGAAGGGAACCTCACCGAGCTGGCTGGCCTCAGCTTCGGGGTGGTGGGTCTCGGCCGCATCGGCCTGGCGGTGGCGGCGATCGCCCGGGCCTTCGGCATGGAGGTGCTGGCCCACCGACGCCAGCCCATCAGCGCCGAGGGGGTGACCGGCGTGGATCTCCCCACCCTGCTGCAGCGCTCCGATGTGGTGAGCCTCCATTGCCCGCTCACCCCCGAGACCCGCGGCCTGATCAATGCGGAGCGGATCGCCCGGATGAAGCCCGGCGCCCTGCTGATCAACACGGGCCGGGGCCCCCTGATCAACGAGGCCGACCTGGCCGCCGCCCTCCACAGCGGCCGCCTCGGTGGGGCGGGCCTGGATGTGCTGAGCCTCGAGCCCCCCGAACCCTCCAACCCGCTGCTCCACGCTCCGAACTGCGTGATCACCCCCCACGTCGCCTGGGCCACCCGCTCGGCCCGCCAGCGGCTGATCCAGGCCGCCGCCGCCAATGCCGCCGCGATCCTGGCCGGTGCGCCGCAGAACGTGGTGAATGGGGTTGATGGGGAAGCCGGCGCCCTTCTCTGACGCCCTGCCACCCTTCGGCCGCGCAACCCTTCCAGTAAGCCTTTCCCACAACGCGGCTCAAGGAATCGAGGCACAATGCGGCTTCCCGCCGGCCCGCTCAGGCCAGGTGCAGCGCCTCTGGGTCGAGCAGGAGGTGGAGACCCTCCAGGCCCAAGGCGATCAGGCCTGCGGCCAGGGCGGTGCGGGCGCCGCAGAGCAGCAGGCGGATGGCCACCGCCGATCCGATCGGAATCATGTCCTTGCCTCCTGCCGCAGGGGCCCTTCGAGTTGGCTGAGTGGCACGGCGAAGGGAGCGCTGGACTTACGGGGATGGGGCCAGCGACGCACCCAGCAGCGGAGATCGTCCTCCTCCACGCTCACCACCTCGTACAGGGCATCGGATGCGGGGGCATCGGCTCGGCCGTGGATCCGCACCACGCATCCAGGTTGAACAGTCATGGATCTGGCTCGGGGGACAAAGGGAAGAATGTATTGAGATTAATTGAGTCGATTGGGCTCGAAGCCCTGTGTTGTGTTATTAGCACGCATCCTCGAGTGGGTTCGGTGCTCCAGCTCACCGAGGTCGGTGGTTGGCGGCGGCACGCCGACATCGCTCCCGACTTGCCCTGTGATCACCCCATGATCACGGCGTTGGCGCGCGGCAGACCAAGCCGGACCCACCGTGCGGACTCCTCGATCGAGCCCCTCGCCTCCAGCCGGGGCCGTTGCCTTGGCTGCTCTGGGGGATTCCATAGGCTCCTAGGCTGGTTTGCTCTCTCCTTAAGCTTCCGCGTGAGCGCCGGCACCCTCTACGACAAGGTCTGGGAGCTGCACCGGGTGGCGGATCTGCCTGGTGGCTCCACCCAACTGTTCATTGGACTGCACCTGATCCATGAGGTCACCAGCCCCCAGGCCTTCGCGGCCCTGCGGGATCTGGGGCTCACGGTGCGGCACCCGGAGCGCACCGTGGCCACGGTGGACCACATCGTTCCCACCACCTCCCAGGCTCGGCCCTTCGCCGATCCCCTGGCCGAGGCGATGCTGGCCACCCTGGAGGCCAATTGCGCCGACCACGGCATCACCCTGCACGGCCTCGGCAGCGGCCGCCAGGGGATCGTCCATGTGATTGCCCCCGAATTGGGCCTCACCCAGCCCGGCATGACGGTGGCCTGCGGCGATTCCCACACCTCCACCCACGGCGCTTTCGGTGCGATCGCCTTTGGCATCGGCACCAGCCAGGTGCGCGATGTACTGGCCAGCCAGAGCCTGGCCATGAACAAGCTCAAGGTGCGCCGCATCTGGGTGGAGGGCACCCTGCAGCCGGGCGTCTACGCCAAGGACTTGGTGCTGCACGTGATTCGCACCCTCGGGGTGAAGGGCGGTGTGGGCCACGCCTACGAATTCGCCGGCCCCGCCATCAATGCCCTCTCGATGGAGGAGCGCATGACCCTCTGCAATATGGCGATCGAGGGCGGCGCCCGGGTGGGCTACTGCAACCCCGATGCCACCACCTTCGCCTACCTCCAGGGCCGCCCCCACGCCCCGGCCGGAGAGGCCTGGGAGCGGGCCGTGGCCTGGTGGAGCGGCCTGGCCAGCGGCCCCGATGCCATGTTCGACGATGAGGTGCGCTTTGATGCTGCCACCATCGCCCCCACCGTCACCTGGGGGATCACGCCGGGCCAGGGCATCGGCGTGGATGAGAGCGTGCCCACCCTGGAACAGACCCCCGCCGAGGAGCGCCCCCTGGCCGAGGAGGCCTACCGCTACATGGACCTGGTGCCCGGCGCCCCGATCGCCGGCCTGCCGGTGGATGTGTGCTTCATCGGCAGCTGCACCAACGGCCGCCTCAGCGACCTGCAGGCCGCCGCCGCCGTGGCCCGAGGCCGCCATGTGGCCCCGGGCATCAAGGCCTTTGTGGTGCCCGGCAGTGAGCAGGTGGCCGCCGCCGCCGAGGCTGAGGGCCTCGATGCGGTGTTCCGCGCGGCGGGCTTCGAGTGGCGCGAACCCGGTTGCTCGATGTGCCTGGCGATGAACCCCGATCGCCTCGAGGGCCGCCAGATCAGCGCCAGCTCCTCCAACCGCAACTTCAAGGGCCGCCAGGGCTCGGCCAGCGGCCGCACCCTGCTGATGAGCCCGGCCATGGTGGCCGCCGCCGCGATCGCCGGCCATGTGGCCGATGTGCGGGAGCTGGTGGGCGCTGCCGCGGCTGTGAGCCCGCCCTGAACGTGAGTTGGGCCGGCTGCGGGGCAGGCCTCGGCCTGCCCGGAGTGCAGGGGCTCCGGTTCATCCCCGCTCTTCCCTTCCACAAGCCCTCCCCGCTTCTGACTGCCCTTCGTCACTTTTCGGCCCCTTCCCTTCCCACCGCTTCGATGAACGCCCCCTTACCCGTCGCCGCCAGCGCTGAATCCGCCGAGCCGAGCG
>JBIJAG010000013.1:0-88677 GCA_044345855.1 Cyanobium sp. | reverse complement strand
ACAATTCAGAAGGAAAGGTGAAATTCAGGCCAACGTATCTGCCGTAAAGGAATTATCATTAGCGCCAAAGGGCTAGTCCAACACCGGATAAGATCGTGGCTTCGCACGATCTATCCTTGTTCGTTAGAGGGTTTCTCAAGGTCGTTACCAAAGAAACTGAAAGTCATGCACTAATCAACTTGAAAGACAAAAGTGCAAGAAGCATCTGACGTTTCGAGAGAATCGAATACTCCACAGAAGTAATAATGATCTTGAGATTGAAGACAACACCTAACCAGCTCCTCATTCACTCCCTCTTTAAGCAGAATCTCACGTCGGCCTTGATTGTCAGCCTTCATAAACAACTCCATATCGGCATCTGGCCAATATCTCCTTCCTTCTGGAAATAGCTGTTCTTGAACCTGCAGATACTGATCTAGTTCGTTCAATTCTATTTCAGAATAAAAAGCCGAGGGAAGAGTTGTTGCCTTATTCCCATTACACCTTTTACACAATGCAACGAGGTTTCCGGCCTCAAACTTGCCACCCTTCTCAAATGGAATATGATGATCCATGACCAGCTGGCTTTGCAGCATTACTCCTCCCATGTATGAATCATCCTCTGAGACGCATTTCCATACTGCAGGCTTTCTACACTTAAAACACTGATCTTCAAAGAGAAAGAAGAAACGACGCTTGAATTGGTAGTAAAGTACATCTGGCACAAACTTTTTGCGTAGATGATACTTCTCCTGAGATCGGCTCATTAGGTTCTCACTCATCTCTGCAGGGGCAGGTGCAGGCCTTCCCTCAAGATTACGGATGTATGTGGGCAAATCGGGGATAAGCGATGAGTTGCCGAGGTCAAGGCATCGCCTTATCTTCGCCGAATTGAAAGATCTTCCACTTTGCCTCAGATGGCAGAACCCACTAAGAATAACAGCCGTTTCCTTCATATTCCATTCGTAATCGACAACAGATACTCGCCTTGTGGTAATACCATCATTATCGTAGTCAATCTCTATTTCAAGAATGAGTTCTGGCATCTCTTCACTGATGAGGCGTAGGGCATGAGCTTAAGGCGGACCACAATCCATCGAACGCTCATCATCACCCGCCTGCAAGAGCGATTGCTTCTACATGCCGATTTAGGCGCGGGTCGGGTGGATGATGATGCTGGATGGCCATCAGGTTAGGCACTTAAATGGATCTTTGATTTTTGCTGCCTAGATATACTACTTACCCGCTGGAGAAGTAGTGGTAGCGCCCTTAGGCTGGCTTATGTATTTTTGGGCTGTTTCCCCAATTTGAAACAGAGTGAATATCACGGCAACTATTCCTACCAACTTAAACGGCCATGAATCGGAAAAAGCGTGAATCTTGCTCGGGATGTTTGAGCGAGCGGTCTTTACTTTGCGCCTGCAAAGCAGATTAAACAATGAGTAGAACCAGTATACCTTGCTGATGGTAGACTTATGCATCTTTACATACTCCTTTGCCCTAAAGGCATCAGACTCTTCCTTCCCGCTGAGCATGTCACGTGGCTTTCCGCCATTCAGCTCCATAAGCGCTGGCATTTGTGGATGATCCACGCAATCCTTTCCATATATTTCCAATAGAAGCGCGGAAAGATCGAACTTTTTTGAATCATTAATCTTGTACGGAGGCTTATCTGGATGATGGACACGATATCTGTGTTCTAACGCTTCAAAACCATAGACTATATTTGACATTTTCCAATGTAGCCAAGAGCAATGCGGATGCTCAGATGCAAATACAAAAAAGTCTTCAAGCATCAACTTCTCGAGTTCGTCATATTTTCTCGCATCGATGATATCCTTGTCATAGCGGAGTATTTCCGCTACTAGGTGTATCGAAAAGCTATGCAGCGTCTTACTTCCTGCGTGAAGAACGGCTATCGATGTTATTCGTGGCGAGAGACCAGAGTTTGAATCATCCAAGCCCTCGCATGAGTAATGAATAACGAGCAATGAGTCGGGATTCTTGTGCAGTGAAGCTACTTTTCCCCTTGCATCCATTGCAAAAGATACCCAGCGTATTCAAACTCCCTTCGACTTTAGCCTTTATCAATGCTATCTGCCAGCCCATCCAACTATGTATTGGGAGGTTCCGAGAACCACGCCGAGAGCACTCCTCCTTTTCCGCAAACCACACTGCAGCATCGGGCTGGATACTCGCAAAACCATTGCAGTGCAGGGTTCCTTGACGACGTTGAGCCAAGTATAGGAGTGGTTTGCGGGTCCGATAACCACATGTTCGCTACGATACATAGCCCGGATCGGATGACCAAATCAGCCACAAGCACGATTGTAGGCCAAGGTGCGCAGTCTGACTAATCTGATCCTTCGAACGCTTATTGGAAGGTTTCCGTGAACCACCGTATCGTCTGCGACCACTTCCGTGAACCACCTCTGTGATCTTCAGCGAAATGAAGCAACCGCAAGCTTTCTCGGGTAATTTTGTTCGTAGTGAACAGTGGTTATCGGACCTGATAACCACTTGTAGCCTCAGCTACAATTGATCGGGAGGGCTGATGACGCCCATCGGGTCGCGTTTGAGAACGTGCGTATAGATCATCGTGGTGTTCAGATCGGAGTGGCCCATTAGTTCCTGAATGGTTCGTATATCTTGCCCTCGCTCCAGTAGATGAGTCGCAAACGAATGCCGAAACGTGTGACAACCGACGGGTTTGGAAAGGCCGGCATAGGCAATGGCTTTTTTTACGGCCTTTTGAATCACGCTTCGATCTAGGTGGTGGCGACCTTCCTTGCCAGTGGCCTCATCTTTCCAGCGGTTCCGCTGCGGAAATACCCATTGCCAACACCATTGCTGATCAGCATGGCGGTACTTTCTCGCCAAGGCGTATGGCAGCACTACCGCTCCCCAACCTTCCGCGAGATCATTCTGATGGAGACGGCGAACATTCAACTCACGGGGACTGGATCTCGGGCGCGGCCATGGGCATCCCCTCGGGTCTTTCCCCTGAGGATTCCCCGCCGCCACCATGGGTGCAGCTCCCGCTGGCGGCCATGACCTTCTGGGTGAACGAGCGCTGCATCGACTGCGGCACCTGCTGGCAGTGGGATCCGCAGCACTTCGCCCCGGCGCCCAGAGGCGACGCGGCCCACGTCTGGCGCCAGCCCGAGGGGGAGCCGGAAACCACGCGGGCGCTGCTGGCCTTGCGGGCCTGTCCGGTGACGGCGATCCAGGCGCCCGCCGATCAGGTGCGGCGCACGCCAGCCGATGGCTTTCCCGCCCTGCTCACGCGCCATCCGGCCGGGGAGGTCTACTACTGCAACCTCGATGCGCGCTGGCTGCTGCCGGGCCACGGCGGGCAGCAGCGGTTCGAGCCCGGCGAATGGGCGTCACAGATCGACGGGTTGCTCCGCTCCTCGGGGCCCTCAGCTGCCGCCGCCCCAGTTGCTGATGCAGCTGCGCTGCCCTGCGTCGCTTCAGACTGACACCTATCCCCGGCGTCGGGACTCCCCTGATCCCTTCTCCCCCTCCCACGTCCTGCGCTCCGCCCGACCCGCCGGCAGCGGGACCCGTTGCCGAGCCAGCCTGGCGGGAGCGGCTGCGTTCGGCCTTAGATAAGGTTGCCGCCGTCCGCCGCCGCCGCCTCCGTAGCCTGGCGCCCGCCGGGACCGCCGCCCTGCAGCCCGCCCCTGCCGAACCCCAAGCAGCCGCTGACACTCGAGCCGGGGAGGCGAGCTCTCCGCAGCCCTCCCCCCTGCTCGACCTGGCCAGCAACGACTACCTGGGCCTCAGTCGCGACCCGGCCGTGCTGGCGGCCGCTGCGGCTGAACTCCAGGCCAGCGGCCTCGGCGCCACCGCCTCGCGCCTGATCTGCGGCACCCGGCCGGTGCATCTGGAGCTGGAGCAGGCCCTGGCCGCCTGGCTGGGGCGCGAGCGGGTGCTGCTCTTCCCCAGCGGCTTCCAGGCCAACCTGGCCGCCGTCTGCGCCCTCGCCGATCGCCACAGCCTGGTGCTGGCCGATCGCCTGATCCACCACTCGCTCCTGGCCGGTGTGCGAGCCAGCGGCGCCCGGCTGAAGCGCTTCGCCCACAACAACCCGGCCGATCTCGAGCGCCTCCTGCTCAGCGAGCGGTGCGCCCGCCCGGAGGCCCGCCTGCTGGTGCTCTGCGAAAGCCTCTACAGCATGGAAGGCAGCACGTCTCCCCTGGCCGCGCTGGCAGCCCTCTGCGCGCACCACCGGGTGCCGTTGCTGGTGGATGAGGCCCATGCCCTCGGCGTGCTCGGCCCCGGCGGCCGCGGCCTGGCCCATGGAATCGCCTCGGTGGCGCTCGTGAGCGGCACCTTCGGCAAGGCCTTCGGCAGCGGCGGCGCCTTCCTCGCCGGCGATTCCCTGGTGGGCGACTGGCTGCTGCAGAGCAGCGGCGCCTTCCGCTACACCACCGCTCTCGCCCCGCCCCTGGCGGCCGGCGCCCTGGCAGCCCTCGGCCAGATCCAGGCCGATCCCGAAGCCGCCTTCGCCCTGCTGGAGCGCTGCGGCCATTGGCGCGATGCCCTGGAGGCCGCCGGCTGGCCCCGGCCCCCCGGCGAGGGGCCGATCCTTTCGGTGCGGCTCGGCGATGACGCCGCCGCCCTCGCCGCCCAGGAGCGGCTGGAGGCCGCCGGATTGCTGGCCCTGGCGATTCGGCCGCCCACCGTGCCCGAGGGCACCGCCCGATTGCGGCTGGTGCTGCGGACTGGCCTTCCTTCCGGCACTCTGGAGAAACTGTTGGTGGCACTGGGACCAGGACCCCGGCTCTCGCCGGCCTCGCCCTGAAAAGGGGAGGCTCTGCAGCCCTCCTAACCTCCAAGGCTCCGCGTTAAGAGCAGCCAAGCCGCGGCGCGTCGCAAAGCCTCTTGGGCTCAGCCTCGGGTCCGCCCAGCGCCGTGGGTCGTTGACGTCCGCCGCGTCACTCCGCCATAACCCCAGACCCTTGTTTCCCCTCGACCCCACCCCGCCACCCGCACCGTGCCCACCCCTTCGGCCTGCCCCCTCCAGGTGATCGCCATGCACGGCTGGAGCGGCACCGCCGCCGGCTGGGAGCCCTGGCGCGCCGAGGCGGAGGCCCGCGGCTGGCGGTGGCGCGGCGGTGAGCGGGGCTACGGCGCAGAGCCACCCTTCCTGCCGGACTGGGGGCCGGAGGGGCTGCGGGTGCTGATCACTCACTCGATGGGAGCCCACCTGCTTCCCCCCTCCCTGTTGGCGAACGCCGAGCGGGTGGTGCTGCTGGCCGGCTTCGGCCGCTTCGTGCCGCCGGGTCGCGAAGGGCGCCAGCTGCGCACTGCCCTGGCGGCCATGGCCGCGGCCCTCGCCGAGGGCCCCGATCCCGAGGAAACCGCCCAGCGGGCCCAGGCCTTGCTGCAGTCCTTCCTGGTGCAGGCCGCCGCCCCCGATCCGGCCAGCCTGATGCCGCCCGGTCCCGCCGATGGGCCGGTGGGGGTCGATGCCCGCCGCCGCCTTCGCCACGACCTGGCCCTGCTGGAGGCCACGGCCGACCTGCCCAAGGGCTTCCCGGAGCAGGTGCCGGTGCTGCTGGTGGAGGCCGGCGATGACCGGATCGTGGGGCCCAAGGTGCGTGAGCTCCTGCGTCAGCGGCTGCCGGCGGCAGAGCGGATCCTGCTGCCCACTGCCGGCCACGCCTTTCTCACCAGCCCGCCGCTGGCCGCCGTGCTGCAGTGGTTGGAGCGGACCGGCCCGTCATGACGCTGCCATCCCGGATTCCTGACGCGGCGAAGAGGCAGGCCTTCCTGGAACAGCGGGGATCGGATCAGGATGGGAGCGTCAGCGTTGGGGGCCGGCATGGGCACGGCGGGCTGCGGACCCTGCCGCAGGTGGCCGATCCCGCCCTGCCCAGCTTCAGCGGCCGGGTGCGACAGGGCTTTGGGCGTGGCGCCGCCAGCTACGAGTCCCAGGCCCGCCTGCAGCAGGCCGTGGCCTGGCGGCTCGGCCGTCTCTGCCGCGACCTTCCCCTCCCCGCCGGCCCCTGCGCCGATCTCGGTGCCGGCAGTGGCCTGCTCAGCCGGGCCCTGCTAGCCCAGCGGCCTTCCCTGGCCAAGCCGCCCCTCCAGCTCGACCTCTGCCCCGAACTGCTGGCCCACAATCCGCTCGCCGGCCCCACCACCGCCCCCTGGGACCTCAACCGCGGCCTGCCGCCCCAGCTCCGGGACGCCGGCCTGCTGCTCTCCAGCTTTGCCCTGCAGTGGCTGGACGATCCCATGGCCCAGCTGGCCCACTGGGCCGGCCGGCTCGCCCCCGGCGGCTGGCTGGCCCTGGCGGTGCCGGTGGCCGGCAGCTTCGACACCTGGCAGGCGGCAGCCCGCGCTGCATCCGTGCCCTGCACCGCGCTGCCCCTGCCCGAAGCGGACGGGCTGATCGAGGCGGCAATCCGCGCCGGCCTGGAGGGGCCCCGGGCCCAGCGGCTGCGCTTCAGCCGGGCGCCCCGCGATGGGCTCGCCACCCTGCGGCTGCTGAGCTCCCTCGGCGCCACCGCCAGCCGTCAGCCACCCCTGGCAACGGGCCAACTGCGCCGTTTGCTGGCCCACTGGCCGGCTGCGCCCCTGCGCTGGGAGGTGCTGGTGTTGGTGGGGCGGAGGACCGAGGGCGCGCCCTCTCTCCCCGCAGCACCCAGCCCTCCCTACGGCCCGCCATGCTGAGCGCCATCCCGTAGCAGCCGCCCCACGTCATGCGCCTGGTGGTCTGCGGCACCGACACCGACGTGGGCAAAACGGCGGTGAGCGCCCTGCTGGTGGAAGGGCTGGTGGCCCGCTATTGGAAACCGGTGCAGAGCGGTGTCGAGGGCGGCGGCGACCGCGACCGGGTGGCGGCCCTGCTGGATCTACCGGCAGAGCGGATCGTGCCGGAGGCCTACCGCCTTGCCGCCCCTGTGTCCCCCCACTGGGCCGCCGAGCGGGAGGGCGTGGCGATCGATCCGGCACGGCTGGCCCTGCCGCCGGGCGACGGGCCGCTGGTGGTGGAGTGCGCCGGTGGGCTGCTGGTGCCCCTGCGGCGCGACTGGCTGCAAATCGATCAGATCAGCCGCTGGGGGCTGCCGGTGGTACTGGTGGCCCGCAGCGGCCTGGGAACCCTCAACCACACCCTGCTCTCCCTGGAAGCCCTGCGCCAGCGCCGCATTCCCGTGCTGGGGCTGGTGCTCAACGGCGAGCCCCACCCCGACAACCCCCGAACCCTGGCGGAGCTCGGCGGTGTGCCGGTGCTTGCCGAACTGCCTCCGATCGAACCGCTGGATCGGGCTGGCCTGCGTCGCCAATGGCTGCGCTGCGAAGGATTCCGTAGCCTGGAACGATGAGCAAGCGTCACCTTCTGGTGAGCGCCCTGGTGGCCGTCCTTTGCGGCGGCATCCTGGTGCTGTTCACCAACATCGAGAAGACGGTGGGCGGCTTGCTGCGTTGCGGCACCCTGGTCTCGTTGCCCCAGGCCAGGGCCTGCCGCTGACACCCGGCGCCGGTCCAACATGACGGGCAATCCCGGCTCTGAGCGCCCCATGCCGATCGGCGCCGCCGCCCCATCGGGTTGGCATCCCCACCTCTGGCATCCCACCACCCAGGTGGCCACGGCGACACCGCCCGAGCAGGTGGTGCGGGGAGAGGGGGCGGAGCTGATCACCGCCGACGGCCGCCGCTTGATCGATGCGATCGGCAGCTGGTGGGTCACCCTGCATGGCCACGGCGAACCCAGCATCGCCGCCGCGATCGCCGATCAGGCCCGCCGCCTCGAGCAGGTGATCTTCGCCGATTTCAGCCATCCGCCCGCCGAGCAGCTCGCCACCCGCCTGAGCCGGCTGAGCGGCCTGGACCGGCTCTTCTTCTCCGATAACGGCTCCACCGCGGTGGAGGTGGCCCTGAAGGTGGCCTGGCAGTGGTGGCGCAACCGCGGCAGCGAGCGCCGCCAGCTGGTGGCCTTCGCCGGGGCGTATCACGGCGATACCTTCGGGGCGATGGCCGTGGGGGAGCGCTCCCTCTTCACCCACGCCTTCGAGCCCCTGTTGTTCGATGTGGCCCGGGTGCCCTGGCCCGCCACCCACTGGCACGATGCCGGCGTGGAGGAGAAGGAAGGCGAAGCCCTGGCGGTGCTGGAGCGACTCCTGGAGACCCCCACCGCCGCGGTGATCCTCGAACCGCTGCTGCAGGGCGCCAGCGGCATGCGCATGGTGCGTGAATCCTTCCTGCAGGAGGTGGAGCGGCGGGTGCGCCAGGCGGGAGCCCTGCTGATCGCCGATGAGGTGCTCACCGGTTTCGGCCGCACCGGTGAGCTGTTCGCCAGTCGGCGTGCCGGTATCCAGCCCGACCTGATGGCCCTCTCCAAGGGGCTCACCGGCGGCTTCCTGCCCATGGGGGTGACCCTGGCCAGCGAGGCGCTCTTCCAGGGCTTCGTGGATCCTGATCCCACCCGCACCCTCTATCACGGCCACAGCTTCACCGCCAATCCCCTCGGTTGCGCCGCAGCCTTGGCCAGCCTCGATCTTCTGGAGGGGTTCCCGGAGCGGCACCGGGGGATGGAGGCACGGCATCGGCCCCACCTGGAGCGCCTGGCCGCCCACCCCGGCGTGCGCCAGCCTCGCCTGCTCGGCGGTATCGCCGCCTTCGACCTGGTGGTGGTTTCGCCCGGCTATCTCAATCCGGCCGGCAAGCGGCTACAAGCCCTGGTGCGCCAGGAGGGGGTGTTCCTGCGCCCCCTGGGTCAGGTGATCTACCTGCTCCCTCCCCTCTGCATCGACGACGACCAGCTGGAGCGCTGCTACCGGGCGATCGCGAAGGCCCTCGATGCGCTCGGTGCGGCGGCCTGATCCGAGCCACTCGATCCACCCAGAAATCGGAAGAGTCTGAGGGCACGCTCGGCTGGCTCGTTCCCTCCTGCAGCCTGTCACGATCTCCGGGCCAGCGGGTTCTGGAAAGCGGCACGGCAGCCACGCCTGCCAGGGCTAGGCGGACTCAGGGTCCGGCCAGAATTGCCGCCTCCACGTCGGCGCGGGTGAGGCCGTAGGGGAAGCGCCGCTGGCATTCCCTCCCTTCCCCATGCCAGCTCACCGCCAGATCCTCGCTCTCCAGCGTGATCCGGGCACTCCAATCGGGCCGGTGCAGATCCCAGTGCACCGCCTGGGAACCCTCCTGGCGGGCACCGAGCTGGCGCAGCCAGGCCTCCAGGGCCGGCAGGGGATGGTTGTAGAGCGGGGTCCGCTCAGGGGGCAGGGTGGGCATCGGTGAGGGCAGAGTCCGGGGGCGAATCGGGGGCAGCGGCCGCAGCCACGGCTTCGGGCCACCAGCTGGGGGTGCGCACCAGGGCGGCCCCCCGCGCCCAGGCCACCCCCAGGCCCAGCACCAGGCTGAGCACCAGGGCCAGACCGAGGAGCAACAGGGCGAACCATTCGCCCCCCGAGAGTGCCCGTCGCACCCCCACCGGCCGGGGTGTTGAGGGCCGCGGTGGGGGCTGGGCCGGCGCCCCCGACGGCGAGATCGGCCCTGGCGGCTGCAGCAGCTGGCTGTCATAGCGGTTCCGGCTGATCGGATCGCTGAGCACCGCATAGGCCTGTTGCAGCTGCCGGAACGACTCCTGGGCCTGGGCCTGGGGCAGGCTGGTGGTGTCCGGGTGGTATCGCTTGCTGAGCTGGCGGAAGGCCTGGCGCAGCTCCGAAACATTGGCGGTGCTTGCCACCTCCAGCAGGTCGTAGTGGGTGGGGCCCGGGGCGGAGGGGTTCTGGGTGGGGGGCATGGCCCGGCAGACGGCGACCCGGCACGGTGTGCAGGATCCTAGGGAGAGCAGACCGGCCCACGGTGATGGAAGCGGCTTCGATGTCCCTGGCGGAGCTCTGGCGGGCCCTGGGCTGGCAACCGGCACCACAGCAGGAGGAACGGTTCCTGCAGCTCCAGGATCTGCTGCGCCACTGGAATGGTCGCCTCAACCTCACCCGCCTGGTGGAGGGCGATGACTACTGGGTGGCCCAGGTGTTCGACAGCCTCTGGCCCTTGCGGCCATTACTGCAGGAGGAGCCGGAGGGCTCCCCGGAGGTGATCGACGTGGGCACCGGCGGCGGTTTCCCCGGCCTCGCGGTGGCGATCGCCCTTCCCCAGGCCCGCCTCACCCTGGTGGATTCCGTGGGCCGGAAGGTGGAGGCGGTGCGGGCCATGGCCGCCGATCTGGGGCTGGCTTCGCGGGTCCAGCTGCGCTGCGAGCGGGTCGAGCGCACCGGCCAGGCCGTGGCCACCCGTGGCCGCTTCGACTGGGCCCTCGCCCGGGCGGTGGCCCGGGCTCCGGTGGTGGCCGAATACCTGGTGCCCCTGCTGCGGCCCGAGGGACGGGCGCTCCTCTATCGCGGCCAGTGGAGCCCCGATGACCAGGCGGAGCTTGAAAGGGCCCTGGTGCCCCTGCGCGCCAGGCTGGAGGGGGTGGAGGGGCTGGCACTTCCGGCTGAGCGGGGTGTGCGTCATGCCTTGCTGCTGCGGCCCACGGGGCCCTGCCCAAAGGCCTATCCCCGCGCGGTGGGAGTCCCCGCCCGCCAGCCCCTGGGGGAGATCGCGGCGGAGAGATAGGCAGCGATTCGGCATCCCCGCGTGCTTCTGGAGGGATCGCACCGGGCGTACGGAAGAGGCCAGGCCAACCGCCTTCAATCCTCTGGGCCCTGAATCCTCTGGTCCATCAATCCCCCCGCTGCTTCAGGTCTCCTGGAGGCGGCGCACCGCCTGGCCGCCGATCCGCTGCCGCAGCCGCCGCAGCAGGCCGGGGATCTGCTCCGCCCAGGGGCTCCCCTCCAGCACGGCCCGCAGGGCCGCCTCGGGCACCTCGCCGTCGAGGGCATCGGCGTTGGCACCGGGGAACCAGTGGCCGCCATGGCCCAGCAGGCCGTAGCGCGCTTGGCAGAAGCCCTCCAGATCGAAGGCCTCCAAGAGTTCGTGGAGCCAGAGCAGCACCGGCAGATTGATCTCCCCCGGGGTGTCTTCCCAGCGGGGCAATCCCTGGTGCCGACTCCCCAGCCAGTCCTCCCCGAGAGCGGAGCGGCGGGCGGCATCCAGCCGCTCCAGGATCGGCGGCAGCAGCTCTCCGGCCCGAGGAAGCAGGGCCACGGCCTCCAGGTGGAGGTCCAGATCTTCGGGGCGGGACGCTCCGACGCTGATCGTGTGAATGCCGGGGGCGCTGAGGCAGAAGAGATCGTTGAACACGATCGGGTGGAGCGGCGCGCACAGCTCGCTCAGCCGCTGCGAGGGCGTGTGGAGGTGGCCACCCTTGTCGGTGGGGCTGATCACGAACACGCCCATGTCGTGGGCGGTGGCGGCCTCGATGGCGGCCTGATTCTGCTGCTGGATGTAATACCAGTGCAGGTTGAGGTAATCGAAGCTGTCGGAGTCGATCGCCTCCAGGATCACGGGCAGCGGCGCATGGGTGGAGAAGCCGATCGCACCGATGCGGCCCTCCTCCCGCCAGCGCTGAGCCACCGCCAGGCAGCCGTTGGGCCTCACGGACTGCTCGAGCAGCTCGGCGGTGTTCACTCCGTGGATGGAGAGCAGGTCGAGGCGATCGCAGTCGGTATCGAGGCCCAGCCGCGAGAAGCTGGTGGCCAGTTCGGCCTCGAAGACGGCCGGGTCCGGGTTGGGCGGCACCTTGCTCTGGAGGATCCGCCGCGGATCGGGCAGGTCTTGGAGGAGGGGAGCCAGCTGCCGCTCGGAGCTGCCGTAGTGGCGGGCGGTCTCGATGTGGTGGAGGCCGGCGCCGATTGCCTTCGCCAGCAGGCGGCGCAGGTTGACCTGGCTGGACTCCTCGATGGCGCCGGCTTCGAGATCCTTCCAGCTCTGCTGAAAGCGCATGCCGCCGAGGGAGAGAACCGGCATCGCCAGACCGGTGCGGCCGAAACGCCTGCTGGGCACCATCCCCGTGCCGGCGGCGGCGGTGGAACCGGCAGCTGGGTTCACGAGGGGGTACCCGGGGCCGGCGAGGCAACGGTGGCCCGCGGCACGGTGGCCCGCGGCAATGTGCGCCGTAGGCGGATGGGGTTGGGAAGCCCGAGAGGAAGAATCTCCTGCTGCTGCAGCTGGGCCTCCAGAGCCGGAACCTCCTCGTAGCTGACCCAGTGGATGCAGTCCACCGGACAGGTGTCGATCGCTTCCTGGATCCGTTCGGTGCTGTCGCCGTCCTGCCGAAGAGCCCGCGAGCGGCCCCAGTCGGGTTCCACCACGAAGGTATGGGTGGCCACGTGAGTGCAGTAGCGGCAGCCGATGCAGACCGCCTCATCCACCCACACCGCTTTCTGCCTCAGGGCTCCACCAAGAAGGGGTTCTAGCCCCGTGGCGGCTTGCGGGGCATCGGGATTGACCCGGTAGGCGAGCGCCGGATCGGCACCTGCAGCGGGATGGAACCCGATCGGCGCGGAGCCCACGTGATCAGCCGTCCCAGCGGCTGACCACCAGCTCGATGCTGCCGTCCAGCTGACTGGTTTGCTCCGCCACCTGAAAGCCCTCCTCGGCACTCGCCGCCAGGATGGTGCGCAGGGCATAGCGCTGGGTGAGCCGGGCCAGGAAACGCTCCACGGGGATGGGCTGCCTCCAGAGATCGAGGTCGGCCACCAGCTCATAGCTGCCGATAGCGTCGTTCCAACGGAAGCCGATGTCCGCTCCCTGCTCCTGGGGCACCGCCAGGTCAGCCATCACGGTCTGGCCGCGGTAACCACGCACCGGCTGGCTGCCCTCCAGGGGGGGATGGCCGAGATCACCGAGGGCCTCGATCAGGGCCTGGCGATCGCGGAGCTCGGTCCGCACGGTGCTGAAGTGCGACATCGATCGAAGGGGGCTGCGTGGTGGGAAGGGTTCGGGTTCCTGAGGGCTCTGGATCAACCAATCGGTTGGTTGGCCGAGAGGGGCTGCTGGAGGTCGGCGGAGTGTTGTGCGGCCTGGAAGGCCTCACTGGTCTCCAGCCGTTGCTGCACCGCGCCGAGCCTGGATTCGATCCGCTCGGTGAGCTGCTGGCAACCCTGACCCGCCACGCCCTCCACAGTCTCCTCAACGCGGCCGTCGGGCCGGATGCGGAAACGGATCGTGCGCTGGGCCATCCCGATAGGGAAAGGGGTTGAGGGATGCTAACCGTGTTTTCGATCGGGCGGTGATCACGACCCCCGACGTTGTCTGTCGTTTGCCGCGTTCCATGTTCGGTGGTCGCCCGGCGCCGAGTTCAGCTGTTCAGCCCGAAGCCTTCCTCAACTGATCAGCCCCTCATCCACCAGGGTCTGAAGCCGGTCGAGCACATCCGGCTGCTCCAGTTGCTCCAGGGCCAGCCGGGCCTCATCCCGCACCGTTGGGTCGCCGTCGTGCAGGAGGGTGTGCAGGAGGGCTTCCACCACGGTCTCCTGGCGGGGTTCGACCAGGTCTGGATAGAGGCGCCCCAGGGACCAGGCGCTGTTGCTGCGCACCGCCGGCTCGCTGTCGATCCGCAGACTCTGCAGGAGCTGGGCGGCGGCCGGATCGGCCTTGGCCGCACCGGTGGCACCGGCATCGGCCAGGGAGCTGGCGGCCCAAAGGCGCACGGCGGCCACATCCAGCTCAAGGGAGCGGATCAGTGGGTTGAGGACCGGGGCATCGGGGTAGTTACCCAGGCTCCAGGCCACCGCCTTGCGCACGTAACCGTTGTCGTCGGCCTGCAACAGGCCCAGCAGGGGTTCCACCGCAAGGGGATGGGGGTTTCGGCCGAGGGCGTACACCGCGCTCATCCGCAGCACCGCACAGGGAGCCTGCAGCAGGGGCAGCAGCAGGGGGATAGCCCGGGGATCGCGATGCTCACAGAAGATGCGCAGTCCCTGCATGCGCTGCTCCTGTTCACCCTGCAGGAGGGAGAGGCCGAGGTCGCATTCGGCTGCCACATCCACCTCGGCGGGTTCGAGGGCTTCGATTTCATCGAGGGGATCGCCGAGCAGTTCAGCCGCCAACTCCCTGGCCAGCACCTCGGGATCGAGGGCCAGCTCCGCCGGACTGTCGGGGAAGGGTTCGGGGAAGGGCAGGGCCGCTTCGGACATGGGGCGGTCAGCGTGGCCCGATCGTAGAAGTCGGTCGGTCGGCCAGGCCACCGCTGGACCCGCCACCACTCAGCTGATCGGTGCGGGGGCGGCCATGTCGCCCGGCAGCCAGATGCGAGCGCTCACGGCGAAGAGGGCCAGACCGAAGATCAGCACGATGGCGGCGGGCAGCAGGGTGGATCGGAAGAACGACATGACTCTGGGCGTGATGCAGGCATTCTCTCCTGCCTGGCCGCCGCATCCTGCCGGCCTCCTGTGGTTTCGCTGCAGCAGCCGACCGGGAGGGCAGCTCCAGCGTCTCCGGCGCGAGTTTGGGAGGGGATCGGGACCCGCCCTGCTCCGTGCCGCGGGACCGGGTCGGGGTGCATGGGGGCGCCCCCCGGTCCTAGCCATGGCACCGGTGCCTGACCCGGCCAAACCCCACTCCTAGGGTGCCCCCACCCTGCCCGGTGCCCTGTGGCTCCCAGCTCTCCCGCTGCTTCTGTCGCCCCCTGGCGGCGTCTCCTGGCGGTGGGGGCGGTGGGTGTGGCCAGTGGCACCCCCCTGATGGTGGGCAGCAAGCTGCTGCAGGGCTGGCTCGCCGCCAGCGGCGTGCCCCTGTCCCTGATCGGCCTGATTCCCCTGGCCGAACTCCCCTACACCCTCAAGCTGTTCTGGGCGCCCCTGCTGGACCGCTGGCCGATCCCCTGGCCCGACCGGCGCCGCGGCTGGATCCTGGTCATGCAACTGCTGCTGGTGGCCGTGATCGCGGCGATGGGCCTGCTCCAGCCGTCCAAGGATCCGGCCAGTCTCACGGCCATCGGCCTGGCCGCCCTAGCCCTGGCGGTCTGCAGCGCCACCCAGGACATCGTGATCGATGCCTACCGCACCGATCTGCTGCCGGAGGCGGAACGGGGGCCCGGCGCCGCCGCCGCTTCCCTCGGCTACCGGGCCGCCATGCTCGCGGTGGGGGCCGGCGGCTTCCTGCTGGCTGGCCGCTTCGGCTGGCCGGTGGCCTTCCTGGGGTCGGCGGGGCTGGTGGCGGCCGTGATCCCGTTCACGCTCACCGCCCCGAAGCTGCGGCCGGTGGCCCATCAGGTCACCAGCCTCAAGCAGGCGGTGCTCGGCCCGGCGCGGGAGTTCTGGCACCGGGCCGGCCCCAGCCGCAGCTGGCAGCTGCTGCTGCTGGTGCTGCTCTACCGCTGGCCCGATGGCCTGCTGAGTGCCATGGCGATTCCCTTCCTCAAGTTGCGGGGCTTCAGCGAGGCCGACATCGGCATCGTTCAGGGGGGCTGGGCGATCGCCGCCACCATGGCCGGCACCGTGATCGGCGGCGCCCTGTTCGCCTGGCTGGGGATGAACCGCTCCCTATGGCTCTTCGCCGCGATCGGGGCCCTCGGCAACCTCAGCTACTGGAGTCTGGCCCGCTTCGGCGGCGGTTTCGCCGGCCTGATCGCGGCGGTGAGCCTGGAGAACATCAGCGGCGGCATGGTCGGCGCGGTGTTCGTGGCCCTGCTGATGAGCCTGTGCAATCCGCGCTTCTCGGCCACCCAGTACGCCCTGCTCTCCGGGGTGTACGCGATGAGCCGCTCCCTGCTTTCCGCCCCGGCGGGGGTGCTGGCGGAACGGGTGGGCTGGCCTGATTTCTTCCTGTTCACCGTGGCGGCCTCGATTCCCGCCTTCCTGTTGCTGGCACGGCTCGCCCCCTGGGACGAAGCAGAAGCCCGCGGCGCCTTCGATCCGGATCGGGATCCCACCTGACCCCTACCGGTCCGCGCTTCAGGCCAGTTCAGGCCAGCGCCAGGGCCACCAGGGTCTGATTGTGAAACCCACCGGCACCACGGGTGCGGGCAATTTCGCCGTAGGTGTAAAAGCCGGCTACGGGCAAGGGGCCCAGCAGCTCCTGCACGCACTCGAATTCGCCATCGGTTGCGGCGCTCTCCAGCACCGAGCGGCGCGCCACGCAGTCGAAGAGGAGCATGCCGATCGGCGCGGCTCCGGCCAGCCCAGCGCAGGCCTCCAGGCAGGCATTTTCGGTGGCTCCCAGCACCGACTCGCTGTCGCCTTGCATGAACATCGTCATCCCACCCTGGGGAAGGCCGGCGATGCAGGTGAGGCTGCGGGTCTCCAGATCAGCGCCGGCCACGTAGCGGATCTCGATGCGGTCGCGCCTTGGTATGCCTAGGGGATGGGTGGCCGCGAAGGCGGCGAAGGCTTCCGGGCTGGCGCTCGCCTCAGGCGGCGCCTTCAGGGTTTCCAGGTAGACGTCGAGGGCTGGACGATCATCCAGGCTCTTCACGCTCACCCCCGAACTGGCGGTGACCAGCATCGGCTCTCCCACCGGAAGCCAGCCGTGGGAGACGCCGATGCCAATCGGGCTGTCGGATCCGATGGCGGCGGCAACCACGGCCTGGTTGAGCACCCTGGCTCCGAAGATCTGGGAGGTGGAGCGCATCGCCATGTCATCGCCCGCGCACCCCCCCACCAGCGGTACTGAGGCTCCAGCCACTTCGTAGGCCCCTCGCACCACCTCCATCTGGTCGCCACAGAGGCCATCGGCCAGGAGCACCAGGACGCGATGGGGATGGGAGGGAAGGCCATCGAGGCAGCGGGCCGCCTGACGGGAGGCCACCCGCAGGCTGCCCAATTCCCCCTGTCCTAGACCCACCCGCACGGAGAAGCCGGCACCGCCCAGGGCCCAGAGCACGAGGCTGTGGCGCAAGGAGCGGCCGTCGGTGAGTTCACCGGAGGTGCTGCAGCCGATCAGGGGAACGGATCCCAGGGCGGCCTGGAGCTCGCCGGCCATCGAGTCCATCGGGTAGGCGGTGGAGAGGAAGGCCAGCACCAGGGCCGGTTTCTCGACCGCGGCGAGGCCATCCGGAAAGAGGGCGCTCAGAGCTTCGGCGATCGCCCCGGCCGCATCGGGGTTGCTGGAACTGCCGCAGCGCACCCAGCGGGGGCGAGGACCGCTGGATTCCCCCTGGATCGTTGGCTCTGGCTCCAGAGCCGCGCCGGGGGAGGGATCGGTCATGGCAGCCACGGGGGTCGAAGCCTCTCCAAACTATGAGGGGATGATGAGGGGGATGGGTACCCGCGATGGCGGAACCGGCGGAGCTCCGCGCCTGCGGCCGCGTGCATCACCCCGGCTCAGCCCAGCCGGCGCCGCAGCTGGCCGCAGGCGGCGTCCTGGTCCAGACCGCGACTGGCCCGCACGCTCACCGCGGTGTGGCGGCGGGACAGGGCCATGCGGAAGGCCTCCACCGCGGCGGGCGAGGGGCGCTGGAACTCCTCCTCCTCGATGGGGTTGTAGGGGATGAGGTTCACGTGGCTCTGGAAGCCCCGCAGCAAGGCGGCCAGGGCCGCGGCGTGGCGAGGCTGGTCGTTGAGCCCCCCGAGCAGGATGTATTCAAAGCTCACCCTCCGGCCCGTGATCGTCACGTAACGGCGGCAATCCTCCAGCAGCTCCTCGATCGGATAGGTGTGGGCAGTGGGGATCAGTTCCTCCCGCAGCCGCTGATCCGGGGCATGGAGGCTCACCGCCAGGGTGAACTGGGCGCGGCCCAGCCGATCGAGGGCCCGTTCGGCCAAGGTGGGCAGGGTTCTCGGCACGCCCACGGTGCTCACCGTGATCTGGCGCTGGGCCATGCCCAGGTCGCGGCAGAGGCAGTCGATCGCGGCAAGCACCACCTCGCTGTTGAGCAGAGGTTCGCCCATGCCCATGAACACCACATGGCTGGGGCGGCGGCCCATGGCCTCGCGCACGCTCAGCACCTGGTCCACGATCTCGTGCACGGCAAGGGAGCGCTGCAGCCCTCCCTTGCCAGTGGCGCAGAAGCGGCAGGCCATCGGACAGCCCACCTGGCTACTCACGCACACGGTGAGCCGCTCACCGCTGGGAATCCCCACGGTTTCGATGCTCAGACCATCGACGGTGCCGAGCAGCAGCTTGCAGGTGCCATCGCGAGCGTCACTGCGGTGCAGCACCCTGGAGCGGCCCAGCAGGGCCTGGCCGGGTTCGGTCTCCAGTGGGGTGATCCGTTGCTCTCTGGGGGGCTCTGGACTCCCATACGCTGGTGGCCAACGAACCTCAGGCTCGGGCCCAGTGGTCCCGGGCCCGGCTGGGAGCACCGGCAGCTCCTGCAGTCGCTGACGCCAGGCCTTGGGAAGTACCGAGATGGCGTCGAGGCTGCGGGCTCCGCGGTTGTACAACCAGTCATGCAGTTGGCGGCCACGGAAGGCGGGCTGTCCCTGGGACTGGGCCCAGGCTTCCAGCTCGGCCACCCCGAGTCCCAACAGGGGGGTCAACGCCACCGCCTGAGGACGCAGATCGGAGGATGCCACAGCGGCGGATTCCGGGTTTTCACGTAATTCCGAGGTGGTCACGGACCCTGCAGCAGCCGCACTGGACGGATCCTGAGGGCTGGCTCCCGCCGCCGTGGCGGCCATCAGGGCCGGATCAGGAGGCCGTGGCCGAGCTTCCATTCCACAACCACCAGGGCCACGAACCCCAGCATGGCGAGGCGGCCATTCAGCAACTCGGTATGGCTGTGAAAGCCCCAGCGCGGCAGGCGTTGCACCGGAAGGGGGGTACCTAGATCGGTTCTGCCTGCTGCGGATGGAGCGGCGGATCGGCCGGGGGGCTTGGCGCCACCGCGGGGGACGGTCCGGTCGGGGGCGTCAGTCATCGCTGAGCAGCCCCTCCTCCTGCAGGCCCTCGAGGGCTGCAGGATCGGCGATCAGTTCCTCATCGAGGCCCTCGTCGAGTCCCGGGCGGGTGAAGGCAGCGAAGCTACTGGCTGTGGCCTCGATGCCATGGCGGCTGCGGGTGGCTTCGAGATCCTCCTCGGAGGGATCGTCGAGCACCGCCGCCGAGGCGGCAGGGGCTGGCATCTCCACCGTGTAGTCGGGGCGGAGGTTCTGAACCCGGCGGTAGCTCGCGGCCTCTTCCTCAAGGATGTCAGGGTGGGGTCCGGCCTCGGCCCGGAGCTCCTCCTCGAAGCCCCCGAAGCCGGTGCCGGCGGGGATCAAACGGCCGATGATCACGTTTTCCTTGAGGCCCCGCAGCCAGTCGCTCTTGCCCTCGATGGCCGCTTCGGTGAGCACCCGGGTGGTTTCCTGGAACGAGGCGGCCGAGATGAAGCTGTCGGTGTTGAGGGAGGCCTTGGTGATCCCTAGCAGCACCGGCGTGAACTCAGCCGGAGCGCCGCCGGTGATCGCCATGGCGGCGTTGCCCTTTTCCACCTGACGCAGCTCGATCAGCTCACCGGGCAGCAGGGTGGTGTCGCCCGCATCCTCAACACGCACCTTGCTGGTCATCTGGCGCACGATGACCTCGATGTGCTTGTCGCTGATCGAAACGCCCTGGGATTTGTAGACGTTCTGCACTTCCTGCACCATCTGGAACTGCAGCTTCGAGATCGATTCCTGGGCGGCCTCCATGGTGGGCTTGCGCAGGCGCAGGTCCTCGAAGAAGCACTCGAGCAGCTCGTGGGGGTTGATCGGCCCATCGGTGAGCAAATCACCGGCACTGACCTGCTCGCCATCGCTCACCATCACGTTGCGACCCAGCAGGATCGGGTAATCGGTGATCGCGTCGTCCGCTTCGATCACCGACACGGTGATCGAGTCGTCGTCTTCGCCCTGTTTGATCTGCACCGTGCCGCTCTTACGACAGAGCACAGCCGATTCGCGGGGGCGGCGGGCCTCCAGCAGTTCCTCAATCCGGGGCAGGCCCTGCACGATGTCACCGGTCTTCTGGCGCTCGAACACCAGCAGGGCCAGGCCATCACCCCGTTGCACTAGCTCACCATCGCGCACGTGCAGAACCGAATCGGGCGACACCATGTACGGACGGCCGAGGCGAATCGTGACGGTCTTGTCCTGGATCTCCTCCACTTGGCCGCAGCAGGGGGCCGTGACGCCCTCGGCGAGGGGATCACCATCCACAACCCGGTCGCCGACCGCCACCGAAGCGGCACCGGAGAGCTCCAGGCTACGGGTGTCGCCGGCGCGCTCCACGAGCAGACGGCGGATCGGCTCTCCGGTGAGGGATTCCGGCAGCTGCACCACGCCATCCTCCTTGCAGAGAATCTGGGTGGTGGCCACCACATCGCCCCGCTTCACGCTGATCCCATCCTCCACCTGAAGTTCGGTGTGAGTGGAGCCGTGGCTGGCATCGGAGAGGGTGTCGCGCCGAACCAGCAGCGTCTCGAGGATCACCAGCTGGAGGCGATCGATCGTCTTGGCCCGCTTGTCGGCCACCGCTTCCACATCCACCGTCATCTGGGGGGTGGTGTCGTAGGTCTCAAGGATTAATTGGGTGCGCAGCAGCTCAACACCCTCCACCGATTTGATCAGCTCGCCATCCTTATAGGTAAGCCGCTGGGTGGCCTTGAGGCCGAGGGAGGGACCACCGCTCTGCTTCACCGAGGCCAGTTCAGGCAGGTGAGCGGCATCGGGGATCGTGTATTCCTCCACGGGCCGCAGCAGGAGGGCACCTCCCTCCGGAGTGTCGACCGCCTCGACGAACTGCATCGCCTCGGCCACCAGCCCGGGGGCGATCTCCTCACCGGGGTTCACCATGCGTCCATCGCCGCCGTAGCGGCTAAGCACCTTGGCGTCGCTGATCTGTCGCAGATCGCCGGAGCGAACGATGATTTCCCGCAGGATGTCGTTCTTCTGGGTCACTGTCACGATGCCGGCAGTCTGGCTGAAGATGTCCTTCACCACCTCCGTGCCGGCTTCGATCCACTGGCCGTCCTCAATCATCAACAAGGAGATGTCTTTGTTGATCTCATGAGTTTCCTGCGGGATCCAAAGGAGAGTGCCACCTTTGCTCACCTCGTAGCCATGCTTGGCAGAGCGGGCTTTCTTGATCGCCAGGCCGGGGGCGAATTTCACGATGCCGCCGGTCTGGGTCCGGAAGCGGTCGTCGTGGAGTTCGGCAATCACCTCACCGGCACCGATCTTGGTACCGGGATGGGTGATCAGCCGATAGCGACTGCCATCCTTCTCTTCGAGGAACCAGTTCTCGCCGCTGTGAGTGGATTCACCCTGCAGTTTGCAGTCCTTGAGGGTGATGCTGGCGGTGACGATTTGCACCTCGCGTGAATCGCCGGCCGATTCACGCAGCCGCACCGCGCCGCCGTATTCGCTGGACAGCCGGCTCTCGGCGAGCACATCGCCGGTGTGAACCGGTTTGTTGCCCTGTACCACCGGCTGGGCATTCGGGGGAAGGTTGTACACGTCGCCGCTGAACACCCAGAGGCGGCCAAGGCGCTGGGCCTTGTGGGTGATGTTGCCCTGGCGGTCGGTGACCTCACGGGGCTGAATCACATCTTCGAAGCGCACCTGACCCGCCAGGTCACAGATCACATCCTTGGTAGCCTTCTCAACACTCTTCTTGACTTGAGCGCCAGCTGAGATCTGGGCCAGCATCGTGTCGGAAGGCACATGCCCACCATCATTCACGAACAGGATGGAGCCGGAGCTGATGCTCAGTTTCTGAGATTTACCCTTGACGCTTTTCACTTCCAGGCTGAAATCGGTTTCGGCCAGGTGGGCTTCCACACCATGGGGCGTCCGGTGGGGGCGCACCCGCGCCTTGGCACCGAACTCCACGGTGCCTTCGATCGAGGAGCGCACCACACCGGTTTCGGCCGTGGACACACCGCCGGTATGGAAGGTGCGCATCGTGAGCTGGGTGCCGGGCTCACCGATCGACTGAGCGGCGATGATGCCCACCGCTTCGCCGAGGTCCACCAATTCATTGTGGGCCAGGGCCCAGCCATAGCACTTGCGGCACACCGAACGAGAGGCCTCGCAGGTGAGGGGCGAACGCACCACCACGGTGCGCACCCCTGCCGCCTCGATGCGGCGGGAGAGAGGGGGATCGATCTCGCCGTCGCGGTCGACGATCACTGTGCCATCGGCATCGAGCACCGGCTCACCGGCCAGCCGACCCACCAGCTTGGCGGCGTACTTACCCTTGTCGTCGGCATCGATCGGAATGCCGCGGGTGGTGCCGCAGTCTTCCTCCCGCACGATCACATCCTGGGCCACGTCCACCAGACGGCGGGTAAGGTAACCCGAGTCGGCGGTGCGCAGGGCCGTGTCCACCAGACCCTTGCGGGCCCCGTAGGAAGAGATCACGTATTCGGTGACCGTTAGCCCCTCGCGGAAGTTGGTGCGGATCGGAAGGTCGATGATTTCGCCCTGGGGGTTGGCCATCAGGCCCCGCATGCCCACCAGCTGACGCACCTGGGACATGTTGCCCCGGGCACCGGAGTTGGCCATCATCCACACCGAGTTCAGCGGGTCGTTGTCGTTGAAGTTCTTCTTGACTTCCTCGACGAGACGCTCATTGGTTTCCGTCCAGGTGTCGATCACCTTGGTGTGCCGCTCCACCTCGGTGATCTCCCCGAGCCGGTAGCGCTCTTCGGTGTCGGTGATCTGCTGTTCCGCCTCCTGCAGCAGGCGCACCTTCTCACCGGGGATGCGCAGGTCGTCCACCGAGATCGACACCGCCGCCTGGGTGGCGTAGTGGAAACCCAGGTCCTTGAGCTCATCGGCCATGGCGGCGGTGGCCGCCGTTCCATGGTGCTTGAAGGCCCAAGACACCAGATTGCGCAAGGCCTTTTTGTCGATCACCCGATTGCGGAAGGGGGGAGCCTCCCGGCTGAAGGCGGGTGTGGTGTCGGGCACGGCCGGGGGGGGAGCGGCCTTGCTGCTCTTCTTGCTCGACTTCTTGGCGGGCGTGGCGGTCATGGCGTGATCGGCGCTGTCAGCGCGGAGAGGAAAGGCTGGTGGGAAGGAAGCGGGATGGCGGTGTGCCGTGTGCTGCTCTCGGGCAGGGCACGCTGGCGGGAAGGGCAGCGCCTCCCGGATTCGGCATCAGGCGGCGGCCACGGCGGCGATGATCGTGTGGTTGATCACCACCCGGCCCACGGTGGTCAGCAGGTAGCGGCTGATCAGGGCGCCGTCCTCATCGAAGCGGTCGCGGCGGTACTTCCACTGCTCCACGCGGGTGCCGTCGCTGAGGGTCTCGCTCGACTGGGGCTCGCGGTCCTCGTCGTCGCTCTCAACCTCACCGTTGAAGCGCACCCAGATCCAATCGTGGAGATGGAGGTGCTTCTCCTCGAAGGCATGGATCACATCCTCAAGGCCCGCGAAGGTGAGGGAACGGTCGCCAAAGGCAGGCCTGGCGGCGCCGGGCTGCTCGGCGGTGAGGTAGTAAGCGCCGAGCACCATGTCCTGAGAGGGGGTGATGATCGGCTCGCCGGTGGCGGGCGAGAGAATATTGTTGCTGGCGAGCATCAGCATCCGCGCCTCGGTCTGGGCTTCGATCGCCAAGGGGACGTGCACGGCCATCTGGTCGCCGTCGAAGTCGGCGTTGAAGGCGGGGCAGACCAAGGGGTGCAACTGGATGGCACGTCCATCCACCAGTTTCGGCTCGAAGGCCTGGATTCCCAGACGGTGCAGGGTCGGGGCCCGGTTGAGCAGGATCGGGTGCCCCTCGATCACCTCCTGCAGCACCTGCATGACCTCATCGTCGGCGCGCTGAATCAGCTTCTTGGCCGCCTTGATGTTGTTCACGATGTTCTGGCGGATCAGGCGATGGATCACAAAAGGCTGGAACAGCTCGATCGCCATCTCCTTGGGCAGGCCGCACTGATGCATCTTCAGCTTCGGACCCACCACGATCACGGAACGGCCGGAGTAATCCACCCGTTTGCCTAGCAGGTTCTGGCGGAAGCGCCCCTGCTTGCCCTCGATGATGTCGCTGAGGGATTTGAGGGCCCGGTTGTTGGCTCCCACCACGGTGCGACCGCGGCGGCCGTTGTCGATCAGGGCATCGACGGCCTCCTGCAGCATGCGCTTTTCGTTGCGCACGATGATCTCGGGGGCCAGGATCTCCTGAAGCCTCGCCAGCCGGTTGTTGCGATTAATCACCCGCCGGTAGAGGTCGTTGAGGTCGCTGGTGGCGAAACGGCCGCCATCGAGCTGCACCATGGGCCGCAGATCCGGTGGGATCACCGGGATCACATCGAGCACCATCCACTCCGGACGGGCATTGGTCGCGATGAAGTTATCGATCACCCGCAGGCGCTTGATCAGCTTGGCCCGCTTCTGCCCCTTGCTGGCGTTGATGTCTTCACGCAGCTGATCGCCGATCTCGGTGAGATCGAGGTCTTCGAGCAGTTGCTTCAGGGCTTCGGCACCGATGCCGACAACGGGTTCATTCTCAATCTCGGAGTCTTCGGCGAAGATCTGATCCTCAATCTCCAGCCACTCGTCTTCGGTGAGCAGTTGCTTGTAGGTGAGATCCTTATGGTCGCCCGGATCGAGCACCACGTAGCAGTTGAAGTAAACGATCTGCTCCACATCGCGCAGGGGCATGTCGAGCAGGATCGCCACATAGCTGGGAATGCCCTTCAGGTACCACACATGCGAGACGGGCGCCGCCAACTTGATGAAGCCCATGCGATGGCGCCTCACCCGGCTTTCCGTGACCTCCACCCCGCAGCGCTCGCAGACGATGCCGCGGTGCCGCACCCGCTTGTATTTGCCGCAATGGCATTCCCAATCTTTGGAGGGGCCGAAGATCTTCTCGCAGAACAGCCCGTCCATCTCGGGCTTGAGGGTGCGGTAGTTGATCGTCTCCGGTTTGGTCACCTCGCCCACCACCTGGCCATTGGGCAGGGTGCGCTGACCCCACTGCATGATCCGCTCGGGGGAGGCGAGCGTGATCTTCACGTAGTCGAAGTGGTTCTCGGTGCGGAGGTTGCTGTTGGACATGGCTGCTGTCGCGCGGAGAGGAGGAAGGCGGGGGGTATCGGAGTCCCGTGCAACCGCCCCCGGGATGGGGGCGGCGCCGGGGGCGATCAGCGATCAGTCGTCGTCGTAGTCCGCGACGCCGAGGGATTCGTAGGTAGGCCGGCTGGGGGTGCTGCGGCGGGGGTTCACGTCCTGCATCAGGTCCACTTCCTCGCCGGCATCGGTATAGACCGCGATGTCCAGACCGAGGGACTGGAGTTCGCGCATCAGCACCTTGAACGATTCGGGAGTTCCCGGCCTGGGGATCGGCTTGCCCTTAACGATGGCGTTGAGCGCCTCGTTGCGGCCCTGCATGTCGTCGGATTTGACGGTGAGCAGTTCTTGCAGGGTGTAGGCGGCGCCGTAGGCCTCCAGGGCCCACACCTCCATCTCGCCGAGTCGCTGGCCGCCCTGCTGGGCCTTGCCTCCCAGCGGTTGCTGGGTGACCAGGGAGTAGGGACCGGTGGAGCGGGCGTGGATCTTGTCATCCACCAGGTGCACCAGCTTGAGGATGTGGGCATAGCCCACGGTGACCGGCTGGTCGAAGGGTTCGCCGCTGCGGCCATCGATCAGTTGGATTTTGCCCGGGTTAGAAGGGTCATAGACCCAGTCCTTGCCCGGTTCCTTGGCGGCTTCTTCGAGGTAGGCCTGCACCGTTTGCTTCGATTTCTCGGCGCCGTGCATCTCATCGAAGGGCACCACCTTGACCCGACAACCGAGGTGGGAGGAGGCCCAACCCATCAGGCACTCGAACACTTGGCCCACATTCATCCGGCTCGGCACACCGAGCGGGTTGAGCACGATGTCGATCGGTGTTCCATCGGGCAGGTAGGGCATGTCCTCGCGGGGAAGAATGCGGCTGATGATGCCCTTGTTGCCGTGGCGGCCGGCCATCTTGTCGCCCACCTGGATCTTGCGGCGCTGGGCCACATAGACCCGAACCACCATGTTGGCACCGGGGGGCAGTTCATCACCCTGCTCGCGGGTGTAGATGCGCACATCCACAACCCGACCCCTCTCGGTGCTGGGCACCCGCAGGGAGTTATCCCGCACGTCGCGGGCCTTCTCCCCAAAGATGGCGCGCAACAGCTTCTCCTCGGGAGGCTGGTCGGATTCGCCCTTGGGCGTAACTTTACCCACCAGGATATCGCCGCTCTCGACATAGGCCCCGATGCGGATGATGCCCATCTCATCCAGGTTGCCAAGGCTTTCCTCGGCAACGTTGGGAATTTCCCGCGTGATTTCCTCGGGACCGAGCTTGGTTTGGCGGGCCTCGATCTCATACTTCTCGATATGCACCGAGGTATAGAGGTCGTCCTGCACCAGGCGCTCACTCACGAGGATGGCGTCCTCGTAGTTGTATCCCTCCCAGGGCATGTAGGCGATCAGCACGTTTTGACCCAAGGCGATCTCCCCGCCCTCGCAGGCGGAGCCGTTCGCCAGCACCTGGCCGGCAATCACGCGATCGCCCTGCTTCACGATTGGTCGCTGGTTGAGGCAGGTGTCCTGATTGGAGCGCTGGTACTTCTGCAGCATGTGGTAGTGATCCTCACCCTGCTCGTCGCGGATGATGATCTGGGTGGCGTCCACGAACACCACCTCACCGTTCACCCGGGTGATCGGCACCATGCCCGAGTCTCGGGCGACCTGGGTTTCCAAGCCGGTGCCCACGAGGGGGCGTTCCGGACGCAGCAGAGGCACCGCCTGCCGTTGCATGTTGGAGCCCATCAGGGCGCGGTTGGCGTCGTCGTGCTCGAGGAAGGGAATCAGGGAGGTGGCCACCGAGATCACCTGCACCGGTGAGAGCTGGACGTAATCGACCTGCTCGGGAGGCACCTTTTCGAAATCCTGGCGGTAACGCACCGGCACGAGGTCGGAGGTGATGCGGCCGGTGGCGTCAGTGGGCACGTCGCCGGGGGCGACGCGGCATTCATCCTCCAGGTCGGCGGAGAGATAGATGGGATTGCCCTGCTTGCTCACAATCCCGTTTTCCACCCGCCAGAAGGGGGTTTCGATGAAGCCATATTCGTTGACCCGGGCATGGGTGGCCAGGGAACCGATCAGGCCGGCATTGGGGCCTTCCGGCGTTTCGATCGGGCAGATGCGGCCGTAGTGGGAGGGGTGAATGTCGCGCACGGCGAAGCCGGCCCGCTCCCGGGTGAGACCGCCTGGGCCGAGGGCGCTGATGCGGCGCTTGTGGGTGAGTTCGGCCAGGGGATTGGTCTGGTCCATGAACTGACTCAGCTGGCTGGAGCCGAAGAACTCCTTGATCGCCGCCACCAGGGGCTTGGGGTTCACCAGCTGGGCAGGGGTGAGCGAATCGGTCTCGCCCACGGTCATCCGTTCCTTGATGATCCGCTCCAATCGGTTGAGGCCCACCCGCACCTGGTTTTGCAGCAGCTCACCCACCGAGCGCACGCGGCGATTGCCGAGATGGTCGATGTCGTCGAGGCTGGCGCCACCGACATCAAGCTCAAGATTGATCAGGTAATCAATCGTGGAGAGCACATCCTCCGGAGTGAGAGTGCGGGTGGCATCGGGGATGGTGAGACGGAGCTTTTTGTTGATCTTGTAGCGACCAACACGTCCGAGGTCATAGCGTTTCGGATCGAAGAAACGGCTGTGCAGTAGCGTCTGTCCGCCACTCACCGAAGGGGGTTCACCGGGACGGAGTTTTTTGTAGAGTTCTAAGAGGGCCTGATCTTCGGAAGCGATGCCCTCATCGTTGGCCGCCTCGATCGACTTCTGGTAGTACTCCGGGTGGCGGAGCTTGTCGAGTACGTCGTTGTCAGAAAGACCGATGGCCCGCATCAGCACATGGGCGTTGATCTTGCGAGTCTTGTCGACACGCACGTGCAAGAGATCGTTCTTATCGGTTTCAAACTTCAGCCAGGCGCCCCGGTTGGGGATCAGGCTGGCGTTGAAGGTTTTACGACCGTTCTTATCCTGTTCATCCTTGAAATACACGCCGGGGGAACGCACGATCTGGTTCACGATCACGCGCTCGGCACCATTGATGATGAAGGTGCCGCGTTCGGTCATCAGGGGCAGTTCACCGATGAACACCTCCTGTTCCTTAATCTCACCGGTTTCCTTGTTGATCAGCCGGCAGGTCACATACATCTGGGAGGCGAAGGTGGCATCACGCCGCTTCGCCTCTTCCACATCGTGGCGGGGACGTTTGAGCCGGTACTGGTCGCCGACGAAATGAAGCTCGAGCTTGCCGGTGTAATCGGTGATCGGGGAGAAGCTGTCCAGCTCCTCGATCAGGCCCTTCTCCAGGAACCACTTGAAGCTCGCCCGCTGTACCTCCACCAGATCCGGGAGGTAAGTGACGGTCTTAGCGACCTGGATCGCGCTGCTCATGCGGTGAACCTGCAGGAACGGATGGATAAGGGAATCGGTCTGAAGATGGGACCGGTGGTCGACGTGGGGTCAACAACTGGCGGGCACGGCGGAGGGTCGGCGGTGTCGACACGAACAGCCGTTCCTGCAACCAGGAACGGCTGTTCAGGCGAAGCCCCCTACCGTGCCTCCCTCAAGGCCGGGGAGATGGTGGATGCCACCTGGGGCCTGGTGGAGAACCCAGGCGCTGTGGTGATCCGGGGAGTGAGCCGAAGGGTGGACAAAGAAGCGCTTCCGCTGCAAAGCCAATGGAACATCATACATTGTGAAGCGTCAGGTTGAAAAGGTGAGCCGCATTGGCGGTGCTGGTAGATGCAACCTGCTCGAGGGTCTCGCCCCGCAGCTCCGCCACCCGGGCAGCCACCGTGGCCACGAAGGCCGGTTCGTTGCGCTTGCCCCGTCGAGGCACCGGGGCCAGGAATGGGCAGTCGGTCTCCACCAGATAGCGGTGGGGCGGCACTTGGCGGGCGCATTGGTGGGTGGCTTCGGCCTTTGGGAAGGTGACGGTGCCGCTGAAACTGATGTACAGGCCGTGGGCCAGGAAGGCCTCCATTTCCGCAGGGGTACCCCCCCAGCAGTGCATCACCCCGCGGGGAATTCCACCTTGGCGTGCCCGAGAGGCGAACAGCTCCAGCATCGGCGCGGCGGCGTCGCGGCAATGGATGATCACTGGCAGATCCAGCTCCACAGCTAGATCCAGCTGGGGCTCCAGCACGGCCAGCTGGCGCTCCAGGTTCGTCTCCCGGTAGAGGTCCAGCCCGAGTTCTCCGATCGCCACCACCCTGCTGTCGGCCTGGGCGGCGATCCGCAGGTCGCGGGCGGTGTTCTCCTGCCAATGCTGGGTATCCAGTGGATGGACCCCCACCGCGTAGCTGAGTTCCGGAAAACGGTCGGCCAGGGCGCGGATGGCCGGAATTTCGGCGGGCTCCACACAGGCGTGCACCAAGGCACTGACACCGGCCTCACGCCAGCGGGCCGCAACCTCGTCGAGGTCAGCGTCGAAATTGCGGAAGACGATGTGGCAATGGGAATCGACCAAGGCGATTGCCGAGGGCGGGCCATCGGTCAAGCCTTCGGTGGCATCAACCGTGGCGGTGGACATCGACATCGGGGCGGCCGGCGGCATTGGAAACGGGCTCACCATTGTGATGTTTCCGGATGTGATGTCACCGGACCGGATGGCCAATGATCACAGATCCGGCCCCAACGCAGGGGTCGGGGAGGCATACCCTCATCCAGTCGGGGGAAGCTCAGGCTTGGACGGGCTCGAGAACCTTCCTCACGGCGGCGCTGAGCCGCGATTTCTGGTTGGCGCCGGTGTTGCGGTGCAGCACTCCCACCTTCACGGCCTTGTCGATCTTGCTGAAGGCGGCATTGAGGCTCGTTTCCACGGCAGCCTTGGCTTCAGCAGCTGGCTCCTGGTTGTAGGCCGAGCAGGCGGTGAAGCAGCGCTTCATCAGGGTGCGCAGGGCCGATTTGTAGGTGCGGTTCCGCAGCCGGTTGCGCTCGGCGATCTCGATGCGCTTCTTCGACGACTTGTTATTGGCCACAGGTGCTGGCGCTGATTCGACAAACGAAAATCCTACCTTGCCAAGAGGCCACCTCTTTCATCCACCGGTGCAGGGCCGGCCCGGCGGCGGGGGGTCCAGCCAGCCCTAGCCTGAGCTGCGTTCAGCCCTCCAGCCTGGATCAGGTTCTTGGATCCACCGGGGAACCGTTGCTGAATCCATTGCTGAACCCATTGCTGAACCCATTGCTGAATTCGTTTGTGAACGAAGTGGACCCATCGCAGCAGGGGCCTGGCCTGCAGGCCCTCGACCCTCCCTTGGTTCTGGCCTGTCTGCGGGATCCGGAGCTGGCTGGCGCCAGGTTGGCGGCCATCGCCCAAAGGACCGAGGGAAGCGCGATGGCAGAGCAGCAGGAGCGCGTGGCCTCGATTCTGGAGCGGGTGCGACACGAGGGGGACGAGGCTCTGTTTGATCTCACCCAGCGCTTCGACGGGGTGCGGCCCGATCCCCTCGCCATTCCGCCCGAGCGCCTGGCCCAGGCCTGGGAGGCCACGGCGCCCTCCCTGCGCGCCGCCTTGGAACTGGCCCACGACAGGATCACGGCCTTTCATCGTCACCAGCTTCCCGCCGACCTGGCGGTGAGCGGACCTCATGGCGAGCGGCTTGGGCGCCGCTGGCGGCCCGTGGCACGGGCGGGCCTCTACGTGCCCGGCGGTCGGGCTTCGTATCCGAGCACGGTGTTGATGAACGCGGTGCCGGCCCGCGTGGCAGGCGTGGAGCGCATCGTGATGGTGACGCCCCCGGGCCCGGAGGGAGAGCCCAACCCCACCGTGCTGGCGGCCGCCCATCTCGCCGGGGTGCGGGAGGTGTATCGGGTCGGCGGGGCCCAGGCGATTGGTGCCCTGGCCTACGGCACCGAATCCATTCCCCAAGTGGATGTGATCAGTGGGCCGGGCAACCTCTGGGTGACCCTGGCCAAGAAGGCTGTGTACGGCCAGGTGGGGATCGATTCCCTGGCTGGCCCCAGCGAAGTGCTGGTGATCGCCGACCACACCGCCCGGGCCGACCAGGTGGCCGCCGACCTGATGGCCCAGGCGGAGCACGATCCGCTGGCGGCCGCCATCTTGATCACCACCAGCGAGGAGCTGGCGGCGGCGGTGCCGGCGGCGGTGGCGGCCCAGCTCGCCCGGCACCCCCGGGCGGCGATCGTGCGCCAGGCCCTGGCTGACTGGGGCCTGATCGTGGTGTGCGCAAACTTGGTGGAGGCGGCCGGCCTCAGTGATCGTTTCGCGCCGGAGCACTTGGAGCTGTTGGTGGAGGATCCGGAGGCTCTGGCGGAGCGGATCCAGCACGCCGGCGCCATCTTCCTCGGCTCCCATTCGCCCGAGGCGGTGGGCGACTATCTGGCCGGTCCGAACCACACCCTGCCCACCAGCGGCACGGCCCGCTTCGCCGGAGCCCTGAGCGTGGAAACGTTTCTGCGTCACACCTCCCTGATCCAGTTCAACCGGGAGGCCCTGGAGGCCACCGGCGCGGCCGTGATCGAGCTCGCCGAGAGCGAGGGGCTCCACAGCCACGCCGAATCGGTGCGGCGCCGGCTCGTTTGAAGTCCGCGCTTCGCCTCGCAGCCGGTCCTGCCCGCCGGGTCGGCCTTGAAGGGCTGGGCCACCACCGAGCTGCTCTGGCCCTGATTCCACGCGCATGGCCCTGCAGCAGCGGCGGCGGCCGATAGCGTGGCCGCATCCAGCGCTTCCCCATGGCCTCCCCTGCGCTCCGTGCCCTGCCGCTCGCCGTGGCTGCCACTGGACTGCTGGGGGCCTCCCTACTGCTGCGCCTTGCCTCGGCCGCGAACCCTTCCCCGGGGGCTGCCACGCTGCCCCTCTCCCCACCCGTGCAGACGAGCCCTGGATCCCCTGCGGTTTCCGTGCCGGCTCCGCCCGAGCCCCCAGTAGCGCCTGGGCCCCCAGTTACGCCCGGGCCCCCAGTAGCGCCCGGGCCCCCAGCTCCGCCCGGGCCTTCAGTGGCGCCAGCGGTCGGCCCGCCGCTGCCCACCCGGGCCGGCCTGCCCACCGCGCCCGACGGCCGCCATTACCCCCTTGTGCCGGCGGATCCCGGGACCACTGCCAGCCTGCTCGCCCAGGGGGAGGAAGCCCTGCGTTCGGAGACCACCCCCGCGGCGGATCTGCCGGCTCTAGGCCATCAGCAGCAGGTGATCTACCGGGTGCTTGCCTACCAGCCTGAGCAGGCCGATCGGGTGCGAGCCGCCCTGCCCGAGCGCTGGCGTCCAGTGTTCGATCGTCATATCCGGGCCCGGCGGGAATTCATCGCCATGCACGATCCGCGCCGGCGGCCGGCCAACCTGCCCGCCTGGCGGATCGTTCCACCGGAACCCGCCGCCAACCTGCTGCGCTACTACCGCGAGGCCGCCGCCGCCACGGGCATCCCCTGGGAGGTGTTGGCCGCGGTGAACCTGGTGGAGAGCGGCATGGGGAGGATCGATGGGGTGTCGGTGGCCGACGCCCACGGTCCCATGCAGTTTCTCCCCAGCACTTGGGCGGAGCCGGGCATCGGCAACGGGGGCAACATCCGCGATCCCCGCACGGCCATCAACGCCGCCGCCCGCTACCTGGTGCGCCGCGGCGGCCTCAAGGACATCCGCAAGGGGCTTTGGGGCTACAACAACAGCGATCACTACGGCCAGGCGGTGCTGGAGTACGCCGCCCTGCTCAAGGAGGATCCCCGTGCTTACACGGGTTTTTACCACTGGGAGATTCACTTCGCTTCCGCCGCCGGTGATCTTTGGCTACCGGTGGGTTATCTGGAGGCCCGGCCGGTGCCGGCCAGAACCTGGCTCCAGACCACGCCGGTGGGGGCACCGCCGCCCGGAAGTTCGGGCTACTGAGATCTGGGGAAGATCCCGCCAGGATCAGCGTTTCACCAGGTCCCGCACACCCGGCACCCCAGCAACGATCTCGCCCACCAGCACCTGATCGGTGAGGTTCACGAACAGGCCGTTCTCCAGCACCCCCGGCAAGTTGTTGATCGCCTCCTCCAAGGTCTTGGGATCGCTGATCCCGCCGGCGAACTTCACATCCAGCACGAGGTTGCCCTGGTCGGTCACCACCGGGCCCGCCTTGCGCACGGCCATGCGCAGCTGGGCATCGCCGCCCATCTCGCCGAGCTGGCCCCTCACCTGGCGCCAGGCCCCCGGGAGCACCTCCACCGGCAACAGAAAGCCCAGGTTGAGGGTGTCCACCAGCTTGGTGCTGTCCACCACCACCACGAAGCGCTTGGCGCGAACCGCCACCAGCTTTTCCTGCACGTGGCAGGCGCCACCGCCCTTGATCAGCTGGAAGAAGGGATCCACCTCATCGGCGCCGTCGATGGCCAGATCAATGCGATCCACGGCGTTGAGGCTCTGCAGCGGAATGCCGAGCTCGGCGGCGAGCACCTCCCCCTGGAAAGAGGTGGTCACCCCCACAATGTCGCGCAGCTCACCGCGGCGGAGCTTTTCGCCCAGGCCCTGGATCATCAGGGCGGCGGTGGAGCCGGAGCCCAGCCCCAGCACCATGCCGTCGCTGATCTGTTCCACGGCGGCCGCGGCAACCGCCTGCTTCATCTGGTCCTGAAGATCCGACATCGCTGGCGCTGGCTGAGGCGCCAGACCGTAGCAGGGAAGCGCCTCCGCACCGGAGTGGTGCCTCCGGGCCGGGGCGCTTCCCTGGCCCGGAGCTCAGGCCGAACCTTTCTCCGGCAGGGCGGCGGGCCGGATGGAGAGCTGCAGCTCCTTCTGGCCCCGCACCACCTTTAGAGCCAGGGGCTGGCCCACCTCGGCACGCTCCACCGCCTGCAGCAGGGCCGAAGGGTTGAGCACGGGTTGGTCGGCGATCCTCACCACCAGGTCACCGCGCTTAAGGCCGGCCGTTTCCGCCGGGCTCTCTGGAAGCACCCTCTGCACCAGGGCACCATCCCGTTCGGGAAGCTGCAGCAGGGCGTCGGGGTCGCGGTTGTTCTCCCGGGCCACCCGGGCCGTGAGGGGCACCAGCTGGAGACCCAGGTAGGGATGGATCACCTTGCCCCCCTCGGCCAGCTGGCCGGCCACCCGTTTGGCCAAGTTGATCGGGATCGCGAAGCCCAAGCCGGCACCGGGGCCGGAGCGAACCAGGGTGTTGATGCCGATCACCTCTCCGCTGGCATTGATCAGGGGGCCACCGGAATTGCCGGGGTTGATCGCCGCGTCGGTCTGGATCAGGTCAAGGCGCTTGTCGGCGAAGCCGAGGCTGTTGATATCGCGGTGCAGGCTGCTCACGATGCCGAGGGTCACCGTGCGCTCCAGGCCGTAGGGGCTGCCCAGGGCAATCGCCCAGTCGCCCACCTCGAGGGCCTCGGAATCGCCCAGGGTGGCTGCCTTGAGCTCGCCCTTGCGGCCTACACGCACCACGGCCAGGTCGGTGACCGGATCGGCCCCTACCACGCTGCCGTCGAGCTGGCTGCCATCGGCGAGGGTCACCTCAACGCTGTCAACCGAATCGACCACGTGGGCGTTGGTGAGCACCAGGCCGCGGCCGGCGTCGATCACCACCCCTGATCCCTGGCCCCGTTCCCGCATCGAACCGGAAGGGTCGCCGAAGAGATCCCGCAGCAGCGGATCGAGCATGGCCGGGTCGAAAGGCTGGCGCGCCACGTTGCGCTCGGTGTCGATCCGCACCACCGCTGGCCCCACCCGGCGGGCTGCATCCGCCACAAAGCTGTGGCCTTCGGCCGTGAGGGCGGTGGCTGCCGCGCTGGCGCGAGGGGCGACCGGTTGTGGTGAGGTCGGCTCAACGTCCGGGGCAAGGGTTGCCGCCTCGGCGGGGTCGCCAGCAGGAATGGAGGGGGCTCTCTTGAGCGGGGTGGACGGCACCCCCTGGATCGGAATCGCCTGGGCGGGCAGCGGGGGCAGGGCCCCCACCGCGAGCAAAACCACCAGTACCAGTGGCAACAGTGGCGCGCTGAGCCGACGAAGAAAGCGTTTCAGGGGAGGAGGCCGTAATAGACACGACCTCCGAAAACTAAGGGCACTCCAGGGCCGGCCAGCGCAGTAGGCGATGCCGGATTTCCCCCTCCTCCCCGAGCTCCAGGAGCCTGCCCCCCGGATCGGCGGCCCGGCCCAGCGGACAGGGCTGGACGGGCCCGTAGCCGATCAGGGTGGAGGGGCAGCCGAGCAGGGGTACCTCCGGCCGGCCCGGCAGACAGCCCTGCCAGTGCTGGTGCACATGGCCGAAGACCACCCCCCGCACCTGCGGTGCCGCCGCCAGCAGGGCCATCAGGCGCTCCCCCTCCTCCAGAGCGATGGCGTCGAAGCCCGGGTCGCCGATTGCTAGCGGCGGATGGTGGAGCGCCACCAGCAGAGGTACCGCCGCCGCTGGGCTCGTTAGCGCCTGCTCCAGCCAGGCCCACTGGGCCGAATCCAGGCGGCCACCCTCTCGACCAGCGCAGTGGCTGTCGAGGGCCAACAGGCTCCACCCCGGGGCCGGCTCCAGGGGCCAGAGCCCGGGGCCGATCCTGGCCTGCTGGCTGAGGGCGGCGCGAAGCAGCTGGGGATGGTCGTGATTGCCGGCCAACAGAATTGGTGTCGCTATCCCCCCCGGGGTGGGGGCGGGGAGGGGTTCGGGGAGCTCGGATCGCAGAATCTCGCCAAGCCGCCGGTAGCCGCCCCAGCTCTCGTCATGGCAGAGATCGCCGCTGATCAGCAGCCGATCAGGGAACGCCCCGTCGGCCTGGAGCTGGGCGAGGGCCTGCCGGAGCCCATGCCGCAGCAGGGCCGCTGGCCTTCGGCCCCGCAGGCTGCCGGCCGGGTCCGCCAGCAGGTGGGGATCGCTGAGCTGCAGGAGGCGGAGGCGGGGGTCCATTCCCAACAAGTCTTGACGAGTGCGCCGCACCCGGGGGCGGGGGCGGGCCGATTCCAGGAGGATCCTCTTCAGTTGCTCGCCGTGAAGGCTGCGCGCCATGCCCTCCATCCCGCCCGGCACCCGTCAGCGCTGTGAGCTCTGCCAGGTGGAGATTCAGGGGATGGTGGGGGGTGCCGATCTGGTTCACTTCAGCATGGGTGCGCCGGGCACCCGGGCGAAGCTGTGGGCCAGGGTCTGCCAATACCTGCGCAGCCCTGAGCAATGCGCCCGCTGTCTCAATCAGGAAGCGTCGCTGCGGGGCACCGTGACCAGCAACGACTATTACGCCGAGGCGCCCCTGCTGGATCTGGGGGGGATCCCGCCAGCCGATCCCCTAGGGTGATGTCATGCCTGCCGGGCAGTACTCAGCCATAAACCTTTGCCCCCGAGGGGCACAGGTCTTTGGTTGGGGCAGTTCTATCAACTGCGGCCGCGGCGGCTGCCCCGCCACCGGATGCGGTTCCCTTGAACCGTCCGCCCCGCTGCACCGCCTTGCCCGATTCCCTCGTTACGGATCTTGAACAGCTGGTCAGCCCGCTGGCCGCTTCCGCCGCCCTGAGGCTTGAGGGTCTTCATCTGCACACCCACCGGATTCCGATGACGGTGCAGGTGCTGGTACGGCGGGCCGATGGCTCCGATGTGAACCTCGACGACTGCGCGGCCTTCAGCTCTCCTCTTGGAGAGGCCCTGGAGGCGGCCGCCCTGCTGGAGGCTCCCTACGTGCTGGAGGTGAGCAGCCCCGGCATCGGCGAGGAGCTCAGCACGGACCGCGATTTCATCAGCTTCCGGAGCTTCCCGGTGGCGGTGCATCGCCAGGCCGCCAATGGATCCGAAACCATCCAGGAGGGTCTGTTGCTGGAGCGCGACGCCGAGGCCGTGCGGCTCAATGTGCGCGGTCGAACCGTGAGGGTGCCTCGCCAGGAGGTGATGCGGGTGCGGCTGGTCAGCCCCCGCGACGGCCCCTGATCGCTTCCTGCTCTCCGCTCCCAGTTAACGGCTTCGCGGCCGCTCCGCTCTTCCGACTCCTAACGCATCGCCATGGCTCTGGTCCTTCTCCCCGGTCTGAACAACCTGATCGAGGACATCAGCGACGAGAAGAAGCTCTCACCTCAGGTGGTGGAGGCGGCCCTGCGCGAAGCCCTGCTGAAGGGCTATGAGCGCTACCGCCGTACCCTCTATCTCGGCATCAGTGAGGACCCTTTCGAGGAGGACTACTTCTCGAATTTTGATGTGGCTCTTGATCTGGAGGAGGAGGGTTACCGCGTGCTAGCCAGCAAGATCATTGTGGAGGAGGTGGAGAGCGATGACCACCAGATCTCCATCGATGAGGTGCGGCAGGTGGCCGAAGATGCTCAGATCGGCGACACCGTGGTTCTTGATGTCACACCCGAGAAGGATGACTTCGGCCGCATGGCGGCCGCCACCACCAAGCAGGTTCTCGCCCAGAAACTGCGGGATCAGCAGCGGCGCATGATCCAGGAGGAGTTTGCCGATCTGGAGGATCCGGTGCTCACCGCCCGCGTGATCCGCTTCGAGCGCCAGAGCGTGATTATGGCCGTGAGCAGCGGCCTGGGCCGGCCCGAGGTCGAGGCTGAGCTGCCCCGCCGCGACCAGCTACCTAACGACAACTACCGTGCCAACGCCACCTTCAAGGTGTTCCTCAAGGAGGTGAGCGAGGTGCCGCGGAGGGGTCCCCAGCTGTTCGTGAGCCGCGCCAATGCCGGCTTGGTGGTGTATCTCTTCGAGAACGAGGTGCCGGAAATTCAGGAAGGCTCAGTGCGGATTGTGGCCGTGGCCCGGGAAGCCAATCCCCCCTCTCGCTCGGTGGGTCCCCGCACCAAGGTGGCCGTCGACAGTGTGGAGCGGGAGGTGGATCCGGTAGGGGCCTGCATCGGCGCCCGCGGCTCCCGCATCCAGCAGGTGGTGAATGAGCTGCGGGGCGAGAAGATCGACGTGATCCGCTGGTCGCCCGACCCCGGCCAGTACATCGCCAATTCCCTCAGTCCAGCCCGGGTGGAGATGGTGCGCCTGGTGGATCCCGAGGGGCACCATGCCCATGTGCTCGTACCCCACGACCAGCTCAGTCTGGCGATCGGCCGGGAAGGTCAGAACGTGCGTCTGGCGGCGCGGCTCACCGGTTGGAAGATCGACATCAAGAACGCGGCGGAGTACGACCAGGCTGCCGAGGATCAGGTGGTGGCCGGTCTGATCGCCCAACGCCAGGAGGAGGAGGCCCTCCAGGCCGAGGCGGAGGCCCGCCTGGCCGTTGAGCAGGCGGCCAGGGCCGAGGAGGATGCCCGTCTGCGGGAGCTTTATCCCCTGCCGGAGGACAACGAGGAGCTGGACTACGGGGCCGAAACCACCGCTGGTGAGGAACCCGCCAGCGACGAGCCTGCCAAGGATGCTGCCGAGAATGATGGAGCCGAGGTTCAGGCGAGCGAGGTTCCCGAGGCGTCCGGCGATGACGGCACGAGCGAGGATCCGGTCCGGTGAACCCCCCTCGCCCCGTGCTGCGGCGCTGTGTCTCGTGCCGGATGCTGGTGGATCGACTCCAGCTCTGGCGTGTGATCCGCCTGGCGGACGGGGGACTAGGACTGGATGGGGGAATGGGCCGTTCGGCCTATCTCTGTCCGAGTCCTACTTGTCTGGATGAGGCCAGGCGACGCAAGCGCCTCCAACGGGCACTGCGCTGTCAGGTATCGGATTCCATCTTTGCCACGCTTGCGGCCCGTCTCCCGACCGCCGGGATCGCGAGCCCTGAGGCAAGATGAACTGTGGCCGTGGCGTTTGTACGGCCCGGTGGCACCCCTGCCCCCCCGGCGGCCCCATGGGCCCCGCCCTTCGGAGACCTGAATGACCAGCAGCGGCAAAGTCAGAATTTATGAGCTGTCCCGGGACCTTGGCCTGGACAACAAGGACGTGCTCGATGCCGCCGAGAAGTTGTCCATCGCTGCCCGCAGCCATAGCAGCTCGATCAGCGACGACGAGGCCATCCGCATCAAGGCTTTGATCCAGGGCCACGGCTCCGCCACCCCCCAGCCCGCCGCCAAAACGATCTTGTCGGTGAAGAAGGCTGACGTGCCCCCTCCTGCGGAAGCTGATGGCGCTCGCCCCTCCTCGCCCCCTGCCGGTCCGGCGGCGTCGCCCCGTCCCCCCCAGCCGGTGCGGCCGGCCGCCGCTACGCCTCCTGCCCCGACCCGCCCCGTGGCGAACGGAGCCCCGCCCCGGCCCCCGGAGCCGAAACGGCCGGTGGTGGTTCCCCAGCCCCCTGCGCCGGCCCGCGCCGAGGCGCCTGCCCCCCCCTCACCGGCATCGCCCTCGCCTGCATCGCCGGGTGCTCCAGTTCGTCCTGTGACCGCCCCTCCCGCAGCCCGTACTGCGGCGCCTCCGGCCGCCAATGCGCCGGCCCCCAGCCCCGCTTCGGCATCCCCCTCCCGCTCGGTGGTTCCACCTTCCGGAACCGTGGTTCCCCCTTCCGGAACCTTGATTCCACCTTCCGGGACCATCATCACCCCACCACCCCGTCCCGTGGCCCCGCCGCCGCGGCCGGCGGCCAGCGGTCCCGCCAAGCCGGTGACACCAGTGCGGCCTGCCACGCCACGACCCGCGACCCCTGCCCTGGTGAATCGCCCCGGCCAGGGCGCCCCGAGGCCCGGCGCGGCAGCCCCAACCCCCCGTCCAGCGGCACCGGCTCCGGGCAAGCCGGCCCAGCCCAGCCGCCCCGGTCCGGCCCGTCCCCAGCTGGTGGGCCGTCCGCAGCCCGGCCAGGCAGCACCCGCCGGTGGTGCATCCGGCCCAAGTGGGCCTGCCGGAGTTGGCGGCAGCCGTCCGGCGGCCCCGGTTCCCCGCCCCCAGCGTCCGGGCGCCCCCGCCCCGACCCGACCCGCCCAGGCCGGAGGACGGCCCTCCCCAGGCGCTCCCTCCCGCCTCTCCCCCGGCCCTGGCCGTCCCGGTGCCACCCCGCTTGAGTTGGTGGGCAAACCGATCCGTCGCGACAGTGCCGGTCCCGGTAGTCCGGGTGGGGTGCGCCCCGCCTCCCCGGGCCGTCCCGGCATGCCCGCCGGCATGCGCAAACCGATGGCCCCCGGCGAGCTGATGCAGCTCCAGAAGCCGGGCATGCGTCCCACGGCTGCGCCCCCCCGCCGTACCGATCGGGGCGAGACCGGGACCGACGGCGCGCCCAGCACGCCCGATCTGGTCCGTCCCACCGCCGCGGCGCCCACGGCGCCCCGGCGCCCGGGCTTCCGGCCTCCCCAGCCCGCCGGGGCTGCCCCCGGCCGGGCCCGGCGTCCCGACTGGGACGACAGCGCCAAGCTGGAAGCCCTGCGCAGCCGCACGCCCCAGAAGCAGCGCCAGAAGGTACACATCATCGGCGAGAACGATGATGCGCTCACCACAGAAACCAGCGGTTTCGCCGGCGAACAGGAGGCCATCGTTCTCCAGGCCAGCCTGGCCCGGCCAGCCAAGCCCCGCACCCGACCCGCCGCTGCCGCCAAGCCCACGGTGGCGGTACGGAAACGGAAGAAGGAAACCACCCGCCAGCGTCAGCGCCGCCGCGCCATGGAGTTGCGGGCGGCCCGCGAACTCAAGGCCCAGCGGCCCGAGATGTTGATCGTTCCGGAGGGCAACCTCACGGTGCAGGAGCTGGCCGACCGGCTCGGGGTGGAGAGCTCCGAGATCATCAAATCCCTCTTCTTCAAGGGCATCAGCGCCACCGTCACCCAGACGCTCGATCTGCCCACGATCGAGACAGTGGCCGAGGAGTTCGGCGTGCCGGTGCTTGAGGACGATGTCCAGGCGGCAGCGACCAAGACCGTGGAGATGATCGAGGCCAGTGACCTCGCCCACCTGATCCGCCGCCCCCCCGTGGTGACGGTGATGGGCCACGTGGACCACGGCAAGACCAGCCTGCTCGATGCCATCCGCAAGACCCGCGTGGCGGCGGGCGAGGCCGGCGGCATCACCCAGCACATCGGCGCCTATCAGGTGGAAGTGCCCCACGCCGGGGAACTGCGCAAGATCACCTTCCTCGACACCCCTGGCCACGAGGCCTTCACCGCCATGCGGGCCCGCGGCACCAAGGTCACGGACGTGGCCGTGCTGGTGGTGGCCGCCGATGACGGCGTGCGGCCCCAGACCCTGGAGGCGATCAGCCACGCCCGCGCCGCCGAAGTGCCGATCGTGGTGGCGATCAATAAGATCGACAAGGAGGGCGCCTCGCCTGAACGGGTGAAGCAGGAGCTCTCCGGCCAGGATCTGGTGGCCGAAGACTGGGGCGGCAGCACCGTGATGGTGCCGGTGAGCGCCCTCCGGGGCGAGAACATCGACCAGCTGCTCGAGATGATCCTGCTGGTGACCGAGGTCGAAGACCTCCAAGCCAACCCCGATCGTCTCGCCAAGGGCACCGTGATCGAGGCCCACCTCGACAAGGCCAAGGGTCCTGTGGCCACCCTTCTGATCCAGAACGGCACCCTGCGCAGCGGCGACGTGGTGGCAGCGGGCCCGGTGCTCGGCAAGGTGCGGGCCATGGTCGACGACAGTGGCAAACGGGTGAAGGAGGCGGGCCCCTCCTATGCGGTGGAAGCCCTCGGCTTCAGCGAAGTGCCCACCGCCGGCGATGAATTCGAGGTGTATCCCGATGAGAAGAGCGCTCGCGCCGTGGTGGGCGACCGCGCCTCCGAGGCCCGGGCTTCCCGCCTGGCCCAGCAGATGGCCTCCCGCAGGGTGTCGCTGGCTTCGATGTCTGGGCAGGTGAGCGAGGGCGAGCTCAAGGAGCTCAACCTGATCCTGAAGGCGGACGTTCAAGGCAGTGTCGAGGCCATCCTCGGCGCCCTCGAACAGTTGCCCAAGGAGGAGGTGCAGGTGCGGGTGCTGCTCTCGGCCCCGGGCGAGATCACCGAAACCGATGTCGATCTGGCGGCAGCCTCCGGCGCCGTGATCGTGGGCTTCAACACCTCAATGGCCCCTGGAGCCAGGCGCGCCGCCGATGCCACCGGTGTTGACGTGCGCGACTACGAGGTGATCTACAAGCTGCTGGAAGAAATCCAGATGGCCATGGAGGGCCTGCTGGAACCGGAGCTGGTGGAGGAGTCGCTGGGCGAGGCCGAGGTGCGGGCGGTGTTCACCATCGGCAAAAACGCCGTGGCGGGCTGCTACGTCACCAATGGCAAGCTGCAGCGCAACTGCAAGGTGCGCATCCACCGCGGCAAGGAGAAGGTGTACGAAGGCGACCTCGACTCGCTGCGCCGCAACAAGGACGACGTCAAGGAGGTGGCCACCGGCTTCGAGTGCGGCATCGGTTGCGATCGCTTCTCCTCCTGGCAGGAGGGTGATCGGGTCGAGGCCTTCAAGCTGGTCACCCAGCGCCGCACCCTCAGCACCTGATGGCCGTGAGCGTGGCCGCGCCGTCTCCTCGTAGCGAGCCGCTGCTCTGGTTGCAGCTCCTGGCCCTCGGCCTGCTGCCGCTTGAGGCCCTGTTGCTGCTCCTGCTGCTGGGAGCCAGCGATCCAGGTTCCCTACCGCTCCTGGAACGCTTGCTCTGCTGGGCGATCGGGGTTCTGGCTCCCGCCGCCCTGCTCTGGCGCCTTCCCGTCGACCCCTGGTCGCTGCTGGTGGCGCAGGTGCCCCAGCGGGGCCGCCGTGAGATCCAGCAACGCCTCTCTGCCCTGCAGCCGCCCGCGGTGCTGCGGCTTGGCAGCCTGGTGGGCCTCGCCAGCCTCAGCCTGGTGCTGCTCTGGTGGTGCGACAACCATGCCGCCTTCGCCAGCGCCTTCTCGCCCGTGGCGGATAGCCCCAGGCTGGTGGGTCTGCTGCTGGCCGCAGCCGTGCTCGCGTTGCTCCAGTGGCAGGGGCAGCAGGTGGTTCAGGCCCTCTGGCTGCTGAGCCGTTCGCCCCAGGAGGTTGCGGCTGCGGCCCCGCTGTCGGCGGCTGCGTTGGAGCGGGAGCGGCTCAGCCCAGGACTGCCGCTGTTGCTGCTGCCACCCCTGAGGGAATCCCTCGCTTCAGTCTCCATCCCTTCACCGGCCCCCTTCTCCGCCCCGTCGTCAGCGGCCATGGATCCCGCAGCTCCCGGGACCGCCCCTTCCGCTCCAACCCCCGAAGACCCCCCGGAAGGCTTCGCCAGCCCTTCAACTGCCGCTGCTGCGATTGCGATCGAACCAGAGGAGTCCACCGAAGAGCAGCAGAGCCCCCCCCTGGATCAGGAGATCCGTTGAGGCCACCTCGCCGCCTGCCGAGGAACGCATCGCCATGGTGGCCAGCCCAAGGGCCGCTGAGGCCACAAGGGCGAACCAGAGCGCCCGTCGCAGGCCCCGCCAGGGGGTCCGGGCCTCAAGGAGCAGTCGGCGCCGCAGTTCCGGGTCAAGGGGCTGGCGCGGACTGGATTGAGGAGCCATGGCCGAATGCTAGTTTGCCCCTGATGCCGGTGTAGCTCAGTGGTAGAGCAACTGATTCGTAATCAGTAGGTCGCAGGTTCAAATCCAGTCACCGGCTTGCTCGACCTCCCACTTCACCACTAGAAAAACCCAGCTCCGCACCGGGGGATCGGTCGTTGCTCTGAGCTCCTGGCGGGAGTGCCACGAGCTCCATTGCATCAGCGGCCTGCCGCCTGTGGGCCTAGCTAGGCAGGTCCTTCAATGAAGCAACGGCTTACGAATGGAGATGTCATCGCCCGCAGCAGGCTGCTGTAGCTGAGCTGAAAGCGCTGTTCATCGCCCACCGCCAACGCCGATTCCGCACCGCTCACCACCAAGTGGTCGCTGGATGCGCCCTCGATGCTGATCCCAGGGGAATGAAGGCCGGCCGGATCGGCATCCTGTTCGCCCAAGGCAAGGAGCGCTCGCATGGCCATCGGCTGGTCTGGTTGCCGTTGGGGAGCGGCTGGCCCCTTGGCAAAACTGGTGCAGTGGCGCGTTCCCCATGCACGGGTCGGCTTGTGCTTGGACTCGATCACCTCGGCCACCAGGGTGATGGCATCGGTGTATAGCCCTGGTATCGCCGTACGGGTGAGCGGCTCTCGGCCCAGCAGTAGGGCCTCGCCGAGGCGCAGGTGATTGATACGGCCGGGATCACCGCCACCAGCCAGCCAGGGAAGATTGGCCGAATTGCCTCCGGAGCACCACTCGAGCCTGATGCCAAAACGGCCTTCCAGGGCTTCGATCAGACGCGATAGCTCGCTCATATTCGAATTGTCTGGGGCTACGCCGTTCTGACAGCCCAGATTGGTGCCGATCCCTACGAGCAGCAGGCTTGGCAGGGCCAGGGTAAGCAACACCATCGCCTCGAGGTCTGCCGCGAGAATGCCCTCGCGCAGATCCCCTAGCTCCACCATGAGCAATACCCCGTGGCGCACCCCCTGGCAATGGGCAGCTGCCGCCAGAGCCCTCAGCACCACCGCCTCGCTGTTGCAGCTGATCGCCGCATGGGCCACCACCCGATCCACCTGGCTGAGCATCGGTGAGCGAATCAGCAGCAGAGGCACACCGAGTTCACAGCGGCTAAGCGATTCGATCGATTCGATTCGCGATTCACCGATGGAATGCACCCCTGCCGCCACCCAGATGCGCACAATTTCCGGCAGTGCCAGGGTTGCCTTGCTGACCCCGGTCACCTTGATTCCCTGGCGGGCAAGCCGATGGACCATCGTGGTGGCGTTGTGCTGCAGATGCTCGAGATGAATCTCCAGCCGCGGTGCGCTCAAAGCTGGCCGTCAATGGATACGCACAACTCAGGAAAAGCCCGCAGCACCATGGCCACGAGGGCAGAGGGAGCACGACTCACCGCATCGGTGACAGGAATGCCGAGATCGGCAGCATAGAGGGCGATTGCAGCACTCAGCTCGGCGTCATTCATGCCCTCGTGGTTCAGGGTTAGGCCGATGACCCGCGTTGGCGCGAAGGATTCGATCAGGCGGATTTCGCTGGCTGGAGTGGGCATCGGCATAAACGGAAAGTCGCTGAGCTGCCGGCGCGCCGGCGCGTGCTGCAACACCACCGCCTGGGGCTGGCTGCCCCGCAGGATGAAGCTGGAGGAGAGGTAGGCGGGATGGCTGAGGGCTCCTTGGCCCTCAATCACGAGGACCGCAGGTTTTTCAGTGCAGTAGGCCTCGACCACAGCGGCCTCCACCTCCCCTGAGCAAAACTGCGATGGAATGGCATCAAGAGGAATGCCATAGCGCCCACCTTGAATCAGACCGGTTTGCCCCGTGCTCACCAAAACGGCGTGAATGCCGCTGGCGTTTAGGGCCTGTACCAGAAGCGTCGCCGTGGTGCGCTTACCGATGGCGCCATCGGTACCAAGCACGGCAATTCGAATGCAGCGTGCCTTAGCGATCGAGCCACTGAACAGGCGAAGATCCTTCAAAGCAGGTGGACGACGCACATCCCGGATTGAGACGTCATGACGTGCGGCCGCCAGGGCAAAATCACTGTCGTCATTCAGGAATTCCCTCATGCCGCTGACCAGATTCAGGCCAGCTTCGATGGCCTGCATCAGAACGCGGCGATCGTCTTTGCCATAAAGGCCGTCTGCAGGCGCCATGCCATAGATGAAGGTGGTAGCGCGGGGGCCTGGCAAGGCAAGGGCTTTGCCTAGATCGGCAACGATAGGAATGCCGTTGCTAATGCCGTCCAATAGCAGCCCTGCATCTAGTCCAGCCGATCGGCTATCAATAATTGCTCTGATTTTGAAGGCCTCACAGAAGCGCACTAGGCCATGGGCGGTTTTGCCGTCGAGCCCGGCAAAGTTTGCCTCGCAGTAGACGATTGCAGCAGTCTGCTCCGCAACTTGATGCGATGCAGACGAAACGGTCAGGTCATTGACCTGTTTTAGAAATGCCAAATAAGCCAGGACCCATCAGTTACCCAGGCTTGAAACAAGTCTGGGGTCGAGATTTCAGGGCTCAGAAGTGGCCGCTGCAGGGTGTGGAATCTAGATACTAGGGGGTTAGCCAGTATTCGGGTGATGCAGGCGTCCCCCGGAGTGGTGCAATTGGCCAGCAGCCCTACAGCGGCACCGCCAGGGTGCGCCGCGCACCTCAGGCGACGGCATCGGGGCCAGTGGCACGCCAGCCTGCATGGCGCAAAGCGCCAGAGGCGGCGCCGGGCTCCAAGCCCAGCTGGGCGGTTTAGGCCTTGCCCACCATCAGGTGCCATTGAAATGCACCTTGGTGGCATGGCTCAGGCTGCGGCCACTTCTGGCCTTTCCGTTGCCGCCGTCTCATCAAGCCTGACGCCCTGCGCCTCCAGCAGCACCTGCTAGCGGCTGTGGGAACGGCCAGGTTCCTGGTCTTGCAGGGCAGCGCGGAAGGCCGCCGAGCTGAGGATCGGCGAGTTGTGGTCGAGGTCGGGCACCAGAACCAGCTCTGCCACGCCGGGCTGGAAGGCGCGGTGCAGGGCCACGGCGTGGCGTGTGGGCACGACCCGATCGATGGCAGCCGCCACGATCGTGGTGGGGGCGCGCACCAGGGGCGCCTCGGCGGCCGCATCCCAACGATCGAGCAGCAGCAGATCCACCGGCAGCCACGGCATGGTGCCGCGGGCAACCGCCAGCAGGCTGTCGAACGGCACCAGCAGCACCAGCCGCTTCACCGGCTGCGTGGCGGCCAGATGCACCGCCGGCCCGGTACCAAGGCTGCGTCCCGCCACCGTCACCGCGCTGTGGCGCTCGGCCACGTGGGCATACAGGGCTTGGGCGTCGGCGCGCAGGGCCGCTTCGCTCGGTCTGCCCTCGCTGCCGCCGTAGCCGCGGTAGTGGAGCAGATAGAGGGCGGTGTTCGGCAGCAGGACGGCCAGCTCGGCGCGGGAGAGGGACACGTCCTCGGCATTGCCGCCGAAGTAGATCAGCGCCCGGGGACCGGGGTGGGGCCGATGGGCCACCAGCACCCGCTGTCCGTGCACCAGCAGCTCCAGCCGGCCGGATGAATCGGCGGCGGGCATGGGGAAATAAATGAACGAGCGCTGGGTCAGGAACACCAGCAGGGAGACAACGGCGTAGCCGAGCGCCAGCAAGCCGGTCCAGCCCAGCAACCTACCCACAGTCATCGGTGCTCCATCGTTTAAGCAGCCGAGCTGGTGCTGGATCTGGGCGTGGAGCCCCGCGCCCTGAGCTTGAAGCCGTGATCAGCGCTGGTGATCCAGCCAGCGACCTTCACTCCTCCTCAGCAGCCCCCAGGGGGATGAGCTGGATCTGCTTGCGGCCGAGCTTGATCTCAAACTCATCGCCGGGCTCCAGGCCCAGCTGGGCGGTGTAGGCCTTGCCCACCATCAGGTTGCCGTTGAACTGGATCTTGGTGGCATAGCTGAGGCTGCGGCCTGGCTTCCCCTTGCCGCCGCTGCTGCCGGCACCGAAGTGCATGCCCTTGGCTTCCAGAAGGGCCTCATAGAAGGCGGTGAAGTTGAGACGCTCGGTGCCGTCCTTCTTGGTGCTGACATAGCCGGCGGAGCGAACCAGATCAGACTTGGAGACATCGCCGAGTTCCTTGACCTTGGCGAGCAGTTCGGTTCCGGTGAGCATGGTGAATGGCCTGGGTTGATGGATTAACTCTAATGCACAACCTCTAATGCACAACTGTCCTGGCGAAGCCAACCATGACAACCTCTTCGCCGGAGCTGATCACAGCGATGCCGGCAAGAAGGAGACCGCTCCTGGTATGGCGTCCGCCGGCAGCAGCCATTCCGCCAGCTTGGTGTAGCGGCGGCGGCCCAGGTGGTTCTTCACCGCCATCGCCAGGGCTTTCTTTTGCCCCACCAATACCACCAGCTGCTTGCCGCGGGTGAGGCCCGTGTAGACGAGATTGCGCTGCAGCATCGCGTAGTGCTGGGTGAGCAGGGGGATCACCACAGCGGGATATTCACTGCCCTGGCTCTTATGGATCGTGCAGGCGTAGGCGGGCACCAGGTGATCGAGCTCGCCCCAGCCGTAGACCACGACCCGGCTGCCCTGAACCCCGGCCTCACTGGTGGGGAACAGCACGCCCAGCTCACTGTTGTCGGCGTCGATGGCGTCGATCGTGCCGACATCACCGTTGAACACCTCCTTCTCGTAGTCGTTGGCGATCTGCATCACCTTGTCGCCCGGGGCAAATCGCCAACCGAAACGTTCCACCTGCTCAACGGGGTCGGGATTGAGCAGCCGCTGCAACTCGATGTTGAGCGAGCGGGAGCCACAGCCGCCGCGGGCCATCGGGCAGAGCACCTGCACCTGGCCGATCGGATCAAAGCCAAAGCGGGCCGGGATACGCTCACCCACCACCTTGAGGATCAGGGCCACGGCCTGCTCGGGCGTGTCGGCGGGCAGGAAATAAAAATCAGTGGTGCCCCCCTCGCTGGGCGGGCGCAGATCAGGGATCGTGCCGGCGTTGATGGCGTGGGCGGTGGTGATGATCCGGCTGGAGGCCGCCTGGCGGAACACCTCGGTGAGCCGCGCCACCGGGAGGGCGCCGCTGGCGATCACGTCCGCGAGCACCTGGCCCGGGCCCACCGAGGGCAGCTGATCCACATCACCCACCAGCAGCAGGGCGGCCTCGGGGGGGATGGCGGCCAGCAAGGAGGCCATCAGCGGCACATCCACCATCGAGGTCTCATCCACCACCAGCAGGTCGCACTCCAGCGGCAGCTCGGCGCCGCGGCGGAAGCCGTAGGCAGCGGGGTCGAACTCCAGCAGCCGGTGGATGGTTTTCGCCTCCAGGCCGGTGGCCTCCGCCATCCGCTTGGCAGCCCGGCCGGTAGGGGCGCAGAGCTGGATGCGCAGCTTCTTGGCCGCCAGGATCCGCAGGATCGCGTTGATCAAGGTGGTCTTGCCCACCCCCGGCCCGCCGGTGATCACCAGCACCTTGCTGGCCAGGGCCTGCTCCACGGCTGCCTGCTGGCTGGTGGCCAGCTGCAGGCCCAGGCGCTGCTCCACCCAGGCGATGGCCCGCTCCGCGTTGATCGTTCCCCATGGCTGTGCCCCCTGCGCCAGCTCCTGCAGCGCTTCTGCAATGCGCCGCTCATCACGGTGCAAATGGGCCAGGAAGATCGCTCCCTCGCCCGCCAGGTCGTCGGCCACCACGGAACCCTCGCTCAGTTCCAGGTCCAGAGCTGTCTGGATCACGGCGGGCTCGAGGGGCTCGCGTCGGGTGGCGCCGGTTTCATCAGGTCGTTCCACCGCCAGCAGCTCACCCGCCAGCTTGAGCAGTTCGGCCGTAGGCAGGCCGCAGTGCCCCTCGCCGCTGGCCTCCAGCAGGGCGTAATTGACGCCGGCCCGCAGGCGGATCATCGCCGTGGCTTCAATGCAGAGGCGGGCAGCGATCGCATCGGCGGTGCGGAAGCCGATGCCGCGGATATCGCGGGCCAGGCGGTAGGGGTTCTCCGCCATCACCTGCACGGAGTCGTTCCCGTAGGTCTTGAAGATCCGCACCGCCCGCGCCGTGCCGACGCCATGGCTGTGCAGGAACACCATGATTTCGCGCACCACCTTCTGATCGGCCCAGGCCTGGCTGATCCGCTGGCCCCGCACCGGGCCGATGCCGGGCACCTCCCGCAAGCGCTCGGGGGCCTGTTCGATCACCTCGAACACCTGATCCCCGAACACCGCCACGAGCTTGCTGGCGTAGATCGGGCCGATGCCGCGGATCATTCCCGAACCCAGGTACTTCTCGATCCCCTCGGCGGTGGTGGGCGCCGAAGCCCTGAGGAAGGAGGCCTTGAACTGCTGGCCGTGCTCGCGGCTGTTCACCCAGGTGCCGCTCACGGTCACCCATTCGCCGGCACTGATCTCAGCGGCATGGCCAACCACCGTCACAAGGTCGCGGTGTCCGCGGGCCTTGATGCGCAGCACGCAGAAGCCGTTCTCAGCGTTGTGGAAGGTGACGCGCTCGATCGATCCGGCCAGCACCTCGGTGGGCTGCGGCGACGCCTGGGCGGGATCAGTGGAGGACGGGGGTGCCAGGGCGGAAGTGGCCAGTGGTCTCACCTTTGCAGGTTCAGCCTGGCGGGTTGCGCAGGGTGCGCCAGCTGCCGCTCTCGGTGCTCACCTCCAACCCAAGGCCGATCTTGGAAGCCGGTTCGCCTGCAGGCTGTTGCTGCTGCCACCAGTCGGTGGCGAACGCCCAGGCCTCCTCGATCGCATCGAAGTGCTCATCAAGCTCAAGGTGGGGGTTGGCCGTGGTGATCCACCAGGCGGTATCGCGGTGGCTGGTGGCTGCTGCTCATCGGCAAGGATGTGGCCATCGGTTCTGGGTTCAGCTTGGTGGGGGTGAATCGGTTTGGGCGGTCATGGCGATTACCACTGGGGGCTGCAAGGCCTCCAGCCCGCCTTGCGCTTCTCAGTCCAGAGCTTCAGGGCCTCAGCCCGGCTCAGCTCCCGGCGTGATTTCAGCATCGGGATCTCCTGATCGGGCAGCAGTTCACCGGAGGTGATCTCCAACAGTTGAACCAAGCGCTCCCAGCGGGTCGGGCGAAAGCGCAGCACCTGACGGCCGTCGCTCAGCCAACCCTCCTGCGGGGTCAAAGGGACACGCGGTGCTGGCCGGCTAATGCTTTTCGGAGCCTGGCCTCGATCAATCGGCAGCACTCGTGCACGTCGCTCGCGCTCTCGCCCCCCTCGTCGAGCGAACAGAAGAACTCACGCCACAGCGGCGGCACCGCCAGCAGAATCAGCGGCCTGCCCGCATTGAGCGCATGGGCGGCTTCTGATGCTGTGCCGGGACCTCCGCCCCCGCAGACCACCACCGCGCGCCGTCTGCTCATGCCACCGCCGGGCACCAGCCCCGCTGGCACGTCATGTCCTCGGTCCAACCCTGACAGCGGCGGGTGAGGTGCTCCCCGTGGGCGAGCAGACCCTGGTGCAGCTGGCAGGTGAGTACCAGGATGCAGTTCACCCCGGCGTGGTGGCGAAACCAGTGGCAGGTCATGCAGACCTTGCCGCTGCAGCCGTGGGATCGAGAAGGTGTTTGGCTGGATCTGGCCGCAGCCTTCTCCTCAGGAGTAGCCGGTGTTGGCGGCGGCATGAACGGCCGGTTGCCCAGAGGTATGGCCACAGACGGTCACGGCTGAGCTCTGCGTGTATAATTTCCAGCAATTTCAAAGATTCAATATTGAATGGCTTGGTGACTCAATGACGCTGCTTCCCGAAGATGGCCTCACGCAAACCACGATCGTGGTACCTATCACACCTCCCCAGTGGTGGACCCAGCAACAACTTAATTCCGTAGCCCTGGCTACCGACACTTGGTCGAAGTACACCCTTGCGGCAGAGCAGGGGTCGATCACTCCAGTTGAACCCTGGTCGCCCCCGAAGCCCACGATCACCTGGACAGCCGACCCACCCACGGCCTACTACGACTCCCTGACCGGAATAGCCGTGGGCAGCAGCTCTCTGCCGACGAATCACCAGGCGATTTTCATCGACAGCTCCGTGCAGGGTGCCGATGAGCTGATCAACTTCTTGCAGCAGAACAGCGGAGCATCAAAGACCGATCTCTTTCTGCTCAACGATGCGCAGCCCGCCCTGCAGCAGATCGACACGGCCCTGGCGGGCCTGAGCGATCTCTCAGCGGTGCACATCTTCTCCCACGGGGGAGCCGGGTTGCTGCAATTGGGTACCAGCACCCTGAGCAGGGACAATCTGGAAGAGCATGCGGACATGCTGGCGAGTTGGGGGCAGGCCCTCACGGCCGACGGCGATCTGCTGCTCTACGGCTGCAACGTCGCCGAGGGCGAAAGGGGTGTCGCTTTCGTTCAAGACCTCGCAGAACTGACTGGCGCGGATGTCGCCGCCTCCACCGACTTGACCGGTGCCGCTGCACTCGGTGGTGACTGGCAGCTGGAACACGAGACCGGTGACATCGAGTCACAGACGTTTACCAGCACGGCATTCTCGGACGTTGAAGGGCACAGGCTCGACTTCGACATGGTCGAGCCGCAGCTGCTCTTGTCGGCCGATCTGGGACAGATCACTGCGAATGCTTTCACAAGCTACTTCGACACGGTGCAGGAGCAACTCGACAGCAGCGTGTTCTCGGCGCCCATCCCGCTGATCGGTACGCAACTGGCAGAAATCCCCTCCGGCAAGATCGCGCAGGACATCGCAAAGAAGCTGGAGAGCTTTTCCACCGCCAAGGGAAGCGGTGTGCCGGTTTCGTCAGCCGACGTGGTAGCAGCGCTGCGCGGCGCGCTGGGTCCGATGATCAAGAACGACGCGATCACGGTCACGTCGACCACAGACCAGCAGGACACCCGGTTCGCCCTGACGCTGGCCGGCAGCAAGTCTGAGCGCCTTGACCTCGACCTGGCGCTGGGCGACAACCCCCTGCTGGCTGCGCGGCTGGGCAACACAGACGAGGTACTGCTCGATTTCGACTGGACCTTCGACCTCAAGTTCGGCGCCACCCAGGAAGCGGGTGGCTCAACCACGGTCTACTTCGGCACCGGAGGCGTCGACGAGTTGCGGTTGGACAAGGTCAGCGCCGTGCTCGACGGCGGCAGCGACAGCAAGCTGGCCGCCAAGGGAACGGCGGGCATCTTCGGCGCGCTGATCCAGATGGATGCGGGAACGCCTGAGGTGGCCCCCGCAGCCAGCCGGTTCGACGGGACCTTCAAGATCGACGTCACCGGCGGTGGCGCCGACCTGCGCGTGACGCTGCCCGAGATGGCCACCGTGGCCACCATCGGCCTGGTGACCGGAGAGGTCGAGGTCAACCTGGACATCGACGCCGCGATGATCCCGGACTTCGCCAAAGTGGACGAATCAGAGCGGGTGTTCAACCTGGGTGTGCAATCCGACGTCAAGCTCACCCAGACCTTCGTTAACGCCGACACAAGTGCCGAACAGTTCGGCAGCCCGGTGAATCTCGACTACAGCGAGGTTGAGCTCGATCTGGGAACCTTCTTCAGCGAGTTCTTCGACCCCACGGTGAAGGCGCTGCAAACGGCACTCAGCCCGATCAAACCGATCGTCGACTTTCTGACCTTCCCGATCCCGGTGCTCAGCGAGATCGGCGAGGCTATCGGCTACGGCAGTGTCACCCCGATCGATCTGGGCTTGGCCAGCGTCAGCCTCGATAGCAGTCTGACAGCCGAGCAAAAGAACGCGAAGCTCAGCAAGCTGACCAATGCCAAGATTGTCCTCGGCTACCTCGACGCCTTCTTCGACCTCAAGCCCATCGCCGAGGGCCTGCCCACGACATCGGTGGACCTCGGGACCTTCGGCCTGCAGCTCACCGCCAACAACAAGCGCAGCGGGGCCGATGCGAACACCCCGCAGAAGACCGACCCGCAGAAGCCCGAACTGACGCGACAGAACGTCAACCGCACCCTGCTCAAGGACATCGACAATAAACAGACCTCGGGCAAGACGTTCTCCGACATCTATGCCGGCGTCAACGGCAGTCTGAACCTGCCCTTCCTCAACGATCCCAGCTCCATCCTCGGGATGTTGCGCGGCGACACCTCGGCGGAGCTGATCACCTTCGGGGCCGACCTGAATTTCGGCTACACCTTCGGCAAGGAGTTTCCGATCCCGGCGCTGCCGATCCTGAACGTGCGGCTGCAGTTTCTTCTGGACGCCGAGCTCGATTTCGACGCCGGCTATGACCTGCTGGGCGCCCAGTCGTTGAAGCGCCAACTGGATTTCTCCAGCGATACTGCACTGACCAAGAGCATCAGCGACAACCGCTACCGCCTGTCGGACGGCTTCTACTTCGACGACCATTTTGGCGATGACGCGCCCGACGACTTACAGGACGGCGACCGCCGCAGCGGAGACGATGGCGATCGCCCGGAGCTCACGCTGTCCGCCAAGATGACCGCCGGTGCGGGCATCGGCGGCGACATCTTCATTGCTGAGTTCGACGCCGGCGTGAACGTCTTCTTTGACACCAGCGTCTTCTTCGACCTCAACGACCTGCCCAACCCACAGAACAGCGCGCAGGCCGACTACATCGAGAAGCTGAACAACGGCCAGCCGACCCCAGTGCCCACCGAAACCGACGGCTACACCTACGACGGCCGCGTTCGCCTCGGCGAGCTGGCGGCGATCGCCAATGCCGACCCGCTGGCGGTGTTCAACAGCTCGGGCGCGTTGACGGCCGGCCTGGAGGCGTTTGTCAACGCCAGCGTGGGCGCCGACCCCTTCAAGGTGACGCTGATCGACGAGGAGTACACGCTCGCCGAGATCAATATCTTTGACTTCAACATCTACACCCTCAGCGACATAGATGTTCTGGCCGGTGCCCGCACCAACCCGCCCACGATCGGCGCGGTGACGGACGGCACGCTGAACCTGTTCATGGGCGAAGACAGCGCCAGTCAGCGCGAGAACACGGCCCCGGGGCGCGCCGGCAAAGAGGAGCCCTCGACTGAAGGATTTAACGACGAGGGCTACAGCATCACCTCACGCGGGCTCACCGACCCGGCCAACCCGAACGGCGGTGAAACCCTGGACGTCAAGTTCCTCGTGCTCGAAGGCGGCAAGCGCGTCGAGCGCGTGCAGCAAACCTTCACCGGCGTCAAACGCATCGTCGCCAGCGGCGGCACCGGCAGCGACTCGATCGTGGTCGATGCCAGCGTCAAGGCCGATGTCAACTTCGACGGCGGCGCGGGCAACGACACGCTGTCGTACGCCGGCAGCGGCAAGGCCACGCTGCGCGGCGGGCTCGACGACGACGTGCTGATCGGCGGCACGAACGACGACAGCCTCGATGGCGGCGGTGGCAACGATTCACTCAGCGGCATGGCCGGGGACGACACGCTGGACGGCGGCAGCGGGGACGACCGCCTGGCAGGCGGGCTGGGCGACGACCGGCTGCTGGGCGGCCTTGACGGCGACACCTACACCTGGGCACCCGACCAGGGCAGCGACACGCTGGTGGAAGACAACAACGTGGCCGGCGGCGCTGACAACGACCGCATCACCATCGGCGGCACCTCGGGCGCCGATGCGGTCACGCTGAGCAAGGGCAGCGGACAGACCGTGCGCGTGCAGAGCAGCGCCGGCGGCGCGGCAGCGGCGCAGCTGGTGCTGGACAACATCGAAGAGATCTCGGTCACCGCCGGCGGCGGCGCCGACACCATCACCATCGAGGACCTGAGCGGCACCGACGTCATCCAGCTGGCCGTCGACCTGAGCGCCGACAACGGCGGCGGCAGCGACACCGATGGCGACCGGGTCATCTACAACGGCAGCGCGGCGGACGACACGCTGACGGTGCAGGGCGTCAAGGGCGACTTCAGCCAGACCAACCTGGCCGCCGACCCCACGGGTGGCACGGGCAGCACCATCAGCAAGGGGATGGTGCAGCTCACCAACACCACGGCCGGCCGCAACAGCCGCTTCTACGTCATCAACAGCTCACCCGGGCGCGACCAGCTGGCGGTGCGCGGCCTGGGCGGCGCCGACACACTGAAGGTCTCGGCCGGCACCGTGGACGTGTCCAGCCTGATCGCCGTGACCCTCGACGGCAACGGCGGCAATGACACGCTGATCAGCACCTTCGACAACGTGGCGCTGCAAGGTGGCGCCGACACCGACAGCGTGCACATCGAGCCCGACGGCAAGACGGTGGATGGCGCCACCGCGCTGCAGCTGTATGCCGGCGAGCTGCGCGTGTCGCGCACCGTGGGTGGGGCAACGGTCGAGGACCGGCTGACGCTGGCGGGCGTCGAGAACCTGACGCTCGCCCTGGGCAGTGCCGGCAGTGGCAGCGCCCTGGGCAGTGCCGGCAGTGGCAGCGACCTGCGCGTCATCGGCACCCCCACTGGCACGGTTCGCATCGAGTCCGGGGCCGGCAACAACACCCTGGCCATCGAAGGCCTCAACGGGGCGACCACGCTGGCCCTGGGCGGCAGGGCCAACACCGTCACCGTGGGCAAGGACGGTTCGCTGGCCGGCATCAAGGCCAACTTCGACGTCAAGGGCGGCAGTGGGGCCGACGCGGTGGTCTTCGACGGCAGTGCCGAGGTGGCCGACCAATCGGTGACCGTGGATGCCAGCGGGCTGACCTCCACGCTGAGCCCGGGCCTGCTGACCTACGACGCCGCGGTCGACAGCGTCGAGTTGCGGCTGGGCCGCGGCGCCGACAACGTCATCGTGCCCGGCTTGAGCCGGCGCGTCACGGTGGATGGCGGCGGCGGAGCCGACCGCGTGCAGGCCACGCTGCTGGGCGCGCCGCTGGGCACGGCTGCGGCGGCGGGTCTGGTGACCCACAACGTCGAGCAGGTCGACTTCACGAACGACCAGACCGCTCCCAGCACCGACTGGCTGCTGACCAGCAACCAGCTGCGCGCCGGCATGCCCGGCGTACTGAACCCGCTGGCCGCCGGCTTCTACGACCAGGTGGTGTTGCAAACAGCCGGTGCCAGCCAGGTCAACCTGTCGCTGGGTGACGGTGTCGACCACCTGCGCGTCTGGGACCTGGCGACAGCCACGAAGGTCGACCTGCGCGGTGGCGCCGATGCGGTGGTAATTGGTGATGCCAGGCTGGGTGCCGCTCGGGCCTTGCTGAACCTCGATGCGCCGCTGGTGCTACTGGGTGGGGCGGGGGCCGACACACTGAGCATCGACGACAGCGCCAACACCGACAGCCGCTCGGTGCCGGGACTGCTGGAGGCCGGTGCGCTGACGGGCTTTGCGATGGGCGGCGGCGGCGGCCGCATCGACTTCTCCGAGTTCGCGTCGCTGGACCTCACGCTGGCTGGCAAGCCCGACCGGTTGACCCTGGCCGACACCGTGATCCCGACGACGATCCACCTGGGCGACGGCGCCGACGAGTTGACGGTGGAGAACGCGCATGCCGACACCACCATCGACCTGGGTGCCGGCGACGACAAGGCCACGCTGCGCGGCGGCGGCGCACTGACGATCAGCGGCGGTGAACTGGCCGGCAGCGACACCCTGCGCTTCGACATCAGCCAGGTGGGCACCCCCACCAGCGGCGCCGTGCTGGGTGAAGCCGCCGGCAAAGGACAACTCAGCAATCTGGGCCCGATCGGCAGCGTGCAGTTCGAGCGTTTCGACATCGCCGAGCTGGCCTTGGGCTCGAACAGCGACGCGATCACGCTCGACATCGCGCTGCCCGACCTGAAGCTGAAGATCGAGGGCAGCAACGGCGACGACACCTTCACCGTCAAGCGCATTCCCAGCGCGGCCACGGGCACCACGGCAGAGATCAAGGGCGGTAACGGCGTCGACACCGTGGTGCTGGACATCCCGGCCGCGCCCTGGGCCACGGTGGCCGGCTCGTCGACCCGCGTGCACGGCAACCTGATCACCAACCTGAGCGTGGATGCCGAGTCACTGCAGGTCGACAACCGGGCCTACACCGGCGTGGTCGACTGGACGGTGCTGGACGGCAAGCTGCAGGCCTCGCAGGGCGGCCCCAGCAGCATCGACCTGGTCTTTGCCGACATCGCCAAGGACCTGCGCATCGTCGGCGGCAATGGGGCCCAGGGACTGGCCGACGACAGCCTCACCGTGGTGTCCACCAGCAACCCGGTGGAAGCCACGCTCGACGCCAACCGGGTCGAACTGGTGTCGGGCCGCGTGGTGCTGGAGCGCGGCGCATCGACCGACACGCTGCCCAGCCGCAACAACGTGATCGACTTCGACGGCCTGCCGGCGACGCCGTTTGTCTCGTACGAGGAAGATGGCTTTAGCTTTACGGGCAACAGCCTGGCCCGCAACAGCCTGGGCAGTCCGGCGCTGGCGGTCGGCGCGGGCACCAACAGCATCACCGTGAAGCTCGTCAACGGCAGTGCGTTCGCAGTCAACGCGCTGGACCTGGCGGCGCTGAAGGCCGGCAACCGCACCGTGAAGCTTCGCGGCACCACGACCAGCGGCGCCAGCGTCACCCAGGAACTGGCCTTCAATGGTGCCCAAGGATTGACGTCGTTGCAGGTCGACCTGACCAACAATCCCGGCTTTGCATCGCTGCTTTCGCTGGTCATCGAACTGGGCAGCACCGATGTGTGGATCGACAACCTGTCGGTCAAGCAGACCTTGTTCTTAGGACAGCCCTTCACCGTCAGCGTGACGGAGGTGCCGAAGACGACCTTCGTCAACAACCCGAACACAGCGGTCAATGAGTCGATCTTCGATCTGTGGTTCGACACAGACGTGAATTTCGCCTCCGTCATTGTGGACTACACGCGGGATGGAAAGTTCAACAACGACAGACAGTTCGGCAACGGATCCAACTTCTTTGGCGTGCCGCTCTCGGTGGTGCCATTGGCGGGCTCGATCACCCAGTTCAAGTTCGCGGGCGACCTGGTGATCCCGGAGGGCACCACGATCAGGGCGCTAGGCAGGAATGCCTTGTCGATCTGGGCTGCCAACGACATCTCCGTCGGCAAGAACGTCACGTTCGATGTGGCTGCGTCAGAGAAGGACTCCCGTGGCGGTGGCGGCATCGGGGGTACTGGCTTGAGTAGTGATAACGGCGGTTTCAATGGCACGGGTGGCGGCAATGGCGGCAACGGCAACGGGGGTGCCGGGGGTGCAAGCGGGACTGGTACTGGAAAGGGTGGGAGCGGGGGGAAGCCGGAAACTATTATTCAGACAGGTGGAAAGAGTGGCAGATCAGGTAACGGTGATGTTGCTGGCGGGGGCGGAGGCGGTGGCGGGGGTGTCGGCAGTAGTCTATTTAACGAGGCCAAGGCAGGCGGCAGCGGTGGCGCAGGCGGCAGCGGTAGCGCAGGCGGCAGCGGCGCCTCGGGCACTTCCGGCGTGCCAGGCGTTAACTCCACCGCAGCGGGCGCCGCGGGCGGTGCCGGCGGCCTGCTGGGCGGCTTTGGAGGCACCGGCGGGGCAGGCGGAGGTGCAGGTGCTGCTGACAAGGGCAACGGGGGCATCGCAAAACCGGGCAGCAACGGCACCAATGGCTTTGCTGGCGCGGCAGGCAAGCCAGGCGCCAACGCCGGGTCAGGTGACCTGATTTCGGGCGGTGGCGGCGGGTCAGCCGGCGGCCAGGGCGCCGGCGGTGGACGTGGTGGCGGTGGTGGCGGTGGCGGTGGTGGTGGTGGTGATTTTGAAAATGTTCCGGAAATAGGCGCCATTCTCGGCGGCGGCGGCGGGGGTGGTGGCGGGCAAGGGGGTGCTGGCGGGCAAGGGGGTGCTGGCGGCGATGGTGGCGGAGGAGGCGGCGCATTGGAGCTGTGGGCGCAGGGCAGGCTCGACTTCGCTGAGGCCACTCAAGTCAGTGCGCGCGGCGGCAATGGTGAAAGTGGCGAGACTGGAACCACCGGCGATACGGGCAGCGACCCGAAAAGTCCTGTTCTCTCCAAAGACGGTGGTGCTGGAGGGCGCGGAGCAAAGGGTGGCAATGGCGGCGCCGGCGGCGCCGGCGGTGGCGGCGGCGGCGGCGCGGGGGGCACGGTCAAGCTGGTGGGCTCGATCTTGAATGCCGGCAGCACCAAGGTCGACACATCGGGCGGAGCCGGTGGGCTCAGTCCGGCGACGAATTCAGCTGCTCCGGGTGGCGCGAATGGGCGGCTTGTCTTTGGCAGCAATGCAGGGAGTGGACCCAGTGACACCTATCGATTCGGGGATAAAGTCGCCGAGACAGTTAAAGGCCCGGTCGCTTTTAATCCTTACAACAACAACGTCACAACGCCGCTGATTGCCGGGCTGCCGGCGGGGGCGGCGACCTTCGGCCTGTTGGCCGCATCGGTGACGCCGGCGACGCTGGGCCTGTCAGCCTCCGCCAACGACCTGCTGGCGGTGCTGCGGCTGGACACCAACGACAACCACGTGCCGGTGGCGATGAGGGCCAGTTATCCAGGCTTCGACTTCGTCTTCGTCGCCAACGTCTCCAAAGTGCCGGTGCTCCTTCCGGAGATCGGATTGAATGGCACTGCTTTGTCTACGTTGAAGCAAAGCACGCTGGGCGGCACGGAGACGATCATCTACCTGGATGCGGAGCAGGTGTGGGTGACGCTGGTGCCCGACACCAGCGACGTGTCGGTGCGCGCGACCGCGTTCGACGGCGCTGGCGTGAAGGACCTGGGGGTCGAGCAGCTCCTGAAGGCCGGCGTGGACAATGCCCAAGTCGTCAAGGCCACGGTGCCGACCTTCCCGCCGGCCACGGCGGTCAGCGGCTTGCAGGCCCTGGCGGTGGCCAACCTGCCGATTCGGGACCTGCAGACGACGGTGTCGCAGCTGCGCGTGCCGGATCGGCTGACCATCAGCGACGTCAACGTGAGCCTGGACATCACGCACGCCTTCAATGGCGACCTGTCCATCCAGTTGGTCGACCCCAGCGGCCGCCAGGTCACGCTGCTGTCGGCGAGCGGTCGCGCGGGCCAGAACTTCGTCGGCACCGTGTTCGACGACCAGGCAGCGACAGCGATCTCCTCGGGCACGGCGCCCTTTACCGGCAGCTTCCGGCCCACGGGCGCGCTGAGCGCCTTCAACGGGTCGACACCGACACCCGCCGGCAACTGGACGCTGTGGGTCACCGACAACAAGACCGGCAACGTCGGCACACTTGATGGCTGGTCACTGACCCTGGTCGACAGTGCGGGCCAGTCGCACACCTACCAGCAGTCCACCACGCAGGTCTACGCCGTCAGCCCGAGCCAGGACGGTCTGGTGGTCGTCGACGCCGGTGGCTTCAACCTGCGCCAGCACCTGGCCGACGGGGTGGATGGCATCACCAGCCTCGACGGTGCCAGCGACGTGGCCATCGGGCCTGAGGGCAACGAGGTTTACGCGATCAGCAACGTCGATAAGCGGTTGTCGGTGTTCTCGCGCGACGTCACGGGCGATCTGGCGGTCCCGCGGACGTTCGCGGGGTCCAGCGGTGCCGCCCAGTACGACGTGCTGGCCGTCGGCAGAACCCGGGTTGTGCATGCTGGCGCCGACGGCATCGGTTTTCTGACCCGCAGCCCGAGCGGCGACTTGTCCGCTGCCAGCCAAAGCCCACAGCAGTGGACCGGCACCGTCGACCTGGCCTTCAGCGTCGATGAGCAGTTGGTCTATGCGGTCAGGGGCAATGAACTGCGCATGCTGGACGGCAGCACCCTGGCGGACCTCGGCGCGCAGGGCGGCATCGCCGGCGCGACTGCTGTCGCGGTGGTGAAGTCGGCCGACGGACACAAGGAGCATGTTTACGTCACCGGATCGACCGGCACCTTGCACGTGTATCAGCGGGGGCTGGGCACCACGACGCTGACCAAATTGACGGATTCGCTGCTGACAGACAACGTCAATGGCATCCGTGGCCTGGCCGGCGCCATCGACGTGCAGGTGTCGGCCGACGGCACGCTGGTCTATGTGCTGGCCACCGGGCCCACAGGCAACACGTTGACGGCCTTCACGCGCGACCGCAGCAGCGGGCAGTTGAGCTTCACGCAGATCCTGCGCGGCGGCGCCGGCCTGGCCGCGCCCACGGCGCTGGCGGGCGCGCCCGACGGCCAGCTCTACCTGTCGTCGTCAGCCGGCTTCGGCAACGCCAATGCCGGCCTGGCCGCCTTTGCCCAGCTGCCGGCGGCCAGCCAGCTGGGGCGCAGCTTCACGGTGCGTTTCGACACGGTGGACACCCTGCCGCTGCCGACGGTGACTGGCCCCACCGTGCTGCTCAACAGCCTGACCCTGCAGACCAGCGATAAAGACGACGTGATCCGCCAGATCCAGGCCGCACCGGTCAACGGGCTGACGCTGAAGTCGGCCGGCGGCGCCGACAGCATCGACCTGCTGAACCTGGGTGCCAGCACCGTGGTGCAGACCGGTGACGGGCAGGACCGCGTCTCGGTGCGCTCCGACACCGCGAACGCGAACTTCAACCTGGACACCGGCGCCGACGCCGACGTGGTCGACGTGCGCGAGGTGGCCGCGGACAACGCCTTCACGCTGGGACTGGGCGCGGGCAACGACAGCGTGCAGATCGCCGGCGAGAAGCTGCCCTCGACAGCCATGATCCGCCTGACCGGCGGCCCCGGCGGTGCGCTGGACCGCGACACCTTGTTCTTCAGCAGCGGACGCGACAGCGCCGGCAACGTTCGCGCCATCTTGCCGGCCAAGCCCTCCCTGCCTGACGGCACGCTGCGCGTGAATGCTGCGGACTTCGGCACCGTCACCTACGCCAGCATCGAAGCCATCCCCGGCTTCGTGCCTTCACTGGCACAGGTGGGCGGGCCCTATGCGCTGACCGAAGGCGCCAGTCTGGTGTTGAACGGCGGCGCGTTCGCAGCCACCGGCACCAGCATCGTCGGCAGCAGCTGGGATCTCAACGGCGACGGCCTGTTCGACGACGCCACTGGCTTGGTGCCCACGCTGTCATGGGCCCAGTTGCAGGCCCTGGGCCTGGGCGACGACGGCCGCTGGGAGGTCACGCTACGCGTGACCGACAGCGCCGGCAGCGTGGCCAACGACACCGGCGTGCTCACCATCGACAACAAGGCACCGACGCTCACGGTGACTGGTGGCAGCAATGCGTTGATCGGCCAGCCCTATGTGTTGAGCTTCAGTGCGCAGGACGACGGCAATGACAAGGTCAGGTCCTGGCACATCAACTGGGGCGACGGCAGCGCGCACGACATCCTGGCCAGCGACGCCGTCTTGGCCAGCCATGTCTACCTGGCGCCGGGCAGCTTCACGCCCGTGGTGACGGCCAGGGACGAAGACAACAAGGAGCCTTCCCCCCCCTACACCAAGCAGGGGCCGACCGTGGCCGTCACGCCGCCCGTGCCCGGCATCACCACGGTGGGCCTGGCCACGGCCCTCGAGATCAGTGAAGGCCAGCCGGTGACCCTGCGGGCCGTGGCCGCAGGCAGCCCGCTGACCTGGAGCTGGGACCTCGACCGCGACGGTGTCTACGGCGACGAATCGCGTGTCGGAACCGAGTCCGGCGGCAACATCACACTGTCGCCCGCCGACCTCAGGGCGATGGGCATGGACAACGGCACGGCCGATTACCGCGTCGGCGTGCAGGTGGGCTATGCGGGCAACATCTACGTGGCCGGCAGCGCAACCCTGCGTGTGCTCAACGCCGCGCCCACGGCCACCCTGAGCAACAGCACGCTCAGCCCTGGCATGGCGGTGGCCGAAGGCGGCAGCGCCTGGGTCAGCTTCAGCCAGGTGCGCGACCCGTCCAGTGCCGATGGCAGCGGCTTCCGCTACTCCTTCGACTTCGACAACGATGGCGTGTTCGAAGCCGGCTTCATCGACCTGGGCACGGCCCAGGTGACGGTGCCGTCGGCCTTCCTGCGCGACGCCGGCATCGTCACCGTGCGTGCCACCGTCACCGACCGCGACGGTGCCTCGTTCGAGGCCTTCACCGGCGTGCGCGTCGCCGAAGTGGCGCCCAAGCTGACGCTGCAAGGCGCGGCGAAGGGCACCGAAGGCCAGAGCTACAGCCTGAAGCTCAGCGCCAGCGACCCCGGCCGCGACACCATCAACCGCTGGACCATCGACTGGGGCGACGGCAGCAGCCAGACCGTCGACGCCGCCACCGCAACGCTGAACCACGTGTTTGCCGACAACGGTGCCTTGACCATCCGTGTGACCGCGCAGGACGACGACGGCGTCTACCGCGCCACCAAGGCGGTGACCGTGGCCAACGTGGCGCCGACGATCACGCTGTCGGGTCCGGCGACGATCATCGAAGGTGACAGTTATGCGCTGGACCTGGCCAGCACCGACCCGGGCACCGACCGCATCGACCATTGGGACATCAACTGGGGCGACGGCGTCAGCGAGCGCTGGGACGGCGACACCCGGCAGGCCACGCACCGCTACAGCGACGACAGCGGTGCCGGCAGCCGGCAGATCGTGGTCACGGCGGTCGACGAGGACGGCCGCTTCACCGCCACGCGCAACGTCAAGGTCGAGAACGCCGCGCCCAGCACGCGGCTCCGGGGCATCGGCAGCTCGACGTCGCTGCTGGCCGGCGGGCCTGCGGCCAGCAGCACCCGCGTGACGGTCAACGAAGGCGGCAACTTCACGCTGCAGATCGGCCCTGCCGAAGACCGTGGCACCGACACCGTCAGCCGCTACAGCATCGACTGGGGCGACGGCTCGGCAGCGCAAACTGTCGACGCGCCGGCCCGCGCCGCCAACGGCCTGGTGCCGACGTTGCAGGTGACGCATGTCTACACCGATGGGCCCGCATTGCGGACCATCAGCGTTCTGCTCATCGACGAGGACGGCAGCTTCGCCAACGCCACCACGCTCGATGTCGAGGTGCGGAACGTCGCGCCGCTCGCCCAGCTGACCAACTCGACCCAGGGCACCGGTGGACCGGTCAATGAAGGCGGGTCGGCGACGGTCAGCTTCGTCAACCCGAGCGATCCGTCCGCCGCGGATGCCGCTGCCGGCTTTACCTATTCCTACGACTTCGACAATGACGGCGTATTCGAGATCACCGGCTCGACCGCGGCCACGGCCGTCGTTCCCGGAATTCTCCTGAAGGATGGGGGCACACGGATAGTGCGCGGCGTCATCACCGACAAGGACGGCGGGACATTCGAGTCGCTCACCGGCGTGCGGGTGATCAACGTCCCACCAGCCGCGCCAACCGCGCCAACCTTGATCCTTGTCGGGGCCGGCAACACGGTGACCTTCACCGAGGGCACTGCGGCGGTGGCGGCGGCACCGGCGATCACGGTCTCCGATGGCGACAGCACCAGCCTCACCTCGGCCCGCGTCGCGATCACCTCGGGATTCCTTGCAGGCGACACGCTCGCGGCCACCACGGCGGGTACGGCCATCAGCGCCAGCTACAACGCCGGCACCGGGGTGCTCACGCTCAGCGGCACCGACACGCTGGCCCGTTATCAGGCGGTGCTTGCCTCCGTCACGTTCGGCTCCACGAGCCCGAACCCGACCAACTACGGCACGGTCACCAGCCGCGGCCTCACCTGGCAGGTGAACGACGGCTCGCTGGACTCCAACCCACTGACCAGTGCCGTCAGCGTGGTCGGCCTCAACCAGGCTCCGCTGCTCGCCGGGACCGGCAACACGGTGACCTTCACTGAGGGCACTGCGGCGGTGGCGGCGGCACCGGCGATCACGGTCTCCGATGGCGACAGCACCAGCTTCACCTCGGCCCGCGTCGCGATCACCTCGGGATTCCTCCCAGGCGACACGCTCACGGCCACGAAGGCGGGTACGGCCATCAGCGCCAACTACAACGCCGGCACCGGGGTGCTCACGCTCAGCGGCACCGACACGCTGGCCCGCTATCAGGCGGTGCTTGCCTCCATCACGTTCAGCTCCAGCAGTTCGGATCCCACCAATGGTGGCCGTGACACCACACGAACACTCCGGTGGAGCGTGAATGATGGCGAGATCGACTCCTCCGCCGTCACCTCCACCGTGACCGTGGTGGGCGCCATTCAGCCTCCTGTGCTTCAGAACCCCGGGCCCCTGGCCCTGGTTGCGGTTGCGGGGCAGACCCTGACCTTGCGGCTCGCCACCACCAACCCCAACCCGAGTTCCTCACTCCGGTTCCAGCTGCTCGCCGGCCCTGCCGGGGCGATTCTGGATCCGGTGACAGGGGTGCTCACCTGGGCCGTTCCCGCCCTGTACCCGGGTGGTCTGGTTGACTTTTCGGTCCGCGCCTCCGATGGAGACCTCAGCAGCGATCCACTGACCTTCTCCCTGGCGGTGTTCCGGACCTCCTCCACCACTTCCGCACGGAGGAGAGCCGGATTGACCAGTTGACTCCCGGCCCACGACCAGCACCAACCATCACGTTGAATCACACCCCGTACCCGATACGTCATCAGCACCATGAAATCCTCTTTTCATTTACATCGCCCGTCACTCTCAAGCGCGATCAGCCTGCTGGCGTTTCTTGCTGTTCCGTTTCTTCCCTTCAGGGCCGAGGCAATCACCCTGCTCGATCAGCCCCGAAACGCCTTCGACACCACGTCTCAGGTGTTCCCGGATCTCCCTGACTTCAGCTCGGCCGGATTTGACGATTTCACCGTCACTGCGCCCACCACATTGACCTCGATCATTGTCTACGGTACGGAGGATGGAAGCTCAGCCAAAAATGTTCAGGTTCTGGCGGCCATCTGGTCGACGCCCAATCTTTCGGGTAGTCCCCTGGTGAGCTTCACTGGCACAGAGACGGGTTCGGACCTTTTCTTCGATTCCTTAGCGTACGACTTATCACCCGGTACGTACTGGCTCTCCGCCCAGATTGTCAGGTCTATATCCGGAGGACAATGGTACTGGGCTGAATCCGACACGATCACTGGTGCCGATGCCGTTTGGCAGAATCCCGGTAATGGCTTCGGCTACGGTTCAGACCCGGTCCCTTTGCCGAGTGGTGGACAGGCGTTTGCATTCCGCATCCAGGGGATCCCGAGTATCCCAGCGCAGTCCGTTCCCGGACCCTTGCCGATCTTCGGCACCATCTCAGCCCTGGCCTGGAGCCGGCGACTGAGGAAGCGGATCCAGGCCACAAGGGTTCGCTGAAAAACCCTGACACCTCTGCGAAAATGGGGCAACTTCCCCAGTTCTGATGCGAGGTCAACAGGATCACAGCGGCTCTTTGCTCTCCTACGTCTCGATCGAGGAGCGGATCCCGCCGGCCCATCACCGGCTCCAGCGGATTCGGCAGCTGGCGTATCAGGCCCTCGATCGACTCAATCCCACCTTCTGCCAGTTGTATGCCTCTGAAAGGCGGCCATCGGTGCCGCCAGAGCAACTGCTTCTGGCCTCGTTGCTGCAGGCGTTCTATGGCATCCGATCTGAGAGGCTGCTGCTGGAGTAGCTCCACTACAACCTGCTGTTCCGCTGGTTTGTGGGCCTCAGCCCTGACGATGTGATCTGGCATCCGACCACATTCACCAAGAATCTCGATCGGCTCCTCAAAGAGGCCGTCATGGGCAAGTTGCTGGAGAAGCTGATGGGGGCACCGGAGGTGAAACCGCTGCTCAGCAGCGAGCACTTCTCCGTGGACGGCACCCTGCTGCAGGCCTGGGCCTCCCACGCCTCCCTGGAGCAGAGCGATTGGCAGGAGGATCCTCCGCCTCCACCCTCATGTCCTGGCGAGGGATTCGGTGCCCCTAAGGAAGGAAAGAAGCAGGCAAAAGGGGACTTCCGCGGTGTCAAGCTCAGCAACGTGCCCGGCGACGATTAGATAGGCGGCCGTCTACGTAGTTGACACCGGGCATCAGAGGTTGAAGCCCGATCGAACGGCTGTTCTCCATGGAGCTTGGTGGTGGGCACTGTCCGACGACGATCTGGTTGAGCGCCCGTCAACCTGATTGACATGGGACACCCCGAGACCGTTAGATCTGGCCAGCGGGCTTGGGCCAGCGCCGGAAGGCCTGACGGCGAGTGCGTCGAACTCGGGGAGGTGGTGGGGGCACAGTCGATCCCTGGAGGCCTGAACAACGATGCCCGAGCCTGACCCTCGCAATGTCCGGCTGGTGGAGCTGAGAGAGCAGCTGGCCACCCTCCTCAGCAAACTTCAAGGTCTGGAGCCTGGTAGCCCGGAGCAGCTGGAGGCACTGAAACGCTATGAGCCTGTCCATGCGGCTGTGCTGGCCCTGGCAGAAGAGCTGGGGGCCTGAGGCCTTCCCGGTTGTTCGCAGTCAACCAAGGCAACCTTGCTGACGTAGGAGCGACGGGGGGGACAAGCCACCCGACTCACTCGTCTTCGTCAGCGCCACCAGCAGGAATCAACCGGATCTGCTTGCGGCCCAACTTGATCTCGAACTCATCGCCGGGCCTGAGATCAAGCATGGCGGTGTAGGCCTTACCCACCAGCAGGTTGCCGTTCCCCTGCACCGTGGCCACGTAACTCAGGCTGCGGCCACCGCGACCCTTACCGTTGCCGCCACCCTCTCCGAGACTCACCCCCTTGGCCTCCAGCAGGGCCTCGTAGAAGGCGGTGAAGTTCAGCCGTTCGCTGCCGACCTTCTTGGTGCTGACGTAGCCGGCGGCCCGTACCAGATCGGATTTAGAAGCATCGCCCTGCTCCTTGACTTTGGTCAGTAGTTCATATCCAGTGAGGGCCATGTTGGTGAAGCATCAGTTAGTCGGACCATAACGAACTTGCTGATGTCGGCCAGAGCAGCAAGGTGCGGTTGCCCGACCCTTCAGCGCAGCGTCTCGCAGGCTTCGCCATCCAGGTAGGTGTGCCCTTCTCTCAGCAGCTGCTGGGCATGCTCCCAAGACCCCACAGTCCGGCAGTACCACCGCCGGCCTGAGCTGGGCCTGGGTCCCGCGTTGATGATCGTGAGGTTCACTGGTCGCTGAGGTCTCGCTACCGGCTGGCTCTGGCTTCCCCGTCCGGCAGCCCTGAAGTCCCAAGGTCGCTCGATCCCCCCGGTACCCCTCCAGACACCGAGTCGGTAGCGCTCAGCCAGCTTCTCCCGATCGAGGTATGCCCATTCGTCGCATTGCTTCAGGTACTGGCGATAAGCGAAGACGTGGCCCTGCTGTATCAGGGAGAGGCCGGCATTGGCCCCGGTCTGAGTGAACACCTCCGCAACGGTGCGGCCGTACCTGTCCTTGGTCTGGGCTTTCAGCGTCACCGTGGAGCCGACTGGAAGCAGCTGCTGAAGTGCCTGCCTGGCCTGCTGGCCGTAGGGGGCCTGCGCCATCTCCGGGGCGTCGATGCAGGCCACCCGGATCCGTGATCTTCCTCCCGGCTTCTTCGACTCGGAGGGTGTCGCCATCGCCCACAGAAACCACCGTTGCCGCTGCAGCGGCCAAGGGGGTAACAAGCGTGAGAGCCAGCAGACCAACAAACAACACGTGACGGATCAGGTCTTGAGGGAGGGGAGGGCTCATGGCAAGCCAGAATCTCATTTGCTGAGCGCTTTCCTGCACTGTTCCAGTAGATCACGCGTTGAGACGGTATCGGGGTGATCGGTCCCCAGCGCTTTCTCGTAGATCGCCAGGGCGCGCTTCAACGCATCAGCCCGAAGCCTTCCGCCGTTGCCGCATCCACCGGCAGGGCCGCCACCGTCAGTGCTGCACCGCTGGCGCGGTGGGCCTCGATGAAGGCCTGGTAATCCATGCGGTAGAGCTGATCGCCGGAAAGGATCAGCAACTGATCCACATCCCAAGCCTCGATCAACTCGCGGTACTGGCGCACGGCATCCGCCGTGCCCTGAAACCAGCTTGGACTGTCGGGGGTCTGCTGGGCCGCCAGCACCTTGTCAAGCGACATCGAAAACTGAACCACTTCCGACACCGAAAACTGAACCACCCCGGGGCGGTCTTTGGGCTCGGTAGTCGGAGTGGTTCCGCCCTTATGGGGGTGGTGTCTCTTCCTGCTCATGGGTTCCGTGATGGGTTGCGTTGGTTGTCGTCCGTTGTCGATGCCGGAGGGCAGTTCCCCCCTCAGGCCTCCTTGGCTGGCATCGGTGGCGGTACGCCGCCGATGCCAGACGAGGAGGAGCCGCCCGCAGGCGGGCGAAACAGGCCGGCTCTGCGTTTCTCCCTCAGCCGGTAGCTGTCGCCCCGGATCGTCACCACATGGCTGTGGTGCATCAATCGATCGAGGATCGCCGCCGCCACCACCTGATCGCCAAACACCTCGTCCCATTCCTCCACCGGGCGGTTGGAGCTGATCAGCACACTGCCCTGCTCGTAGCGGCGGGAGATCAGCTGGAAGAACAGGTGCCCCGCCTGGGGTTCGAGCGGCAGGTAGCCCAGTTCATCGATGATCAGCAGTTTCGGCTTGCTGTACTGCGCCAGCCTTGCCTCAAGCGTCCCCTGCTGCTGCCCTTTCACCAGCGACCCGAGCAGCTCCATCGCCGTGGTGAACTGCACCATGTAGCCACGGGCCACCGCCTCCCTGCCCAGCGCCACCTCCAGGTGCGTCTTGCCCACACCCGGCGGACCGAGCAGAACGACGTTGTCGCCGTTGGCGACCCAGCGGCAGGTGGCCAGATCACGAATCTTGCCTGGATCGATCGAGGGTTGCGCCTCGAACTCAAAGCCCTCCATCGTCCGCACGAACGGGAAGCGGGCAATGGTCAACCGCTTCGCGGAAGCCAGGGGCTACGCCATCGACAACCGACGCTGCTCCTTGCTCGTCACCTCAGCCGCGCAGAGCCACGCCAGCGTTTCACGCAGGTTTAGCTGCCGCTGTGCCGCCTCCTCCAGCAGCCCGTCCAACTGCTCACGGATCGCCCCCAGCCGCAGCCGACTGAGCATCGAGTCCAGCTCCTCCACGAGCCGCTGGATATCGGCCGGCTCGGCAGCAGCGAGTCCAGCCGGGGAAGGCGCTGGCGTCTGTTGTCTGGTCCGCGCCATCAGCCCACCTCCGCTGCCGCCGCCGCGTAGTCGCTCAGGGGCCGCGCCAGCGACGAGCGCCGCACCGCATCCAGCGTCACCACCTCCGCCAGACCATCAGCCTGGGCGGCCTCAATCACCCGCTGCGGCACCAGACCGGCCCAGTGGCCAGCGATCACCTGACGGGATCGCTGGTTTGCCTCCTGGCGGGTGTGGCGCGCCACGATTCGGCCAGCCTGACGGATCAGCACCTGCTGATCGCGGACCTGCACCGTCACGTTCTGGCCCACCAGCGCCACCGGCACGCTGTACCAGTTGCCCTCCACCTGCACGCAGCAATCCTTGGCGACACGACGGCTGAACTCCTGCTCCGCCAGATACGACGGCTTGCCGTTCAGCGCCAGCAGCGCCGCCGCCTCATCCCGCTGAAACCGCACCAGCGGCTGCTCGCCCGTGGTGCCGTGGATGCGCACATCGGCGATCTCCCGGTTCCACCATTCCAGATGGCTCTCCATCTGCCCCCAGGTGTCAAAGCGGTGTCCGGCAAGGCCACTGCGTTTCACGTACCCCACGCCGCGCTCATCCTTCCCCTTGGTCTGCGGCCGGTGCGGCCAGCAAGCCTTGGCTGTGAAACCCCAGTGGCGGGCAAAGGCGGCAAAGGTGGGATTGACCACCAGTTCTCCCGTTCTTGGGTTGTTGAGAGTGATCAGCGCCTTGGCGTTATCGACCAGAACCTCCTCGGGAATCCCTCCCCAGAAGTGGAAGGCCTCCTCCAGCGCCTGCAGCCAATGGCGCTGCTGCTGATGCCGGTACACCCGGATTAACTGCCGCCTGGAGTACCCCAGGGTCAGGAGGCAGAAATGCACCTTGGTCTGCACCCCACCGATCGGTACCCAAAGCTCACCAAAGTCGGCCTGCAACTGCTTTCCAGGCCGCGTCTCGTAGCGCACCGTCGCCTGAGCGCTCTGCCGCAGCGCCTCCCGCCAGGGCTGCACCGCCCGCTCCACCGTCCGCTGGCTCACCCGGATCCCCTTCTGTTTCAACAGCTCCTGCCGCACCACCTCGGCGTTGCCGTGGTGCTGCTCGAACTGCTGCTGCAACCACTCCTGGTGCCCATCCAGCTGGCTGGAGCGATTGCCGGAGCTGTACGGCTGCCAGTCACCGATCGCCAGGTAGCGATTCAGCATGTTGCGCGAGATCCCCAGCTCCGCCGCGATCCGCCGGCGGATCCAGCCCCGCTCCAGCAGCTGCCGCATCACCAGTACCTCCTCCGGCGTCTGCATCGCCCCCTCCAAGCTGTTCAGCCCCCGTAGTGCACGGGGCCGGCTCGCCTGGGCCATGCCAAAGCCGACACCAGCGGTCGAGGGCTCCTGCTGGGGGCTCACCACCGCTTCCAGCATCCCCGCCGTCGCCGTGGGCTTTATCGATCCTGAAGGGTCCAGGTGGCTCAGTTTTCGTGTCGCCTCTGGTTCAGTTTTCGATGTCGGCTGACACACCTCGACAAAGCCGCCGTTGAAGGCTGAGAAAAGATTGTAGGTGAGGCTGATGTGGCGGTTGAGGGATTGACTGTTGAATTGCGTAAGCGCGTAGATCTTGCTGATGCCGGAATTGATACAATTGCTGATCGGGATGTCAATCAGGCGATAATTGCCGCCCAGGGGAACTGCAGGCTTGGCACGGGTGAGGGTCAGGGGTTGCAGGCGTGTGCCGGCGCCGCCGCCAAGGATGATGGCCAGTACACGCTTCACGCGCTGATCTCTCGCTTGAGGTGGAGATAAAGCTGGTTTGGATCCTTGTACTGCCTTGGCAGGCAGTGATACAGAATCTCGAGGCGATGCCAGCAAACGCTCCGCTGGATCTCCTGGAGGGTTTTCTCTTCCCGGATCAAGATGCGCAGGGCCTTGCAGTACAGCGGATAACTGGCTTCCAGTTTGCCAATCGTGAGGGAGATGCTGAAGGTTGCCTGGCTCATGGCAGCAACATTTCGGAGTCCCTGCAGACTCAATCAGCCGCCCGCTCGGGCGATGCCCCCGTTTGGGGGCAATCCGATCCTCAGGCGCGGGGCCTTGCCGTGAACGCATAGCGGGTGTGGAGTCTCGTGCTGGCGCCGGGGCTCAGCTCGAGTTTGCGGTCGCCGCTCAGCAGGGCCTGCCGCGGTGCGCTCCAGGGTTCGATGCAGACCATCGCCCGCGGTGGCTCCGTCCAGAGCATCACCAGATCGAGGGGGTGGGTGAGCTGCAGTTCGAGGCTGGTTCCGGCTGCCTCATCCACCAGTTTCACCGAACCCGTGGGCTACAGGAACCAGCAGGGGTAAGCCTTGAATGTTTCGTGGGTTTCGCCCAACTGCAGCTGCACGCCAGCTCCATCCGCCAGGGCTTCCATGCGCGCTCGGGCACGATCCGCAGCAGATCACCGCTGGAAGGATCACTGAACTCCCAGTGGGGATAGGGAGTGTCACCTTGAATCAAAGCTATGAAATGGCCTCATGGGCCGGAAGCACAGTCAATTTGCTGCCACGGTTCAGAGGAAGGGAAGTCCCCAATCGGGAACAGTGGCTAATCAAGAAACTGGGCCCCTCAGATTTGAACCATTCCGCAGCTCATTCCCTTCAACACCGCCTGCAGCCGGTTGTGCACCTTCCTCAGGGGTGCCGTTGGCGGCATTGGCCTGAAAGGGCGGTCCGGCAGGGTGGTGCGGCTCCGCAGGATGAATTCCATGGCCGACGCTCCCTATCTCGTGGCTCTGGCCCTGGTGGAGTTTGCAGGCAAGCGCGCCCTGCCACTCACGGGCAAATCTCAGGGGGCCGCCGCTGCTGATGCGCTCGATCCCGGTGATGACGGCCGCACCCTGGCTCTGGAACTGCTGCTACGCCTGTGGCAGCGCAGTGAGGAGGGCCCTCTGCAGCGAGCCGCTGGGGAGGCCAGCCTGCTGCTGCTGGAACTGCCGATGGAGGTGATGAGCGAACAGTTGCCGCTGCTCAAGGCGAACTGGATCTCCGGCGGTGAGACGGCGGCGTTGCTCACCAGCCTGGAGGGGCTGGCGATCAGGGCCTGGCGGATCACAATCGCCAAGTACGAGCCGGTGAGCTTCATCGCCTGGCCGTGATCGGCCGTTGGCCATGCCCCCATCTGGGGACAGTCGAGATCTGGTCCCATGGCCTCATCGGTGCCGAGCAACTCGATTCGATCAACGCGCAAGACCTGCTACTAGCCGAGCTTGCTGTGCCCGTCGGGGGCTGACGCCGGAGAACCGCGCTCAGACCTTGCCCGAGACGACCACCACGGCCAGCAACAAGGCCACCAAAAGAAGCTCACTCAGCATTGTCTCCATCGGCATACCCGGTTCCCTGCTCAGATCCTTACTGTCTTCGATGAACCCTGACGACGCGCCCCCCAAGCGGGGGCAAAGCCTCCCCGAATGGGGACTGGGATTGCAGCAGGGTGTCGCAACAGGCCAACGAAGGCCTGAACCGCACCATCGACTGCGCCGATGACCAGTCGATCTTTGATGCGGCAGCGGATCAGGACATTGATCTGCCGGTGTCCTGCCGCGCTGGTTCCTGTTCCTCCTGCGCCGGCAAGTTGATCAGCGGCAGTGTGAACCAGGAGGATCAGGCCTTCCTCGACGAGGACCAGATCGCCGCAGGCTTCGTGCTCACCTGCGTGGCCTTCCCCACCTCAAACTGCACGGTGGAAACCCACGCCGAAGAGGCGCTCTATTGAGGCGTTGCCCAGCCGTCAGCCGCCCAGAAAGGACTTCAGCTGATCGAGGGACATGGCTGACAATCGAAGCTGCCGCTGCGCAGGCCCGTCAGCTCCTGGTCGACTTGGGCCAGGCGCTCCAACACCAGGCCGAGATCCAGAGCCGTGAGCTCGCCGTCGGCGCTCCATTTCAGGCAGGTGCGGCCCAGGCAGGACCTGCCAAGCCAATCCGTGGCGACGGGCGCAGGGGCGATGGGCGTTTGGATGGATTCCGTCATGGCAGACCACCGGGTTGTTGCTGGATTCAGTCTCCTTCCACTGGCCGATTGGCGATGCCCCCAAACAGGGGCAATCGCCGACCCGGCTTGCTCAGAACCTGGCGAGCTGAGCCTCCTGGCGGATGTTGACCTTCGCCTCCGGGGTGCGGCACTGGAACTCCAGCCGGATCGAGCGGTGCTCAGCGCCGAACAGTTGCTTACGTTGATGCTGCCGAAAACAGGGCCTCCGTTAGCCCGTCTGGATCGGCGACAGCATCAGTGCCAGGACCCTCCCCAGCATTCCCCAAGAGCTCGGGCCGTTCAGCGAAAGACTTGATCAGTGAAGAGAAGAAGTGTTCTTGCTCATTGAGCATCCCCGCCTCCATGGTGCCAATCCTTCCACCGATGCACCACTCAACAGATCCATCAATCCCTGTGATGACCACCCCCGGACATTGAGAGAGTGAACGATGAATTTTAAAGGGATCGTGAGAGGCAAAGAACTCATCGGCTTCTTCTGAGGTGCAGCGGATCAAGCTTGCCTCTTGGGCCAATGGATGCAAACGCCGCAAAACCTCCGGCGTCGGCTTAGAGCCTGGCGCTAGGCCCCAGGAACTTGGCTGCCAGGCCACGTCAAGGGCGATAGCAACTCCATGTGGAATCGCACGCTCAAGAACCATCGTCAGCGTTGTGCTCTCCGTTGCCCCAACAAGGGAGTCGCTGGTGATCAGCAGCCAAGATGTTTTTGAGACATCGGGCATCAAGATTTCAACTAGGCCCGCAGGTGTATGATGGGAAGCATAGGCTTCGTTAAAGACAGCGGAAAAATCAATAACAGCTGGGATCGGTTGATCGCTCATCGCAGTGGCCAACATCTTAGAGGTGAGTCGGGCATTGGTCAGCTCAAGCATTCGTTGATCGGTTTCAACGCGGAGCTCAGACGACATGCTTTGCAGAGTCTGTTGGAGAACCTCGATCTGTTGAGATAAATCCTTGATCTGTGACTCCTTCTCGTCAAGGATGGCTTGCCTGAGACGCTCATCCACTTGACTTTGGCCTTCAACATGGTTGCCGATAGGCCGGTGAGTTGACTTGGTCATTGTATTGCCTCTTTGCATTTGGCTATGGACTGGCTTGTCCAGAAATGAATCGGCAAGCTTGAAATCGATTGGGTGGTTAACCGCAAAACTGATTGAAGAGCCGATTCAGTAATGGACTGACTTCTAGTTGGTCGCGTCGTGCACTGCGTCTTTCAAGTCTTCCACGGCATGTTCTCCGCTGGCCTGGGCTTGCTTGGCCTTACCGGCCAGCTGATCCGCCTTGTCACCAGTGATGTTGCCAGTGGTCTCCTGAGCCTTGCCTTCGATATTCTTGGCGGTGGCTTTCATGTCATCTACCAAACCCATGATTGACTCCTTTGCGGGTGTGCACATCCAAGCGATAGGGATGTGTCCTGTAAGTCTGCTCAGGAACACGATCACTGATCCGCTGACGATCTGTTGCCTTCCTTAAGGGCACCTCGAAAAAGCCCTGGTTGCACGGGCCTCAGACAATGAGATCCATTGCTGCAACTGGCTTGGCATTGTCGCATTGGGAATGCAAGGCCCATTACACGAGGTGCGCTTAAGCTTTCTTGCATCTAATTTACAGCGTTTTGATCGTTCTTTGTCATCCACTGATCTGTGCAGCCCCGCTCCCCGTGCCGGCCGCTTCTGCGGTTCGGAGTGAGTGGGCTGTTGTCTTAGCTGGGCAACACCAGCGCTTCTGCTTCTGGGTTCGCCAGGCGGAACAACCGGTCATCCGCTGCACGGCGGCAGGTGAGCAGAAACAGAGGCATGTCGATGCCGAACTCCTGCTCGAAGAGCGCCAGCACTCCAGTGGTCTCCGCCAGCCCACAGGCACGAATCGCCCGACCAAGATCCTGACGAGGCTGATCGGTGAGCGCGACGAACAATTTGTTCAGGCGATGTTCCTGTAGCGCCTGCAGGGGCGAGACTCTTCTGATGTGCTCGAAGCTGAAATTGAGGCAGTCCAAGCTGATGCCAAGCGATTCAGCCATGGACGGGATCTTAATCGGTTCACTGAAGTGCTGGCCGAAATAATGCAACGCGTCGGCCACAACCTGCATCGGGCTTTCGCAGCCGCTGGGGACAGACTGATCGACCTGAGACACGACATCACCTCCAACATCGCAGGTCCTACTTCTGGGAGCCACTTAGCTGAATCACGTGACACCAATCACGTGCTATTCCATGCTCAAGGCTGCACTACCAGGCAACCCTGGCAACAAAGCCTGTGAAGTAATGGTACACATTGCAAGGTGCGTTGATGAACGGCAACTTTGCGAGTCGAAGCGACACATGGCTCTGTAATGCTTTGTTAATCCAGGAGCTTTGTCGCTTGGCTCTGATCCAGCTGACAGCAAGAAAAGGGGCGTCCGCTGGCTTGGGACGGTTCAGGAGCTTGGACCTGAATGCGGCAGGAACATCCAGATCACGGCCATGCCCATCACGGCCGTGGCAATCCAGGCCAGAACGCGGATTCAACCCCTCTCGACATAGGCCCCCATCACCGATCGCTTCGAGGACAGCAGGATGATCATCACCATCAGCGGTACGGCCACAATCCCGTTGATAACGGAACTCCAGAACAGTGCCTTGATCGGATTGATCGGCGAACACTGAAGGACCAGTGCTGCCAGCACACTGACGGTAATCACACCGTAGAAACCGAAAGCATCGGTGGCTTTCTCTCCAGTCCCCAACGCCAGCCCATCGCTTCAGACAGGGCATAGGCCCCGGAGCCCGCCAATACCGGCACACCGATCAAGCCGGTACCCAGAATCCCCAGGGCAAAGAGCAGGAAGGCAAAGTCCCCCGCCAAAGGACGCAGGGCCTCGGCGGCTTCTGCAGCAGTTTTATATCACGAACACCAGCTACGTGAAGAGTTAGCGCTGTGCTGAGAATGATGAAGTAAGCGGTGAGATTGGAAAAGAGCATTCCACTCCAACTGTCCAAGGCTACCCGACGAAACTCCCGTTTCCCTAGGGATGGCTTCAGGGAAACAAGCGGCGTCACAACCACAAATAACGTGGTCATCTGCAGATGGGAGAGGCCCGTAACGAGATGGGCCGCTTCACCCATCGCCACCACATCAGCTGCAATGTTGAGGGTATTGGCGAGTAGCAGCAGAGCTACCACAACGGTGATCACCCAGGGGTGGAAGTTGGCCTTGATGTTGGCCGCAAGCCCCTTGCCGGTGACCAGCCCGATCCGGGCACACATCACCTGAACCACCGACATCAACGGATAGGTGAGCGGCATCGTTCAGAGCATGTCGAGGCCAAATTGGGCACCGGCCGAAGGATCCCGAGATCAATGCGGTTCGCAAGCAGCTACTCAGCGCAGACCAGCGAACGCGAAACGAGGTTGAAGGAGCTTTGGGTCAGGGAGGCAGAAGTATGCACTCAAGCTGATCATGGCGCGGCTGGCCAAGGGTGCAGCAACCTGTATCTCCATGGCATTTCTGGTGATGTGAGCTGAGAAGATCTAGAGGCTTCTCCGCCTCTTTTTGTCGTTATCTCTGCCTGGTTTATGCCTGGCAATGGTCAGGCGGCCTCCGGATGCAGCTCAGGAACATTTGGCTACTTGAGATACGTGAATCAATGGTCACTGGATAACAGTGCTTTCGAGCTACCTGTCCCCTGATGCATGGCTGCAATCGAGCCTGCTCTCACGACGCATTTTCAGGAGTCCCTGCCTCCCGCCCCGGAGCGGACGGGGCGGCAGTTTTGAGAGTGAGGTGGGCCGGTTGGCCGTCCTTGGGGCCAGGGTGGCCTGGATCAGGTTTTCGGCTTGAATACTCCGAGCCTCCCCCACCAATGGCCCGCCGTCGTCCTGCAGCACCGGCCGCCAACGCCACGGCGACAGGCGCCCCAAACGATGCAGCCCAGGCCCCTGATCCGGGCGGCAACCCCGACGCATTGCAGCGCAAGATTAGCGACCTGGTGGCCCGCCGCCAGTACAGCCAGGCCCTGCGGGTTCGGGAGCAGGCCCTGCGCCGCCATCCCGACTGGTCGCTGAGCCCGGGGGAAGCCCAGCTGTGGTGCCTGGAGGGCCGCCTGGCGATGGAGCAACGGCAGCCGAAGCGAGCCGAAGCGGCCCTCAATCGCGCCGTCGCCCTGGCCCCCGGCGGTGAGGCGCTCGTGTGGCTGGCCCGACTGCGGCTGGAGGCGGAGCAGCCGGAGCGGGCGCTGGCGCTGCTGGAGGAGGCGTTCGTCGCCGGCCAGCTGGCACCGGAGTACGCCGGGGCCTACCTCAAGCTGCTGCTGCTCCAGGGGCGGGAGGCGCAGGTCCGCACCTTGATCCGGGAGCAACCGCGCCGCTTCCAGAGCCAGCAGATCCACTGGGCCGCCGGCGTGCTCAGCCTGCTGGAGGGCAATCCCACCCATGCGCGGCGCCAGTTCGAGGGGATGGCCGCGCCCGCCAGCCCCGGCGACCACGGCGCCGTCTGGCGAGCCTGGGCGCAGCTGGAGGCGGGTGACGCCAAGGCCGCCGCCGCGGCGCTGCAGGACACCGACCATCCGGCCTGCACCGCCCTCGCCCTCGATCTGGCGGCCCGCAGCGACCAGCACCCCGCCGCCCTGCTCACGGGCCGGCGCCACCATCCGCCCCCTCCGGAGCTGGTGCTGGCCCTGGAGCTGCTCCATCAGCTGCGCCGCAACAAGCTGCTGCCGGCTGCCGAGCTGTTGTTGTCCCGGGAGCGGAAGCTGCTGGCGGTGCTGCCGGAGCTGGCAGCCCTGCGGCGGCCGTTGCTGCTGCTGGCGGGGCAGCAGGCGCTGGAGCGGGGCTCACTGCCGGAGGCGATCCGCTGCTGGCGGCCGATCGTGGATCGGCCCAGCTTCGATCCCGACCTCGCCCTGCGTCTCTACCCCCTGCTGATCGAAAGCGACGACGACGACCTGCGGGAGGCGGAACGGCTGGCCGGAACGCTGCTGAGCTGGGTGCGGCGTACCGCGAACGACGCGCCGGCCGACTGGGCCGAACCGCGGCTTGCCACCACCCTGGCGCGGCTGCACTGCTGGCAGGCGGATGCGCAGATGCGGCTGGGGAAGCGTCAGCAGGCCCGCCGCAGCGTGGAGCAGGCCCACCAGCTGGCGCCTGAGCTGGCGGAGGTGACCGGCCGACGGGGGATGTTGGCGGAGCTGAACGGGGCCACAAGCACGGCGATCCCCCTGCTCTGGCAGGCCCTGGAGGGAGGCTGCCGAAGCCTGCCGGTGTACGAAGTGCTGGAGGAAACCCTGGCCAGCGAAGGGCTGGAGGAGGAGCGGCGCCGGCTGCAGCGGCAGTACGGGGCGAGCTTCGGGGCCATCGCCCCGCCCGAAGCGGGACCGGACGATGGCCACCCGGCCTGGCTGGAGGCGCTCAGCCAATCGATCGCCCTGGGCCTGGCGAGCGCCCTCAGCATGGAGCCCGCGAACGGAGGCGGCGGCGTTGCGGCCCTGCGGATCTTCGTCGACCACGTAGACCTCCGGCCGGGCCCTGGCCAAGCCGGCAACGCCACCACCAACCACCGCAAGCTGACCCTGCAGGTGGCGGCGGCCAGCGAGCGGTGGGATGCCCTGCTGGCGGGCCTGCCGCCGCTGGAGCAGGTGGAGGCGCGGGCGGCGATCGTGGCGGCGATCCTGCGCTTCTGCCGGCGCAGCGGCAAGGCGCTGGCGGGCGAGATCACCCTTCGCCTCCTGCAGCTGGAGGGGCAGGCCGCCGCCAGCGACAGCGCGGTGGCGGATCGGGCCCTGCGGGTCCTGATTTGGCTGCACGGCCTGGGGCTCAAGCGCGGCGAATCGCCGGAGGGGGAGGCCCGCCGGCTGCTGCAGAGCTGCCCGCGGCCGGAGCGGTTGCTGCCGCTGGCCCTGCTGGAGCTGCGGCTGCTGGCCCCCACCCGCCCCTGGCAGGCACTGGTGCAGGAGCTGCAGCGGCGGGATCCCCAGAATCCCCTGCTCACCCTCGCCCTGGCGACGATGGAGCGGAACTTCTCGGTGGCGTACAACAGCCTGAGTGAGCAGGCGTTCGAGCAGGCGCGCCGCCAGCAGGACCGGGAAGCCCTGGCCGCCTGTCGCCGCGAGGAGGCGTGGCTGGCGGAGAGCCTGGCGCGGCAGCAGGCCCGCCGCGGCGGCGAGAGTCAGGAGGACGACCCCGAGTGGCAGGAGGTTTTCGCCAAGCTGGATCTGAAGGCGATCTTCCGGCGGATGGCGAAGGAGAGCGGCGCGGGCGCGTTGAGCGACGCCGACCTGGAGAAGATGCTGCCGGATTTCGCGGCGGAGGCCCGCCAGGCCTTCGCCCGGATGAACCCGGAAGACTTCGACTTCAGCGGTTTCGACTTGGAGGCGGAGGAGCCGCCACCGCGAGCGGCCCGCCGCCGCCGCACCTTCATGGACCTCTGAGCGATGGCCGATCCCTACGCGCTGCTCGACCTCCCGCCGGACGCCGACGCCGCGGCGCTCAAGGCCGCCTATCACCGCCAGCTGCGACGGTTTCCGGCCCACAGCCATCCGGAGGAGTTCCAGCGAATCCGGGCCGCCTACGACAGCCTGCGGGCAGCAGGCGCCAATCGCGGCGATCCGCTCCAGCCCGGCCCGCTGCGCGCCGAGCTGGATGGCGAGGTGCTGGCAGCGCTGGAGGCAAGGCTACGCCGCACCTGCCGGATCGACCTGGCCACCTTGCTGCGCCTCACCCTCTGACCTCACCCCCTCTTTGCCGCCGATGACCTCCCCCCGCGAACGGGCCCATCTCCAGGCCGCCCTGCGCCAGCAGCAGGAGGCCCTGGTGCGGGATCTGCTGCCGGTGCTCGATGCGCTCGACCGGGCTGAGAGCCACTGGAAGCAGGTGGTGGAAGGCCAAGCCGGCACGGTGGGGAAGCCGCCGCGACGCGCCTGGTGGAAGCTGTGGCTCCGGTGGGGCCGCCGCCAGGCCCGGCCCACTCCGGCGGAGGGCAGCGGGGCGTTGGCCCGCAGCGCGGGCGAGGGGATCGGCCTGATCCGGGCCCAGCTGCTGGAGGTGTTGCAGGCCCATGGGCTGGAGCCGTTCGAGAGTGTGGGGCAGCTGTTTGATCCGGAGCGGATGCAGGCCCTGGGTCAGCGGCCGGCCGCGGCCGGCACCCCCGCGGGGTGGGTGCTGGAGGAGGCGGTGCGGGGCTATGAGTGGCAGCAAAAGCTCCTGCGCGAAGCCCAGGTGCTGGTGGCCGGCCCCTGAGGCCAGCGGCGCCGCCCCTCCCTCTCCATCCCCCCTTTCCCCTTTCTCCCCCCGCTCGCCATGGCCCCTGTTGTCGGCATTGATCTGGGCACCACCAATTCGCTCGTGGCGGCGCTGGAGAGCGGCCAGCCGTGGGTGATCCCCGATGAGAGCGGCGAGCTGCTGCTGCCTTCGGTGGTGGGGATCGGCGCCGGTGGGGAGTTGCTGGTGGGAGCGGCGGCCCGCCGCCAGTACGCGGCGGCGCCGGAGCGCACGGTGCGCTCGATCAAGCGGCAGATGGGCAGCGACGGCACGGTGGGGCTGGGGGAGCGGCAGCACCGACCGCAGGAGATCTCGGCGTTGATCCTGCGGGCGTTGAAGCAGCGGGCGGAGGCGGCCCTGGGGGAGGCGGTGACGCAGGCGGTGATCACGGTGCCGGCCTATTTCACCGATGCCCAGCGCCAGGCCACGAAGGAGGCGGGCGAAATCGCGGGGTTGGAGGTGCTGCAGATCCTGAACGAACCCACCGCGGCGGCGCTGGTGTTCGACCGCCCTGACGACGACAGCCAGCGGCTGCTGGTTTATGACCTGGGGGGCGGCACGTTTGATGTGTCGATCGTGGAGATCACGGGCCCGGTGACGGAGGTGCTGGCCAGCCACGGCGACAACCGCCTGGGGGGAGATGACTTCGACCGGCGGCTGCAGCGGCTGCTGGCGGAACGGTTTGAGCAGGAGCACGGGCTGCCGCTGCCAGCGGAGGAGGCGGTGGAGGCGCGGCTGCTTCAGGCGGCGGAGCGGGCGAAGATCCAGCTGAGCGAGCAGAGCCGGGTGAAGGTGCGGGAGGCGTACCTGCTCAGCCAGGGCGACACACCGCTGCACCTCGACACCGAACTGCAACGGGAGGATTTCGAAGCGCTGATCCAACCGCTGCTGCGCGACACCCTGACGGCGATCGACCGGGCCCTGGCCGATGCGGGCCTGCAGGCCGGGGAGCTCGATCGGGTGATCCTGGTGGGCGGCTCCACCCGCATCCCGCTGGTGCAGGCGCTGGTGGAGGCGCACCTGCCGGAGGTGGCGGTGAACAGCTTCGAGCCGGATCGCTGCGTGGCGCTGGGGGCGGCGTTGCAGGCAGCGGTGCTGAACGGCGAGGCGGTGGAGACGTTCCTGGTGGACGTGACGCCCCATTCCTTGGGCGTGGCCACGGCGATGGAAACGGAGCTGGGCCTGATTCCGAACGTGTTCAGCGCCATCATTCCGCGCAACACCGTGATCCCCGTAAGCCGCACCAAGCTGTATTGCACCTCGGTGGACAACCAGAAGCACGTGCAGATCGAAGTCTCACAGGGCGAGAACATCAACGCCACAGAGAATGTGCCGCTGGGGTCGTTCATGGTGGAGGGCCTGCCGCGCAAAGCGGCCGGTGAGGTCACGCTGGAGGTGCAGTTCAGCTTTGACCTCAATGGCATCCTCACCGTCACCGCCAGCGAAACCAGCACCGGCAAACAGGAGCAGCTAGTTGTGAACGACGCCAGCACGCATCGAATGCCGAGCCACGAGCTGGAGCGCAGCCGGGATGTGGTGGACAGCCTGTTCGCCAGCCTGGAGAACCTGGCCGCCACAGCGCCGGAGGACGACGAAGAAGGTGACGAGGAAGCAGGGGGCGAAGAGGAGGAGGGGGAAGGCGCGGTGTAGGCGTGGTGGGCGCGGGGGTGCTGACGATGGGGGGTTACGGCAAAGCAGAAATCCGCCAAATGCGAAATTCCGCCAAAAATCGAGGCGCCACAGGCGCCACCCCCGAAAAGCCCTCCAACTAAACAGCCGTGAGCCCCAAGGCCAACAGCCAGGGCCAAGCCAACAGCCCGCCGGGTAGCCCCGGGGAACTGCCCCCCGAGGCCCCCACAGATCCAGACGTGACACTCTTGCGTCATCCGGCTCCTATCATCCAACCAATACCACACCCGCACCGCGCCAGTGCACGAATAGACCCGGACGCTACATAGCCCGCATGCAGGCCGAATTGATCAATGGTGGCGGCAGCCAATATTCACCTGCAAATTGCATGCATCAAGGCGGCAGTGAAACCTGCATGATTTCAAACACTGCCGATGGTTTTCACTTCCGCTTCCTTGGTGGAGGTGCTGGCTGGGCAGCTAGACGTGCACCGTCAACGATTGAGACCGTAATACTCGTCTCTCCCGATGGCAAGCTGTCCAAGGTTGAATACAACGGACTAGTGCGCAAAAGTGTAACGCCATGATCCCACTTAAATCGTGCAACGTAACCAGTGATAGCGAGGTTTCCACGCCATCTTTTCTACTTAAAGATATCTGCTATAGGCTGGCTCGGAGTCTGGAGTGCTAAGAAACTCTATACATCCTCTACAGCGCTGGTTATTGGCTATTCGTCAGGATTGAAGCGGCCACTGGCATAGCGGCAACAGTTGATTGCTGCTCACAACTTTCTCAAGAGCATTGAGCTTGACGGCTAGATCCAGATCAGCTCTACTGAGATGCCCTTGAATCGGGCTGAGGATATCTGTCCCAATTCTGCCGCTACCCACGCTGCCCAGATAAAACAGGCAATGGCGCTGGTGACGCTCACTGAGAACCTGGGCTAAGGCATGCCATCGCAACGCCTGCTGGCAGGTTTGGAATTGCTGGCTCTTGTGCATATGGTGATCTCCAGTGAGCTCCCAGTCCTGGAGCTCCACGAGAAGCAGGTGGAGTTCCCAGGGATCAACGGCAGTGGGGGAATGCTTTGCAGGGTTGATCGCATCATCTCTCATCACAACGGATGACTCAGACACGACGACCGCTGATCAGACGCAAGACGACAGAAACCACGGCGATGACAAGCAGTAAATGAATCAGCCCTCCCAATGTGTAGGAGGTGAGCATGCCAAGAAGCCACAGAACGACGAAAAGAATGGCAATTGTTTCAAGCATGGCTAGAAGTTTGCTCTGACAGCAAACGTGAGGGTGTGACCAAAAAGTTCAACGGTGTATGCGGCCCTGCCGGGCACATACAGGTGTGATGCCTGGCAGGGCCGCTGATCTTGACTCAGCCCATTCCGGCCTTCTCCTTGATGTCTTCGACCGTGTTCTGGATTTTGGCCTCGACCTGCTTCTTCTTGCCGGCGAGGCGATCTCCTTGGTTGCCAGTTACGTTGCCGATCGATTCCTGGGTCTTACCCTCGAACTCCTTGGCTTCTGCTTTGACACGGCCTGCGGTGGCGGCGGCCAGGGGCATGGATGGGGCGCTAAGGGTGAAGGCTCCTGAGGCATGGGCGGGAGCGCTTAAGGCAGGCGTGGCGATCAACACCAACAGACTGAGGGCAAGTCCAAGGCAGGTAGCGGCCAGCTGGCGCAAGGAACGGAGATTGTGATTCATGGTGAGAATGGCGAGGGGGTAATGAGGCTTGACTTTGGGTAACAATTCATGTGAGACCGCGCCGGCCGGTGAGGAAAGAGATCACGGCAAGCACGAGAAACATATCGAGTAGTTCAGCATGATCGGGTTCTTCCTAAGGCGTGTTAATCAGCTCGCTCATGCCATTCACTCGAGCTTGTTCATGATCAGGTCCGCAAGGGTCTGGGATCCATGTCAGAGCATCTGGAGCGGCCGGATCGCTGCAAGGGCAAATCCTTTCGCTTGTCACGCCATTGCTCGTCCTTTTAATCTGGGCCCGAGACTGGTGCCTGACTGCTGTAGATCTGCGCCTTATCCCTTCCAGCAGAGGGCGACGACGTGCCGATCGACACGCGCCAAGCGCTCGATCACTTGGCGGAGATCAAAAGCCGAGAGTTCGCCGTCAACTCTCCACTTCAGGCATGTGAGGCCCAGGCAGCAGGCTGTGCTGATCGATCCATTGGTGTTCATGGCGGTTCTGGTTGCCTGTGTTCACAGTCTTCTCGGTTATGAGTGCCACGACTGCATCTAAACAGCTGTAATCAACTGCAGCGGCTGCCACAGAGGCGTTGTGGCGTCACCTCCAGCGGCTGACTCCAGCAGCTCCCAGTGGCTGGGCCGGAAGTGCAGCACTTGGCGACCGTCGCTCAGCCAGGCCTCTCGAGGCGACAGCGGCGGCCGGTGGCTGGCCCTACCGGAGGGCTATGTGCTGCGGGCCCAGGGCCAGGACGTTGCCAAACGCCGCGCCCAGCGCTGCATCACGGCACCTGCGGTCTCGCCGCAGCAGGCCAAGGATGGAGCCGGCATGAAGAAATGGCCACCACCACCCTTCATGTCGTCCGCCTCTATCGGATGGATCTGCCGGAACACCCCTGCCCCTAGGCTGCGGGCCGTGCGCCCCCTGCAGGAGCGGCACATTCCGGTGGGCAAGGCGGTGTTCCTTGATCAGAACGAGAACAGGGCATCGAACTGGTGGTACTCGGGTTTGTTGAGTCCGTCATGCCTGAGCATGCGGCGCAGCTCGATGATTTCGCGCCGCTGGGCCACGATGATCTCGCGCGCCAGCCTCCTGATCGTGGGGTTGTTGCTCTTTCGGAGCGCGTCGTGGGCCATCACCAGCGCACCGCCGTGGTGGGCGAGCATCCCTTCGAGAAACCAGGTGACACGACTCTCCCGCGTGGGCGTGGAGCCCATCATCTGCATCGCCTGGATGTGAGCGGCGCTCATGCGCTCCAGGCTGTCCATGCTGTTGGGATCGCCCCCGGTCTTCAAGGCCACGGGATAAACGGGCGCCTCGGGATACCAAGCTTTGCGCCATTGCCCCATCGCCTTGATCTCCTGGGCCTGGTCGCGCCAGATCTGCTTGGCCAGCGCACCCACACCTGGCTGGCCGATGTCGAACACGAACGCGCTCATCCGCAGGGCGCCCGTGTGGTGCTGCACCATCGCATCGAGCCAGCGCAGGTCGTAGGTGCGCCCGGCTGGACCGACCTCATGGTTATGGGCGCCGTGATCGACGGGTGCGGCGGCCGGCGTTGATGCCGGGGCTGGAGCCCCCATCTGGTGGTGCTGATGATGGCCGTGGTGGGGATCCAGCTGGGCCAGTGCCGGGACTGTGGCCGCCAGCAGGCCGAACAGCGCCAGAACGGCGGGAGCAGGGCGCATCGAGGGAACGCAGCCAACGGATCAGCCCTACCATGCACTCTCCCCTGGGTGGAGAGTCAAGTGGTGCTTGCCCCGCCTGTGAAGCCGCCCCTCAAGATCGGCGAGGTGGCCAACCGCTCCGGCCTCAGCGTCAAGACGATCCGCTTCTACTGCGATGAAGGGCTGATCCAGCCAATCAGCCGCAGCGTCGGTGGCTACCGGCTCTTCGATGACGGGGTGTTTTCGGAACTGGCCCTGATCCGCACCCTGCGGGCCATGGAGATCCCGCTGCCGGATGTGCGGCAGATCCTCGAGGCGCGGCGCTCGGGCGTCTGCACCTGCAGCGATCTGAAGGCGCGGATCCGCAGCAAGGCCGGTGAAATTGGCGAGAAGATCACAGCGATGCAAAACCTGCAATCTGAGCTGTTTGGCCTGCTCAACAGCTGGGAAGCCTGTGGGGGCCGTACACCGGCTGCTCCCACTGCCGTGCTGGTCGCCGCCGACGGCTGAGCTGGGCGTTTGCCACTTGGCTGGGACGGTCTGGGGAAACCCTTTGGCGGCTTCAGCGGTTCGCCGTGCCGAACCACTGCTGGTACCAGCGGGCCATCTGCTCGATCTCCTCGCTCTGCACCCGCACCATCGCCGCCTCCAGCTCCCGGAGCTCGGGATGGACGGTGCCCCACTGGGCATGGGAAGCCATCATCACGCCCATGCGGTGGTGGGCAATCATTTGCACGAGAAAGGCCCGATCGAAGTCGGGAGCTGTGCGCAGGGCATCAAGGCTGGTGCCGAAACCAGGCATCCCCATCCCCATTCCCATTCCCATGCCACCCCTCATGCCCATCCCCTGACCTGGCCAGGTGGGCACGTCGCTGGCGTACCACTGGCGATACCAGCGGCGCATCTGGGCATTCTCCTGGCTCTGACTGGTGCGAATCCTCTCCGCCAGGGCCCGGATCTCCGGACGCTTGGAGCGCTGCAGGGCCAGCTCCGCCATGGCGATGGCCCCCTCGTGGTGAGGAATCATCATCACGATGAAGTGGGCATCGGCGGAACGCTGACCCATCGGCATGCCGCTCAGGCCACGACCAGGGGGCATCGCGGTGGACGGAGCCGCAGTGCTGGATCCAGTGCCGGGGGCGCTGAGGCCGGCCTGAACGGAGCTTGCCAGAACCAGCAAGGCCGCTGCCGCTGGAGCGATGCCTTTCAACGAACGCCCCCTCCCTGCGCCGGAACGATTCATAAAGCGGGCCATCGGCACCTCCGTTGAGCTGCTGATTCCATGCTGGCCAGATTGGGCGGCAGGGAGCTCCGATGCAGCACAAGGGTCACAGGGCCACTGGCAGAAAGCCGCAGGGAAAACGTCGCGCCGTGTCCCGGTGTCGACGGGGATGCCAGGCCCGTTGTCCTGCACGGACCAGTGGATCTCCCGGCCGCGCCGCTTCAGGCCCACCCGCACTGTGTCGCCAGCCGGGCTGTGTTGCAGGGCATTGCTGAGCAGGTTGATCAGCAGGCGGCTTAGCTCCGATTCCACCCCCAGCACCCAGGTGTCGCTGACATCGATCGCCGCTTCCAGGGTCACCGCCGCTGCTGCGGCCGCTTCGCTGAAGTCCTCCAACACATCCGCGCAGATCTCCGCGAGGTTGCACTGCTGCAGGTGGTTCCGATGGGCGGGGCGCTCCAGGCTGGCCAGCAGCAGCAGATCGGCGATCAGCCGTTGCAGCCTGCGGCCCTGGCTGAGCATCCGATCCATACCGGGCGCCGAGGAGGCTTCTGCCTTGGGAGGCGCTGGGGTGCGTACCCCCGCTTGGAAAGGAGTGATCGAACGGCTCAGGCCGCTGCGTTCGGCTTCCAGCAAGGCCAGCAGATTGGCCAGGGGCGTGCGCAGCTCATGGGCGACATCGGCGCTGAACTGCTCCTGCCGGCGGTAAGCCTCCAGCAGCGGCGCCATCGCCAGCCCCGCCAGCCACCAGCTGGCCAGGGCCATGCCTGCCATCGCCAGAGCGAACACGCCGTGGCCCAGCCACCAAAGCCGGCTGGCCTCAGAATCGAGGGGTGCCAGGCTGCGGCTGATCTGCAGGGTGCCCCAGTCCTGCTCACCGCTGCCATGGGCCCGGTGCAGATGGATTGCGTAGCTCAACAACCGCTCATCCCCCGGTAAACGCTGCTCGTGCCACGCCGGCTACGGCCGGGTAGGCCCCTGGGCGCCAGGCGAGGCGGCCAGCAGCTGGCCGCGGACATCGAAAATCCGCAGCTGGAAGCGGGCTGGATCGGCGGCGCTGATGGCATGGCGCTCGATCAGAGCATTGGGCACCGGGCAAGGCTGACCCACCAGACACAGGCCCGGCAGCACAGCCGCCAATGACGCTGAAGGCACGGCCACTGACGGCAGGCTGGGTTTGAGGCTGTCGTGCAGGGTGCCGGCAACGGTCTGCAGTTCGCGGCGCAGGGCGACTTCCCGCTCCTGCAGCAGCAGGCGCTGTCAACCGACATCGAAAACTGCACCACTTCCGACACCGAAAAGTGAGCCACCCCCGACCCGGTCTGGGGCGTCGTTTCCGGACTGGTTCCGCCTTGGCTGCGCCGGCGGTGCCTCTGCTTGCT
>JBIJAG010000044.1:0-29434 GCA_044345855.1 Cyanobium sp. | reverse complement strand
TGAGCAAGCAGAGGCACCGCCGGCGCAGCCAAGGCGGAACCAGTCCGGAAACGACGCCCCAGACCGGGTCGGGGGTGGCTCACTTTTCGGTGTCGGAAGTGGTGCAGTTTTCGATGTCGGTTGACAACTGGTGGGCCTGGATCACCCCCACCCCTTCGAGCTGCAGGCCCCGCAGCGGATCCACCGCCGTGATCGCCCAGCGCAGCGGTTCTGCACATGCCCAGCCGAGACCCGCCAGGTGGGCGGCGATGGCGCCGCGCAGGGCAGTGGGATCGGGAGGATCGGGCTGGGTCGAGGTGCTGGCTGCCGGATCATGAGGATCAGGAGGCGATTCGGCACTTGCGGCACGGGCCAGCCAGAAACTGAATGACACCAGCACAAGCCGCGGCGGCTCTAGCGCCGTTGGATCGACCAACCCATCTGAGCCGGCGGCCCCCTGGCTCCGCACTACCACCTTCTCACGCTTGTCTCACATCGGGCTCATTTTTGGTACTGGCCGAACTGGGCCTCGTAGAGGGCATCCTCCTGGCCGGCCAGCAGGGTGAGATCGCTGAGGGGGTAGCTCACGCAGAGCAGCGCGTAGCCCTGATCCCGCAGCTCCCCCTTCACCCCCATGGCATCGGGCTGGTTCACGCTGCCGCTGGTGAGGCGCGCGGCGCAGGTGGTGCACACCCCCGAGCAGCAGCTGCTGGGCAGCGGCACCCCGGCGGCCTCGGCGGCGGCCAGCACGGTCTGGTCGGCGCGGCAGGGGAAGCTGTGGCTCACGCCCTCGAGGCTGGCCGTGATCTGGAAGGTGGGGGTGTCGCTCACCGGAATGCCGTGGTTGGGCACCATCTTCGCTGAGGGGGCATTGGCTGGTGATTGTGCTCCTGCGGGGGGCGGGCGGCAATCCGATGGCCTGTGCAGCGGCCCTGGCAGTGATCCCTGGGGCCCGTCGCCTGACTTGTGGCTGGGTCGGTGAGATCTTCAGCGTTCACTTCAGTGTTCAAAGGTGAAGTCCAGGAGCCCATGCAGCCTTGGCTGAGGCAGGGGCTGTTGCAGCGCCACCGAACCAATAGCGATGGCGAGGCTAGGAGGAATACGGTGTTGAAGAGTGGCTCCTGCTCCTGATGGGGTAGACGGGCTGAATCGGCGGCTCACTTGCTGGCCATCGCTCTATCGGTCCCTCCCCTGCAGGCCTTGCCCGCCTACCCCACCTCCTGCCAATCCCCCGGATGGGGCGCCAGGTACTCCGCTGGCCCCCCTGAGCTGGCGGCCGGAGCGGTGAGCACCAGATCGAGGCTGATCGAGAAGCGGCTGTCGTTTGGATCCTCGTTTTCCTGCACGGCGTGATCCACGCTGGCCGGAAACAGCACCAGCAACCCGGCCCGAGGCGCCAGATCAAACCAGGGCGCATTCCACTGGGCCGCAGCGGGATCATCGTCGCGGATCGGGCCGCCATGACCCACAGCGAGCCCCGCCACCAGCTCGTTGACCTGGCGGGGCGGGAATAATCGCAGGCAGCCGCTGCGGCCGCTGCCATCGCCGTTGAGGTAGTACACGGCGCTGAGATGGGCGTTGGGGTGTTGGTGGCGCCCCACCACCTGATCCAGCTCACTCACCACCGGCCAGCAGCGCTGGATGTGCAAGGCCACCCGGCTGCGCTCGAACCCGAGCCCCTCCAGATAGGCCGCGGCATGGCCCGTCAGGGTGTTGACCAGCGGCGCAAAGGTGGGGTGGCGGTGCAGTTGCCCCACGCCATGGAGATCGCCGGTCCAGGCGCAGCCCGGATTCGGATTCGACACAGCGAGGCCTTGAAGCTCCCGGATCGCCTGCATCTGCAGGGCCACATCCAGGGGATCAATCGGCAGCTGCACCATCCCCAGGGCGAGGGGGAACAGGGCCTGGAGCTGAAGGGCGCCCCCAGGCGCCGGGGGCTCTGGGTTCGCCATCGGTTTCCGCGCTTGTGCGACAGCATGGCGCAGGAAGGCTTCTGGGCTTCTCGCCCGAACTAACTTGCTCTGATTTCGGGGTCTTCAGCCATGCCCTCCTGCTCCTCCTCTTGCGCCTCGGCGGTTGTGGCCGTCTCGCTCCTGTTCAGCGGTGCCGGTGGCAAGGTCCAGGCCCAGAGCCAGTGCCGCTTCCTGATGCCGATCGGCGGCACGGGAGAGCCGGTGGTGCAGAAGCGCATCAGCCCCGATCGGCTGGTGGGCCGCACCAACTGGAACACCGACTTCACGGTCGATCGCGGCTTCAGCAACTACCGGGTCAAGCTCCAGTCGGCCTCCACAGGGCGAGGCACCTTCCCCGTGGCGGTCTTTCTGCGTTTCACCGATGGCAGCAACCTGCAGCTCGTGAATCAAAACCTCACCTTGGCCCCCCAGGAACAGCGCAACCTGGGACCCTTCCCCACTGTCCCCGGCAAACGCACCAGCCAGGTGAATGTGCGGGTGGGAGCCAGCAACATGCCCGGCTCCACGGGCTTCAGCTATCGGGTCTCCGCCGAGGGTTGCCTCTGAGGGCCCTATCAGGAAGCCAAAAAAGGGCCCAACGAAAACACACGAGGAGCTTCGTTGGACCCGCTTCGAAGAATCGCTGCGGAGGCTTAATCAAGGCCCCCCGCGATGTGCATCACATCGCAGAGGCACCACCCACCACTTCCAGGATCTCCTGGGTGATGGCGGCCTGACGGGCCTTGTTGTAATCCAGCGTCAGCTTCTTGGCGAGGGTCTTGGCGTTGTCGCTGGCGTTGTTCATGGCCGTCATCCGGCTGGCCAGTTCGCTGGCAGCGGCCTCCTGCAGGGAGCGCAGCAGTTGGTTGGCCAGGTAGAGGGGGAGCAGCGAATTGAGCAGCTGCTCGGGGCTCTGCTCGAACACGAAGTCGGAGGGCAGGGCCGGTTGGACATTGGACACGTCCACCGTTTCCACCGTCAGCCGGCCGTCTTTGGTCACCAGGCGGAACATTTCATCATCCGGATCGGCGATGTCCTGCGCATCGAGGGGCAGCAGGGTCTGCACCACGGGCTTGGAGCTGACCAGGTTGATGAACTTGGTGTAGATGATCTCCACCCGATCGGTGCTTTCCGAGAGGAATTCGGCCAGCACTTCGTTAGCGATGCCGTTGGCTTCGGCGGCGGTGGGAACCTGCTCCAGGCCGGTGAAGGTGGCACGGATTTTGTACTGGGAAGCGCGGTTCTGGAAATAGGTGATCGCCTTGCGACCCAATAGCACCAGATCCACATCAAATCCCTGCCCCTTGAGCTCAGCGACCCGTTGCTCGGTGCGCTTGATGATGTTGGCGTTGTAGCCGCCGCACAGACCCCGGTCGCCGGTGACGGCGAGCAGGGTGATCGTGCGCACCTCGCGGGCCGCCAGCAGGGGAGCATCGGCGGTTTCGAAGGCCATGCGGGTCTGCAGGCTCTGCAGCACCCGGGCGAGGCGGTCGGCGAAGGGCCGGCTGCGCAGCACCTGCTCCTGGGCACGGCGCACCTTGGCGGCCGCCACCAGACGCATGGCCTCGGTGATCTTGCGTGTGTTCTTGACCGAACCGATGCGGTCGCGGATCTCCTTGAGATTGGCCATGGCTGGGGTTCCTCAGGCGGCGACGGCGATCGAGGAGACCACCGTCTTGATGGCGTCCTTGAGGATGGCCTCGGAGGCTTCGCTCAGTTGCTTCTCGCCCATCACGGCGCTCACGAACTCGGGCTTGCTGCTCTTGAGGTACTCCCGCAGTTCGCGGGCGAACACGGTGACCTGATCCACCGGCACCTCGTCGATCAGACCCTTAACCCCGGCGTAGACCACAGCCACCTGTTCGGCCAGGTTGAGGGGGCTGAACTGTGACTGCTTGAGCAGTTCGCGCAGGCGCTTGCCCCGGGCCAGCTGGGCTTGGGTGGCGGCGTCGAGGTCGGAGGCGAACTGGGAGAAGGCGGCGAGTTCATCGAACTGGGCCAGCTCCAGCTTCAGGGTGCCGGCGATCTTCTTGATCGCCTTGGTCTGGGCAGCACCGCCCACCCGGCTCACCGAAATGCCCACGTTGATGGCGGGGCGCAGGCCGGAGTTGAACAGGTCGGAGCTGAGGAACACCTGGCCATCGGTGATCGAGATCACGTTCGTGGGGATGTAGGCGCTCACGTCGCCGGCCTGGGTCTCGATGATCGGCAGGGCGGTCATCGAGCCCTTACCCATGGCATCAGAGAGCTTGGCGGCCCGTTCCAGCAGGCGGCTGTGGCAGTAAAACACGTCGCCGGGGTAGGCCTCCCGGCCGGGGGGACGGCGCAGCAGCAGCGACATCTGGCGGTAGGCCTGGGCCTGTTTGGTGAGGTCGTCGTACACCACCAGGGTGGCCTTGCCCTTGTACATGAAGGATTCGGCGATCGCCGCGCCGGTGTAGGGCGCCAGATACTGCATGGCAGCGGCTTCCGAGGCGCTGGCAGCCACCACGATCGTGTAATCGAGGGCGCCCTTCTCGCGCAGCACTTCCACCACGTTTGCCACCGAAGCCGCCTTCTGGCCTACGGCCACATAGACGCAGACCACGTCCTCGCCTTTCTGGTTAATGATCGTGTCGATCGCGATGGCGGTCTTGCCGGTCTGGCGGTCGCCGATGATCAGCTCGCGTTGGCCGCGGCCGATCGGAATCATGGCGTCGATCGCGGTGATGCCGGTCTGCATCGGCTCATGCACCGACTTGCGCTGGATGATGCCAGGCGCCATCGATTCGATCAGGCGCGTTTCGGTGGTGGCGATCTCACCCTTGCCGTCGATCGGCTGGCCCAGGGCGTTCACCACCCGGCCGAGCAGGGCGTCACCCACGGGAACGGCGGCGATCTTGCCGGTGGCCTTCACCGTGCTGCCTTCCTGGATGCCGCGACCTTCGCCCATCAGCACCGCGCCCACGTTGTCGTCCTCAAGGTTGAGGGCGATGCCTTCGGTGCCGTCCTCGAATTGCACCAACTCTCCGGCCATCACCTGCTCAAGGCCGTAAACGCGGGCGATGCCGTCGCCGATCTGGAGCACGGTTCCGACATTGCTGACCGAAACCGACTTGTCGTAGTCAGCGATCTGCTGCTTGAGGATGGCGCTGATCTCGTCGGGGCGGATGGAAACCATGGGTGGGAATCCCCGGAGGGGAGGCGATGGGGAAGAAGGGTGGTACGGAGGAGGAAAGGGGTGGGGCTCAGCTCACCTTGGCTAGGGCCAGGCCAAGACGACGCACCTGCCCGGAGAGGCTGGCGTCGATCACCTTGGAACCCACCTTGAGCACGAAGCCGCCGATCAGGGCGGGGTCAACCGCCGTGTTGATCTCAACCTTGTCAGTGCCGGCCACCGCCTTCACCTGCTCGGTGATGTTGGCCACCTGCACGTCGCTGAGGGCTTCGGCGGAGGTCACCGAGGCCAGGGCGATCTGGTTTTGATCGCGGTAGAGATCGAGGAATCGCTCGAGAACGGCATCGAGGTATCCGATCCGTTGGCGGTCGGTCAGGAGCTTCAGCAGGTTCAGGAAGGTGGGTGACACCTGATCGCCGAACAGTTTGCTGATCGCGGCCTTCTTGGTTTCGATCTCCAGCACCGGGGAAGCCATAGCTTCGCGCAGTTCGGGTGATTCCTTCCAGAGGCTCAGCAACTCGCGGGCCTGAGCCACCACCTCATCGGTGTCGCCGGCGGCCTCGCTCAGTTGGAGAAACGCTTCGGCGTAAGGAGTGGTGATTGTCTTGAGGAGTGGCATCTCAGGCTTTCCCCAGCGATTGGATGGACTGGTCGATGAGTTTGGCCTGGGCTTCGGAGTCGAGCTTGCCGGAGAGCGCGGCCAGGGCCTTCTCGATGGCCAGGCGGGCAGCCTCGCGGCGCAGTTGGTCGCTCACCCGGGCTGCTTCCGCATCCAGATCTGAGGCGGAATCCTGTTTCATGCGGGCCATTTCCTCCACCGTGCGCTTCTCGCTATCCAACCGGATGGCCTCGGCCCGGGACTGGCCCTCGCTGCGGATCGATTCCGCTCGCAGCTGGGCTTCGGAGAGCCCCTTCTGGGCGTCGGCCAGGCTGGTGGTGGCTGCAGCCAGACGCTCTTCGGCGTCCTTCAGGTCGCTGAGAATGGCTGAGCGGCGGCGCTCAAGAATGCCGCCAAGGAAGCCCTTGAGGAAATACACCAAACCGGCGATCACGATTGCCAGATTGATGATGTTGGTCTCGAAGGGATTGAAGTTCAGTCCGAAACCGCCATGGCTGGCAATCAAATGGGCTGTGGCAGGAATAAGAGGAAGTGTCATGATGCGGCGAGCAGTCGGTCAACGATCTGATCGGCCAGCTTGTCGGCATCGCCACGGATCTGGCCGAGGGCAGCGGTGCGCTGGCTGTCGATTTCGCGGCGGGCGCTTTCCCGGCTGGCGTTGGATTCAGCCTGGGCCAGGCCGATGGCCTCGCGGTAGAGCTTGTCCGACTCCTGCTCAGCCTCCTGAATCAGTTTCTGAGTCTGAAGACGCGCATCCTTGAGCTGCTCCTTGAGATCGGCTTCGAGCCGTTCCACTTGGGCAAGCTTTTCCTTGGCCTGGGCGCGACTGGTGGCGATGTAGCCCTCGCGATCCTCAACAGCCCGTCCCACGGGACGGAAGAAGAGGGCGTTGAGGATGAAGGTGAGAAGCACCACCTGCACCGCCATCAGGGGCAGGGTGGCATCGAGGTCGAACAGACCTCCCTCGGGCGTCCCGGCGGCGGACGCACCTGCCTCGGCAAGCAGAAGCCAGCTGGTCATGGGGGATGGCGGGCGGTGAACGGGTGGTGGATGGAGCCACCGGCAAGCTCAGGGGGAGCTCAGGGTGATAGGTCGCCAGGAAACCAACCCGAAGGCCGGTCCCCGGCGGTCACGCCGATCAGCCGGCGAAGGGGTTGGCAAACAGCAGCACCAGGGCGACAACCAGGCCGTAGATCGTGAGGGCCTCCATGAAGGCCAGCGAGATCAACAGGGTGCCGCGGATTTTGCCTTCGGCTTCGGGCTGACGGGCAATGCCTTCGACAGCGCCGCGAGCCGCGTTGCCCTGACCGATGCCGGGGCCGATGGCGCCGATACCGACAGCCAGACCAGCAGCCACGACGGAGGCGGCGGAAGTAAGCGAATCCATGGTGAGAAGGGGAGGAGGGGCGCTTGGGCAGCGCGGAAGGAACCGGTGTGGGAAACCTGCGCCTGGGACATCCCGAGGGATGGGCCCGGATCAAGCCGGACCTGCGCGCAGAGAGTTTGCCAGACGGGATGCACCCGCCAGACGGATGGATCAGTGGTGCTCTTCGTGCACCGCCTCTCCGATGTAGTTGGCGGCCAGAGTGGCGAAGATCAAGGCCTGGATCGCGCTGGTGAACAGACCCAAGAACATCGCCGGCAGCGGCACGATCAGGGGTACAAGGAAAGCCAACACCGCCACGACCAATTCATCAGCAAGGATGTTGCCAAAGAGACGGAATGAGAGCGACAGAGGTTTGGTGAAATCCTCGATGATCTTGAACGGCAGCATGATCGGCGTGGGATCCACGTAGTACTCAAAGTACCGAAAACCCTTACGGCTCAAGCCGGCGTAGAAGTAAGCAAGGGACACCAACAAGGCAAGGGCAATGGTAGTGTTGATATCGGCCGTAGGAGCACCGAGTTCACCGCTCGGTAAGTGAATTAGTTTCCAGGGAATCAGGGCACCGCCCCAGTTGCTCACGAAGATGAACAGGAACAGAGTGCCAATGAATGGCAGCCAATCTCGATAAGCCTTCTCGCCGATCTGCTCGCGCGAGATGTCGCGGATGTAATCCCAGACCAATTCCAGCAGGTTCTGCACACCGCCTGGATTGCGCTCCAGTTTGCGGGTGCCGATCACCACCAGGGTGAGCAGGGCGCCGATCACGACCCAGGAGCTCACGAACACCTGGCCGTGGATCTTGAGGTTGCCCAGCTGCCAGTAGAGGTGCTTACCCACTTCCAGCTCGGCTAGCGGCAGGTTGAGGGGCAGCACGGGGATGATCGGGGGTGCCATCAGGGTGCGATCGGAATGGGATGTCCCGGCGGGGAAGGGGAGGCCGGCGAAGCGGCGGTGACGAACGGCGGCCCGGAAGAGGGCTGAAATCAGCGATCAAGCACGGCCTGGATAATCAGGGCCGGTTTGTAGAGCAGGAACCCCAGCAGGGCCGGAAGGATCTCCAAGGCGGGGATGCGGGCCGAGGCCAGCACCAGCACCACCGGAACCAGGAGCTGCACCTTCCCCACCGACTTGCGGTCGCCGCCGAGGCGGGACACACTGCGGGAGAAGAGGAAGAGGTAGAGAAGTCCTGCCAGACCGCCCACCAGCAGGCTGAGGGCCGTAGGACCACCGAAAAACCAGCCACTGATAGGCACTGCTAGGGCGGTGGCCGTCGCGGTGCCCGCCAGCAGACGGCGCTGAAGGCGTTGGTAGTCAGTCATCCCACGATCGGATACCGCCAGGGCGGTGGGATCGGTGGAGGACGGGGGCTCGGCGCTGCAAGCTGCCGGAGTGATAACGGATTCGGCCAGTTGGGGATGCTCTTCGATCCCGGCGGTCGACACCACGGGGGTATCAGCATCCGTCGAGGAGGTCAGGGCGGCCTGCAACCGACTTAAATCCATTGGGGCGAGCGGAATTTATCACGCAGCCGGGCCGGTCGTGGCCAGGCGGAGCAGCACGCGATCGCGAATCAGGCGTCGGGCCCGGCGAGCCCGTTCGGCGTTCCCCATAGGCAGCGGCAGAGCGATTAGGGCCGTGTCCGACGGGGCCGCCTCCAGCGCCTTCAGCAGTTCCAAATCTCCGTCTTCTAGGTCAAGGGGCTGGAGATCGGGTCCGAGCAGGCTGGTGCCCGGCCAGCCCCACAGGCAGCGGTTGCGCTCGCCGCCGTTGGCCAGCAGGGCCTCGTCGCTGGCTTCCGCCAGGGGCTCTTGGCGCTGGGGCGCCGGGGTGAGAAAGAACTCGAAGTGGCTGATGGCGGGATCGAGGTTTTCCACCAGGGCCCATTGCTCGTGGAGGGGCAGGGCCCGCGCCCGCTCCAGCAGTTCCCCCTGCAGCAGCCGGGCCGGGTCCCACACCTCGGGGTTGGAAAAGCCGGCGAACTGCAGTCCGCTGCTGGCGATGAAGGCAAACAGCCGCTCTAGGTCATAGCTGGTTTCCTGGGGGTGTAGATACATGTCCGCGAAGTTGGCGTCCGCGGCGGTGTCTAGGGCCCACCGTTCCTCGTGGTGTCGCCTCAGCCGGTTCTCGCTCGGCAGGCTGCCCAGCAGTTGGCGGCCCAGCCGCAGGCCCTCTTCTCCCGTTCCCGCACCCAGCAGGGCAAGGGCCTGCTGGGTGCGGTGAATCTCCCAGCGACCGCCATCGGCATAGAGAAAAAGGTGCAGCAGGCCCTTCGGGGCCAGGCGCCGTGCCAGGGATCGCAGTCCTTCTTCCGGCCGGTCGAGGTGATGGAGCACCCCCACCGAATTGATGTAATCGAACTCCCCCTCGTCATCCAGATCGAGGAGGCTGCGTTGGTCGATGCGCAGCTCCCGTACCCGGCCAGCGGCTCCCGATCGCCGTGTGCGCTCCTCGGCCACGGCCAGGGTGCCTGGGCTGATGTCCACCGCCAGCACCCGGGAGCCTGGATTGAGATGGCAGAGGTAATCGGTGCTGACCCCCGTGCCGCAGCCGGCGTCGAGAATCCGCCAGGGCCGCTGGCCGGACCCATCCCGGGGCGGCAGGCCGTCGAAGGCGAAAGCCCAGGCGCTGTCCACGCACCAGCGCCAGTTGTAGCCGGGGGGCGGCCCGTCTTGGAGGGCGTCACCGGGGTAGGGAAAACGGTCGTAGAAGGCGCTCACCACCGGCGTTGCCGCATCGGTGGGCCCACTGGCGTCGGCAGGACTGTGGGGGGGGGGACTCGCCGGGAAGCCGGCGTTGGATCCGGGAAGCTCGCTTGACATCGCCAGGGTTGGAGGCTGGTTTCGGCGAGCATTTCACGGCCCGGACCGACCTTCCGGCCCCGGGCCCCGTCGCTGCAAACATTTGTTCATGCCCCCCCGAACCACCGTGGGGACAGCCGTAGGGTGCCTGAGCCCGGCTCGCTCCCGTTCATGACCGTGACCGCCAGCAGCGGCAGCACCAGGGTCGACCCCCAGCGTTACGACACCCTGCCGCTTTCCAGCGTCCGTCGGGCTGAGCAGCAGGACCGTTTTCCGGACGGCGGGGAACTCGACTCCCTCATCAACTTCTTCCAGAGCGGCAAGATCCGCGTTGAAGCAGCACGCCGCATTTCGGCCAATGCCGATGCCATCGTGGCTCGCGCGGCCAATCGCATCTTTGTCGGTGGCACTCCCCTCTCTTATCTCGATGCGCCCCTGAGCATCGGAGCGGCGGAAACGCCCCTGGCGGCCGATCAGGCGGCCTTCCAGAAATCCGTGCAGACCTTCACGGGCGCCGAAGTGAGCCGCGGCAACCTGGTCACCAGGCTGCTCGAAGGCCCAGGCGGTGATGCCGACGTGCGGGTGATTCTGCCCACTGGCTTCGCTGCGATCAGCGTGGGCCGCTACGGCACCGAGCGGATGAAGAAGTCGATCCGTGACCTGGCCTGGTTCCTGCGCTACGTGGGCTATGCCGTGGTGGCCGGCGACCCCAGCATCCTGGTTGTGAACACCCGCGGCCTCCGCGACATCCTTGAGCAGGCCTGCTCCTTGAGCGCCACGAATGTGGCCCTGCAGGAGATGCGAGCCGCCGCCGCCGGCCTCTTCAAGGGAGAGCAGGAAGCGCGCCAATTGGTGATCGATTGCTTCAACGTGCTCTTGAAAGAGCTGGAGGTTCCCACCCCGTCGGCCCGCCAGCGCCTCGGCAGCCCCGTGAACCAGGGCCTCCAGTTGCCGGCCAGCTACGCCCTGGCTTCCGAGGGATCCCAGCGATTCATCATGAGACCCGCCATGAGCGGAGCCCAGAAGGCCGAGGTGGTCCGCGCTGCCTACCGGCAGGTGTTCGAGCGCGACATCGCGAAGGGCTATTCGCAGGTAGTTTGCCCGGTGGAGGCCACCCAGCTGCGCCAAGGCCAAATCTCGATGCGCGAGTTCATCCGCTGCCTAGGCCAAAGCAAGGAATATCGGCGCCAGTTCTACGGGCGTTTTGTGAACAGCCGCGTGGTGGAGCTGGCTTTCCGCCATTTCCTCGGCCGCGGCATCAGCTCCCGTGAGGAGTTCACCCGCTACTTCGACATCGTGTCGTCGAAGGGTCTCAACGGCCTCGTCGATGCGCTTGTCAACTCGATGGAGTACGCCCGCGTCTTCGGAGAGGAAACCGTTCCTTATCTGCGCGACCTCGGTGAGGAAGCCCAGGAGAGTGCCGGCTGGGGATCCAACCGCAAGCTCTTCCGCTTCAGTGCCCCCTTCGAAGGGGCTCCCCAGTACGTCACCCTTTACGCCTCCTACCGCCAGCCCCTCCCTGACCAGCATCCCTACGGCGGCGGCAACGATCCCCTTGGCCTGAATTACGGCGCCATTTTTCCCTCCGGTACCGCATCGGTGGCTACGCGGGCGGTGCCCTTCGGTTACGACACACGGCGCATTCTCGTCGGCAACGGCATCAACCAGCCCGGTCCGATGAACAGCGCCCAGTTCCGCAAGGCGGTTCCTCGCCGGGTGGGGCCCAAGGTCCTGCGCCTCCAGCAGATCGCTACTGGAGGCGCCTCGGTTCCAAGGCGTGGTGGCCAGCCCAGCATCCGCGGCACAGAGGCCAGCACCCAGGCCGTGATCCGCGGGGTCTACAACCAAGTGCTGGGTAATACCGGCTATGCCGGCGAGCGCAACACGGTGGAGGAGATCAAGCTGGAGAACGGCGACATCTCCCTGCGCGAGTTCGTGCGCCAGGTGGCCCGTTCCAATGCCTTCCGCCGTCGCTACTGGAGCGGCCTCTACATCTGCAAGGCGATCGAGGTGATCCACCGGCGCCTGCTGGGTCGCCCCACCTTCGGTCGCTGGGAAATCGATCAGTACTTCGCTATCGCGGCCCGCAGCGGCTTTTATGGCGTTGTCGACGCCATCATCAACAGCCCCGAATACAACCAAACCTTTGGCGAGGACACCGTTCCCTACGAGCGGTTCATCACCCCGACCGATCTGAACAGCCGCCGGGTGCCTGCCCTGCGCCGCCCGTTCCAGGCTGGCGCCTATGCCGATTTCACCCTGGCCAAGCGTCCGGATGTGGCGCCCTCCGAGCAGCTGCGCACCGGCAGCGGTGATCCCGTTCCCAGGAACCTCACCAGTCGGCCGGTGGTTCGGGGCGGTTGGATGGCCGAGATCAGTGGTGGCCAGATTCCTCTAGCTCCCGTCTCCGCTCCGTCCGGGCCAGGTTCGGTGCGTCAGCCCCCCCCCAGCCGCCGTTGGAGAGAGCTTCCGAGCCGTCCTGGCTCCACCGCCTCGGCGGTCTGGCAGGCTCCCGGCGACGCCACTCCAGCGACTCCCACCGCCCCGCCATCCTCCGAATCCAGCACTTAGCGCGCCGCCCTCACCGCCGGTGCCCACAGCCGTTCGGCCTCGGCCCGCCGGGGCGATGGACAAGGCTATGCGCTCCAGGGCGCCCTAGTGCTTCCGTTGTCGGTAGAGCCTCGGCCGTCCCCTGATGATCGCGAAGGCGGCGATGCCGAATCCCAGCTGACGGATGGCCAGCTCTCGCCGGCTGAATTCGTGGCGGTCGTTGCCGGCAGCGACCTGTTCCATAAATGGCACGATCGTCTGGCTCCCCTTCGCGGAGCCACCGCTGCTTACCTAGCCCTGCTTGGTCGCGTTGCCCTCCCCAAGCAGATTGTTGCCGACGGACCAGCCATCGATGGATCGGAACGGTGCCGATCTTTCGGAGATGGGATTGTGGGCAATCTTGACATCAAATGCAACAAATTTGCGCGACATCGCATTTTGTGTTGCCGCCTTTCCTGTGTGACGATGGCTCACATCGCTGTGCCGGACTGGCGCTCAGATCCATTGCGGGGCAAGGGTTTTTGCAGCGGCCTCGCCGTGAAGAACTGTTACCGCCCCTCGGGCGGGACGAGGGCCTTGCCACAGAATGATGCGGCGGACGGCAATGCCGGTCGCGCCCCTTACCCACCGGATACCGGTCTCCTTCATCGGCGACCGCTTGTTTCGAGGCAGAACTGCATGAGCGTCGTCTCCAACTCGATCATCAACGCGGACGCCGAGGCCCGCTACCTCAGCCCTGGCGAACTCGACCAGATCAAGTCCTTCGTGGCCGGCGGGCAACGCCGTCTGCGGGTGGCTCAGGTCTTGGCCGAGAGCCGCGAGCGCATTGTGAAGCAGGCCGGCGGCGCCCTCTTTCAGAAGCGTCCCGACCTCATTTCCCCCGGCGGCAACGCCTACGGCGAGGAGATGACGGCGAGCTGCTTGCGCGACATGGATTACTACCTCCGCCTCGTGACCTACGGGGTCGTGGCCGGCGATGTCACCCCAATCGAAGAGATCGGGATCATCGGCGCCCGTGAGATGTACCGCGCCCTGGGCACACCCCTGGAAGCGCTTGCGGAATCCGTGCGTGAAATGAAGTCTGTGGCCACCAGCATCCTTACCGGCGCCGACGCCGAAGAGGCTGGCTTCTACTTCGACTACGTGGTCGGCGCCCTCTCCTGAGGCCCACCCCCACCCCTTCATCGCTCCCCCTTCAGGTTCCATGCAAGACGCCATCACCAACGTCATCAACCAGTCGGACGTCCAAGGCCTCTATCTTGACGGCTCTTCCATGGGTCGCCTGGAGAATTACTTCGCCAGCGGTGAGCTGCGCGTCCGTGCCGCTGCCACGATCAGCGCCAATGCTTCGGCGATCATCAAGGAAGCCGTGGCCAAATCGCTGCTTTATTCGGACATCACCCGTCCGGGCGGCAACATGTACACCACCCGTCGCTATGCGGCCTGCATCCGCGACCTCGACTACTACCTGCGCTACGCCACCTACGCCATGCTGGCCGGTGACACCTCGATCCTTGATGAGCGGGTGTTGAACGGCCTCAAGGAGACCTACAACTCCCTGGGCGTGCCCATCGGCGCCACCGTGCAGTCGATCCAGGCCATGAAGGAGGCCACCGCCGCCCTGGTGGGTCCGGATGCTGGTCGTGAAATGGGTGTGTATCTCGATTACATCAGTTCCGGTCTCGGTAACTGATCCCGAGATCCATTACAGGTTCGTTGCGAGGATTTTATCCATGCGTCTCTTCAAGATCACGGCCTGCATCCCTTGCCCTGAGAAGGTGCGCAGTCAGCGGGAACTCCAGAACACCTATTTCACCAAGTGGGTGCCCTATGACAGTTGGTTCGCTGAACAACAGCGGATCATGAAGCAGGGTGGAAAGATCCTCAAGGTTGAGCTGGCCACGGGACGTCGTCAACAGAATGTGGGCAACTGAAGGGTAACTTTCTTCATCGCCTCAGCTGATACCACCTCAAACCCGGCCTCCGGTCGGGTTTTTTTATGGCAACCCTGGCATCTAGGCACGGGCAAACCCATCCAGCCGTGCCGACTCAGCTGCCTAGACCCCATGGTGATCCGCAGCGGTCGGAGTCGGTTTTGGCTCCCGGGCCCTCGACAAAACCGCGCCGAGCACGGCTCAATGGAGCCAAGCTCTTGATGGTGTGAGGCCTTGGCGAGAACCGCTCCCCGTCGCCGATCTCCCGCCCAGGAAACCGACGCCGTCCATGTCCCCCCTGAGGTGTCCCCCGTCCTCCCCCTTCCCTGGGAGATGTGGCCGGCTGAAACGCGGCTGCTGGTGGGTCTGACGGCGCTCTGGAGCCTGGTGGGTCTGCTCGTGCTCACCTCGGCGAGCTGGTGGGTTGCCGACCGGGAGATGGGTGATGCCGCCTATTACCTCAAGCGTCAGCTCCTTTGGCTGCTGGCCAGCTGGGCCCTGTTCTGGCTGGCGATCCGCACCAGCCTGCGCCGCTGGTTGCACTTCGGCGCCCTCGGCCTTCTCGTGGGCGTGGTGCTGGTGGCCGCCACCCTGGTGATCGGCAGCACTGTGAATGGTGCCAGCCGCTGGCTCGTACTGGGTCCGATCCAGATTCAGCCCACCGAGCTGGTGAAGCCCTTTGTGGTGCTGCAGGGGGCCGTGCTCTTCTCCCACTGGCGGCGCATCGGCCTCGATCAGAAACTTCTCTGGCTGGCGATCTTCGCCGGCCTGATCCTGCTGATCCTCAAGCAGCCCAACCTCAGCACGGCGGCCCTCACCGGCCTGTTGCTCTGGTTGATGGCGCTCGCCGCCGGTCTTCCCCTCCCGCTCCTCCTGGGGGCCGCCGGCGCCGGGGGCCTGCTCGGCACGGCCAGCATCGCCATCAACACCTACCAGCGCCTGCGGGTCACCTCCTTCCTTGATCCCTGGAAGGATGCTCAGGGCAATGGTTATCAGCTGGTGCAGAGCCTGCTGGCGATCGGCTCGGGAGGCCCCTTCGGACAGGGTTTCGGCCTCTCCACCCAGAAGCTCCAGTACCTGCCGATCCAGGCGACCGACTTCATCTTCGCCGTCTACGCCGAAGAGTTCGGCTTCGTGGGCTGCCTGATGTTCCTGTTATTCCTGGCAGCCTTCGCCTTCGTTGGTCTGCGGGTCGCCCTCGCCTGCCGCAGCAACCAGCACCGCCTGGTGGCGATCGGCTGCACCGCCCTGCTGGTGGGGCAGTCGATCCTCAACATCGCCGTGGCCAGCGGCGCCATTCCCACCACCGGCCTGCCCCTGCCGATGGTGAGCTATGGCGGCAACTCCCTGCTGATGAGCCTCTTCGTGGCCGGTCTGCTGATCCGCTGCGGGCTGGAGTCCTCGGGGTTGGAAACCGCCCGTCCCCGCCGCCGGCGCCCCCCTGCTGCACCGATAGGCTGAGCCTTCCCCAAGCCTGGCCATGCTGAGCCTCGGTCCGCTGCTTGCCGACTGGGCTCGCAGCAGTGAGCAGTTGCTGCGTCTTTCCCTCGGCCATCCCGGCCCCTTCACCCTGGCCCTGGTGTTCAGCGGCGGCCTGCTCACCAGCCTCGGCCCCTGCTCCCTCTCGCTGCTCCCGGTGACCCTGGCCTACCTCGCCGGTTTCGGTGCCATGGAGCCTGAGCGAGGCATGGATGCCGGGACCACCGTTCGCGATGCCGCTGAAGCGGCCCCTGGCCTTCTCCTGGCCGGCGCTGATGCTCCCGTTGCGGTGGTGGCCAGCTCGGCCCGACCATCCCTGCCTTGGCAGCGGAGCCTGAGCTTCGCTGGCGGGATTGTGCTCTCCCTGGTGCTGCTCGGCCTCGCCAGCGGCCTCCTGGGCCACCTCTACGGCAGCCTCCCCACCCAGGTGCCCCTGCTGGTGGCGGTGGTGGCCGTGGTGATGGGGCTCAACCTGCTCGGGCTGCTGCGCTTTCCCCTGCCGGCCGGCCCCGATCCGGATCGTTGGCGCAGGCTCGTGCCGGCCCCCCTGGCCCCCCTGGCGGCGGGCCTGGCCTTCGGTCTGGCGGCCACCCCCTGCACCACCCCGGTGCTGGCGGTGCTACTCACCTGGATGGCTCAGAGCGGCCGTCCCCTCACCGGCATGCTGCTGCTCATCGCCTTCGGCGCGGGCCAGGTGGTGCCCCTGGTCGTGGCGGGCACCGCTGCCGCCAGCCTCCCCACCCTGCTGGGGCTGCGGCGCATCGGGCAGTGGATCCCGCCGATCAGCGGCGTGGTGCTGCTCACCACCGGCGCCCTCACCCTTCTGGCTCAGCTCTCGTGAGCAACACCCCCTTCCCTGTCCTGCGCCCCCTCCAACGCCTGGTGGCGTGGATCGCCGACCTGCGGGTGGCGATCGTGCTGCTGCTGGTGATCGCCGTGGCCAGCGGCATCGGCACCGCCATTCCCCAGAAGGAAAGCGAGGCCTTTTACCACCAGCTCTATGACCCCGCCCCCTGGATCGGCCTGCTGCGGGGCGATGGCGTGCTCGCTCTGCAGCTCGACCATGTGTATTCCAGCGGCTGGTTTCTCGGTCTGCTGGCCTGGCTGGGGCTGGCGCTGCTGCTCTGCAGTTGGCGCCGCCAGTGGCCGGCGCTGCAGGCAGCGCTGCGCTGGATCGACTACCGCGAGCCCCGCCAGCTGAGCAAGCTGAGTGTGGCCGAAACGCTCCCCAGCCCCGATTCCGAGGCCGATCTAACCCACCTGGAGGGCCTCCTGGGCCGCCGCGGCTGGCAGGTGCGCCGCCAGCCCGGTCGCCTCGCCGGTCGTCGTGGGGTGGCTGGCCGGGTGGGCCCTCTGCTCGTGCATGCGGGCATGGTGCTGCTGATGGTGGGGGCCAGCTGGGGGGCCCTCGGTGGCCAGCGCCTTGAGCAGTTCCTGGCCCCGGGCCACGATCTGGAGCTGATGGACAGCCGGGGCAATACCCGGCTCACCGTGGCCCTTGATCGCTTCGCCATTCAGCGGGATCCGGCCGGCCGCCCTGAACAGTTCACCTCCAATCTGCGCATCCTGCCGCCAGCTCCCGCCGATGGAACGCCGGCCCCTTCGCCCGAGCCGGCCCAGATCAGCGTGAACCATCCGCTTCGCACCCGTGGCATCACCCTTTATCAGGCCGACTGGGCCCTGGCGGCGATCGATCTGCAGCTCGGCCGCAGCCCCGTGCTGCAGCTGCCACTCCAGCCTTTTCCCCAGCTGGGCGAGCAGGTGTGGGGCCTGATTCTGCCCACCCGGCCCGATGGCAGCCAGCCCGTGCTGCTGGCGCTCCGCAGCGAGGACGGGCCCGTGGATGTCTACGGACCCGATGGCGGCTCCATAGCCAGCCTGGTGCCGGGCGGCGAGGCGGTGGAGGTGCGAGGTATTCCGATTCGGGTGGCGGGGGTGCTGCCGGCCAGCGGCATCCTGCTCAAGCGGGATCCCGGCGTGCCCTTGGTGTACACGGGGTTTGCCGTGGCCCTGCTCGGTGGCGGGCTCAGCCTGATCGCCACCCGGCAGATCTGGGCCGTGACCGAACAGGGCCGGCTGCACGTCGGTGGTCTTTGCAACCGCAATCTCACGGCCTTTGCCGCTGAACTTCCCCTGCTGCTGAAGGATCTTCAGGGCCAGCGCGGCGGCGGTTCTGGCGGAGCGCTTGCTGCCGGGTCCCCAGCCCCAGCCCCAGCTCCAGACCAGCTTCCTCAGCAGGGCTGACGCACCCCGTGGCTCACCCGCACCACGGTGTGGACATTGCCGCGCGGGTTGAAATCGGCCACCAGCTCCATCCAGCTGGGGGCACTGGCCTCCACCAGGTCATCGAGGATGCGGTTGGCCACCTCCTCGTGGGAGATCGAACGGTCGCGGTAGCTGTTCACGTAGAGCTTGAGGGCTTTGAGTTCCAGCACCCTCGGTCCGGGTTGGTAGAGCAGCCGAAGCACCGCAAAGTCGGGATAGCCCGAAAAGGGGCAGGTGCACGTGAATTCCGGTAATTCGATCGTCACCTCGTAGGGCCGGCCTGGCCGCGGATTCTCGAAGCAGATCAACTGCGCCTCGGCGATCGCCCGCTCCCCGTAGCGGGGGGTGAGCGTTGCGGGGGCGGAGGCGGCGGGCGTGGTCGCTGGCAGCGGCTCGGCTCTCAGCTCGGCTGTCAGCTCGGCCGTTAGGCCGGCGGTGGAATTGGCGCTGGCCATGGGGCATCGGGGTTGGACTTTGACCGTACTGGGCCAGGCCGGTAGCAACGGTAACCACGGCTCCCTGATCGCTCCTTCCTAATGGGTTGATCACAGGGCTCTGCCCGTCTGCGAAACTGGCGGACGGATCGCAGGTCGAACACCGCTCCACCTATGAAAAAAATCGAGGCCATCATCCGGCCCTTCAAGCTCGAAGACGTCAAGATCGCCCTGGTCAACGCGGGTATCGTCGGCATGACGGTGAGCGAGGTGCGCGGATTTGGTCGCCAGAAGGGCCAGGTCGAGCGCTACCGCGGTTCCGAGTTCACCGTGGAGTTCCTGCAGAAGCTCAAGCTCGAGATCGTCGTCGATGACGACCGGGTCGACACGGTGGTGAATGCCATCCAGGACGCGGCCCGCACCGGCGAGATCGGCGACGGCAAGATCTTCGTTAGCACGATCGATTCCGTGCTCCGGATCCGCACCGGCGACCGCGACACCGCAGCCATCTGAGCCTTCAGGCCCCACCCGCTTCTGAGGAGGGTGCCCTACGGGTCGTGGTTGCGGTTACCACGGCCTTGATGGTTTCAGGCCCCTGGAACCGATCCCTTGGCTGCGGACCTCCCCGCTCCACCAGCCAGAGCAGATATTCGTGGTTGCCGGCCGGACCCGTGATCGGCGATCCGATCAGGCCCGCCGCTTCCCAGTCCAGCTCTGCCGCTGCGCTGATCACTCCCACGATGGCGTCGACATGGGCGCCCGGGTCGCGGACCACGCCGCCCTTGCCCACCCGGCCGGGTCCCACCTCGAACTGGGGTTTCACCAGCAGCACCGCCTCCGCCGGCCTCACCAGCAGGCGGCGCAGCGCCGGCAGCACCCGCGCCAGCGAGATGAAGGACACATCGACCACGGCCAGATCGGGCCAGCCATCGTCGGGGCCGTAGAGCTCGGCAGCTTCAAGGTGGCGCAGGTTGGTGCGTTCCCGCAGCACCACGCGGGGATCCGTGCGCAGCGACCAGGCCGTCTGGCCGTAGCCCACATCGATGCCGTAGACCCGCGCTGCTCCGTGCTGCAGCAGGCAGTCGCTGAAGCCACCGGTGGAGATGCCCCCATCCAGGCAGGTGCGGCCTTCCACCGCGATCGGCAGGACCTCCAGGGCGGCCACCAGCTTCTCGCCTCCCCGGGAGACGAAGCGGGGGGGCTGCTCCACCGCCAGGGGCAGGGAGGCCGCCACGGCCACCCCGGGTTTGTCGAGCACGGTGGTGCCGCTCCGCACCCGCCCGGAGCGGATCAGCTGCTGCGCCTGCTGGCGGCTGGCGGCCAGACCCCGCTCCACCAGCTCAAGATCAAGCCGCTGCCGACCGGCCATGACAGGGCATCAACACCTGTAGTTATGGAACCACAAGGGAAACGGAACAAAAGCGGTGGGCGGGGGGTGATCCCTGCCAAAGCGCCAGAGGATGGCGCCCTGCCCTGCAAAGCCCCAGCCCCAGACCATGGCCCAGTCCGGTCTTACGCGTTCCACCCCCACCGCTCGAGCGGCTCGTGGCCAGGTGGTGACCTTGCTGCGCCCCGGCAGTTTCGTGCTCCTCCACGACCATCCCGACGACCTGCCCCCCTTCCAGCTGATCCAGTGCCACGGCGGCCGCTGCTGGGTGCGCCAGCAGGCCTGGGGACGAGGGGTGCACTGGGAGGTGCCCCACCGCCGCCTCCTTCCCGCCGCCTGAGCCTCGCCCTCTGGTTTGTTGTGCCTGGAGAACGCAGGCTGGCCCGATAGGTTGGTGAGCTGATCGCCAGCCGCCACCGCCTTGATCGAGCGCTACACCCTGCCCGAGATGGGTCGCCTCTGGAGCGAAGAAGCCAAGTTCCAGAGCTGGCTCGAGGTGGAGATCGCCGCCACCGCCGCCAACGTGGAGCTGGGCCGGGTGCCCGCGGAGGCCCTGGCCACGATCCGTGAAAAGGCCCGCTTCGAGGTGGCGCGGATCCTGGAGATCGAGGCCGAGGTGCGCCACGACGTGATCGCCTTCCTCACCAACTTGAACGAGCACGTGGGCGATGCCGGGCGCTACATCCACGTGGGCATGACCAGCTCCGATGTGCTCGACACCGGCCTGGCCCTGCAGCTGAAGGCCTCGGTGGCCCTGCTGCGCACCGAACTGGATGCCCTGGCGGATGCCCTGCGGCAACTGGCCCGGGAGCACAAGGCCACGGTGATGATCGGCCGCTCGCACGCCATCCACGGCGAGCCGATCACCTTCGGCTTCAAGGTGGCCGGCTGGTTGGCCGAAACCGAACGCAACCGTGAGCGACTGGAGCGCCTGGAGCGGGTGGTGGCCGTGGGCCAGATCAGCGGCGCCATGGGCACCTACGCCAACACCGATCCCCAGGTGGAGGCGATCACCTGTCGCCTGCTGGGCCTGGTGCCCGACACCGCCAGCACCCAGGTGATCGCCCGCGACCGCCACGCCGAATACGTGCAAACGCTGGCCCTGGTGGGCACCTCCCTGGAGCGCTTCTCCACCGAGATCCGCAACCTGCAACGCACTGATGTGCTGGAGGTGGAGGAGAACTTCGCCAAGGGCCAGAAGGGCAGCTCGGCCATGCCCCACAAGCGCAATCCGATCCGCAGCGAGCGCATCTCTGGCCTGGCGCGGGTTCTGCGCAGCTACACCGTGGCGGCGCTGGAGAACTGTGCTCTCTGGCATGAGCGCGATATCAGCCACAGCTCGGTGGAGCGGATGATGCTGCCCGATTGCTCGGTGACCCTGCACTTCATGCTGCGGGAGATGGCCGAGGTGGTGAAGGGCCTGGGGGTCTACCCCGAGAACATGGCCCGCAACATGAATGTGTATGGCGGCGTGGTGTTCAGCCAGCGGGTGCTGCTGGCCCTGGTGGAGAGCGGCCTGAGCCGCGAGGAGGCCTACCGGATCGTGCAGCGCCACGCCCACACCGCCTGGAACACCGATGGCGGCGATTTCCGCGCCAATCTCCAGGCCGACGCCGACGTGACCAGCCGCCTCAGTCCCGAGCAACTGGCCGACTGCTTCTCCACCGAGCTGCATCAGGCCAACCTGAAGGTGATCTGGGAGCGGCTGGGGATTTGAGCGGAGCGAGCGGGCGATGCCGGGCGTTGCGTTGATCGCCAGCTTCTGGATCGCCCAGGCTGATGGGGTGTACGCCCTGGTGAGCACCACCCTGCTGCTGGTCGTGGTGGCCCTGGTGCTGCGCCCGGGCAACCGCTGAGGCGGCCTCTTCGCCGTGGGCGTTGATCGCGAAACCCTGCTGCGCGCTCAGAGCATTCAGCCGCAGCGCAATTTCCCGTGGGGATTCAACACGGCTTCAGGGGCCGCTGTTTGCCGCTGCTGAGCTCCTGGTCGAGGCGGACCCGGCGTCAATGGGAGGAGGTGTGCGGCGCCGCAGGGCAGCCATCAGGTCGTCGAGCACGAGGGAGGCGCCGTAGCCGGAGAGGTGATCGCCATCGGAATAGAGCAGCCGACCATCGCGCAGGCGCGGGCAGCGGCCGGTGCCCGCCGGGCAGAGCGCATTGAGGGGGTCGTGGAGGATCAGATGGGGGTGCCGGGCCACAAGGGGTTGGAGCTGTTGCTTCAGATAGGCGCTGAGGCGATCCAGGCTGCGGCGATCGAGGCCGGTGCGGCACTCCTGGGGCGGCTGGGGGCGGAACCACTGGGGTTGGCAGAGCTCCATCGGCACTCCACCGCCGAACTCCGGCGTGGGCAGCAGCAGCACGATCGGCGTGCCGGGGTTGGCGGCTGCGATCTCATCCACCCCTTTGATCCAGCGGCCCAGGGCCTCGCTGCGGCTGAGCGGCAGGTCGCTGATCGGATCGAAGTGGCTGGTGCGCCGCAGGGCGCTGTCGGGGAGGAAGCCAGGGTCGAAGTAGAGCGGCCAGCGCAGGGCCAGCACCAGGGTGTTGCGTTTGGCAGCGTCGCCGGCCAGGGAGGCCAGCAGCGCGTTCCAGCGCCGTTCCTCCACCAAGGCGAAGGTGACGGCCTCCTCCCGTGACATGCCCGTGGCGGGATTGGTGTAATGAAGCGGCGGGTAGGGCATCCCCACGGTGGCGGCCTCGCCATAGCCGAGCCCGTGGCGGCGGCAGAGGTGCTCAGCGGCACTCATGAACACGTGCGCATGGCTGTCGCCCGCGAACAACAGCCGGCCTTGGCCCGGCCCGGAGCAGTCCGGAGCATCAGCGGCGGCGGGGGCTGAGGGGCCCGCCAGGGCGGCGTTGCGGTCACCTTGGAAGAGGAGGGCGCTGCCCTGGCGGGTGAGGCCCTGGAGCAGCCCCGCTCCCAGCGCCGCCAGCAGCAGGCCCGTGGCCACCACCTGCCACCGCTCCGGCCACCAGGGGGAGCGTCGCAGCGGTTCTTCCAGCCAGCGCCAGGAGATCACCGCCAGCGCCAGCATCAGCCCCACCAGCAGGGGGATCGTGGTGGCGCTCACGCCCACGGTCCAGCGGGCCAGGGTGAGCACGCTCCAGTGCCAGAGATAGAGGGAATAGGAGATCAGGCCGAGGAACACCAGCGGCGGGCTGCTGAGCAGGCCATGGGCGGCGGTGCCGGCTCGCACCGTGCCCAGCAGCAGGGCCGTGAGGGCCACGGCGGCCGCCACCGGCACCATCCCGAAGGGCAGCGGCAGGGCGGTCACGGCGACCAGGGCCAGCAGGGCTGCCAGGGGCAGGGGCAGGGGGATCGGAGCGGCGATGCCGACCCTGCCGCCAGGCACGGCCTCCGGCGGGGCGGGGGGGGCGCCCGGATCAAGGGCGTTGGGGTTGCGCAGGGACAGGCTGAGCCAGAGCAGGCAGCCCACCCCCAGCTCCCAGAACCTTCCGGGCAGCAGGAAGAAGGCCCCCGGCAGATCCACCCCCAGCTGATGCACGAACACCCCGAAGGAGGCGACGACCAGTGCGATCAGCAACCAGAGCAGACGCCGGCTGCCAAAGCGCCCCGTGCGGGCGAAGCCGCTGAACCACACCAGCAGCGGGAAGAGCAGATAGAACTGCTCCTCCACCCCCAGCGACCAGGTCTGGGTGAAGGGGTTGAGTTCGGCGGCGGGGCGGAAGTAATCCACCGCCAGCTTGTGGAGAATCAGATTCGAAACCCCGAACAGGGAGCGCCAACCCACCCCAAGCATCTGGCCCGGCTCCGGATTCACCAGGCAGAGGGCCACCGCCGTGATCAGCACGCAGACCAGCAGCGCCGGCAGCAGGCGCCGAATGCGGCGGCCATAGAAGGAGAGCATCAGATCGCCCAGGCCGCTGGCGGGCCGCTGGGCCAGGGAGCCGGTGATCACGAAGCCCGAGATCACGAAGAACACATCCACGCCCAGGTAGCCGCCGGGCAGCAGACGGGGGCTCAGGTGGTGCAGGATCACCGCCAGCACCGCCACGGCCCTCAGGCCATCGATCTCCGGGCGATAGGAGGCCGGAGCATCCGCTCTGGGGTTGCTCCGCGAGCGGCCGGTGGCGCTGGGGCCAACCCCTGGGCTCTGGCTCACGGCATCACGTTGCGATCCGGGCCGGACCTTACCAGGCTTCAGAGGCTGGCAGGGCCCTGGCGCATTCAGACCTCAGGGGACGTCGGCGCTGTCGCTGGCTCCCAACGGAGTCGGGGGGCGCTCGGTGACCGGATCGAGGGGCGCGGCGGCCAGCAGGTCCTCGATCTCGCAGACCGGGAAGCGGTTGATCGCCTTGAGGGCGCGGCGGGAATTGGTGCGCAGCTGCTCGCTGATCGCCTCGCAATAAGGGATCTGGGCCAGCAGGTCCACGGTGCGCCGCAGCACCCGCACCACATCGCCCTCATCGAGGGAGGTGGCGGCGATCACCTCGCCCCAGCTGGCCCCCTTGGCCCAGGCATGCACCAGGCCGGTGAGTTCCGGCTCCCACCACACCGGCACCACCACCGAGCGGCTCTCCTGCTGGCGCTGCAGTTCGCGGCGCAGGCCGCGTAGATCATGGAGCGCCTCCTCCACGGCCGGCGGTGGCGGCCAGGCGCACCAGAGGTCGGGCCGGTTCACCTCGGTGGAGATCGCCTCGAGCACGGCCGCCAGTTCGGCCGGATCGAGCCCATCGAGGTGGCCGCTCATCAGTGCCAGACCCAGCCAGAGTTCGTTGTCGCCCCGCAGGGCGGCCACGGTGCGGCCCACCTCGGTGGGATCGAGGCCCGCTTCGCCATCGAGGCCGCCGAAGAAGCGCAGGATGTCGATCAGGGAGAGGAAGGTGTCCCAGTGGCGGTTGGCGCGGAAGTGCAGCAGCCGCTGCCGCTCCTCCAGCTCGGCCGCCAGTTCCTCGGTGCGGCGGCGGTGCTTCTTGAGCTGCTTGCGGTCGCCCCAGCGGTGGGCCGGGTGCTGCTCGATCGCCAGCTCCAGCTCGCGCACCAGCAGGTCCTGGGCCTGAACTTCGCCGGCCAGGTCGTAGCGGGGGGTGTGCATGTCGTGGCGACGGGCCATCGAAGCCACCGCCAGGGCCAGGCCGCCGCTCTCCTGGTTGCCATGGCGCAGTTCGCCGCCATGGCGCAGCTCGGGCGGCTCCAGCTGGGACACCTGCAGGCAGCTGAGCTCGGCATGGAGGCTCACCACCGCCGAGCAGGGCAGCAGGATCCAGACGTTCTCGTCGGTGAGGCAGAGCAGCAGGGGGAACTGACCTGACCCTTGCACCTTCTCCACCACCACCGCCGGGGTCACCCGGCCCCGCAGCTGGGGCGCCTTCACGCTCACCAGGGTGCCCTCGCTGGCGAACTGGAGCGCCAGGGTGAGCTCGTGGGCGAGGGTTTCCTCGGCCTGTTGCTGCAGGATCCGCAGCAGGCGCCGCTCCTCCCGCAGCCGGCCCCGGTCCTTCTCGTAGTCCTCGAAGTCGTCCCAGGGCACATCGCCGCCGCTGCTTTCGAGGGAGGCCAGTTGGGCGGAGAGTTCGGCGATGCGGTCTTCGTCGTCGGCCAGATCGAGGGTGGCCAGATAGCGGCCGAAGCTGCGCTCCACCAGCTCCTTTGCCTTGGCGAGGTCGTAGCGCTGCAGCAGGTTGAGCACCATGCCGTAGCTGGGGGTGAACTGGCTCACCAGCGGATCGGCGGGGCTGGTGGCCAAGGCGCCGGCCTCGCGCACCCCCTCAAAGCGGCTCTGCACCGTGACCACATAGCCCTGGGAATCGAGGCCGCGGCGGCCGGCCCGCCCCGCCATCTGCAGGAACTCACTGCCCATCAAGGGCCGGTGGCCCCGCTCGGTGCGCTTCGAGAGGGCCGAGATCACCGTGGTGCGGGCCGGCATGTTGATGCCGGCGGCCAGGGTTTCGGTGGCGAACACCACCTTGATCAGCCCCTGCTGGAACAGCTCCTCGATCAGCTCCTTCCAGGCCGGCAGCACGCCGGCGTGGTGGGCGGCGATGCCGCGCAGCAGCGGATCGGCATGGCCCTCCCGCACCGCCTCGGGGGTGGCCGCCACGAAGGCCTCCAGCCGCACGCGGATGCGCGCCTGCTCGGCGGGATTCACCAGGCACACCTTGCCGAGATCGCGCACCGACTTATCGCAGCCGCGGCGGCTGAAGATGAAATAGATGGCCGGCAGCATCTCGCGCTCCGCCAGCTGGGCCACCACGAAGGCGATCGGTGGCGCCTCCGGCTGGGGCGGGCGGGCTTCCTTGGGCCCCTTGCGGCGGGTGGTCTTGGGAGGCCGCCACACCTTGCAATTCGGGTGGAGGCCGGTGCCTTCGTCGTTGAGCAGGGGGTGGAGGCCCTTGGCGCTGCAGAAGCTGAAGGCCAGTGGCACCGGCCGGTAATCGCTGAACACCAGCCGGGAGGGGCCATGCACCCGCTCAATCCAGTCGGTGAGCTGGCCCGCATTGGCCACCGTGGCCGAGAGGGCCACCAGCTGCACCGGCGGCGGGCAATGGATGATCGATTCCTCCCAGACGGTGCCGCGCTGGGAGTCGTTCATGTAATGGCACTCATCGAGCACCACCGCCTCCACGTCATGGAGGGGGTCGTCGGCCTCGCGATCGATCTCCGCATAGAGCATGTTGCGGAAGATCTCGGTGGTCATCACCACGATGCGGGCCTCGCGGTTGAGGCTGAGGTCGCCGGTGAGCAGGCCCACGTTCTCGGCGCCGAACTGGTGGCGGAAATCGCGCAGCTTCTGGTTGGAGAGGGCCTTGAGCGGCGTTGTGTAGAAAACCTTGCGGCCGTGGGCCAGGGCCCGGTAGATGGCGTACTCGCCCACCAGGGTCTTGCCGGAGCCGGTGGGGGCACTCACCACCACCGAGTGGCCGATGTTCAAGGCATCGATCGCCTCCAGCTGGAAGGGATCGAGCGGGAAGGGGAAGAGCTCGCCCAGGGGCGGCACGGAGCCGGTGGTGGGGCGCTCGGGCATGGCCTGATCTTATGGGGCGGGAGCGTGGGGCGTTCTGCCATCCGCTGGTGGGGGTCTGGCGCGGGTTGATCGGGTGATCATGAAGGGTTGAACGCTATCGGGCACAACCCAGCCTGAGAGCGGCTGTGCCAGGCGATGTGATCACCCCCCGGCTTCCGCCTCCAGCGCCTCGATCAGCTGCAGCACTTCGGCGGCTTGGTCATAAGTGAGGCCAGGATCCTCGGCGAGGGAGCGGTCGCGGCTGCCGGCGGTGATCGCCTGGAGGGCTGTGAGGAAAGGGAGACCCTCCTCCCAGGCGGGATCGGCCTCGTGCTGCTGGAGGAGGGAGGCAGCTTCGGCTAGGTCGCCGCTGGCCAGGGCCTGGCGGACTTCCAGCGCCAGGCGGCCTGATCCGCTTTGATTTTCGCCGCCATCGCGGCGGAAGGCGAGAAAGGCGCCGAGTGCCTGGTGCCGCGCATCGGCGGCGGCTGCGCTGCTGCCATCTGCGGTTTCGATGTCGGCGAGGTTCGCCCATGTTTTCCAGGGCTCAGCCGCATGGCCAAACGGCTCATCGCATTCGATGGCGCGCCGAATGGACAGCCTGGCTTCACCAAAGCGCTGGAGTTTGAGGAAGGAACGCGCCAGATTGTTCTGAGAAATACCTTCTTTGGCTAGATCACCGATCTCCCTATCGATCTCTGCCGCCCGCCGGTAGAAGGCCACCGCCTCCTCCGGCCGCTGCAGAACATCAACGTAGAGATTCCCCAGTTGACCCAGGGTACTTGCCTGCCCGGCCAGATTGCCGATCCGCACCTCGATCGCCAGGGATTGGTTGTAGGCCTCCTCCGCCGCCTCCGGCTGACCCGCTTCCTGATACACGATGCCGATCTGATGCCAGACGATGGCGACGCTGCCCGGTTCATTGAGGCGTGAGAAGGTGTCGCGGGCTTCCTTGTAGGCCTCCAGGGCCTCGCCATAGCGCTGCTGCCGGCGGCGGACAGTGGCGAGTTGGCCTTTGCTCACGGCAACACCGCGCAGGTCCCCCTGTTGTTCACCTCTGCGGATCGCTTCCTCGTAGGCAGCGGCCGCAGGGTCGTAACGGCCAAGGTCTAGCAGACAGTTGCCTGCTTCCGAGATGCAGACAGATGCCATCCCTGCCGCGGCCTTGTTGTCGTTCGCGTTGGCGATGGCCTCAAAGCGCCGGCCGGCCTCCTGCAGCAGCGGCAGGGCCTGCTCCGCTCCGCCTGCTCCTTGCAACACCCGACCCCGCAGCCAAAAGGCCATCGCCAGGTCGTAGTCCGCATCGGCATAGGCCGCTTCCCCCGACGCCTGCGCCTGCTGCAGCAACTGCTGCGCCCCTGACAACGCCTCCCGCAGCTGCCCAGCTTCCAGCAGCTGATTGATGAGGGTGCGGCTGGCCTGAAAGCGTGCGTGAGACCAACCCTCGCCTAGGGCGGCGGCGGTGGCCTCGCGCACCCGCGCTACCCGGTCCAGCAGCTGGGGTTTGCCCAGGTATTGCAACAGGTCATACAGGTAGGTAGCCCGCTCGATCGTGGTCGCGGGTTCGGTGACGGTCTGGGAGCGATCGAGCAGGGCAAAGAGATTGGGCAATTCCAGCAGCGTCAGCGTCGCTGCCAGTTCCGCGTTCCGGCTTCGCTGCTGATCGAGATAGCGGAGATAGGCGGCCATCGCCTCCAGCCAGGTCGCCGTGAGCGCCTGCAGCTCCTCCTCGCTGAGGCTGGCCTTGAGATAGGGGCAAAGGGCGGGATTAAGGGATAGGTGGTTGTAAGGATTCGGCGTGGCCAGGCCGGTGCCCACCAGCTCCATCGCCAGCCCCTCCACCTCCGCCGGCTCCCAGCCTGTCATCGCCCGCAGCACATCCAGATCCACGCCGCCGTGGAATACCCCCAGCACCCGCACCCGTTCCCGGTTCTCCGCCGAAAGGCGCCGCAGCGAGAGCTCCACGCTGGCGAACAGCGATTGCTCGCGGCGGCGTGGATCTTCCGCCGGCAGCTGGGCCACCTGCCGCTGCATCTGCTGCATCAGCTCCACCAACGCCGCCTGGGTGGCCGCCACGCCGCGGCGGCGCAGCTCCGGGGCCAGCAGCGCCAGGGTGCGGGCGTGGCCTTGCACGGCATCGGCCAGCGCTTCGATTTCCTCCCGCCGGGCCTCCAGGGCAGACGCCCCCGCCCCAGCAGCCGTTGCCGTGCTGCTCTCGCCTGCGGCGAGGGAGCGCTCGATCAACGCCACCGCATCGCCCTTGCCCAGCTGGCGCAGCTCCCAGCGCTGACGCTGCGCGTCAAACGGCGCCGGCAGCGCCTCGCGGCTGGTGAACACGAGCCGCGTTTCGCCAGCCCGTAGCAGCCGTTCCGCCAACGCCAGAATCGCCTGGAGCTCCAGCGCCGCCTCCTCGCTCAGTAGGTCCGGCGATTCGAGGTAGGGGGGCAGCAGCACGCTCTCCATGTTGTCGATCACCAGCAGGGTGGGCTGCTCCCGCAAGGCCCGCTCGATCGGCAGCAACGCCTGCT
>JBIJAG010000054.1:0-18204 GCA_044345855.1 Cyanobium sp. | reverse complement strand
GGTGATCACCAGCAGATGGCAGGCCTGCACTGGATATTTGTTGAGGAGTAGCACATGGCTCTCGCCGATGTGGCCCACCTCAAGGGGCTGGTCCCAGGGAAGGAAGGGATTGGGCTTCGGTCCCTCGGGCCGCAGGTGCCGTGGCGGACGGGAGACCAGTTCCCGCAGCAGGAACGGGGCGATCGCCGGCTGATCGATCAGGCGGGTCTCCAGGGGGACCAGGGCACCGGCGGCAAGGGCCTGTTCCGACACCTCAACGGCTCGCCGCCACCAGCGTTCAGCCCGCACCGGCCTGGAGTCGGGCGAGGGAGGCGCCCTGGTAGTAGCGGCCGAGGATCTCGTTGTAGCGAAGACCCTGGTTCGCCAGGTCCTGGGCCCCGGTCTGACTCATGCTGGCGCCAAGACTGCCGTGGGCTTCCTCGACGATCTGCTGGGTGGCGGCATAGAGACTCTCCACGATCCCACCCTGGTAGCTGAGGATCAGCCCGTCGGTGCTGCTCGTGGCATCCCGAGTGGTGGCGGTCACGCTGGAGAGGCCCTCGTAGTTCTGCCAACGGGTGGTGTCCCCCAGGTGCCACTGATCGTCGGCCGGGCGGGCCATGTGGGCCAGGGCGTAGGAGCGGGCTGCCACAGCCTGGGCCCGCAGGGCCTCGCGATTCCATGAGGAGGGCATCTCGCCACCCACCACCGAGCTCACGTAGTTTTCGAGCGGCAGGTGGTTGATCACCCGCAGACCGTTGTTGCTCCGGAGGATGCGGAAACGGCCCTCGTAGCGACGACCGGCACTGCTGAGATGGTCGTTGGGGCCGGCCTCCAGCCACACTTCGGCTTCCTGAGCGAGATAGGGGGCGGGATCTGGCGACTGGGCCGCCGTGCCCTGACGCAGCAGCCGGCCTTGACGGTCAAGCAGCCGCCAGGCCCCGGAAGCGCTGAAATCGGGATAGGCGGGCAGCTTCAGCAAGGCAACCCGGATCTCCATCTTGAGACTGGGTCCTGCTACGGGTTCGACCAAACCCCCACCCGCGCTCGCATGGGCGGCGGCGCGCTGAGCCCGCAAGTTGGCAGGAGCCAGGCCCCCATCCATCGGAGCTGGGGCCTCCATCGCACCTGCTGCCATGGGCTCGCTGGCGGTGAGAGGAGCCAGGGGATCCGCGGTTGGGGCCAGCGACGGTCGGGCCTTCGGGCTGGCGATCAGGGTGTCCAGCAGTTCGCCCTCGGCGGCGGAGGTGCCGGGTCGCAGCAGGGCGTTGGCCCCGATGCCCGCTCCCAACGCCAGGGCGGCCAGGGGAGCGCTGATCAGGAAGGGGTGGCGGCGGAGGCTGTGGAGCACGGCAAGCGGGTCGCTGTGCGCCAGACGGTCCATCGCTCGGTCCAGGGAGCGCCATCCCGTGCGCCCCTTGGCTGCGGTGCTGCTGGCCAGCCTGCGGAGGCCGTCCGCAAGGTTCCATCCCATAGCAGATGTCCCGATCCGGTCAGCCGGATCATGGCGGATGACACGGCCTCGCAGACCATCCCCCCAGGACGGTCAGAGCATTGCCAGCCCCGCACAAGGGGCCGACCCAGGTGCCGCTGCCACCAGGGAGCCACCAGAGCGTGGGCCGAACCGGTGACAGGGTCCTCCGGGATTCCCAGGCCGGGGGCGAAGAAGCGGAGCTGATAATCCGCCGGTTCGCCGCCAATCTGCGGCCCACCTGCAGAGGCATCGAGGCCCTGCATCAGGACCAGGCCCTGCCGAAGCGGCCCCTCCAAGGCCGGGGCGAGACCCTCCATGGAGGCGAGGGGAGCTTCCCGAGGCAGCAAAACCACCCAATACCCCAATGCAGAACTCCAACATCCCTCCGGCCCGAATCCGAGGCGATCCAGCAGGAGGTCCGTCAGGCCGGCGGCGGCAGGTTCTGGCTGGAGCTCGCCGCTGGGCAGCACGATCGTGCCCCAGCCGGGCCGGCTCGGCGGCAACTCCACCTCCAGGGGCCCACTGCGGCTGTGGAGCCAGGTGCGATCACCGGGGCCGAGTCGCCTCCAGTGGGCCAGGGCCAGCAGCGCCGCCAGGGTGGCGTGGCCGCAGAGGGGTACCTCGCAGACGGGCGTGAACCAGCGCAACATCCACCCCTGCTTGCTCTCGAGCAGGAAGGCCGTTTCCGACTGGCGGAGACTGGCGGCCACCGCCTGCATCCATTCGTCGGGCATCGGAGCCTCCAGGGCCACGACGGCCGCGCCATTGCCTCCGAAGGGGCCGCCGCTGAAGGCCTCGATCAACACAGCGGGCAAGGCACCCATGCTCACGCCTCCGGCCTCAGATCCCTCTCCATCAGGGCCCGAACCGCCCCCTGGGCATCGACACCACCATCGAGCAGCAGAACCACCTGTTCACAGATAGGCAACCGCCAGCCCTGGCGACTGGCCAGGGCCACGGTGGCCCGGGCGGTGCGCGGACCCTCCACGGTGGCCCCGATGCAACTGAGAGCCTCCTGCTCGCTGAGGCCACGGGCCAGCAGGCCGCCGAAGCGCTGGTTGCGGCTGAGGCTGCTGGTGGCCGTAGCCAGCAGATCGCCGAGCCCCGCCAGTCCGTAAAGGGTGGCTGGTTGGCCCCCGAGGGCCTTGAGCACCACCCCGATCTCCGCCAGACCCCGGCAGAGGAGCGAAGCCCTGGCATTGGCTCCCAGCCCCAGACCATCGCTGATGCCGGCCGCCAGGGCCATCACATTCTTGAGGGCACCGGCCGCTTCCGTGCCGATTGGGTCGCTGTTGGTGTAAAGCCGCAGGTTTGGCGTGCGCAGTGCTCTCTGAAGGCTGCTGGCCAGGTTGCCATCGTGGCTGGCGATCACACTCGCCGCCGGCAGACCGCGCTGCAGCTCATCCGCCAGATTCGGGCCCGAGAGAACGGCCGTCGGCGCCTGGGGAAGCTGCTGCCCCCACAGCTGGCTCGCGGTGCAGAGCCCCTCGAGGTCGATCCCCTTGCTGCAGGAGAGCAGGGGCAGTCCGGGCGGCCAGGACCGCGCCAGGGAGGCGGCCAGGGGACGGACGGCGGCCATCGAGACCGCCACCACCACGAGGTCGGAATCCCTCAGGAGGGGCTCGGGGGTGCCGCCGTCACGACGTGACCAGCTGCGCACCTCCAGGCCCAGGTCTCTCCACAGATGTTCCAGGGTGCTCCCCCAGGCACCGCGGCCGAGCAGCGTGAGACGAGGACCCATGGATTCTCAGGCGGCCGCATCGAAGCAACACGGCATTGGGCATGGCGCTGCCATCATGCGCCATCTTCAGATCCTCACTGTGCTCGCCGATCAGCCACCAGGGCCCCTGTCGTCGCAGACGGTGTCGAACCCTGGAACTCTTGTGGAACCACAAGCCACGGATCTGTTCCACTGGCAAGGCCATGCGCTGGTGGTGGGGGCTGGCGGCATCGGCCAGGCCCTGGCCGATGGCCTGGCCCAGCGCGCAGCGGGGCTGCAGGTGCATACCGCCGGACCCAAGCGGGGAACCTGGCGGCTCGATCTCGGTGATGACGCCAGCCTGGAGTCGTTCGCGGCGCTGGCCCTGGAGCGCTTCCAGCCCCTGAGGCTGGTGATCTGCACGGCCGGCCTGCTGCATGAGGGGTCCCTTCAGCCTGAAAAGCGGCTGCTCCAGGTGAACCGCGACAACCTGAGGCGCAGCTTCGAGCTCAATGCCTTCGGGCCGCTCCTGCTGGCCAAGGCCCTCGAGCCTGCCCTTCCCCGGCACCTTCCCCTTCACTTCGCGAGCCTCTCGGCGCGGGTGGGCAGCATCACCGACAACAAACTTGGGGGCTGGTATGCCTACCGGGCCGCTAAGGCCGCCCAGAACCAGCTGCTGCGCACCCTGGCGATCGAATGGCGGCGGCGGTTGCCCCTCGCCTGCGTGACCGCCCTCCATCCCGGCACCACCGCCACCGGCCTCTCGGAACCGTTCCGATCCTCCGTTCCGCCCTCAGGCTTGTTTTCCCCGCAACGGGCTGCCCATCAACTCCTGGAGGTTCTGGCGACGCGGAGCGCGGAGCAGAGCGGCAACTTCGTGGCCTGGGATGGCCAGCCGATCCCCTGGTGAGGCGCCGGCGGCGGTTCAGACGGCCGCGTACTGCTGCAGCACGTCCAGGGGGATCACCTCCAGGGTGCTGATCTCACAGGACTCAAGCCGCACCGGTGGTGCCATGCCGTCCTCGTAGGCCTCGAGCCAGCGACGGGCACACACACACCAGGCATCGCCCGGTCGAAGGCCAGGAAAACCGTAGGCCGGCGCCGGCGTGCTGAGGTCGTTGCCCTGGGCCCTTGTGTAGGCCAGGAAGGATTCGCTGATCACACAACAGACCGTGTGGCGGCCCAGGTCGGCGGGATCAGTGCGGCAGGAGCCATCCCTAAACCAGCCGGTGAGGGGCTGGCAGCTGCAGCTGGCCAAGGGTGTTCCCAACACGTTCAGGCCCTCAGCAGAGGGCTCTGGAACGATGGGGGGCAGCGGCTCGACAGGGGTTGGGGACATGCCTGCTGGGGTGGTTCCAGCTTCCAAGTCTGGAGTGGACCAGCACCAAAAGCTGACGGATGGTTGACGGATTCCGGGGGTGAGGCGTTAAACGTCTTGGAAAGGACCACACCCCTTTCCGCACGACCACTTTTTTCATGAGCTGGGATTTCACCGAGGACGCGGCCTTTTTGGCCCTCTGCGACGCCTACAAGGAAAGCGGTGAACCCTCCGCTATGGAGTTCCTCGCCCATGGCGAGGGGGCCTTCCATTTCCAGGAGCTGTCTCAGAACGCAGCTGGAGAGGGGATCGATCTGAGCGATTCCGACGACCTTGAGGAATTCCAGCAGGAAGTGATCGACAGTCTCGAGGAGCTCTGCAGCTGATCGGCTGCAGGGCAACTGCAGACCAGCTGCGCCACGCCGGCTTTGCGTGCCAGTTGGCCTGATCGCTCCAGTCTTCAACCCGCTTGAGTGGGCTTGCTTGCTGATTGCCTCTCTGCGATCGAGGTCCACGCCGAGGGCTGCCTACGCAGACCGGCAGCTGCAGCGGCCCACGGCGGATGCTGAGCCGTAGAACTCAGCCGTAGAAGAAGGCCACCTCCTTGTCCTTGAGGCCCTCCCAGCCCGCCGCCTTCAGCCGGGCATCGAGGGTGACCTGGTCTAAGTGCTTGGAGCCGGTCTTGACGATGCGGTTGCGCATCGACTTCTTCACACCGCTGCGGGCACGGCGGCTTTCGAGCTCCATCACCTCGTTGTAGAGGGCGAGCATCGGGGAGGGGATGGGGGTGCCGTCGAGGTCGAGACCCGCGGCGATGGCGTCATCGACGCCACCGGGACCGGCAATGGCCATGGCAGGGGTGAATAGGGGACGGGCGTGAGCCTGCCATGGCGACGGTGCCGCGCCCTCATGCGCTGAAATACCGGGCCTTGCTGTGCAGGGCCACCAGGGCCGTAGTGCTCTGCTCCGGCTCGAGCTGGTCGCTTTCATCCATGTGAAGGCCGATCCGTTCAGCGTCGAGCCAGGTGAGTTGCTGGCGGGAATCGGCCACATTGGGACAGGCGGGATAGCCGAAGGAATAGCGGCTGCCGCGGTAGCGCTGGGCCAGCACCTCCCGCAGGGGCATGGCGGCGGGATCGGGGAAGCCCAGCTCGCGGCGGATGCGGGCGTGGGTCCATTCGGCCAGCGCCTCGGCCATCTGCACCCCGAGACCGTGGAAGTAGAGGTAGTCGCTGTAGCGGTCGGCGGCGAACAGCTCGCGGGCGAAGGCGGTGGCCTTCTCCCCCATCGTGACCGCCTGCATCGGCAGCACATCGGCGCCGCGGCGACTGCCATCCGGACCGTGGTTCAGATCGCGGTAGAAGTCGGCGATGCAGTAGCGGTTGCCGCTCCGCTGGCGGGGGAGGTCAAAGTGGCCGAGCACCTGATCCGCCTCGCTGGGGCTGGCAGCATCGGCAAGGCCAGCCGGATCGAACACCACCACGGCATTGCCCTGGCGGCCGCAGGGGAAATAGCCGTAGGCCAGCCGTGGGGTGAGCAGCCCCTCCGCCAGGCAACGCTCCATCCACTGGGCCAGCACAGGCTCCGCCTTCTCGGCCAGCATGGCCTCATAGGCCTCGCGGCTCTGGTCCTGGGCCTTGCGCAGCTGCCACTGGCCGGCGAAGAGGGCGTTGCGGTCGAGGTAAGCGAACACCTCCTGCAGATCGATCTGGCCTTCATCGAGCAATCGCGCCCCCCAGAAGGGCGGACTGATCGCCTGCTCCTCCGGTACGGCTTCCGAGCGGTGGTCGCTGGCTGGAGGTGCGGCCGGGGTGGCGGAGGCAGCCACAGCCGGCGGGGTGGCTTCGGTGGCCTCTGCCCCGGCCTCCAGCACCTCGCTGCTGCCGAGGCTCGGCCCGAGGCCTTCCGGCGTACCGTCGAGGAAGCCTTGGCCGTGATCCCAGCGGCCGGTGGCCTTGGCTTCCATCAGGGCATCCATGAAGCGCAGATCGGCGAAGGCATCGCGGCCGTAGATCACCTGGCCCCCGTAGGCGGCCCGGCAATCGCCATGCACGAAGCGGGGGGTGAGGGCGGCGCCGCCGAGGATCACGGGCACGTTGATGCCCACCTCGTTGAAGGTACGCAGGTTGTCCTTCATGAAGGCGGTGGACTTCACCAGCAGGCCGCTCATGGCGATGCAATCAGCCTGATGCTGCTTTTGGGCCTCAACGATCGCCTCGACGCTTTGCTTGATGCCGAGATTGATCACCTCGTAGCCATTATTGGTGAGGATGATATCGACGAGATTCTTGCCGATGTCATGCACGTCGCCCTTCACCGTGGCGATCAGAAACTTACCCTTGCTGTTGCTCTTCTGATTGCCCTCGGCATCCTCCTGTTTCTCCATGTGGGGCTCAAGAAAAGCAACCGCGGATTTCATCGTTTCGGCGCTCTGCAGCACGAACGGCAGCTGCATCTGGCCGGAGCCAAACAAATCGCCCACCACCTTCATGCCATCGAGCAGGAAGGTGTTGATGATCTGCAGCGGTGGATAGCTAGTGAGAGCCTCAGCCAGTGAGGCATCCAGACCGATCCGTTCGCCATCGATGATGTGTTGCTTCAGCCGCTCCTCCACCGGCAGGTCCGCCAGGGAAGGGCCTGAGGCACGGGCGTCTTTGGCGGACACTCCGGCAAACAGGGTGGTGAGAGCCGTGAGCGGGTCGTAGCTGCAGATGCCGTTCTCGAACCGGCGCCGGTCGTAGATGAGATCTCGGCAGACCTGCTGATGCTCATCGCTGATCTTCACCAGCGGCAGGATCTTGGCGGGGCTGACGATCGCCGCATCCAAGCCTGCCTCGCAGCAATCGTGCAGGAACACCGAATTCAGCACAATCCGCGCCGCCGGCGAGAGGCCAAAGCTCACATTGCTCACCCCGAGCACCACATGCACGCCGGGGAGTTCGCTGCGAATGCGACGAATCGCTTCCACGGTGGCAGCTCCGTTGCGGCGGTCTTCTTCGATGCCCGTGGAGATCGGCAGGGCGAGGGGGTCGTAGAAGATCTCGTGGGCCGGAAGGCCGTATTCCAGGGCGTCGCGGTAGGCCCGCTGGGCGATGGCGAACTTGCGCTCTGCCGAGCGGGCCATGCCCTCCTCATCGATGGTGCCCACCACCACACCGGCGCCGTAATCGCGGGCCAGTTCGAGCACCTTGAAGAAGCGCTCGTCGCCATCCTCGTAGTTGGTGGAATTGAGGATGCATTTGCCACCGGCAACCTTCAGGCCGGCCTCCATCTTCTGCCACTCGGTGGAATCGAGCATCAGCGGCAGGTTCACATTCGTGACCAGCCGGCTCACCAGTTCGCGCATGTCGCGCTCGCCGTCGCGGCCGACGTAGTCGACGTTGACATCGAGCACATGGGCGTTCTCCTTCACCTGGCTGCGGCCCACTGCCACCAGGCCATCCCAGTCCTCCTCGGCTAGCAGTTCACGCACCTTCTTACTGCCGCTGGCATTGAGCCGCTCGCCGATGATCAGGAAGGAGTTGTCCTGCAGGTAGGGGGTCACGCCGTACAGGGAGGCGGCGGCGGGTTCGTAGCCCAGGGCCGGACGCACCGCGGCGGCATCGGCTGTGGCGACGGCATGGCCGTTGGCGGCCTGGCCCGGGGCTGCGGGGCTGCGCCGCACGGGCCGGGGAGCCGGATGGAGTTCGGCCGCCAGCTCCGCCAAGGCGCCGATGTGGGCCGGGGTGGTGCCGCAGCAGCCGCCGATCACCTGCACCCCCAGGTCTTCAACGAAGTGCAGCAACTGCATCTTCATCTCTGTGGGGGTAAGGCGGTAATGGGCTACCCCGCCGATGTTCTCCGGCAAGCCGGCATTGGGGATGCAGCTCACCACGAAGGGGCAGTGCTCGCTGAGGTAGCGCACGTGCTCCTTCATCTGCTCTGGCCCGGTGGCGCAGTTGAGGCCGAGCACATCGATCGGGAAAGGCTCCAGAATCGCCACCACCGCGGCGATGTCGGAGCCCACCAGCATCGTGCCGGTGGTTTCCATCGTGACCGACACCATCAGGGGGCGCCGCTCGCCCGCCGCACTGAAGGCCTCCTCGATGCCCTGCAGGGCTGCCTTGATCTGCAGCACGTCCTGGCAGGTCTCGACGATGAAGAGATCCACGTCACCGGCCAGCAAACCTTCCGCCTGCTCGCGGAACGAAGCCTTCATCGTGTCGAAATCGATGTGGCCGAGCGTGGGCAGCTTGGTGGTGGGACCGATCGAGCCGGCCACGAAGCGGGGCTTCTCCGGAGTGCTGTACTGATCGGCCATCGCCCGGGCCAGTTCGGCGGCCCGCTTGTTGAGCGCGAAGGCCTGGTCCTCGAGTCCGTATTCGGCCAGCACGATCGAGGCGGCACCGAAGGTGTCGGTCTCGATCACATCGGCCCCGACTTCCAGGAACTGGCGATGCACCGCCTGCACCGCATCGGGCCGGGTGACCACAAGATTTTCGTTGCAGCCCTCCAGGACAGCGCCGCCGAAATCCTCGGCGCCCAGGTTCATTTGCTGCAGCGAGGTGCCGGTGGCACCGTCGAACACCAGCACCGGCCTGGAAGGATCGTGGAGGCGATCCAGGAAACCGATCCGGCGGGTGGCGGTGGCGACGACGGTGGCGGCGGTCATCAGGCGTCGATGCGGATGCGGGTAACCCAGTGTTCATAAACGGGATCGCGGCCTTCCGTGATCGCGGTCAGCCGGTCGCGCAGCTTCTCCATCACCGGCCGGCGGTTGGGAAGATCGGTGCTCTCCAGGCGACGGATCGGGGTCACCCGGGCCGCCGTGCCACTGAGGAAGGCCTCATCGGCCACGAACAGCTCCGTCTTGTCGACGGGGCGTTCGAGCACCGGAATATCCATAGCTAGGGCCAGCTCAAGGATGCTGGCCCGGGTGATGCCCTCCAGGATGTCCTGATCCACCGAAGGCGTGATCAGGACCCCATCGCGCACGATGAACAGATTCATGCCGCTGGCCTCGCTCACCTTGCCCCGGCTATTCAGGAGCAGGGCCTCGTCGAAGCCGCTCTTCACCGCCTCGGTCTTGGCGAGGGAACTGGTGATGTAAGCGCCGCTGATCTTGCCTCGCAGGGGCAGGGAGCGATCCTCCTGGCGGGTCCAGCTGCTGAAACGACAGGTGACCCCCTCCGGCGAGAGGTAATCCCCCATCTCGATGCCATAGATGAGAAAGTCCGTCTCGACATCGTGAAGTCGGGGGGAGATGCCCAGACCGCACGTGTAAACGAAGGGGCGCAGGTAAAAGGGCTTGCGTGGCTTGTTGGCCTGCAGGAAGGCCCCGATCGCTCCGAGCACCGTCTCCTCGCTCAGCTCGGTGAGCAGCAGCCTGGCGCTTTGGGTGAGGCGGCGGGCATGGCGATCGACTCGGAACAGCAGCACCTCGCCGGGATCGTCCGGGTTGGGCAGCCCCCGCATGCCACCAAAGGCACCCGTGCCGTAGTGGAGGGCATGGGTCGCCACCGAGAGGGTGGCCTCGGCGAAGGGAACACAGGATCCGCCGAACCAGGCATAGGGGAGGAATTGATGCATGGAAGGCGGTGCTGACGCTGCGATCTTCTCACCGCGGACACCAGGATGGTGGCCATGCACCGACTTGCCACGATTCCCGGCGCCCCGGAACCCGCTGATGGCTCCCTGCCCTTCGTGGAGCAGGAGGCTGCCGAGATGGTGCTCCTCAGCAGCGCCGATACGGATCTGAGCGCCGTGGCGGCCCTGCTGGAGAACGAACCGCAGCTGATCGCAGGGTCCCTGCGGGCCCTGAACCTGGCGGCCTTGGGCCATCCCGCCGTGATCGACCACTACGTGGCCACCACACTCTCGGAAGCGACGGTGGTGTTGGTGCGACTCCTGGGCGGCCGGGGGCACTGGAGCTACGGTCTCGAGCGCCTTCAGGCCTGGAGCAGGAGCGCGGAAGGTCGAACCCTGCTGGTGCTGGCGGGCACGGCCGAGGAGGAACACGCCCTGGCGGAACTGGGTAACGCCCCTGCCGACCTCACGTTGGCGCTGGCGGGCTGCATGCGGGAGGGCGGCACCACCAATCAGCGCCAGGTGTTGCGCTGCCTTGAGCGGCTCCGGCTCCGGCAGCCACCCCTGATGCCCGTGGTGGAGCCCGCTCCCGACCCCCTTCCCCACGATTGGCGTAACGAGCCCGGGGCCCGGGTCGGCGTGATTCTCTACCGGGCCCAGCGCCAGGCCGGCGATACGGGCCTGATGGAGGCCATGCTTGGTGCCCTGCGTCAACGGGGCCTGGCGCCGCGGGGCCTCTGGGTGAGCAGTTTGCGGGATACCGCCGTGCAGGAGGGGGTGGCCGACCTGTACCGCCGTGAGGCGGTGGCAGCGGTGCTCTGCGGCACCGGGTTCGCCTCGGTGCGTTTCGAGGCGGCTGGGCTTGGGGCTCCCCTCTGGGAGCGGCTGGATGTTCCGGTGTTCCAGATGCTCTGCAGTGGCCGGGGCCGCTCTGCGTGGCAGGAGAGCAGCATCGGTCTGGGCCCCCTCGACCTCAGCCTGCAGGTGGTGTTGCCCGAGCTCGATGGGCGCCTCACGACCCGGGTGGCGGCCTTCAAGGAATGGACGGCCAGCGATCCGAATCTGGGCACCGCACTCCACCGCACGGAAGCGGACCCGCAACGGCTCGACTGGATCTGCGAGCTGGTGGAGCGTTGGATCGAGCTGGCCCGCACGCCGGTGACGCTTCGCCGGGTTGCCCTGGTGCTGGCCAACTACCCGACCCGCAATGCGCGGCTGGCCAATGGCGTGGGCCTCGACACCCCCGCCAGCGTGGTGCTCATGCTCCGCTGGCTGGCGGAGGCGGGCTACGCGCTGGAGGAGCCCCTGCCAGCCGATGGGGATGGGCTGATCCAGCGTCTGCTCGCCGGGCGGACCAACGACCCCGAGAGCGGCCACCGGCCACCACTCACACACTTACCCCTGACGAGCTACCTGAGCTGGTATCGCAGCCTGCCGCTTGAGGGACGGGAGCGTCTGGAGGCCGTCTGGGGAGTACCGGAGCGCGATCCCGGCCTTGAACCGATGGCTGATGGTCGTCAGGGTTTCCCAGTTCGAGGGCTGGATTTCGGATCCGTGGCCCTGCTGGTGCAGCCCGACCGTGGCTACGACCGTGACCCGGAGCTGACCTACCACAGCCCCGACCTGCCTCCCACCCATGCCTACCTGGCCCAGTACCTCTGGCTTAGGCAGAGCTTCGGCTGCCAGGCCGTGGTGCATGTGGGCAAGCACGGCAACCTGGAGTGGCTGCCGGGCAAGGCCGTGGGCCTCTCGGAGCAGTGTTTCCCGGAATGGGCGCTTGGGCCCCTGCCCCATCTCTATCCCTTCATCGTGAACGATCCTGGCGAGGGCAGCCAGGCCAAGCGCCGCAGCCAGGCCGTGATCCTCGATCACCTCACCCCACCCCTGGGACGGGCTGGACTTCACGGCGATCTCCAGGCCCTGGAGGCCCTGCTCGATGAATACTGGGAGGCTCGCCAGCTCGGAGCGGAACGCGCTGAACCCCTGCGGCTCGAGCTGGAGCACCGCCTGGCCGAGCTGAACCTTCCCGGCTCTGGGAGCAGCGGAGCGGTTGGAGATGGGCGGTTGGAGGCTGCCGACGGCTACCTCTGTGAACTCAAGGAAGCCCAGATCAGGCTGGGGCTCCACACCTACGGCACCCTGCCCGAGCCTGCGAAACTGGCTGAGCTGCTGTTGTGCTTGGCGCGCCCGCCCCAGGCTGGGCTGCCTGGGCTCACCCAGGCGCTCGCCCTGGATCTGGGTCTCGAGCTGGACCCCTGGGCCGACAGGGAGGAAGCACCGCTGGGGGAGGCGGACCGCCAACGCCTGCTGAACTTGGCTGCCACATCTGGGGCGATGGGTCTACGCCATTGCGGCGATGCCATCGCCCTGCTGGAGACCATGGCTCTGGAGCTGCTGCGGCGCGAGGTGGGCGAGGCCCTGATATCCGGCTCCTCGCCAGCGGCTCCGCCGTCCGAGGATCAGTCCGGTCCAGGCACCACCAGCGACTCTGTGCTGAGGGCCCTGCGGCAAAGGCTCCTCCCCGACCTGCTCGCCTGCGCCGCAGCCGAACGGGAAGCCCTGCTCGCCGGACTGGCCGGCCGCCGCGTCGCCGCCGGACCCAGCGGCGCCCCCAGCCGCGGGCGCCCCGATGTGCTCCCCACGGGCCGCAACTTTTACAGCGTGGATCTGCGCGGTCTTCCCACCGAGGCCGCTTGGGATCTGGGCCGCCGCAGCGCTGAACTGCTGCTGGAGGAACACCTGCAGAGCGAGGGCGACGACCTGCGCCACCTGGCCCTCTCGGTGTGGGGCACCGCCACGATGCGCAATGGCGGCGAGGACATCGGCCAGGCCCTGGCCCTGATGGGGGTGCGCCCGGTGTGGGATGGTCCCACCCGCCGCATGGTGGATCTGGAGGTGTTGCCCCTGAAGCTGCTGGGCCGGCCCCGGGTGGACGTGACCCTGCGCATCTCCGGCCTGTTCCGTGATGCCTTCCCCCAGCTGGTGGGCTGGTTCAACCGGGCCTGCAGCCTGGTGGCCGCCCTTGAGGAAAGCGAGGAGGCCAATCCCCTGGCGGCGGCGGCACGGAGCGAGGGGCAGGCCTGGCGCGTGTATGGATCGGCTCCAGGGGCCTACGGGGCCGGACTGCAGGCCTTGATCGATTCCGGGCAGTGGGAGAGCCGCTCCGACCTCGGAGAGGCCTTCCTGCAGTGGAGTTCCTGGCGTTACGGCGCCGCGATTGAATCTGGAGCCGCGGCGGGAGAGACCGGGCAGGCGGATACGGGACGTGGCGCTTCCGCCTGGGATCCCAGCCAGGTTGGAATCGAGGCCTGCCCCGACCGTTCCGGCTTGGAGGCTCGCCTGCGTCAAGTGCAGGTGGTGCTCCACAACCAGGACAATCGCGAGCATGACCTGCTCGACTCCGATGATTACTACCAGTTCCAGGGGGGCCTCAGCGCCGCAGTGGAACATCTGCGCGGCTCTGCCCCCCAGCTCTGGTTCGCGGACCACTCCCGCAGCGAACGACCCCGCATGCACCGGCTGGAGAAGGAGTTCGACAAGGTGCTGCGTTCGCGTCTGCTCAACCCCCGCTGGATCGAGGCCATGCAGGGCCATGGCTACAAGGGGGGCTTCGAGATGGCGGCCAGCCTCGATTACCTGTTCGCCTATGACGCCAGCACCGGTCGAGTGCCGCACTGGAGCTACGGGGCCCTGACGGATCGATGGCTTGACGACCCCGCTGTTCTGGCCTTCCTCCGGCGCAGCAACCCCTGGGCCCTGCGGGACATGGCCGAACGCATGCTCGAAGCCCACAACCGCGGGCTCTGGGCAGGGGCCCAGTACGAGCAGCTGGCGCGTCTCAGGGAGCTGGTGCTCGAGAGCGAGGCCCTGATTGAGGCACCCTGAGGATCAGGAGTTCAGATCCTTGGCCATCGACTTGAACGGATCGATGGAGCCGGCCCGGCCCGCAGCTGGGCTGGCTGCGTCCTCGCTCTCGGAGGCCTTGGCCTGCCGGGCTGAGGGAGCGCCACCGGGCTGGTTCACGGACACGGCACTGCCCTTCATGCGCTGGGCGAGTTGGGCCGGAGACAACTGCTGGGCGAAGGTTTTCTTGACAGGCTTGGGTACCCCACCGGTGAGATTCACCTCCACGTCGGTGTCGGTGCTGGTGCCGGCCAGGCCGGGGGTCATGGTTTCGAGACGGGCCTCCATCGAGGCCACCTCCTGAATCATTTCCTTCTGACCGGGGCTGTCAGCGTTGCCGGGAAAGGTGCGGCGGATCGTGTTGGAGCGCCGCATGAAGTTGACATCCCCCAGGCTGATGGCGGCATCGGGTTCCAGAAAGAAGGCGTCTTCGGCCTTCTTGGCCTTGGCCGGCTCCGACTGGCCGGAGTTCTTCACCCCGTTGGAGCGGGGACCGAGCAGGCGATCGAACAGACCCATGGGCGTCAAGAAATCTGTCAGCGAACCCTAGCGGCCCCTGAGGGTGAGTCCGTGGCTGTCGGTGCCGCAGCTATGCAAAAGGCCACGATCGGTAAGGCTGCGGGCGATGGCGTCGCATAGCAGCGGTGTGGGGCTCCAGTGGGGAGCCATGGTGTAGTCGTACCAGGCCTCTCCGCCATCGAGACCAACCTCGGCGGCAGCGGCGATCAGGCGCTGGTGGGGCAAGCGATAGCGGGCGGGATGGGCGAGCAGGGCCAGCCCCCCGGCGGCCCGGATCGCCGCCACCACCGCCTCCGCCCGCAGGCCTGGTCCCACCACGGCCTCGCCTTGCAGGTAGGGGGCTAGGGGCTCCGGATCGGGCCCGAATCCCAGGCCCAACACATGCACGAGGCAGCCCTCCAACAGGCAGCTGATCTCGACCCCCCGCCAGAGGGTGGGAACCGGGTTCCCCTTCTCCTGATGGCGCGCCAAGGCGGCAGCGATGAGGTCATGGGCGGCCAGGGCGTGGTGGTCGGTCACGGCCAGGTGCTCAAGGCCGATCGCCACCGCCTGGTGGGCGAGGGCCTCGGGGGCCAGGCTGCCATCGCTGCAAAGGGTGTGGCAGTGGAAGTTGAAGCGGGTCGGACAGCTCTCGGGACCCACCTCGCGCAGCACCGCCGCCAGCGGATGCTGATGCGCCTCAGCCCTCAGCACCGCGTCCTTCCGCTTCGTTCAACATGACAGCAACCCCCCGGGCGGCATCAACCTCCTTCTCGCTTCGCAAGCGGCGCCAGCGGGCGTAGAACTGAATCGAGGCCGCCATTGCGATCACCAAGGCCACCAGGAACCAGGTGGCGGCGCCAGTCGGGAACTGGTTTTTGAACACCACCAGCATCACCACCACCACCAGCAGCAGGGTGGGCAGTTCGTTGAGGGCCCGCAACTGACGGCCACTCCAGGTGCAGCACCCGCTCTGCAGTTGGCCCATCAGCCGATAACAAAAGGCGTGGTAGGCCAGTAGCGCCGCCACGAAGGCCAGCTTGGCGTGCATCCAGCCCTGGTGAAGCCAGGCGGGGTTCACGCTGAGCAAGCCCACCGCCATCGCCACCGCCACCGCCATGCCGGGGGTGGTGATGATGTTGGCCAGGCGCCGCTCCATCACCGAATACTGAGCCTCGAAGGCCGCCCGAATCGGGGGCTCCAGCTCAGCTGCCTCACGGTGGTAGATGAACAGGCGTACCAGATAAAAGAGTCCGGCGAACCACACCACCACCCCCACGATGTGGAGAGTCTTGAACCAGAGGTAGGCCTCCGGGGGCCAGGTGAAGGCCAGGAACATCGGCCACGAACAGTTCCGCGTCACGCTAGGGGGTCAGCCCGTCGAGGACGGGGTCAGGAGGCCTGGGCCATGAGGTGGGCCGCCGCCGTGGCTCGGATCGCGTCGAGTTCCTCAGGCGAAAGGCGGTCGAGTTGCTTGATCACCAGACCCATGCGGGGATTGGCGCGGAGATGGGCGGCGTGGCGGGCAAGGAAATCCCAGTAGAGGCTGTTGAACGGGCAGGAATCGGTTCCGCTGCGTTGCTTCACGTTGAACCGGCAGCCCTTGCAGTAGGTGGACATGCGATTGATGTAGTTGCCACTGGCGGCATAGGGCTTGCTGGCCAGCCGGCCACCGTCGGCGAACAGCCCCATGCCGATCACGTTGGTCTGCATCACCCAGTCGTGGCCATCAATGAACTGGCGGTGGAACCAGGTGGTGAGGGCCTGGGGATCGAGGCCGGCCAGGAGGCCGTAGTTGGCGAGCACCATCAGCCGTTGGATGTGGTGGGCGTAGCCCGTGGCCTTCAGCTCGGCCAGCACCGTGTCCATGCAGGCCATGCCGCTGCAGCCCAGTTGCTCCAGCCAGGCTGGCAGGGGCGTGGAGGCCTGAAAATGGTTCAGCTGGGGATAGGTGGGGCCGAGCCAGTGATACAGGCCGTGGGTGTATTCCCGCCAGCCCAGAATCTGGCGGATCACCCCCTCCAGGCTGGCCAAGGGCACGGCGTTGGAAGCGTTGGCAGAAGGGTGCGATTTCTTCGGATCCTCCGGTTGGTGGCGGTCGGCGGGTGTGGAGTGCAGGGAGGGATGCGGGGTCGATTCTGGCGAGGAGCCTGCCGGCTGCCGACCGGCCTGCTCCAGGCGCTCGATCACCTCAAGCGGATGCAGCAACCCGAGGTTGATGAAGGGGGAGAGCAGCGAATGCCAGAGGGTGGGCTGGCCGCTCACCATCGCATCCTGATAAGGGCCGAAGCCGGCAAGGCGGGTGGCAATGAAGTGCTCCAACACCGCCAGGGCCTGCTGTCGGCTCACCGCCCAGCCGAAGGGCTCCAGATCACCCGGCAGTGGAGCGAGCCCGCTGCTGGCCCGACTGGAATCGAGCCGCCGCACCTTGGCGATCACCGCCAGGGTGATGACGTCCGGCTCAAACCACAGCGGCGCTGGACCGGCCAGCCCCTTGGTGGGGGGGCGGCGGTTGTCGTGGTCGTAGTTCCATTGGCCGCCGAGGGGCGTGGCGCTGGGCCCCTCCCCTTGCATCAGGACGCCGAAGCGCCGTCGCCCCTCGCGATAGAACAGCTCCATGCGCAGCTGGCGGCGGCCGTGGGCCCAAGTGGCGAAGTCCTCGCGGCTCCACAGAAAGGCGTTGGAGGGATGCCAGATCAGGGTGGGTGGCGAGGACAGGGGGGGCCGCGGCGGGCCAACCGGGAATCCTGGCGATGGTTGCGGCCCTGTTCGGGACATGCCGGCGGCTGGCTCAGCGCGGCTTGTCGGATCAAGGCTGTTCGGTTCAAGGCTGTTCGAATCGAGACGGATTGGATCGATACTGTTTGGTTTAAGCCTGTTTGGATCGAGACTGGTCCGATCGTGAAGGCTCTCTTCGAGACAGGTCTGCACGGGACTTGTCAGGTCCGGACTGGTCTGTTCAGGACTTGTCAGTCTGATGATCCGCTCCAGGGCCTCACGAACCGGCCGGTCTGCCGGCTCCATCGCGTGAAGCTCCGTGATGCCGTGCTCCGCGCACCAGGCATGCAAGGCAACCCCGAAGCTTTCCGCCTCGCGGTGGTCCACCTGCCAGCCCGCCTGGCGCAGCTCGGCCACGAAGTGGCGTAGGGCGCTCCAGAGCAGCACCAGCCGCTGGCGATGCAGCGGCATAAGGTGCAGGCCATCGGTGCTCTCGACCAGCAACAGGCGGCACTGGCGCTTGGCCTCAGCCGGGCCCAACCGGTCCAGGAGATCCCTCAGGGCCGACTGGGAGAGAGAGAGTTGATCCTGGAGGATCAAGATGCCAACGCTCATCGATCCAGGACCTCGCGAGTGCCATCCAGACGCCACTCATCATCCAACCTGGCCCAAACCTGTGGAGCTGGACAGGGCGATCGTTTGTTGTTATTCAGGTCATCCAGCTCATCGAGGGCGTGCCGCCATTCGTATCGATCGTCATTTGCACCAAGAACCGGCAAGACTCAACAGTTCCTCTGCAATGATCAACCTGGAGCGATCCGTTAGCGGGTGGTGCGCAACCAGCGCTGCCGAGGTCTGTGCCATGCCTGCAATGCCGGCCTTGTCTCGGCATACGCTCTTGTCTCGGCATACGCTCTTGTATTGGCATACGCTCTTGTATTGGCATACGCTCTTGTATTGGCATACGCTCTTGTATTGGCATACGCTCTTGTATTGGCATACGCTCTTGTATTGGCATACGCTCTTGTATTGGCATACGCTCTTGTATTG
>JBIJAG010000023.1:0-63280 GCA_044345855.1 Cyanobium sp. | reverse complement strand
GCATACGCCGAGGATAGGATCGCCGTGGTGGGAGGCGTGAGCTTCAAGGGCGATAGTGATGAAATCTATGGCAATTACCGCCATGCATCGGGGTGCAACATGTCGTTTCGATCATCCATCTTTCGGCGCTTTCGATTCGATACAGCTCTTTGATGCTCTCACTATGCGGATGAAACCGACCTAATTGGACGCATCATTCCGCCGCAATGCCCCTGAGGCCGTGATGTAAGCAGGGCTCAGTTATGGAATGGCACCAGCCATTCCCTCGGCTGCCAACCGGCAGGCCCGTCGGGCCACGGCGCTGGCATAACCCCGCTCCACCAGCCCCTGCTGGGGGCTGAGGGCACCGGTGCGGCAATCCACCACGAGGCGCTCGCGGTGTCCCTGTTGGTCGTTGACCCGTAGTCGCAGTTGCCAGTGGTAAAGAGCGCTGCGGCTGAATTCGTCACCGCAGACAGGCCCCACGCAGAGGCCGGGGGAGGCCAGCGCGGGCAGCGCAGGGAGCGCCAGAAGCAAAGCCAACACCAGGATCAGGCTCCGGCACAAGCCTTCGGCCAGCCAGTGAGCTGCCAACAGCGTGCCGGCCGTGAGCCACTGCCAGGCCCCAGACCAGCGCTGGCTTGGGGGCCGTTGTCCCGCAAGCGGCTGGGTCCGCAGTCGGAGCAGGGGCTGCAAGGGCGGCTCGACAAGGAAAGTCCATCCTGACGGTTCAGCCTTGGGGATCGGCTGGTTGAGGAACCTTCGCGGTCCTTGAGTCGGCGGCGGCCAGGGCGGATGCTGATCACTGCCGACCAACCGGAACCGGCGCGCTCACTCGACCGGTTCAGGGCGGGCACCCTCCTCCGCATCCTCGGCTCCCTGGGGCGGATGGAAGTACTCCCACACCTGCCGGGCCAGGGCGGGCCCCACGCCCGGAGCGGCGGCGATCTGCTCGGGGCTGGCGAGCTGGATCGCATCAATCGAGCGGAAATGGGCCAGCAGATCCCTCACCCGCTTCGGACCCAGGCCAGGGATGTCCCCCAGCCGCGAGCGCTTCATCCGCTCGCCCCGTTGCTGGCGGTGATAGCTCACGGCGAAGCGGTGGGCCTCATCGCGCAGGCGCCGCAGCAGTTGCACCCCCAGCTGGTCGGCCTCGCTCTCGAGGGGCTGCTTCGCCCCCGGCACGAACACCTCCTCCCGCTGCTTGGCCAACGAGCACACCACCAGGTCCTCGTGGAGGTTGAGCTCCCGCAGGGCCTCCATCACGGCCGAGAGCTGGCCCTTGCCGCCATCGATCATCACCACATCGGGCCAGTCGTTGAGGCCACCGGTGTGGAGGGCCGTGTCGGCGGTGCGGCGCAGCTCAGCCAGGTCCGCCCCTTCGGCCTTGGCCTGAGCCCAGCGGCGGAAGCGGCGGCGCATGATCTCCGCCATCGCCATGAAGTCGTCGGAGTGGCCGGCCCGGATCGAGCTGCTCTGAATGCGGTAGCGGCGATAGTGCTGCTTGGCCGGCAGGCCATCAACGAACACCACCTGGGAAGCCACCGCATCGCTGCCCTGGATGTGACTGATGTCGAACCCTTCGATCCGGCGGGGTGGCACCGCCAGCTCGAGCAGCTGGGCAAGGTCCTCGGTGGCGAGATGCTGCTGCTCGGCGCCGCGCTGGGCCCGCTGCAGTTCGTAGGCGGCGTTGCGTTCCACCAGTTCGATCAGCTCGGCCTTCTGCTGGCGTTGGGGCACCGCCAGCTGCATCCTGCGACCACGCCTCTCCTGGAGCCACTCGCCGATCAGCTCCTGCTGGGGCAGGCGGTGCTGGAGCAGCAGCTCCGGCGGGATCTCCACCGGCTCCACCTGGCTGTAGTGCTCCTCGACAACCCGCTGCAGGATGCGGCCCGGATCGAGGGCGCTGCCATCGGCGCCCACCGCGTCGGCGGTGAATCCGAGCCGGCCCACCAATTTGCCGGCCCGCATCTGGAACAGCTGTACGGCCGCCACCCGCCCATCGCTGACCAGGGCCACCACGTCGCGGCTCACCGAACTGTCGCCGAGGCTCATCTTCTGATCGGCGGTGAGGGCATCGAGGCCCTGCAGCTGGTCGCGCACCCGGGCAGCCGCCTCGAAATCCAGCCGTTCTGCGTAGCGCTCCATCTGGGCCCGCAGCAGCTCCAGCAGCTCGTCGTTGCGGCCCTGAAACACCATCGCCACCTTGCGCAGGCCCTGGTGATAAGCCTCGGAACTGATCTTTTCCTGGCAGACGCCGGGGCAGCGGCCGATGTCGTAGTTGAGGCAGGTGCGGTCGCGGTGAAGAGGCAGGGGACGCTGCCGCAGCGGAAACACCCGCTTCACCATCGCCAGGGTGCGGCGCAGCAGGCCTACATCCACGTAGGGCCCGTAGAAGCGATCGAGGGGTGAACGGAAGCGGCGGCGGCGCGTGATGAAGATGCGCGGGTAGGCCTCGCTCCAGGTGATACAGAGATAGGGATATTTCTTGTCGTCCTTCAGCAGCACATTGAAGTGGGGCTGGTGGTGCTTGATCAGATTCGATTCCAGCGCCAGCGCCTCGGCTTCGCTGTCGGTCACGATGAACTCGATCTCGCACACCTGGCGCACCATCAGGGCAATCCGAGGGCTGTGGGCGTGGCCGCCACCGCTCTGGAAATAACTGCGCACCCGGTTGCGCAGCAACTTGGCCTTGCCGATGTAGAGAATCCTGTCCTCTCCATCACGCAGCAGATAGCAGCCGGGTTCGGAAGGCACCTCCTTCAGGCGGGCCTTGAGCTTGGCCGGCTGCTGGATCAGGACCGGAGGGCCGGAGGCTGACGCCAGGGATGGAGCTGTGGTGTTGTCGGGGCTGAAAGGGGGGCACGGCTCCGGGAAAGGTCCTAACGCCTGGCCGCCGCTGGCGAGAAACGGATCGGTACCCGACAGCTCAGGCGGGAGTTCGGTGCGAGCAGTCACGACGGAGCGCCAACAAAGGCTTGACCCCTCAACCGCCGTACTGCCAGCCGGTGCCCGCCAGCTCCAGGGCATCGCCTTCCCGGAGCAAGGTGGCGCTCTTCACCTCCCCCACGAACACGGTGTGGTCGCCGTGGTCGACCGTGCCGACGAGCTCGCATTCCACCCCGCCCAAACCGTCCTCCAGGATCGGCAGGCCCAGGGGGCCGAGGCGGAAAGGAGCGGCATCGAAGCGCCCCCCCACCGCCGCCTGGGGCTTGAAGAACACCGCCGCCAGGTCTTTCTGGTCGGCGCGCAGCACATTGAGAGAGAAGCGGCCGGTGCGGCGGATCATGCCGTTGCTGGTGGAATCGGCGCGCACCGCCATCACGACCAGGGGGGGCTCAAATGACCCCTGGGTGACCCAGCTGGCGGTGAAGCCGTTCACCTCCTCAGCTTCGGCCACGCCGCAAATGAACAGGCCGTGGGGAATCTTCCGAAGCAGGGTCTTCTTGGCGGCGGCGTCGAGGCTGACGTCGGTCATGATTCATGCGGTGCGGTCCTGGAGCGACTCTAGGGAGATGACCCCGCCCGCCCAGGCCATGCGAGCTCTGTATCCCGGCAGCTTCGATCCCCTCACCCTGGGCCACCTCGACCTGATCGAGCGGGCCAGCCGGCTCTTCGACGGCGTGCGGGTGGCGGTGCTCCAAAACCCTCTCAAGCAGCCCGCCTTTCCGCTGGAGCAGCGCCTCGAGCAGATCAGCGCGGCCACGGCCCACCTGAAGGGAGTGGAGGTGGGCAGTTTCGATGGGCTCACGGTGGACTACGCCCGCGCCTGCGGCGCCAGCGTGATCCTGCGCGGCCTGCGGGCCCTGAGCGATTTCGAGTTCGAGCTTCAGATCGCCCACACCAATAAGAGCCTCGATCCCGACCTGGAGACCCTGTTCCTCGCCACCGGCGTGAACCACAGCTTCCTGAGCAGCTCGGTGGTCAAGGAGGTGGCGCGATTTGGTGGCGATGTGAGTCACATGGTCCCAGAAGGAGTGGCGCAGGACCTGCGGAGGCTCTTTAATCGGCCATCACCTCCCGGATGACATGAGCGAGGCGCGCATCACCGTTCTCGACCAGCTGGACCAGCTTGAGGACATCGTTCTCGAAGGCAGCCGCATCCCCTTCAGCGGCGGGCGCCTGGTCAACGAGCAGGACGCCATCGAAACGATGGACGCCCTCCGTGCTGCCCTACCCGTGCAGATCGCCCAGGCTGATGATCTGTTGAGTCAGCGGGACAGCTTCATCGAGAAGGCCCGCCAGCAGGCCGAGGAGATCCTGACCCAGGCCCGACGGGAACGGGAGGGTCTGATCGCCTCCGCCTCCGTGCGGCAGGAAGCGGAGCGGCAGGGCAGCGAACTGCGCGAGCAGGCCCGCCAGCAGGGGGAGCAGCTGATCCTGGCCGGACGGCAGCAGGCCGCCCTGGCGGAACAGGACCTGCAAACCCGCATGGCCCAGATGGAGCAACAATTCGCCGTCCGACGCCAGCAGCTGGAACAGGAAGCCCAGGCACGACGTCAGCACCTCGACCAGGAAGCCGCCGAACGGAATCGCCAGCTGCTCGAACAGCATGAACGCAGCCGGCAGCAGGCGATGGCTGAACTGGAAGCCGTCCGCCAGGAAAGCAACCGCATCCAGCGCGACAGCCAGGCCGAGGCGGAACGGCTCCACAACGATGCCCTCCAGTTCCGGCAGCAGACCCAGCAGCAATGCGAAACCCTGATCGCCCGGGCCCGTCATGAGGCCACCACGGTTCAGGAGGGAGCCAACCAATACGCAGAGCAGGTGCTGGGGGAACTGGAAGGTCGGCTCAAGGAACTCAGCCAGGTGGTGCTGGGTGGAAGGCGGGAGCTGGTTCGGCTCCAGACAGTCGACCCCAAGCCGGCGAACCGCTCCGCCGATCTCGTTCCTGCCGACCAGGAGGAACCCATGAACCGCGCCCGCCGGGCCGCCGGCCGTCTACGCCGGGCCGCCTCGCGGGGCCTGGCCAGCTGAGCCAACCGCCAGTGGCATCAGCGCGTCCCTGGCGGGAAGCCAACCCGCCAGGGCCTTGGAACGAACAGCCCACGGATCCCTGCAAGGGTTCGGAGATCCCGACGCAGCTCTGATAGAACTGATCCTGGCGCCAACAGGCTGCCCTCCTACCTAGCGAGTGCGGAGATCGGCCGAGGCGGTGCTGCTGGCGCAGAGGGGCACGTTCTGCACCTGTGCCATCACTCTGCCGATCGTGCGATTCGGCGTTGTCGCGCCATTAGAGATCGCACTCACGAAGCGGGGCCCATCGCTGGTCTGCAGGATGCCACTGATCGCCCGAACACCGCTCAGGGTTCCGGTTTTGCCGTGGAGCATTCCATCGAGGGAGGTGCCGCTGAACAGATGGCGCAAGGTGCCGCGCTGGCCAGCGACAGCCATCGATCCCATGTAGTAGCGGGCATAGGGATGCTGATCCATCCGCAGCAGCAGGGCGGTGAGGAAACGACTGGTCACCCGGTCGGAGCGATCAAGGCCGCTGCCGTCGGACACACGAACGCCCTGGAGGGGTAGGCCCTGGCTCTGGAGCCAGGCGGTGGCCCGCCGGGCGGCTTCCTCCTCATTCCAGGTGCCGGCAGCGGAGCGCAGCAGTACCTCGGCGGTGAAGTTGTGGCTCTCGGTATTGGCCAGGCTGAGGAGCCCATTCATGGAGGTGGAAGGCTCTTCATGCACCAGAACGGCATTCGGGGGAAGCGGCTCCCGGGCCGAGATCACATTCAGGGTGATGGCTCCGGGTGCCTGGTTGGCGACGGTGCGATCTAGGAGGGACCGCAGCCGGGCCGGTGGATTCATCACGGCGTCATCAATCGTGTTGCTGGTGATCGCCAAGCGGGTCACCGGAGCGCCATAAGCCATGCCGCGGTCACCCCAGTTCCAACCCTGGGGCCACCAGACGCCGGCGTCTTCTTCGGCAAGCTCCAACCTCACCGGATTGGTGGCGGAGGCGCCGCTGCTGAGGGCGGTCATCCGAACAAAGCGCTGCAGATGGGGAAGGGCGAGGTCGGGATCACCCTGCCCCATGAGCCGGAAGCGGCCATCGGGAAGACGCCACAGCCGGGTGGCCAGGCGGAAATCCGGTCCGAGGCGGTCGAGGGCGAACGCCGTGCTGATCAGCTTCTGGTTCGAGGCAGGCGTCCGCGAACGGGTGCCGTTGATATCAGCCAGCAGGCGCCCCCGTGCGTCCGCCACACTCACGCTCCACACCTCGGCCTCTGCACCGATCACAGCCGCCACCCTCTGTTGAAGCGCTGGGCAACTGATCTCGGCCTGCAGAACGGGATGCGCCACAGCTGGTGGCAGCGGAGGTAGGGCAGCCAGGCGGGGAGGGAGTCCCCGGACCCGTGCCGGAATGGCGGGGCTGTAAGCCTGAGCCAGGGCCGCTCCGCTGCCGGCGGGCAGGAGCACGCCCAGGCAGGCGAGGCTTCCGAAGAACCGGAGGCTCCGGCGAGCACCACGCGGCCGAGCCAAGCCCTGCATAGAGAGCCGGCTCATTGGTTCCGACAGGGACGAAGGATTGATCATGCTCAGTTGCCTTCCATGCGGAGGTCGGTCACGGTGCCGTTGAAGCGGTAATTGCTGCCCTCCAGCTCCACGGGGGCACCGATCTTGATGCTCTGGTTACCGAAGACAACACCACCGGCGGAGCGCCTTCCCTCACCCTCCAACACAAAGCGTCCATCGAAGGTGCCGAAGGTCTTCTGGTTTGGATCCGGAGTTGAAACGAGCTTTCCATCCGGCGTGAGGATCGTGAGTCGGCGCTCCAGGGGCACGATCTTCCGCACCTTCACGCTGCCATGGGGCTGGTTGCGAATCACGATCGCCACCTTGCCTTCGGCTTCGGCGCCCTTCAGCAGGGCGGCGGGATCGGCGCTGGGCACGCCCCGCACATCCACCGTCACGATCACGGGTCTGAGAGCACCGGTGGCCTTGGCCACGGCCCCACTCAGCTTTGGACTCCACACCACCCCAGCCGCTGCCAGAACCACGGCGGCAGCAGCCGCCCCATCCAGGAGATTGAAGGAACGGCCGGGTTTGGAGGAGCGGGTCATGGCAACCGGAAAGCACGCGAAGTGTAAGCAGATCATCTGGAGCAGACCAGCCCTCAGGGGTTGCAGGGAAACCCCTGAGGGCAAGAGGGGCCGCAGCTGATCCTCAGCGCTGCAATCCGTCCAGCAGGCGATCCACCGAGCGCAGGGTCATCGCAATGCCACCGGATCCATCGCCCTGCAGGGCTCCATCCCGTTCCTCTCCATCGGGTCGATGGTCGAAGCTGGCCGCAAAGCGGTAGCCATCGGGATCCAGGCGGTAGAGCTCCCAGTCGTGGGGATGGGCCCGGCGCAGGGCGGAGCCGGCCAGGGGGATCAGGGCGTAGGCCGCCTCCCACTGGGCCAGGAACCCCCGCCGCCGTTCCCGGCCAACGCTGCCGATGCCCACGGCGCCATCCTCAAGGCCCGGATTCACCAGCACCACCCGGCCCACGTGGGCCTGGCAGACGCTCTCCACGGTCCCGTAATCGGCCTGGCTGGCGCCCACCAGGATCAGCACCTCAGCGCCGCTGCCCCCAGAGTCCGGCGCATTCAAGCCACCCCCAGCTTCGATCGGCAAGGCAGAGCTGCTCTGCCGCAGATGGTCGCTGAAGGTGGCGATGCGCTCCGCCAGCTCCGGCCCATCGCGGCGGGCCAGGGCAGCGGCGCCGGCATCCGGGAACAGGAGCCGGATCGGCGCGGCGCCGATTGCCAGCTCGTCGGCCAGCCGCAGCACCACCGGCAGCAGCCGCAGCCCCTCAAAACGCAGCTCCACGGTCCAGCGGCCACGAGGATTGACCGCCAGGGCCGAGCAAAGGGAGGCGAAGGCCTCGGCCTCGGCCGTTTGAAGGTCGGGGGGAAGCATCGGCCGAGCCTCGCAGGAGCCTGGACCTTAATGGCCCGGGGCTGAGGTCTCCAGGTCCCGCCGGGCCTGCTCCAGGGCCCCGGGCACCCGCTCGAGATCGGCGGGGCAGAGCCAGGGCCCGAGGCTGATCCGCAGGCCACTGGCGCAATGGGATTCGGGGTACCCCAGCGCCCGCAGCACCGCGCTGCCACCCCCCCGGGAGGCCGGGGAGGCGATGGCGCTGCAGGCCGAGCCGCTGCTCACCGCCAGTCCCTGACGCCAGAGCCCCCGCACCAGCTCTCGGCCGGGCAGCGGGACCCCCGTCACACTGGTCACCACCAAACTGATGTGATGGGGCAGTCGGCTGTGATGGGGCAGTCGGCCGTCCCGATCCTCGGGGGCGGGACCGCTGAGGCTCACGCCGGGCAGTTCCAGGAGGCGTGCCAGCAGGGGGTCGCGCAGGGCCGCCAACGGATCCAACCCACCGAGGCTGCGCAAACGTTCGTGGGCCTCCTCCAGGGCCTGAACGAAACCCGCAGCCAGGACGACCGCCTCGGTGCCTCCCCGCAGCCCGCCTTCCTGAGCACCGCCGATCAGGGGGAGCAGCCCAACGCCGCGGCGACGCAGCAGCAGGCCAATCCCTCGGGGTCCCCCCAGCTTGTGGGCAGTGCAGCTGAGCAAATCCACGCCGAGGGCGTCGGCGTCCACCAGCCGGTGACCCACCACCTGCACCGCATCGACATGCAGGGGGATGCCGGCACTCCGGCACAGGCGACTCACCGACTCCAGGGGCTGGAGCGTGCCCACCTCGCTCTGGCCCCAGATCAGGGACACCAGCTTTGTGGGGAGCTCCAGAAGTTTATGGAGAGCCACCAGGTCGATCACGCCGCGGTGATCCACCGGCACCATCGCCACCTCCCAGCCCTGCCGCAGCAGCGTTTCGGCCGCTGCGATGGTGGCGGGATGCTCCACCGGCGAGATCAGCAGCCGCCCGGGGGGAACCATCCCCGCCTGCCCCAGCAGCGCCAGATGAATCGCCTCACTCGCACCGGAGCAGAAAATCAGATCGTGCCGGCTCGCTCCCAGCAATTCGGCCAGACGCCCACGGCTGCGTTCAAGGAGTTCGGAGGCCCGCAGGCCGAAACCGTGGAGGCTGGAAGGATTGGCCCAGGCGGAGCGTTGGGCCGCCGCCATCACCCTGATCACCCCCTCCGTGGGGGGGCTGGTGGCGCAGGCATCGAGATAGCCGGAAAGATCCTGCGGGGATTCAGGCGGCGTCGGGGTTTCAGGCGGCGTCATCAGGGCGGGAACCGTCCAAGCTGCGCCGTTCCGCAGTCGCCGCGGCGAGGGCCACCAATTCGTCGAGAGAGCGCCCCGCCAGCAGGGCCGCCACCCGGGCGCGGGCCTCGGCGCTGCTGCAGGCCTCTGGCCGCAGGCAGCCATTCCCGCAGGCGGTGGCGCAATCGATCGCCGGCAGGGCAGGCGCAAGCGAGGAGCCTTCGGTGGCCGCTTCGGCGGGACCGCGCGTCAGAGGGGTGTCCGAAGCAACGCTCTTCGCCGCAGGCGGCTCGCCGACAACCGCCGGCTCGCCCAGCAGGCCAGGCACCACCACGCCATCGAACACCGCCTCGGCGGGGCCGCTCATGATCACCGGCGCCCCATCGCCAGCCCACTCGATCCACAGCGGTCCCCCCGGCAGATCCAGGCGGGCACGGCACTGGCACAGGCCCAGGCGATGGCAGGCCACCAGGGTGGCGCAGGCGCCGGTTCCACAGGCCAGGGTGGGGCCAGCGCCGCGCTCCCAGACCCGCATCACCAGATGCTCGGGGCTGAGCACCTGCACGAAATGCACATTGGTGCGAGCCGGGAAGGCGGGATGGCGTTCAAGGGCCGCACCGAAACGCTCCAGCTGAACAGCTTCGACATCCTCCACGGGAATCACCACATGGGGATTGCCCATGCCGGCGGCCGCCACCGTGAAGGTGTGGCCTTCCACCTCCAGCTCTCCCTGGGGCAGGCCGGCCGGTCCTAGGGGCAGGGTGGTGGGCACCGCCGCCGGCTCGAGAAAGGGCGGTCCCATGTCGACGCGAATGGTGCCGTCAGCGCGAAGTTCCGGCACGATCCGACCCGCCAGCGTCTCCACCTGCCAGATGCGGCCGGGTTCGTCGCCATCGCTGTCGGCCAGGAAGCGCGCCAGGCAGCGGATGCCGTTGCCGCACATCTCCGGTTCGCTGCCATCGGCATTGAAGATCCGCATCCGCAGCTCCCCCCCCTGGCGGGGCGGTAGTGCCAGGATCACTCCATCGCCGCCAACGCCAAAGCGCCGGTCGCAGAGGCGACGCACCGCCTCCGCATCCAGCCCAAAGGCCCGATCGCCATCCTCCAGATCGCGGCCATCCAGAAGCAGGAAATCATTACCGAGTCCCTGATACTTGCTGAATTGGAGCACCGATCCATCCCACCGTCCGACGAACCGATCCTATGCAGAGCTTCTTCGAACAACGTGGGCCCAGGCTCGACACCTCCTCTCCCAGCGTGCGCCACATGCATGACCTGATCCGCCACAGCTCCCCGGTGCACATCGAACTCGAGGGTGGGCAGAGCCTGCAGGGCACCATCCGCTGGCTGGACCAGGATTTCCTGGCCATCCAGCAGGACCTGGATCTGCCCCTCCTGATGGTGAACCGCACCAAGGTCGTGCTGCTGCGCCTGCTCAGCTGATCCCCTGTGGCACGATCGGGGCCAGACCGTTTTCATCCCTCCGTGACTGAAGCGAGCCGGTACCGGCCCGAGCAGATTGAACGCCGCTGGCAGCAGGCCTGGGCCGAGCAGGGCCTCGACCACACGCCGGCGGAAACGGATGGCACCAGCTTCTACGCCCTCTCGATGTTCCCCTATCCGTCGGGGAACCTGCACATGGGCCATGTGCGCAATTATGTGATCACGGACGTGATCGCCCGCACGGCGCGGATGCGCGGCCACCGGGTGCTCCACCCGATGGGCTGGGATGCCTTCGGCCTGCCTGCGGAGAACGCTGCCATCGAGCGGGGCGTCGAACCCGGGGATTGGACCGACCGCAACATCGCCTCGATGCGTGAGCAGCTGCGCCAGCTCGGTCTCTCGATCGACTGGGACCGGGAAGTGACCACCTGCCACAGCGACTACTACCGCTGGACCCAGTGGCTGTTTCTCCAGTTCCTGGAGGCGGGGCTCGCCTACCGGCGCGAAGCCACGGTGAACTGGGATCCGGTGGACCAGACGGTGCTGGCCAACGAGCAGGTGGATGGGGAGGGACGCTCCTGGCGTTCCGGCGCCCTCGTGGAGAAGCGGCAGCTGCGGCAATGGTTCCTGAAGATCACCGCCTACGCCGACCAGCTGCTCGATGACCTCCCGAAGCTGGAGGGCTGGCCGGAGCGCGTGCGCACGATGCAGGCCAACTGGATCGGCCGCTCCAGCGGCGCCGAGCTTGATTTCGCCGTGGTGGATGGCGAAGGGCAGCCCAGCGGCGAGGCGATCACCGTGTTCACCACCCGGCCCGACACGATTTTCGGCGTGAGTTACGTGGTGCTGGCACCGGAGCACCCCCTGGTGGCCCGCCTCACCACGCCCGACCAGGCCATCACCGTGGAGGCCTTCTGTGATCTGGTGAGTCGTCAGAGCGACCAGGAGCGCACCGCCGAGGACGGCCCGAAACGGGGCGTGCCGATCGGCGCCCGGGTGCGCAACCCAGCCAATGGCGAGCTGGTGCCCCTCTGGATCGCCGACTACGTGCTGGCGGAGTACGGCACCGGCGCCGTGATGGGCGTGCCCGCCCACGACCAGCGCGATTTCCTGTTCGCCCGCCGCCACGAGCTGCCGGTGCGCCAGGTGATCATCCCGGAGGGCAGCGATGAGCACGCCTTTGAGGGCGGCGCCTGGACCGAGCCCGGCGTGCTGATCCACTCCGGCCGCTTCGACGGCCTGGCCAGCCCCAGCGCGAAAGCGGCGATCACCGCTGCCGCCGAGAGCGAGGGCTGGGGTCGGGGCAAGGTTCAATACCGCCTGCGCGACTGGCTGATCTCCCGCCAGCGCTACTGGGGCTGCCCGATTCCGGTGATCCACTGCGCCAGCTGCGGCGTGGTGCCGGTGCCCACCGAGCAGCTGCCGGTGGAGCTGCCCCGCCAGGTGGCCTTCAGCGGCAAAGGAGCTTCCCCCCTGGCCCAGCTGGAGGATTGGGTGAACGTGGCCTGCCCCTGCTGCGGCCAGCCGGCCCGGCGCGAGACCGACACCATGGACACCTTCATGTGCTCCAGCTGGTACTACCTGCGCTATAGCGATCCCCATAACACCGCCCTGCCGTTTGAGCGCTCCAAGGTTGACCGCTGGCTGCCGGTGGATCAGTACGTGGGCGGCATCGAGCACGCCATCCTGCACCTGCTCTACTCGCGCTTCTTCACCAAGGTGCTGCGGGACCGGGGCCTGCTCGGCTTCGATGAACCATTCACGCGCCTGCTTACCCAGGGGATGGTGCAGGGCATCACGTACAAGAATTCCCATAGCGGCAAATACATTGCACCGGCCGATGTAGCCGATCCCACCGATCCCCGCGATCCGAACAGCGGCGAGGTGCTGGAGGTGTTCTTCGAGAAGATGTCGAAGTCCAAATACAACGGCGTTGACCCGGCTGCGGTGATCGAACGCTACGGCGCCGACACGGCGCGCATGTTCATCCTGTTCAAGGCGCCGCCGGAGAAGGATCTCGAATGGGATGACGCCGACGTGGAGGGTCAGTTCCGCTTCCTGCAGCGGATCTGGCGCTTGGTGGAGGGGGCCTTGGCGCGGGGGCTCAGCCTTGCCGATGGGCCGGCTCTGGCGGTGCAGGAGGGTTTGGATGGGCGGGCATCGGGCACAAGCCTGTCGGGGGCGCCTGGGCTCCCCAGGTTCCCCATACCGGAGGAATGTTCTCCTGCTGAGCGGGAGCTGCGCCGGGCCGTGCACACCGCCATCACCGCGATCAGCGAAGACCTCAGCGGCGACTACCAGTTCAACACCGCCGTTTCAGAGCTGATGAAACTCAGCAATGCCATGGGCGACCACCTGGAGGCGGCCGGCGTTCCTGTGGCCAATGAGGCCCTGGCCAGCCTGCTCATCCTGCTGGCTCCCTTTGCTCCCCATCTGGCCGAGGAGTTGTGGCAGAAGCTCGGGGGCACTGGCAGTGTGCATCGGCAACGGTGGCCGGTTGCCGATGCCGCGGCCCTGATCCGGGAAACCATCCCGCTGGTGATTCAGATCAAAGGCAAGGTGCGCGGCAACCTCGAGGTGCCTGCCGATGCCGACAAGGCCACCCTCGAAAAACTCGCCCTCGAAAGCGAGGTGGCCGCCCGTTGGCTGGAGGGCAAGGCGCCGAGCCGGGTGATCGTGGTGCCCGGCAAGCTGGTGAACCTGGTGCCGTGAGACGAGGGGCGATGGCCGATCCCACTCCCCTTGGCTCCTCTAGATCTGGCCTGCCTCAATCAATTTGTTGAGCCGTTGTTGGAACTGAAGCTTGAGATCCTCGATGCTTTTGTAGTACGTAGGGTAATGGCCGAGGTTTTTCAACTTTTCCTCAAAGTCCCAGCGTGAGTTGAGGTCTTTTCGCAGCCGCATGTCATTGGTGATATTGGCTTGCATGAAGTAAGTGTAAATCCTCGTTGAGCGCCGGGTGTATGTGGCCTTGGATAGCCTCGCAGCATTAACTGGTTCCGCGGGTTCATCCAGCGAACTGTCTTTCGCCACGTCCTGCTCTATTCCTTCGGGCGTTCATGTCGATCTGCCGGATTCAGCGGAACGACGCAGAGGCCCGGGTCAAGGCGATGGCCGTGCGCAACTTGAGAGTGTATGGCCAGCTGCGGCAGGCGAGTCGCTACATCGAAAACGATAACTTGCCAATGCAGATTCATGTGATGAACCCGAATTCGAAGCCAAGTTTGCTGAAAGGGTGGCTCCTCGACCACCACTGCAGAGCTGGAGGAGCAGTCTCAAACCTATGCAGGTAGCGCATAGTTTCGGAATACCAGTCGATGCCCAGGGAAATCAGGCGGCGGTAGGCGTTGCCAGCAGGCAGACTCCTCTAAGAATGCTGCCGAGCTGCATGCGCACCAAACCGCAGTGCGGCCTCCACCAGGGCCCTCCCAAGGCAGCCCAGACCCTCCGCTGCATGCACGCCCGCCGCTCCAGTCCCAAGCTCCCGAAGGCCGCTGAATCCAAGGGCGATCTGGCGGCACTTGGTTTCCGGATAGCCGACAGCGGCCCGCACACCAGCAAGACCCTGATGCTGCAGGAGCTGGACACCCTTTTCGCGGCAGTGCCCGCCGACGCTCCGGCCAAGGCCTACCGGGTCGCGATCGTGGAGGAGAACGTGCTGGGCAAGCGCACCCTTTCCACCCGCAAGGAAACTGCCACCCGGCTGACGGCCCTGCACGGGCTCGATCCCAGCAAACCGCTATTCCGGGTGCTGCGGCGGCTCTGGGCCGTGGATCCTTCTGCACATCCCCAGTTGGCCCTGCTCAACGGCCTGGCCCGCGATCCGCTGCTGATGGCCACCAGCGAACGGGTCATGGGGATGCCCGAGGGGGAGCTGCTACAGCGCTCAGAAATGGTGGCGGCGGTTCATGGGTTCACCCACGACCGTCTTAGCGCCAAGGTGCTGGATGCGGTGGCCCGCAACGCCGCCAGCAGCTGGACCCAGAGCGGACACCTGAAAGGCAAGGTCAAGAAGCTGCGACAGCCCCTCAAGCCCCACCCGGTCGCTTTGTCCCTGGCGTTGTGGATGGGCTACGCCAGCGGCAAGCGCGGCAAGGCCCTGCTCACCACCCCCTGGGCAACTGCGCTTGACAGTTCCAGCTCGGGCTTGCTGGAGCTGGCGGAGCAGGCCAAGCGCCTGGGCCTGCTCAAGTTGTCCCACGGCGCTGGGGTGGTCTCGATCGACCCCAGTGGACTTGATCCTCACCAGAGGGGTGAGCAGCCATGAGCCGGATCGATGAGCTCGCAAAGCGCTACGCGGATCACATTGCTGTGCCCTGGCAGCAGGGCCTGCCAGCAGCGAACCGGGTAGTGATGCTCGTCTACGAGAAGGAGCTGGAGCGGCACCTGCGGGCCAAGCTGCTGGAATTCGAGCAGGCCACGAAAACGGCAGGCCACGGCTGGCTGCTGGTCGACCTCACCACCGCCTTCGCCGACTGGATGGGTGGCATGAAGTACCGCGAACAGTACTTCGAGCAGCCTGACGATATCCGCCTCAAGCTGGATTCCAGCTTCCTCAGGCACGTGGCAGCCCTGATCAAGGCCCAACTCAGCCAGGCCACCGACAACGACGTAGTGGCGCTGCTGGGGGCCGGGAGCCTCTTCGGCTTCCTGAGGCTCTCGGATGTGATCAAGGAGGTGGAACGCGAGATCCAGGGCCGTCTGGTCGTGTTCTTCCCCGGTCAGAAAGACAGCAACAACTACCGGCTGCTCGATGCTCGAGACGGCTGGAACTACATGGCGGTGGGCATCACCCGCCATCCCACAGGAGCGGTGGCATGACCCAAAAGATTTTCCAAACCCTGCAGCGCGACCCGCGCACCAGCCCGCTGGCCAACAACGGCCAAGCGCGGATCACCACGCTCGACGACGAAAACTCCCGCATCGAGCTGGAAGGTGAGCTCAGCACCTTCGTGTGCGACGGCCAGTACGGCCAGGCGATGGAGCGGATCCTGCAGAGCTACCTGGCCCAACAGGGACAGCCCCGCCAGAACGCTGCCTGGGTGGCGGGGTTCTTTGGCAGCGGCAAGTCGCACTTGCAGAAGACGCTCGGCCACATGTGGGCTAACACCGAGGTGTTCCCAGGCAAGCGCGCCCGAGATCTGGTGCTGGAGCTCCCCGATGGGGTCAAGGCCCAGTTCCGCGAGCTCGATACCCTCGCCGCCAGAAGTGGCAAACCGCTGATGGTCGCCAGCGGCGCCATGCCCTCCGGCGCCAAGGACGCGGTGCGCAAGACCGTGCTGGCGATCCTGCTCAAGGCGGTTGGCATGCCAAAGAAGGTGCCCCAGGCGCGCTTCTGCTTCTGGCTGCGGGAAAAGGGCTACCTCAATGCAGTGCGCTCGGCCGTAGAGGCAGAAGGCAGCCGCTGGCTGGAGGAGCTCGATGAGCTCTATGTGAGCCCGGTGATCGCCGGAGCCGTGCTGGAGCAAGACCCGGACTATGCCGCCGGCAACCGCGAGGCGCGAGACGTGATTCGCCAGCAATACCCCAACAGCGACAGCGACATCACCACCGCCGAGTTCGTGCAGCTGGCCCGCAAGGCGCTGGCGCCCGATGGCGGCGAGCTACCTCACACGATGCTCGTGCTCGATGAGGTGCAGCAGTACATCGGCGACTCCAACGACAGGGCCACAGACTTTGTGGAAGTGGCCGAGGCGCTGCAGACCGAACTCGACAGCCGGGTGATGTTGGTTGCCTCTGGCCAGTCGGCGCTGTCGTCAGAAACGCCCCAGCTGCAGAAACTCAAAGACCGTTTCCGGGTGACGGTGCAGCTGTCGGACACCGACGTGGAAACGGTAATCCGCAAGGTGATCCTGCAGAAGCGCGCTGATGCCCAGGCCGATGTGCAGCAGGTGCTTGAGGCCAATGCCGGTGAGGTGTCCAAGCAGCTGGAAGGCAGCCTGATCAAGGAGCGATCAGAAGATCGCCAGGTGGCGGTGGCCGACTACCCGCTGTTGCCCACGCGCCGGCGCTTCTGGGAGGAATGCTTCCGCAGCGTCGATGTGGCCGGCACCAATAGCCAGCTGCGCTCTCAGCTGCGGATCATCTTTGATGCCGTCAAGGACATCGCAGAAGAAGATCTGGGCCGGGTGATCACCGGCGATGTGTTGTTCACATCGATGGCGAATGACCTGGTCAATTCAGGTGTGCTGCTCAACGAGCTCAGCAACCGAATCGCTAATCTCGGCAAGGAGGGCACAGAAGAGGGCAAGCTCAAACAAAGCCTCTGCGGGCTGGCCTTCCTGATCAGCCGGCTGCCGCGCGAGCAGGGGGCCGATAAGGGCATTCGCGCTACATCTCGCACCCTGGCCGACCTAATGGTGCCGGATCTGCGCAAGGACAGCGGCCCCCTGCGCAATCAAATCGCCGGCTTGCTGGAGACGATGGCAGAAGACGGCACCTTGATGAAAGTGGGCGATCAGCCGGGGCTGGAGGAATACCGCCTGCAGACCACAGAAGGTGCCCAGTGGCAGCGGTTGTTTGAGGAGAAGCGCCAAGCGGTTCGCAACGACACCGCCGAAATCACCAACGAGCGAGAAAAGCGCCTCGGCCTTGAGCTCCAGAAGGAACTCAAGGCGGTTCGCTTGCTGCAGGGACAAGCCAAGATCCAGCGGTCGATTGTCCACTGGCCCAACCCCGAGCCGCCGGCGCCCTCGAACGAGCAGGTGGTGGTGTGGATTCGCGATGGCTGGGGCTGCAGCGATAAGGAGGTGCGCGATGCCGCCCGCGAGGCCGGCGCCGACGATCCGGTGCTGCATGTGTTCCTGCCGCGCAGAGGCGCGGAAGAGCTGCAAAGCCGGATCATTGATGCCACGGCTGCCCGCCGGGTGCTCGATCACTACGGCACCCCCTCCACGCCAGAAGGCAAGGAAGCAAGGCAGGCGATGCAAAGCCGCCAGAGCCGCGCAGAAGACGACTGCAACGAGCTGATTGCCGATGTGATCGCCAATGCCCTGGTGCTCAAGGGCGGCGGCATTGAGGAGTACGGCATCAAGCTCAGCGAGAAGCTGCAATCCGCGGCTTCTGAGGCTGCACTAGCTCGGCTGTTCCCCGAGTTCCACAAGGCCGACCACGGCAGCTGGGGCACCGCCGTGAAGCGCGCCAAAGATGGCAGCGATTCACCGCTCTCAGCCGTGGGCCATCAGGGCTCAAACGACAGCCATCCAGTGGCACGCATCGTCATAAGCGCCATCGGCGGCGGCAAGGAGGGCAGTGCGATTCGCGCCGACCTACGCGTAGCGCCCTATGGCTGGCCGCAGGATGCAATGGATGCCGTGCTGCTGGCCCTGCATCGCGATGGCACCCTCAGCGCCAAGGACAGCCAGAACCACACGATCACGGTTGGGCAGCTTGATCAGCAGAGCCTTGGCAAAGCCGCCTTCTACCTCCAGGAGATTCGGCTCACCACCAAGGAGAAGCTGGCGGTTCGAGGTGTCTTTGGTCTGGCCTGCGTCACCGCGCTCTCAGGGCAGGAGGAAGCCAAAGCCTCGGAGTTCCTCGATGCGATCGAGAACAAGGTCGATCAGTCCGGCGGAGAGCCACCTCTGCCCCCACCGGTGGGCTCCACTTTGCTGAAGGAGCTGCGCAACCTCAGCGGCCCTGAGCAGCTCAAGGCGATCCTTGAGGCGAAGGATCAGCTGCAGGAGCTCTGGGATCAGGCCTGCAGCCTGGTGGACCGCAAACAGAAGCGCCAGCCCGGCTGGGAGCGGCTCCATGCACTGCTCCAGCAGGCCCAAGGGGTGGAGATCGTTCAAGAGCTGGAGCCACAAGTGGAGGCCATCCGCTCGCAGCGCACCTTGCTGGATCCCACCACCGACTTTGTGGCTCCCCTGCTGCAACAACTGGAGCAGGCACTTGCCGCCGCACTGGAGCAGGCCCAGCAACAGGTCAGACAGGTCGCAACTGATGAGCTGCAGCAACTCGAGGCCAACGCCGATTGGCAGCGCCTGGGAGAGGAGGCACGCAACCGCATCAGCCAGACGCTCCAGCTGCCGTCTGCCGCTCCACTTGCAACCCCTGTGGAGAAGAGCCAGTTGCTCGCTGCCCTGCAGCAGCGTTCCATCACCAGTCGGCGAGAGCTGGCCGAAAGCCTGCCCACGCGTTTCGCCAAGGCCCGCCTCGAGGCCGCCAAAGCCCTGGAGCCCTCCACAAAGCCCCTAAAGCTCAGCAGCGGGGTGATCAAAGACGCCGCTGCCCTCGACGCCTGGTGGGCAGCTGAGCGAGAGAAACTCGACGCCGCTCTGAAAAACGGTCCGATTCAGATCAACTGATGCCCATGCCCGCTCTCGCCTCCGATCTGCGCAAGACCCTCGAAACCACCGTAGTGAAAGCCAGGGATCTGGCTGAGAGCGGTGCCCGTGATGCCCTCACGGCCCTGGCCGTGGGAGCCAGCGAGCCGTTCCCCTCCATGGGTGATGAGGAGCGCAAGCTGCGCAATCGGCTGCGGGCCCATGGCAGGCAGCTCGGCGATCAGCGCGATCCCCAGAAGGGCAGCCAGAGCATCGAGCGCCTGGTGCGGGAAATGGCCTATGAGCACTGGCACCGGATGCTGTTTGCTCGCTTCCTGGCCGAAAACCAGCTGCTCATCGAGCCCACATCAGGGGTGGCGATTAGCCTTGATGAGTGCGAAGAGCTGGCCGCAGAAGAGGGCACGGAACTCTGGGATCTGGCCGCCCAATACGCCCAGGCGATGCTGCCGCAGATCTTCCGGCTGGATGATCCGGTGTTGGCTGTGAAGTTGCCGTTGGAGATCCGCCAACAGCTGCAGGGCTTGGTGGCTGGGCTGGAGACGGAGACCTTCACCGCCAGCGACAGCCTGGGTTGGACTTACCAGTTCTGGCAGACGGCGGCCAAGAAGGCGGTGAATGAATCGGGAGTCAAGATCGGCGCCGATGAACTGCCGGCGGTCACGCAGCTGTTCACTGAGGACTACATGGTGGACTTCCTGCTCGACAACACCCTTGGTGCCTGGCACGCCGGCAAGGTGTTACGAAGCAATCCCACGCTGGCTGAAACCGCCGAATCGGAAGCGGATCTGCGCCAGGCCATAGCCCTGCCTGGCTGCCCCTGGACCTATCTTCGCTTCATCCAAACGGACAACGGCCCCTGGGCTCCGGCAGCCGGCGGATTTGAAGGCTGGCCGACCAATTCCGCCGCCCTCAAATGCCTGGACCCCTGCATGGGCAGTGGCCATTTCGTGGTGGCGATGTTCGAGCGGCTGGTGGCGCTGCGGATGGCGGAGGAAGGCGTCAGCGAACAGGCCGCGGTTGCGGCGGTGATCCATGACAATCTGTTCGGCCTGGAGATTGATCCCCGCTGCACCCAGATTGCCGCCTTCAATCTGGCGCTGGCCGCCTGGCGACGCCTGGGCTTCTGCGCACTGCCGGCATTAAACCTGGCCTGCTCAGGGCTGGCGCCCAATACCAGCGAAGCCGAGTGGCTGGCTTTGGCCGGTGATCACGAGCGACTCAAGAATGGCATGGCTCGCCTCTATCGGTTGTTCGACAAGGCAGCGGTGCTGGGGAGCCTGATTAACCCGCGCGCCGACGAAGCCGATTTGCTTGTGGCGGGGTTCCAGGAGCTTCAGCCTCTGCTGGAACAGGCGCTGGCGCAGGAGACCCAGGACGACAGTGCCCACGAACTGGCCGTGATCGCGCGAGGCCTGGCCAAGGCGGCGGAAATCCTCGCTGACCAATTTACGCTCGTCGCCACCAACGTGCCCTACCTTGCGCGAGGGAAACAAGATGGAGGGGGTTCGCCAGGTGATGAAGGATTATTTGAATATTGCGAGCGAATTCATGCAGATGCGAAAGCAGATCTTGCGACCTGCTTCGTTGAACGTTGTCTCGACTTCTGTGAAACCGGAGGGAAATCGGCTCTGGTAACTCCGCAGAATTGGCTCTTTCTTGGTACTTATACACGGCTGCGCGAAAATCTCCTACGCCAAGCATCATGGGCTAGCGTGGCGCGTCTTGGCCCGCGAGCGTTCGAGACGATTGGAGGCGAGGTTGTCAATGTTGCGTTGGTGAGCTTCGGCCGAGCGACACCAGGCGAGACGCATCGTCTCGTTGGCATTGATGCCACAGACGAGAGAACTCCAACCGACAAGAATCTCTCGCTCAGGACGAACCCAGTATCCTTAGTTCAGCAAAGCAGCCAGCTTCAAAATCCAGATTCAAGAATCACCTTGGAAGAGGGTGGCCGAACGGCACTTCTTTCCACAGTTGCACACGGAGTCCACGGGCTCGGAAGCAAAGACACGCCATGTTTCTTCCGACAATTTTGGGAAGTTGCTACAGTTGGAAAGGATTGGGAGTTCCTGCAAACGACCGTGAACAAGACGCAGTTTTTTGGCGGAATGGAGCAAATAGTCTTTTGGGAACAGGGCAGAGGATTGTTACACGAACGCGGTCAACGCGGTGAAGCAATTTTGGTCGGCGGGATGGCCTGGAAGAAAAAGGGCATCATCATCAGCCAAATGAACAAGCTCTGTGCGACGCTGTATCTCGGTGACATCTTCGACAAGAACGCGGCCGTAGTTCTTCCATCTGACGAAGCGCACATTCCCGCTGTGTGGGCGTTCTGTTCTTCGCCGGACTACAACGACGAGGTTCGAAAGATTGACCAGAAGGTCAATGTAACCAACGTCACGCTCGTCAAAGTCCCCTTTGATCTGGCGCACTGGCAGCAGGTGGCGGCGGAGAAATATCCGCACGGGATGCCGAAGCCATATTCCAGTGACCCGACGCAATGGCTGTTCAATGGCCACCCAGCTGGGGCAGACCATCCTTTGCACGTGGCCGTGGCGCGACTTGTTGCTTATGAGTGGCCGCGTCAGACCGGTTCCAGTTTTCTTGATTGCCCAGAACTTGATCCAGATGGACTGGAAGCACTGGCCGATAACGATGGCATCGTCTGTCTGGCGTCCGTTCGCGGCGAAGCCTCCGCCGTGGAACGACTCCGCAAGCTGCTAGCTGCTGCGTTTGGCGACGAGTGGTCTGCGGCCAAGGTGCGCGAGCTGCTACTGGCCACGGCTGTAGACAACAACGCCAGGAATGCTGACCCAGATCTTGAAACGTGGCTGCGCAACTCCTTCTTCAGCGAACACTGCAAACTGTTCCACAGCCGCCCCTTCATCTGGCAAATTTGGGATGGTAACCCGCACGGATTTAGTGCCCTTGTCAATTATCACAAGCTTGCGGCTCCGAATGGGCAGAGCCGCAAAACCCTGGATCAGCTCACATTCACCTACTTGGGCGACTGGATTGATCGACAAAAGGATGATCAGGCTAAAGGGATCAACGGTGCTGATGATCGCCTCGCCGCAGCCCTCGATCTACAGGCCCAGCTTATGAAGATCCTCGAAGGCGAATCGCCCTACGACATCTTTGTGCGCTGGAAGCCGTTGCATCAACAAGCAATCGGCTGGGACCCCGACATCAATGACGGCGTGCGGCTCAATATCCGGCCCTTCCTAAGTGCCCAGTTACGCAAAGGAGGCAAGACCGGCGCTGGGATCCTGCGTGCCAAGCCCGGCACGATCAAGTGGGCGAAGGACAGGGGCAAGGAACCAATGCGCTCCAAAGAAGACTTCCCATGGTTCTGGGGCTGGGAGGAGAATGTTCTAGGGATGAACCCCTCCGATCCGACCAAATGCGCAAACTTCGGTGCCCCAACTGACATCACGGGTGATCAAGGGCAGAAACCCCGTTACCAGCCAGTCCCAGCAGGGGACACCTTCAACGGCAATCGCTGGAATGACCTGCACTACAGCGTTGCGGCTAAGGAAGCCGCAAGGGCAAGGCACGCTGGAGGACAATCATGACTGCTCCGAACTTACCGCCTGATTACCTTGATGCAATGGAACGCCATTGGCTGGATGCTGAGAAATTGTTTCACCTCAATCCCCCCAGACTTGCCAATGCTGACCAGCTCTATGGTCTTTCCGCCGAATGTGGCCTTAAAGCATTGATGCTTAAGTGGAGAATGCAGCTCGACCATAACAATGTCCCAGTTCATCCTCGCGACCGCAAACATGCCGATGTCATTTGGGTGCGCTACGAGACATATCGACAGGGCCGTTTCAGCACTTTGGCACTCCCCACGACAAACCCCTTCGTTGATTGGAGTATTCATCATCGTTATGCCAGCCGGAGTCACTTTCAACAGACTATCGTTGAGGGCCACATGAGAGGTGCAGCCGAAGTCAAAAGGCTAGTTAAGGAGGCCGAGAGACTAGGAGAATTGCCATGACCACTTTCGACGAACTATTACCAGCTCTCGCTGAGATCATCCATGACCGCTGGCCGACGCTGGAACCCTTTCTGCCCATCTTGATCAACCGCGATCTCAATGGTCGTATTCGTTTAGTCCTTGATGCTTCTCACCAGCCCAATCCAGAAGCATCCTTGAATCATCCGCTGCTTCAGCTTGCAGCGGCATTTCACACCAGGCTGGTTCCCCATGTGGGTGAAGTCGAGCAGATTCTGCTGTTTGAGGAAGAGCTCGCTGCGTTGATGGAAGCAAGCTGCCCCTTTCCGCTGCTGGATCGGGATGGCAATGCTTTGCCGGATGTCCATGTTGTCGATCGCCTCGCCCAGGAAGCCACCTGGGAAAGTATCTGTGATAAAACGTCTACGGTTCCCCGTGTCGTCTTCTATTCCATCAAAGGTGGCGTCGGGCGATCAACAGCACTAGCAGCCTGTGCCTGGGCCCTGGCAGAGTCTGGTCAACGGGTGCTGGTGCTGGATCTCGATCTGGAATCACCGGGACTATCCACTTCCCTGCTGCCAGCAAGCCGCCAGCCCGCCTACGGAATCACTGACTGGCTCGTGGAAGATCTGGTCAATAATGGTGACGCCATCTTGGAGCAGATGCATGCTTCCCTCGGCAGCCAGCAGCGCGGCGGTGAACTCATTGTGGTGCCCAGCCATGGCGATGAACCCGGTGAATACGTGAGCAAACTTGGCCGGGTCTGGATGCCCGGCTTCACACCCAACGGACAACGGCAGACTTGGTCAGAACGCTTGCTGCGCATGATTCAACAATTGGAGGCGAAGCATCAACCCACAATTGTGTTAATCGATTCCAGAGCAGGCATTGATGAAGTTGCCTCCGCCTGCGTCACCGACCTGGGCGCAAAGCTCATCTATCTCTTCGCCCTCGACAGCCTCCAGACCTGGCAGGGCTATCGCATCCTCTTTGAACACTGGCGCCTTCATGATGTAGCCACAAAGATTCGTGAGCGGCTGCGGGTGGTGGGTGCGCTCTTGCCAACCTGGGGCGATCAGGCCTTTTCGCAGGCAACCGCCCAACTGCGCGAAAACGCCTACCTCAACTTCAGCCAATGTTTGTATGACGAAGAGTTGGCAGGTGCTGCGCTGCCGCTTGCAGATGGTCCCTTTAATTTCGACTTGCCCGACGTCGATGCCCCCCACAGTCCCCTTGCAATCGGTTGGAATCAGGGCTTTGCTGCCATTGGCTCTCTCCACGACCGGCTTGCCGCTTCTGAGGCAAACCAGATCGAGTTTGTGTTTGGGCCTTTGATTGATAATCTGCTGGCCGTCTGCGGAGCTGAGCCGTGACAACTCAACAAGCCGTACTGGATAACGACGCGATTCGAGCAGCGATCGAGGCCTGCCTGCCGGCCGATCCCTCCGCCTCCCTGCCGGCTCAACAGCTTTTTCTGCCCTGGCACCACCGCAAAGCCCTGCAGCTGGATTGCAGCATGGTGATCGGCGCCCGCGGGGTAGGTAAAACCGCATGGGCCCGAGCCTTACTCGCCAATCATGGCGACCAGCCCTCAGCAGCCTTGCCCCCCGAGATTTTCCCCTATCCACTCACCGTGGTTGCTGGCTTCAGCGATCAGGCCGAGGCGAGCCATCCGTCGGGGGGCACCTTTGCGCAATTAATGAGCGATCAAAATGATCCTTACAGCCTCTGGCTTGCTGTTTTGTTGCGTGCCCTGGGCTCGCACAGCACTCCAACACTTCCGATCGAAAGCTGGGAAGCGTCTCTTGACTGGGTGCGGGGGCATCAGGAAGAAGCCTGGGCCATGTTGCGCCATGCAGATCAAGCCTTACTGCAGGAGAACAGGGGCCTTTTATTGGTCTTTGATGCGCTCGATCGGGTCAGTCCTGATGGAGACTGGCTGCAGGTTTCCGCCGCGATCCGGGCACTTTTACGCCTGGTCCTGGAGCTGAAAGGTTTCAAGCGGCTCCACGGCAAAGTCTTTCTGCGCACCGACCAATACACCCGTGGCAGCTTCACCGACCTTCCCGATATCGCCAAAATTCGTGCCACCCGCGTTGAGCTGCTTTGGTCCCTTACTGATTTGCATGGCCTCCTCTGGCAATGCCTTTGCAATGGCACACCAAGCGAGGCTCGCGAACACTTTCGGGCCTGGTGCCAGGAAGTATCGACCATAGGTCAATTCAGTTTGATAAAAAGGTTGATAGACTCAATCCAATCCCCAGGCTGTGATGAAGCAAGTCGCAACATTGAATCAAGCCATCGCTGGGAGTTGCCAGCTGCTGTTCAACAGGATGAACCGATTCAACGTGCGCTCTTTGAGAAACTTGCCGGGCACCGGATGGCACGTGATTCCCGCAGGGGTGTGCCCTACTCCTGGATCGTGAACCATCTCGCTGATTCCCAGGGTCAGACAACGCCGCGATCTTTCCTCACGGCCATACGCAAAGCCGCAGTGCAAACCCGCCACCGCTACCGCGATGCTGAATATCCACTTTTTTATGATGACCTCAAACTTGGAGTGCTGATTGCCTCAGCCAACCGGATCGAAGAGCTTGAAGAAGATCATCCCTGGATTCCAATTATAATGAAGCCCTTTGCCAATCGTGCCTCTGTGCCCATGTCCGAGGCAGTTTTTGGCCAAGAACTCAGCGAAGCTTTTGGGTTGATTCCTGCAGGTGTGCCAGGTCTTTTAGAGCGACTTCCCAAGGAACTCCGCAGTCAAGGCGTTCACGGGCTTATCACCTACTTATGCCAGCTGGGCCTGCTCACGCAGATGAAGGATGAACGTCTGAATATGCCTGATATTTATCGCATCGGCTTCAAACTGGGCCGCAAAGGCGGTATCAAGCCTGCCCAGCGCAGTACCCTCCAGTCCTCATGACCTTCGCCCTTGTTTTGCCACCAACCCATGATGAACGACCCAACTTCCGAATCGACCCCGGTGCCCTCACCGCCAACGAAGCCAGCTATCTCAGTGGTTTCCGAACGGCTGACGAGCTCCGAAATCGAGCAGCTAAGACAGCAGAAGAGATCGATCTCCGCCTACGCGCAAAGGGTTTTCAGCTTGAGGCTCAGCCAGCGCCCCTGAACCAGGAGGGCGATACCTGATGGTCATGCCCCGCACCCTGCTCGAATCCCTGATCCAGAAGCTGCGCGGCTGCAACGTCCACGGCGATGCAGAAGAGTCACCCGTCGCCATCCTCTGGACCGATCCACGCAGCGAATGGAAGCCGCTGCTTCCCCTGCTGCGGCAGCAGTTACCCGAGCTGCTCTGCCTGGGCGACTACGACCCCGAACACCAGCAGGGCCCGGCGTTGTGGCTGCGCTGCATCGTCGATCGCAGCCTGCCTGCAGCTGTTGCCGCCGCAGGTCAGATCCCGGTGATCTATCTCCCTGGCGTCAGCCGCCAAGAACTGCGCGCAGGCGAGGGTTGCCCCTGGACCCTGGAGCCCCTGATTGAACTGATGTTCCGCGGCAGCCTCTGGCTCCAGCGCAATGGGCGCGACTGGACCCTGGCCGCCTTCCTCAGCTCTAGTGATGCCCTGGGTCTTGATCTGGCCGGCGATCAGGCCACCAAAGCAGCTCTCAGCCGCGCTCTTGCTGAAGTGGCCTCCGTGCCGCTCGAGCAGCTGCGCGGCAAGCGGCTGGAGGCGGAAGACTTCAACGCCTACTTGGTTCCTGATGCGATTCGCGACCTCCTGCAGTGGATGGCGGATTCACCGGCCTTCCAGCAACGCTGCAGCCAAGAGCAGTGGGCAGTCCTTTCATCCACCTGGAAAAAAGAGCTCAAGTTCGATCCCGCCAAAGACGGTGAGCTCTCCGCTGCCGAACGGCTCGCCAAGGGCCAAGGCGGTTGGGAGAAGGTCTGGCAGCGCTTTGCAGAAAACCCCAATGCCTTCCCGGGCATTCCCGAGCTGCTGCGCCGGGTCGAGCCCGATCAGATGGGCCTGGCCGTCGGTGGGCAAGACCTCTCCCGCTGGCCCTCCCACAACGCCGCCTGCGAAGACCAGGTACTCACAGGCCTGCAGGGCCTGGCCGACAAAACCCATGCCGAGGCCTGCCGGTGCGTGCGGGAGCTTGAGGCCCAGCACGGCGAGCGGCGCGGTTGGATCTGGGCCCAGCTCGGGCTCTCACCGATGGCAAAGCTTCTAGAGCCGCTCGGCCTGTTGGCCCAGCGCGCCGATCAGCCCCTGGTGGGGAGCACCCCTGCGGACTTCATCGAGCCCTACATAACTGATGGCTGGGAGGCCGACATCTCCGTCTGGCGGGCCCTGGCGATGGCCAGCACAGCCCAGGAAGACGTGGTGCGCAAGGTGGTGGCAGCACTGCTGCGCCCCTGGCTGGATGACACCGCCAGTCGCTTCCAAAAAGTCGTTGCCAGCACTGGCCTACCGACTCCTCAAGACCAAGGCGCCATCACCGCAGATCCCGGCGAAGTGCTGCTGTTTGCCGATGGCCTCCGCTACGACGTGGCCCGCCAGCTGCAGAAAGAGCTGGAAGTGATGGGCATCACCGGCAGCCTCACCACCCGCTGGGCGGGGCTACCCACCGTCACCGCAACCGCCAAGCCAGCTATCACCCCTTTGATCGATCAGATCCAGGGGCAGGCACTACCGGAAGACTTCGCTCCAGCCTTCAACTCCGGCAAACCCACCAGTGCCGCTGAGCTACGCAAGGCCCTCACCGCCCAGGGCTACACGGTGCTGGGTGACGACGAGCTGAACATCCCCTCTGGACCTGAGGCTCGTGGCTGGCTGGAGATCGGCGACCTCGATCACCGCGGCCATCAGCTGAATGACGACCTCCCGGGTCAGATCCAACCAGAGATTGAGCGGCTGGCCCTCCGCATCCAGAAGCTGCTGGATGCTGGTTGGCGCTCCGTGAAGGTCGTCACCGACCACGGCTGGCTGTTCTGCCCCGATGGCCTGCCCACCGCCGAGCTGCCCAAGCACCTCACTGCCAGCAAGTGGGCCCGCTGCGCCGCCATCAAGGGCGACTCCCAGGTGCCGGTGCCCACCGCAGCCTGGAGCTGGAACCCCAGCGAGCAGTTCGCCACCCCAAACGGCGCCGCCTGCTTTAACACAGGGGGCAGCTACTCCTATGCCCACGGCGGCATCAGCCTGCAGGAGTGCCTCACGCCTGTGTTGGTGGTCTCTGGCGGAGCGAGCAGCGCCCCTGCGGTGGCCATCACCGAGATCAGCTGGAAGGGCCTGCGCTGCAACCTGGAGGTCAGCGGCGGCACGGCCGGCACGACAGCGGACCTGCGCCGCGAAGCCGCTGGCGGCCCCTCGGTGGCCACCATGGCCAAACGGATCGACGATGGAGGAGCCCGCCTGCTGGTGGAAGATGACGATCTGGAAGGTGCAGCGGTTGTGGCGGTGCTGTTGAGCCCTGATGGCCGAGTCATCGCCCAACGCCGCACCCGGGTTGGTGGCGACCAATGAGAAGTCCAACCCACGCCAATCGGGCTAGCGTGGTCGCAATTGTGCAGCAACCATGTCAGAAGTAGTCGCAAGCCAGGTGTCGGTGCGGGATCTCAAAACCCATCTCTCCGAATGGCTGGCCCGTGCCCAGTCCGGTGAGGTGGTGGAGGTCACCTCACACCGCAAACCGATTGCCCGCATCACGGCTGTGAAGCCAGCGGACTCAGGGATAACCAGCCCGCTGCAAAAAGCGATTGATGCGGGTCTGATCAGCTGGAACGGTCAAAAGCCCAACTTGCCCCCTCCCGTGAAGTTGCGGGGGCAAGGCAAGTTGCTTAGCGACATCGTGATTGAGGATCGGGGTTGAGCTGGTGATCCTCTTTTGTGACACCAGCGCCCTGATGAAGTTGCTGGTTGACGAAGCCCAATCAGATCAGATGCGGCAGATCAGCACCACTGTTGATGCCATCGGGGTCTGCCGGATCAGCTGGGCCGAAACAATGGCGGCCCTGGCTCGCCTCCAGCGGGAAGACCCTGTCTGCAACGAAGATCTCGAACAGGCTCGGCAGCACCTGATCCAATCCTGGAAGACCTTCACCATTGTTGAAGTCAGCCAGCCATTGGTGGAAACGGCTGGGCGCTTTGCCGACGTCTTTGCCCTTCGGGGTTACGACAGCGTGCAACTCGCCGCTGCCCATGAACTGCACGTCAACTCCGAACAACCTGTCACCTTCGCCTGCTACGACCGTCGACTGAATCAGGCCGCCCAGCTCCTCCAGCTGGAGGTGTTGCCATGACCACCACACCAGCTGCCACCAGCGAGATGGACCATCTCGACCAGCTCGGTGCCAAGGCCTTCGATGGCTTCCTGGTCCGCAAGGATCTGGTGCGCAAATACTCCCGCCAATACCCAATCCCCACCTACGTGGTGGAGTTCCTGCTGGGTCGCTACTGCGCCAGCACCGATCCCGCCGAAATCGAAGAAGGCCTGCAAATTGTCGAAAAGCAGCTCAAGGGCCGCACCGTACGCACCGGCGATGAGGAGCTGTTCAAAGGCCGCTGCCGCAACCAAGGCAGCGTCAAGATCATCGACATCGTGCGGGCCCGGCTCGACACCCGCAGCGATTCCTACATGGCCGAGGTGCCCAGCCTCGCCATCAAAGACGCCCAGATCGACGACGAGCTGGTGCGTGCCAACGAGCGGATGCTCACCGATGGCTTCTATGCCGAGGTGTCCCTGGAATACGACCCGGTGATCGCCCAGGAGCGCAACGGCCGGCCGTTCCGCATCGCCGGGCTGCGGCCGATCCAGATGTCGAACCCCAACGTGCTGGGGATCTTGGCCAAGGGCCGAGCTGCTTTCACCACAGAGGAGTGGCGCGACTTCCTGATCCGCTCGATCGGCATTGAGCCAACCGCCCTCGATGAGCGGGCCAAGCTGGTGGTGCTGCTGCGCATAGCGCCCTTCGTGGAGCGCAACTTCAACCTGGTCGAGCTGGGGCCACGCGGCACGGGTAAGAGCCACCTGTTCCAGCAGATTTCCCCCTACTCGCACCTGATCTCGGGCGGCAAGGCCACCGTCGCCAAGATGTTCGTCAACAACGGCAATGGCCAGCGCGGCCTGGTTTGCCAGTACGACGTGGTCTGCTTCGACGAAGTGGCGGGTGTGTCCTTCGATCAGAAGGACGGCGTCAACATCCTCAAGGGCTACATGGCCTCCGGAGAGTTCAGCCGCGGCAAGGAGAGCATCCGCGCTGAGGGCGGCATCGTGATGGTGGGCAACTTCGATGTCGATGTGGAGCAGCAGCAACGCATCGGCCACCTGCTCAGCCCCCTGCCCCGCGAGATGCGCGACGACACGGCCTTCCAGGACCGCATCCACGCCTACGCCCCAGGTTGGGATTTCCCCAAGCTCAACCCCAACGAGCACCTCACCGGCCACTTCGGCCTGGTGAGCGACTTCCTCAGCGAATGCTGGAGCCGCCTGCGGGATGGCAGCCGCCTGGCGGCCATGCAGAACCGCATCCACCTCGGCGGTGCCCTCAGCGGCCGCGACATCGAGGGGGTCAACAAGACCGTGAGTGCCCTGATCAAGCTGCTGTTCCCCGATCCCGGGATGGAGATCCCAGACGAGGATCTCGAATGGATCGTGCGCCTGGCGCTGGAATCACGCCGCCGCGTCAAGGAACAGCAGAAGCGGTGCCTCAAGAGCGAGTTCCGCAACACCCACTTCAGCTACACCCTCGGCCTCGATGGGGTGGAGAAGTTCGTGGCCACCCCCGAGCTCCACAGCGACGACGCCATTGACGGCGATCCGCTGCCGCCTGGCCAGGTGTGGGCCATCAGCCCCGGCACCGGTGAAACCGGTCCCAGCCTCTACCGGATCGAGGTGGCCGTAGGGCCCGGCAGTGGGGTCAAGATCCTCAACCAGCCGGTACCTCCTGCCTTCCGAGAGAGCACCAAGGTGGGTGAGCAAAACGTCTACGCCCGCGCCAAGAACCTCGTAGGTGACCGCGATCCGCGCGGGCATGAGTTCTCCATTCAGCTGCGCGCCATGGACAACGACCGCAGTGGCGCCGGTCTGGGCCTCCCTGTGATAGTCGCCATGGTCGGCGGCTTGCTCGACCGCAACACCCGCGGTGGCACCCTCATCGTGGGCTCCCTCAACTTAGGAGGCTCCATCGAAATGATTCCAAACGCCGTCGCAATCGCCGAATTGGCTGTCGAGAAGCAGGCGAAGGTCCTGCTCATGCCCGTTTCTGCCCGCCGCGGGCTCAACGACCTACCCGATGACCTCTGGACCAAGATCTTGATTGAGTTCTATAAGGATCCAGATGATGCGGTGTTCAAGGGGCTGGAGGAGTAGTGGATAATCCTTTGATGCATCAAGATGTCTGTTCCCGAGATACCAGGTCTCAGGCAAATGGCAGCGAGGGCAACGAAGCCATCAAGATCTCAAGCGATCCCGTCCAACGATCGCGGGCGGGTGTTCTGCGCCCCCCTCAGCCCCCGAAGTGCTGGAAGCGCAGGCTGGCGGGATCGCCCCAATCGCCCTCAGCTCGGTAACCGCGGCTGTTGTGGCAGAGGTGCCTGAGCGTCCAGAAGAGGGGTTCCGGACTGGCGAGCCCGAGCGAGGAGGCCAGCTCCTCGAGGGTTCTGGAGTTGCCATCGCTGAGCAGGGCCTCCAGCCGCACCTGCAGGGCCAGCACCTCGGCGGCGGCCTTCTTGCCAGCCTCCACACCGGGCTGGTGGTAGGCGTTGATGTCGATCAGTTCGGCGTAGAGGCCTACGGCCCGCTCGAAGAGGGCGATCAGGGCACCGAGGGCGGCGGCATCGAAGCGCCGCAGGGTGATGGTGAGGCTCTGGCGGCCACCCTCGGCCAGGGCCGCGCGGGTGCCCTGCAGAAAACCCTCCAGGAAATCCTCGGGCCGCTCTCCGGCGATCGGCCCGATGTCGGCGGGGTCGTCGAGGGCCTCGATGAAGGTCACGAAGAAGTTGTCGAGGCCATCGCGCAGCTGCTGCACATAAGCGTGCTGGTCGGTGGATCCCTTGTTGCCGTAGACAGCGAGGCCCTGGTGCACGGTCTGGCCCTGGCGGTCGCGGTCCTTGCCGAGGGACTCCATCACCAGTTGCTGGAGGTAGCGGCTGAACACCTCCAGACGATCGCGGTAGGGGAGCACCACCAGGTCGCGGCGGCCCTTGCCATCGCCGGCGGCATACCAGGCGGCGGCCATCAGGGCGGCGGGATTGTCCCGCAGGCTCGGGCGGCGGGTGAGGGCATCCATGGCGGCCGCACCGGCCAGAAAGCCCCGCAGGTCGGCAGCAATCAGGGCGGCGGGCAGCAGTCCAACGGCGCCGGTGATGCTGGTGCGGCCTCCCACCCAGTCGGGCAGGTCGAAGCGGGCCAGCCAGCCCTCCGAAGCGGCGAGAGTGTCGAGCTGGCTGCCGGCCATGGTCACGGCCACGGCCTGGCGGGGCCAGTTGCCACCGAGGGCTTCGAGGCGGGCCCGGGCCTGCTCCATGCCGATGCGGGGTTCCGGGGTGCCGCCGGATTTGCTCACCACCACCACCAGGGTGGTGCGCAGCCGCTCGCCCAGGGCGGCAAGGGTGCGGCTGAATCCCTGGGGATCAACGTTGTCGAAGACCTGGAACGGCAGGCCACGCCCTTCCTGCTGCAGGGCGCGGATCATCAGCAGCGGCCCCAGGCCCGAGCCGCCGATGCCGATCCAGAGCACATCGGTGAAGGCCGTGCCGGCGGGGGAGCTGATCCTGCCGGCCAGCAGATCGGCGCCAAAGCCCTCGATCCGATCGGTCTCCCGGGAAATCAGGGCGCCCGCCTGGGGATCCGGCGCCAGGGAGGGGTTGCGCAGCCAGTAGTGACCGACCTGACGGTGTTCGTCGGCGTTAGCGATCGCTCCGCCTTCGAGGGCCTCCATGGCGGCGAAGGCGACGCTGAAGCGGGATTCAAGGGCCTCCAGATCGGCCTCGCCGAGGGCCATCCGACTGATGTCCAGCCAGATTCCCAGATCCGGGTCATGCCAGAGGAGCGCGCAGAAACGCTGCCAGAGAGCCGCGCTGTCGCGGTCGTTACTGAAGGACGGGGACGGCATGGAGGCGGTGGGCCTGACTCTACGGGGAGCCCTGCAGCCGCATCCAAGCCGATCCCAGGGGGGCTTGGGAAGATCGGCAGACGCTGAGGCGGGCGGCTGTGTGGTCCACCCGACAGACCGAACCGAACCGCCGCCGAAAGCTGAAGAATGTTGGAAACTAGTTGAGAAGATCCTTCGGTTCTCCTCCCAGGCCATGCCCCTCCGGTTCCGCCTGCCCCCACCCAAATGGCGGCCCGGAATCCGACCGGCCACCAGGCCCTGGCAACTGCTGGCCCTCGCATCGCTCTTGTTGGTGAGCGCACCCCTTGTGCGGCTCACTCTGAACGCGTTTTACAGGCCCGTTCTCTTCCGTGAAGCCCCGGCGATTGGCAGTACACCCGTTGATTCCCCCCAGCTGGCCTCACCCACGGAAGGCCTGCGGCCCGATCCGATCGACTTCAGCACCGAAGAGCTCCGGGCCCTCAACCGACGCTTCGGCGTTCACGGTCCGCAACCGAAGCTGGCCCAGCTCTTTACCGAGGGGCTCGACAGCCTGCAGCCGCTGCGCAGCCACACCCTTGACAACATCGAAGCGCTGCGACCGGTGATTCTGGCGGAATCGCGGCGGCAGAACATCAATCCGATGCTCGTGGCCGCCGTGCTCTTCGATGAGCTGCAGCATGCCAAGCCTGGCGAAAACACTCCCCTGGCGGTCCAGTCGGGGCTGTTCAACACCCACGGCCCCGCCCAACTCAGCCTCGGCGAGATGGTGAAGCAGGGATTGCTGTCGCCGGATGCCACGGAAGCCGAACTCGACCAGGCCCGGCTTGAACTGCTCGATCCCGAGCGGAACGTTGCCCTGCTGGTGGGTGCGTTCGCCCGCCTCAGCAAGGACCTGGGACTTCCCAGGAACCGCCCCCTGATGGCCAGCACCTCTCACCGCGACGCCAAGGGACTCGCCACCCTGGCCTACCTCCACAACGGCAAGCTCGACTATCCCGGTCGGATCCTTCGTTACATGCAGGATCCCGAACTGCACGCCCTGATCTACGGCGGCCGCAACCGGGAGGTTTCTCCACTCATTTGAGGCTGCCCATTCCCTGGAGCAAGGGAGTGCCTGGACCCTCTGAGCGCGAAACAGATCAGCAGATCACGTCTAGGGCAGCCAGCCGAAGCCGCAGCTGGTTCCAGTCGAAACTGCGGGGATCGGCTCGCTCCCGGCCCATATCGACGTGGCGATGGGTGGTGATCGCTTCCACGGGAATCGGATACCGCTGCATCCAGTCGGTCAGAACCACCGCCAAGGCGTCGTACTGGGCCTGGGTGTATCCACTGTGACCGGGTGCTTCGTTTTCACCGTCCAGGGGGGATTCGAGGCTGAGGTGGAGGGCAAAGTTGTTGATTGATCCGCTCACCCGGCGGCTGGTCATCGCCCAGCGTCCCTGGAAGGCGGAGTAACCGGCACCGAAGGCACGCTTGGAAGGATCCACGGTGTCCACCACCGTCCCGTCCAGGCCGATCAGGGTGTGGTAACTCACCTGGTCATCGTCGTTGGGATGGGCGGTCTTAAAGGTGTTGATCGCCGAAGACAGTCCATACACCGTTTCATGGAGCACAACCAGCCGGGGGGTGGGATCGAGCCGGTTGCCGAAGACATCCCGCCGGAAGCGCTGGCCGTAATTGGACGGGTCGATCCGGATCCGGCGGCGGCGCTGATCGAGATCGTCCATCAGGTTCGCGAGCCGTTGCTGCAGCTCCGGCTCCCGGATCGGACAGGCCTGGCGCAGGGGGGAGACCCAGGGCTCGTGGGCCGGTGGGGCGGCTGGCCGTGGCCGATTCTCCTGGTCCATCGCCCTCTGGCGACGGGTGTCGTTGAGCAGTTCAAGGAGGGAGGTGCCCGCCGCCTGATCGGCGGGAATCAGCAGGGCCCGGGCCAACCAGGCCAGCCCGCCAACGCTGAGCACCGAGGCAGCGGCGATCGCCAGCAGGAGGGGGCGGCGCGTCTCGGCGTTCATGGCAAAAGACTCAGCCAGCGGCGGCGCGCCTCGGCGGTGTGGGCCGCAGCGGCTGCATCGATGCAGAGCCGCCAGCGCTCGATTCCCGGCGGCTCGCAGACCAGCTGGGTCTGCCTCACGAGGCCATCGCGGCAATAGAGCACAGTGATCGCAGCCGCGGAGCCGCTGCCCATCAGAAGGCGGCGTCCATCCTCAGGGCTGCAAAGCCGGTGCCCATCGAGGGCCAGCAGCTCATCCCCCACCTGGAGTCCAGCCCGCTCGGCGGCACCGGCGCGGCTCACCCGGGCCAGGGTGGTGGCTCTGCCATCCAGCTGCCATCCGGGAGTGGGGTGGGGGGAGATTTCCGCCGAAAGCACCAGGCCCACATCCTCCAGGTAGCTCTCTAGGGGTGGATCTTCCTCGCTTTCCAACCAGATCGGCAGCAAAGTGGACAGATCGGCAGCGTGGGCCACGAACGCAGCCAGCAGATCCGGCCACCGGTATCCCCGCTCCACCACACCATGGCTGCGCCACAGATCCCTGAGCACCAGCGCCAGGGCTGAGCCGTGGCGGCGCAGGTGCAAATCCAGCACCAGGGCGAGCACGGCACCCTTGAGGTAGTAGCTCACCTGGCAATCCACCGCGTGGGGATCAGGGCGGTAGAGCTTCACCCAGGCCTCCTCGCTGCTGAGGCGCAGCGACTGGACGGCGCGGCCGGGGGTGAGTCGGTAGCGCGAGAGATCGGTGCCGAGGTCCTCCAGCAGGTCCTTCTCCTCACTGAGGCCGGCCACCAGGGGAAGGAGCTGGTCGTAGTAACTGGTCACCCCCTCGGCAAACCAGAGGCTGGGAACCACCGTGGCGCGGTCGTAATCGATCGGGGTGAGCTCGGCGGGGCGCAGCCGCCTGACGTTCCACTGGTGCAGGTATTCATGGGCCACCAGCTGCAACAGCCGGCGCCGGCCGTTGGGTTCAGCTAAGGCCTGGCGGCCGAACTGGAGCACCGTGGCGTCATGGTGTTCCAGCCCGCCGTAACCCTGATCGAGCAGGTGAAGCACAAAGAGATAGGAGGCAGCCGCGGGCCTCTCCACCCCCATCAGCCGGCAGCAGGCGAGGCAGACCCGTTCCACGTCGGCGAGCCAAGCGGGATCGGATTGCACCAGATCCTCACCCCAACCCACCCAGCGATGCGGCACCCCAGCCACCGTGAAGGCATGGCAGGCGTGGGGGCCGGCCTCCAGGGGACTGTCGATCAGTTGATCGACATCGCGAGCTAGCCACCCCCCCTCCCCGTTGGCCGGTAGGGGCAAAAAAGGCTGCCAGCCGGGGGGCAGCTCCAGGCTGAGCCGGATCGGGGTCCAGCGCTCCCCTTCCACCCGGAGCACCACCCCGGCCAGGGCCAGAAAGCCATGGTCGGCATTGAGGTGGCACGTGCGCACCGAAAGATCGGTGGCCAGGATGCGCCAGCGCACCTCCAGCGGGGTGTCAGCGGCGCAGCGCACCTGCCAGCAGGCCGGCTCCAGCCGCTCCACGGCCAGCCGCTCATGGCCCTGCCATACCTGAAGGTCTTCGAGGGTCCGCACGTAGTCGCGGATCAGGTAGGACCCGGGGGTCCAGCCCGCCATGCGCAGGCGAAGGACGGAGCTGCGGGGGCAAAGGCGAAGGGTGGCCCTCACCAGATGCTGCTGGGGTTCCCGGAGGTCGAGGTGAAGCTCAAGCCGCTCGATGGGATCAATCTCCGACGCAGACCAGGGCGTCGCTCAGGTGAGATCGGGCCTGCCGCAAAGCGTCGCGGGCCGCGTACTCCCGTGTGATCCGGGCGAGCAGGGGCTCCAGGGAGCGCGAACGGCTGAGGCGCTGCAGATCACCGACCAGGGCCAAGGAGCCATCGTTGGACCGGCACCAGCCCAGGGCGATATCCGCATCGAGCTGAAGCATCACCACCACAGCTCGCTGCTCACCGCCGAAACCCTGCAACTGAGCATCGCGCTGGGGGCTGAGCCCCATCGAACGCAGGCAGGCCTCCAGTAGATCGGCATCCCGAAGCACTGTTGGCAGGATGGAGAGATGGGACATGGGCACCATGACCGCGAGCCATGACGCTAGCGAGGCCATGCAGGCCATCCAGTGGCCAACGCCACACTCTGCGGGTGAAGCATCGCAATCCTGGCCCCGGCTTGATAGTCCCCTGCGGCTCGGGGTAATGGCCTCCGGTCAAGGCAGCAACTTTGAGGCCCTGGTCAGGGCCTGCCGTGGCGGTCCGCTCAACGCCGAGGTGGTGCAGTTGGTGGTGAACAACCCCGTCTGTGGTGCCCGCCAGCGGGCGAAACGCCTCGGCATCCCCTGCCTTCTCCATGACCATCGCGACCATTCGCTGCGGCAGGACCTCGACCGGCAGGTGGCGGCCAGCTTCGCCGCCTCTGACGTGGACCTGGTGGTGATGGCGGGCTGGATGCGGATCGTGACCCCCGTGTTGATCGCTGCCTATCCGGGCCGGCTGGTGAACATCCACCCCTCCCTGCTGCCCAGCTTCCGGGGGCTCGATGCGGTGGGCCAGGCCCTGGCCGCCGGGGTGACCCTCACCGGCTGCACCGCCCATCTGGTGGAGGAGGTGGTGGATGCCGGTCCGATCCTGGTGCAAGCCGCAGTACCGGTGCTGCGAAGCGATGACCATGGCAGCCTCGCCGCCCGCATCCAGGCGCAGGAACACCGGATCCTGCCCTACGCGGTGGCCCTGGCCGCCCTTCGGCTCGATCAAGCCGGAGCGGCAACACCGGCCATTCAGGGGTAATTCAGGGGTAATTCAGGGGTAAAAGGGCAGCTGGGGCAAACCGGTGTTGGCCTCCAGGCCCGCCAGCAGGTTGAGGCACTGCACCCCCTGGCCGGCCTGTCCTTTGATCAGGTTGTCGATGGCGCTCATCACGATCAGCTGGCCGGTGCGGCGGTCCACCTGGACCGAGAGCAGGCAGCGGTTGGTCTGGCGGACCCACTTGGTGGAGGGATAGCTCCCCACCGGCAGCACGGCCACGCTGGCGCTGTTGCGGTAGGCCGCCGAGAGCAGGGTGGAGCAGTCGTCAGCGGTAAGTCCCGGATCCCGGAGGCGGGCATACACGGTGGCCAGCAGGCCCCGCACCATCGGCATCAGGTGGGGGGTGAACTGCAGCTGGATCGGCTGACCTGCGGCCTGGCCGGCGATCTGCTCAATCTCGCTGGTGTGGCGGTGGCCCACCACGCCGTAGGGGGCCACCGCCTCGGAGGCCTCGGCCAACAGCAGGGATTCTTTGGCGGCCCGGCCGCCGCCGGAGGTGCCGGTCTTGGCGTCGATCACGATGCCGGCCGGTTCGATCAGCCCCTGCTGGAGAAACGGAAGCAGGGCCAGCAGGCTGGCGGTGGGAAAACAGCCCGGGGCCGCCACCAGGCGCGCCGTGCGGATGCGGCTCGCCTCCCACTCCACCAGGCCATACACCGCTTCCTGGCAGAGGGCCTGGTCGCTGCGGGGCACCTCCCGGGCCTCGGCGGCATAGACCTCCTGCCATTGGGCCAGAGAGCGGTAGCGGTAATCGGCCGAAAGATCCACCACCTTCACACCCCGCTCCAGGAGCTCGGGAACCAGGCCTGCCGCCAAGCCATTGGGGAGGCTCAGCACGGCCAAATCCGCCGCCGCCGCGATCGCTTCAGGGTCGGGGGTGCGGACCACCGGATCGCCCGGCAGGGGCAGGAAGGGCACCAGATCACTCCAACGGCGACCGCTGCTGCGCTCCCCGCCCAGGAAGGTCACCGTGAAGGTGGGGTGATCCTGCAGCAGGCGCAGAGTCTGCAGCCCCCCATAGCCGCTGGCTCCGATCACCGCGACGCGTGTGCCTGTCATGCCGGGGCGGAGAGAACGGTGGATCGTACCGGGCTCTATAACTGCAGATCAGCCCGACCCCATAGCCCTGGCCCAAGCCGCCTCCACTCCCCAGGCCCTGAGCCCGGTACCCGCGGTGCCCTCTCCGGCGGAGAGCGGCCTGGCCCCCGCCGCGTTGCGGTTTGATTCGATCGCCGATGGCCTGGCGGCGATCCGCAACGGCGAATCGATCGTGGTGGTGGACGATGAAAATCGGGAAAATGAAGGCGATCTGATCTGCGCCGCCCAGTTCGCCACGCCGCTACAAATCAACTTCATGGCCACCGCAGCCCGGGGCCTGATCTGCCTGGCGATGGAGGGGGAGCGGCTCGATGCCCTGGATCTGCCCTTGATGGTGGATCGCAACACCGATAGCAATCAGACTGCCTTCACGGTGAGCGTGGATGCCGGCCCTGAAAATGGCGTGAGCACGGGCATCTCCGCGGACGACCGGGCACGGACGATCCAGGTGGCCATTCACCCCGAAAGCCGCCCCTCCGACCTACGGCGTCCGGGCCACATCTTTCCCTTGAGGGCCCGCGATGGCGGCGTGCTGAAACGGGCCGGCCACACCGAGGCCGCCGTGGACCTGGCCCGCCTGGCGGGCCTCTATCCAGCGGGGGTGATCTGCGAGATCCAGAACCCAGATGGTTCGATGGCGCGGCTTCCCGAGCTGGTGGAGTACGCCCGCCTGCACGGCCTGCGGCTGATCTCGATCGCCGACTTGATCCGCTACCGGCTCGACACCGAACGCTTCGTGCGCCGCCAAGCGGAGGCCGCCATGCCGAGCGCCTTCGGCAATTTCCGGGCGATTGGCTATCGCAATGAACTGGATGGCAGCGAGCATGTGGCCATCGTGAAGGGTCATCCTGAGCAGGCTGCGGCGGCCGTTCTCGTGCGCGTCCATTCCGAATGTCTCACCGGCGATGCTTTTGGCTCCCTGCGCTGTGATTGTCGGCCCCAGCTGGAGGCGGCCCTGCGCCTGATTGAACAGGCCGGAGAAGGGGTGGTGGTTTATTTACGCCAGGAGGGGCGGGGGATCGGCCTTGTGAACAAACTCAAGGCCTATAGCCTCCAGGATGGCGGCCTGGACACCGTGGAAGCTAATGAGCACCTCGGCTTTGCTGCCGACTTGCGCAACTACGGCGTCGGCGCCCAGATCCTCAGCGATCTGGGCATCCAGCGCTTGCGGCTGATCACCAACAACCCCCGCAAGATTGCAGGCCTGGGCGGTTACGGCCTGGAAGTCGTCGATCGGGTGCCCCTGGTGATGGATCCCGGCGACCACAACGCGGCTTACCTGCAGGTCAAACGGTTGAAACTGGGCCATCTGCTGGGGGAGCCCACCGGTGCCGCCGGCCCGGTTGAGCCACTCATCCAGGACGCACCCCAGGGCCTCAGCGCCGTTCTGGCCTGGGATGGCGCGGCGGCTCCCCCGGTCCTGGCGGAGCGGCTTGAGGCCCTGCGCCAGTGGGCCCGGGAGCGGCAGCTGCTGCTCAACCACGAAGAGCATCCACGCCTGCTGGCCCTGCTGGAGCAGCCGCGAATCGCCCTGCTGCTGGCGGCCCGCGAAAGCCGCCAGCTCACGGCCGCCGACCTGGCCGGCTCCCTAGGGGCCATGGCCCAATGGTTGGACACGACCTCCGTGGCGCTGCTGTTGGCTCCCGATGCCCAACGCAGGGGTCATCCCAGTGGGGATCTCGAGCCGGAGCGCCGCGAGCTGGCCGATCTGGGACCAATCCCCGGCGCGGCGGTCTGTCCCTTGCTGAACCTCAAGGCCGGATCCTTTATCCGCTGGTCCTAGGAACATCTTGATTGGCTACGTTAAAACGATATCTTGACGATGGCAATGCACCAACATAAAAATCTGAGATAGGCTCTAAAATAGTTAAATTAATTTTGGAACTATCGTGGTGGCAGAGTCTGTTGCTCTTCGGGTCTAGCTGGGTGATTATGGCTGGCCAGAAACGATTCTGCTCCGATCTTCATCCGTGTGTGCATCCATTGACAGACAGGCGGTGCGGTAATTCACTGCCGGCAACTACGGCGGCTTGATGGTTGTAGGAGCGACATGGATAGTGCTTCAGGTGCCGTCCGAAGACAGTTCGGTAGCCATGGCTACAGCAACGGCCAGCAGAAACTATCAGGCCTTTTTCTGAACCTGAACACCGTTTCGCACCATTATCGGACTATTACTGCCTCACTCCCTGAATGAGTACGACTTAATTGGCGGCAACACGCAAATACGGCAGTACTCAGATTCAGCAACACACAGATTCGGCTCTTGACATTATCAACGTTTGGTAAGCCTGGCCTCAATATGAAATCGAGGCTCATAGCCTCATCCTTCAAACCCCAAACTAAATTGATAAAAGTCACTCTTTCGGCTGCCCAGCTCAAGTCCATCGCTGGCGGAAACGGCAAGGGCAAGCCCAAGCGCTGATAACACTGTTGCCACATTGGCAACAATTTTATCTTAGCTAGCTAAATTAAGCCCTTTCCCGGGAAGGGCTTTTATTCTATTGTTTAAGACGATTCTTGTTGCCCTCTAATCAAATCTTTTACTTAGCCCACAACTGACGGATCATAGAATTGTTGGCTTGCAGCATTGAGCCACACTATTGTATCGATAATCTATAACCATGTAGACCATGTCTGTATTCTGTAACATTTTCTACTGCAGTACCGGATTTTCTACATTTCTCAGCATTGCTGATTTTACCCTTATTGGTTTCCCTTCACTCGTTTCTAATATTTTTACGGCAACCTCTTCCTCTGACCTTCTCCCCAGGCCGCCACATCTCCGTCATCACCTTTGTCCGTCGATAACGCTCTCTCCGCCAGCACTATTGATGGACTTGGTATGAATTTGCAGCCAGGCTCCGAGCGCCCCTGGCCCAGTGGTGCCCCCGCCGAACCCGATCTCGCTCTCCTGGTGGGGGAGGTTGCGTTGATTGGGGTATTGCGTACCGCCAACGGGGACATTCTGGCGCGGCGCACCCTTGGTTGCTGGGATGCCCCCAGCGTGCTGCCTGCCCAGTCAGACCTTCCCGAGGATTTGGAGCTGCGCTTCAAGGTGGTGCGGGCGGCTTTCGTTTTGCCTCTGCGGGGTACTGCTATCCACCGCATTGATGTGCAGGCCTGTGTCCCGGTCAAACTTCCCGAAATCGAAGAGCTGCTTCGCCGGCTCGTCTCTCCGTCGTCCACACGTCCACCGTCATCCCAGTCGCTCATTCAGCAATCGTTGGCAGGTGATGACACCCTCGCCACCCTCGTGTTCTGGCTTGCGGAACGCCATGGCACCCGAGCCGTCGCCCTGGCGCACCCCACCCGCAGAGCCCCTCAACCAGCTGCGTGCCCTTCTCGAGCGTGCCGAGTTGGTCGGTGTGCCTCTCAGGATTGAACCCGCCGACCTTCGCCGTGACTGCGGCGATCTCATCTACCTGGGCAAAGGTGGCCCGCTGCTGTTGCTCTCCGAGCCCCGCGGCTACTGGGTGCGGGATCCGGCAGCCCCCGGCAAGCCGGCCCGCAGGCTAAGCAGCACCGAGCTGGATCCCGCAGCAGCCCCCTGGAGGGCCCTGGGAGTCAGCCCCAGCCTGGTAGGGAAGGAGATATCTGCGGCCACCTTAATGCGCTTCAGCTTCGGCCCTGCCAACCATCGGGCCGTGATGCTGATCACCTTCACCACTCTGGGGCTGGCGATCGGCTTCCTCCTGGCGATCGGCAACGAGGTTGGGGCGGCCCAGTGGATCATCAGCCTGGGGGGAGCGGGGGCCCTTCTCGGTCTGGTCTTGGCCTTACTGGGCAATCCCTTGCGTCCGGCGCTAATCACCGCCCTGCTGAGCACCCTGTTGGGTCTGCTGATTCCAACCTTCAACACTCTGCTCACCAACCAGGCCCTTCCCGACCACGACCTCAACCTGATGCTGCAGATGACGGCCCTGCTGCTGGCGGCCGCTCTCGCCGATGTGGGTCTGCGCTGGAGCAGCTCCAGCACCCTGATCACCGTGCAGCAACGGGGGGGGCATCGCCTGCAGTTAGCGGTTCTGCAAAGGCTTTTGAAGCTGCCGCTCTCTTTTTTTCATCAGTACCAGGCCGGAGATCTGAGCCTGCGCTTCGACGCCCTCGCCAAGTTGCAGGAAGAGATCCGCTTGCTCCTTAGCGGCGGTGCCCTGCAGGCCGTGCTCAGCAGTGTGTTCTTGCTGTTCATGTTCCGGATCAGCGTGCCGCTGACCGGACTGGCTTTCCTGGTGGCCCTGGCACTGGTGGGTCCCACTGTGCTGATTGGCCGGGGCAGTCTGCGCCTGGAAAGGCAACGAGCAGAGCGCGAGGCGGAGGCAGCAAGCCGCAATCTCGAACTGATCAAAAGTGTCTCGAAGCTGCGGTTGGCTGGAGTGGAAAAAGCCGCTTTTCAATACTGGTGGGAGCCCTACCGTGAGGCGATACGCTGCAGTTACGGGCTACAGATTCGTTCGTCCTACGCGGCCCTGCTTCAGACGGTGCTCCCCAATCTGGGATTGCTGTTGCTATTCATTGTAATCACCCGCCTTGTCACCGACGCCACATTGGATCCGAGGCTGAGCGTGCCGAATGTCGGAGAACTGCTGGGTTTCTTTTCTGCATTCACCACCTTCATCGGGGCGGTTGTGAGCAGCGCGGCTTTGATGGTACAGGCCTTTGAACTGCCGGTGCTGCTGGAACGCGCCCGACCAATCCTCACCGCTACTCCCGAAGGACACGACCCTAACCGAATCGAACCAGGCTTGCTGCGCGGCGGCGTGGAACTCAATGCCGTGCATTTCCGCTACAACAACTGCGGTCCGTGGGTGCTCGACGGCCTCGACCTCCGCATCAGTCCGGGTGAATTCGTCGCCGTGGTGGGGCCCTCCGGCAGCGGCAAGTCCACCCTGGTGCGCCTGCTCCTTGGCCTGGAGCAGCCCGAGAAGGGCACCATTCGCTTCGATGGCCGAACTTTAGAACGGCTACGCCTCGATCTCGTGCGACGCCAGATAGGTGTGGTACCGCAGAATGCCGCCGTGTTGTCAGGCAAAATCCAGGAGGTCATTGCCGGCGGCGCCCTGATCACTTCGGAGCAGGCCTGGGCAGCCGCCGAGCAAGCGGCCATTGCTGCCGAGATCCGCGAATTCCCGATGGGAATGAACACCATCATCTCGGAAGGGGGAGGCAACCTCTCCGGAGGCCAACGGCAGCGGCTGGCCATTGCTCGCGCCCTAGTGCGTCAGCCTGCCCTGCTGATCCTTGATGAGGCCACGAGCGCCCTCGACAACATCAGCCAGTCTGAAGTGGGCCGCCAACTCCAGAAGCTGGGCCTGACGCGGATCGTGATCGCCCACCGCTTGAGCACCATTCGCCATGCCGACCGGATCGTGATGCTGGAGGCTGGACGGATCGTCGAGGAGGGTTCCTTCCGGCAGTTGATTCGTCGCGAAGGCGCCTTCGCTGCCATGATGCGCCGCCAGGCTGAGGGGGAGGTGCTGTGATCGACTTCCTCGAGCAGGCGTTGGAGGCCCATACGTCGCAGGATTCTCTGGACCAACCCTTACCGCTGCTGCGACCAAGTGCCTGGGCATTGCTGTTGGGTCTACTTATATTATGTGCCACCATCTTGATCTGGTCAATTTTAGGACGGCTCCCGGTCCGTATCCACGGTCGGGGTGTGCTCCTGTTCCCTGAAGCACTGGTGCCGGTTCAAAGTCTTATCAGTGGCCCCTTGCAGCAGATCCTGGTGCGCGAGGGTCAGTGCGTGCGCGCCGGCCAGATCCTTGCCCGCATTGACCAGGTGCAGTTGAGTGGGATGATTGATTCAGATCAACAGCGTCTCCGCAATCTTCGCCGCCAGCACCAGCTCGCCAACCTTCAGGCGCAGGATGAACGGGCTCTAGCAGCGGCCGAGCGGCAGCGACTGGCTCCTTACCGCGGCAGCGACAGCATCGCTAAAGAGACTTTTGTTGACAAAGAACCACATTTATTGCGTCTGGATCGCCAGCAGCAGGCCCAAGCCCAGCAACGCCTCCAGGCGATTGAAGAAGTGGGGCTGGCACTTGTCCGACAACGGGCGGAGTATCAACGTACTTCCGTAGTGGTCGCCCCGGTGGCGGGCTGCCTGGTGGAGCAGCTGGTGCAACCCGGCGCGGTGGTCAACCCAGGAACCCCGCTCTTTACCCTTGATCGCCACGATCGCCGTCGGCAGATCGTCAGCCTCGCCTACTTCCCCAGCCAGGATGGCAAACGGATCAAGCCCGGCCAAATGGTGCGCATCACTCCCAACACCACCCGGTCCCAGCGCCATGGCGGAATCCGAGGTCGGATTCTCAGCCTGAGCACCCTGCCGGTGAGTCGTGAGGCGCTCCGCCAGCGTCTCGGCCGCGAGACCCTTGTGGCAAGCGTGCAACCCCCAGGCAGCGGCGGCAACGAGCCCCTGATCGAGGCCGTCACCAGCCTGGAGCGGAATCCCCGAACTTTCAGCGGCTTCGACTGGGGCGGCGGTCCTGGGCCCGAGCTCATCCTCAGCCCGGGCACCAGTACTGAGGTCTCGGTCATGGTGGAATATCGCCAGCCGATCAGCTACGTCATTCCTTTGCTGCGTCAAATCAGCGGCATCTATTGATGCAATCCAGAATTCGCACGCCGACCGTTCTGCAGATGGAGGCCACTGAATGCGGGGCGGCCTCTCTGGCGATTGTGCTGGGCTACTTCGGCAGGGTGGTGTCCCTGCTGGAGCTGCGCGAAGTGTGTGGTGTCAGCCGCGATGGCAGCGATGCCGAGAGCTTGCTGCAGGCCGGAGCTCTATACGGCCTTGAAGGCAATGGTTATGCGATGGATCTGGACAGCCTCCGCCAGGAGCGTCCACCTCTGATCCTGTTTTGGGAGTTCGACCATTTTTTGGTCCTGGAGGGCTTTCGTGGCAACCGCGTCGCCCTCAACGATCCCGCCACCGGCCCCCGTTGGGTCAGCCTGGCGGCCTTCCGTGCCGGCTTCACAGGTGTGGTGTTAGATCTGCGGCCGGGGCCCAACTTCCGACTCGGTGGACAAAAGCCCAGCATGTGGCCCCTGCTGTTTGCTCGACTAAAACCAGAGTGGCGGCCTGCCCTATTCAGCATGCTGGCGGGACTACTGCTGATTATTCCGCAGCTGGCCCTGCCAATTTTTATACAGATTTACATCGACGATGTCTGGGGATCCTCCCTGCGCCAGTGGCTGAAACCCATGCTGTGGGCCATGGCCTTCACGGTTGTGCTTCAGGCCATCGGCGGCCAGTTACAGCAGCTGGGGGGGCGCCACCTGAGCCGCAGGCTGGAAACCCGAGGAGGCTTTGGGTTTGAGAGCCATGTGCTGGCCCTGCCAGAGCGCTTCTTCCAGCAGCGCTATGCCGGCGACGTCAGCCAACGGCTGTTGTACAACCACCAAGTTGCTGAGTTCATTGCCTTCCGCCTGCTACCGGTGCTCACCGGCAGCGTGCTGCTACTGCTCTACCTGCTGCTCACCCTTGCCTACAGCCCCATCCTTGGTCTGGTGGTGCTGTTCAGCACGGGCCTTAACGCCCTGTTGGTGATGGTCAGCTTGCGCCAGCAGCGGGACGCCACAGCTCAGTTACAGAAAGATACCGGCAAGGCATACGGCGTAATGATATCTGCCCTGGTGGAAATGGAGATGGTGAAGAGCACGGCGATCGAAGGCGATGTGCTTCAGCGCTTCGATGGCTACCAACGCAGGGTGCAGTCGGTTCTGCATCGCCTCTTCTGGCGCCAGGCGGCCCTTGGCCTGGTACCCAATCTGGTCAGCCACCTCAACACGCTCGGGGTGCTGTTCGTGGGCTTTCTCCTGGTTCTTCAGGGCCAGCTCACCCTGGGCATGTTGCTTGCTGCCCAGCAGGTGGCCGCCGCTCTCAAGGCGGAGGTGGATCGGCTGGTGGCCTTTGGGGCCGAGTTGCCCCAGCTGGAAACAGCGGTACTGCGCCTTCAGGATGTGCTGGACCATCCCCTCGATCCCCTGCTGCTGCCCGCAGGATCCGGGGATCTTCTTCCTTGGCCTGCCGAGCGGCGGCAGCTCTCGGGCCAGCTGGAGATCCGGGATCTCACCTATAGCTTTGCCCCCGTTCGGCCTGCCCTGATCAAGGACCTGAGCGTCTCGATAGCCCCCGGCATGATGGTGGCCCTGGTGGGAGCCAGTGGATCTGGGAAGAGCACCCTGGCGCGGCTGATGGCAGGCCTGCTTCAACCCAGTAGAGGTTCGATTCTGTTTGATGGTTATCCTCTGGAGGTGATCCCCCGCTCCGTTGCCGTAGCCTCGTTGGCGATGGTGCAGCAGGATATTGTTATCTATGGCATGAGCGTGCGCGACAACCTGCGGCTCTGGCGCAACGATCTTGACGACGACCAGTTGCTCATGTCCTGTCGCGATGCTCAGCTGTTAGAGGTGATCGAAGCCCTCCCCGATGGCCTGAACACCCGACTGGCCGAGGGCGGCCGAAATCTCTCCGGGGGACAGCGGCAGCGGCTTGAACTGGCCCGCTCCCTTTTGCAGGATCCTACGATTTTGATTCTTGATGAGGCCACCAGTGCCCTCGACGCCGAAACGGAACGGCTGGTTGAGGATGCCCTGCGCCGCCGCGCCTGCACGCAGATTGTGGTGGCCCACCGCCTAAGCACCATCCGGAATGCCGATCTGATTCTGGTTTTGGACCAGGGCCAGGTTGTGCAGCGAGGCCGCCACGACCAGCTGATTGCCGAGACCGGGGGGGCCTATGCCCGCCTACTGACTGAAGAGGAACATTGAGCCAGCTGCTCAGTCCGGGTCACATCGGAGTGGGCGAGGAAGATTAGGGCTAGATCATGAACTGGAAAGCGATATCCGTACAGGCGGATCCTTGATCTTTCGGCCTGGATGGCAGTCGTTTCACCAACTCAGAACTGCTGTTCTCACATCCGGCTTGAGCATTTGAACCATTTCCGCAGGGGCAGCTGGAGTTTGCAGTAGCCTCTTGAGTCTCTTGAATCTCTTGAGTCTCTTAAGAGCACCTCCCCCATTTGGGGGGCGCGCTCTTCCGAAGACGATCTGATTTCTTGAAGTTAGGGCTTAAGTTTAAAAATTGAATTTTCAAACGGTCAATGCGTCAAAGAACTGGGGGACCCACCAAAAAACTCACGGTCATCCTGGAGGCCACGCTTCATAGCCGTGCTAAGCGATTTGCCCTGACAAACGATGTGACACTCACTGAACTAGTCGTGACCGCTTTAGAAGAGCGCTTGGCAGCTGATTCTGTGAATTGATTGAACTTTGAGTTTCAAGTTCAAATCCTTTTAAGGCCTGAGTGATTCTTGGTTATTGCTGCCATAGCCCATAATCAAAACGTTATGCTTGAAGCGTAACTCAATTACCCGGCTGCCATTCCGTAGTTTCTACACCGTATTCAGGTCGCCAGTCTGGCCAAAAACCATGTGCTGTCTATCGAGGTGGGGTTGGGATCCATGGCACAGGACAAACTGTCTGCCGCCGGTGTTCCTGCCCGCGTGGGCCATGAAGCCATCAATGACGCAGCTTCCCATGCTGCAGGAGTACGCCCGCCTGCACGGCCCGATCTGCGCGACCTCGACTTAATACGTCAAGGCACTGATGCGCATCCACGTGTCGCAGCATGAATGCCACCCAGATGCTGAGAGATGCGATGATGTGATGTTGCCTGGCACCCCAAGATCAGCACCCTTTCGGAACTCACCGATGCCGTCTCCCTGAAAAAGGATGGGAGCCGGGTTTCGCTGGAAGGCGTGCTGACGGGTGCTGCGTTTGGAATTGTCTTCCTGTACCTGCTCGATGCGGGGCAGGAGGCCCTGGCTGGGCAGCGACGCCGGCCAACGGGCCCCGTGATCCTGGGGGATGACAACGGATTGGGGCCGTTTCGGACCTCAGTGGGTCGGATCCCGATCGCCCCCCTGGGCGAAGTGGAGGTCGGGCCGCCTGGCCAGCCAGCGGCCAACCCCGAAATTGGCAGCAGCAAACCGCCCCGGCAAGGGGGCGGTTCCGGGGATGTGCTCTCCCCACCAAAACAGCTGGTCGGACTGAGCGGAGATTTCACTCCAAGCTACGGCGGTTCCGGAGGTTTCGATGGACTTCCGAATCCGCAACCGTCGGGATCGGGGCGAGGCATCGCTGCCAGAAAGCTAGGGCTGAACGATCCAGGCACCACAAGGCCAACAGTGCCCCTCCAGACGCTGGAACCGGTTGAGCTGCCGCAATTGCTGTTGGTGCTGGTGCGGGTCACCTCCCGGAACACCGCAGTCAGTGTGGATGGTAAAGCGATCAGCCAGAGCCTGATCGACCAGTACGCCGTAGCCGATAGTGTCGTGGACATGCGTTATCAAACCGAACCAGGATTTGAGATGCGCAGCGAATTATTTTTGCCCGCATTGGCCAATTCACGCCTTTCCGATGCTGACTTGCAGGTGATCTCACAGAATGCAGGGATCGTGAACAGCAAGGTTCTAGGCGGAACAGCCAGCGACCTGATGGTGATCGGCGTGCAAGATCTCCTTTCCCTGGTGGTGATGACACCCAAGGCCGGCATGGCATCAATCAACAGCCGCACCACTGGCGGGGAGCAAAGCAGGCTCGATTTTGGTGACGGGGCCAACGTGCTTGACGTGGAAGCTCTGCAACGGCTCAGCTTCACCGCGATCGGAATGCCGGAACAAGCGAAGTTAAGCTTCAACCTCTTGACCGAGGGGCTGAAATCAAGTTTTGTTAAAATGGGTGGAGGCAGTGACAGCCTTTTGATTAACAGCGGTTGGTATGGCGGATCTCTGCCCGAAGACACCCCACTGTTTCTGAAACGTCAGGATCTCGGCATCAGCCTCGATCTCAGCCAACTGAGTGGAACGACAAACGATTCTTCCCTCAAACATGTTTCCCTGAATGCCACGGCGATCGGCATGGATGTAAGCGCTGTGGATCTTGGTGAAGGAAATAACTATATGGCGATCAACACTCGCATCGACCAGGATCTCAGCAATCAGCTCGGCCTGCTCGGATCTGGTGGCAGCAGCCAGGTGGAGCTCGATCGAATCGGTATGCGCGATTCCAGCATCCGCATGGGTCGCGGCGACGATACCTTGATCGTGAATGGAAGAATCCTGAACTCAACCATCGATCTTGGTGCTGGTCGCAATAAGCTGATGCTTGAAATGGCGCCGGACGATGGCAGCACAATTGTGAATGGAAGCGGCAGCAATGAAATCACAGTGGCCAACATTGTGGGCAGTAAGCTGCAGGCTGGATCAGGGAATGACACTCTTTTCCTTAGCGACTCCCAAGCCTATGGATCGTTTGATGGTGGTGAAGGGGATAACAGCCTGATCTCAGCCTCCGGGCCGGGATCCAAGCGAGACGTGCTGACTGTGACAGGTCCCGATCAGGGTTTTATGAATGCCTTCCACTTCAACAATGTCGGAACGCTTGATACGGGTGGAAACCATGACGTTGTGATCATGGAAGTGGCAAGTAGTCTCACTGGCAAGCTACTGGGTGGCGCTGGACTCGACCGACTGGAGTTTCACAACTGGAGCCTACCGGTCACGGTGGACCTTGACCTGGGCTCGTCAACTGCGATCAGTGGCGGTGCACCGGCCAACCTGCAGGGATTTGAGAAGGTAATCGGGGGCAATGGCAACGATTTTCTGGTCAGTTCCGGGGCTTTCATGGGCATCGATGGCGGCCTCGGCGATGATGTGATGTATCTGCGTTGGAGCCCCTGGCTATCGGCAGCTGAACAGGGTCTCCAGGTGAATGGAGGACCCGGCAAGGATTTATTTGTCTTCAGTGGTCTCGATGGGGAGAAACCCTTCCGATGGGATGGCAAGTCGGGTCTACCAAACCTGACAGATTTTGATCTCAGCTATGACAACACGCGCGGCATTGGCCTCACCGATCGGATTGGAGTGGTGCAGACAACCCTCGCAGCCGATGGCAGCCAAAAGCAGCTGTTCGCGGAATTGATTCCAAGCGGCCTTGCTGGGGTCGGCAACATCAAGCTGCTGCCGATCGCCCCGATCGAGCAACTGGTCTCGGGCATGACCGACAACACGAAACAGCTGGCGATCAGCTTTGATCCCCTCTCCAACCGTCTGCCTGATCTGGTGATGCTCGGCAGCAATGGCAAGGGAACCTTCGGAACGGTGGCGCATCTACAGATCAACAGAATCGAACCGAGCTTGTTCTAAACAGCTTGATCTAAACAGCTTGATCTCAGCAGCTTGACACCATCAACGGAGGCTTGATCGCTTAGCGAATCGAACGGGTACTATCGATGAAACTGTTGAAACGGTCGCTCACCAGGCTAATAGCGGGTCTGGAGCCGATCTGCACCAGCGCCATAACAGACATGCCAGCCCTGAGCGGATAATCCCTCCCCTCATGCTGCAGACTGGCGCGTGAGAGAGAAACCTTGGCCTTGAAATACTGCTGCGGCGTTTCCTGATCGGCAGGATAACGATCCTCACTGATCCGGGTCAAGGTTCCCTTGATCGAGCCGTATTCCGTGAACGGGAAGGAATTGATGCGCACCTCTACAGGCATACCGACCTTAATCCAACCGATATCCTTATTTGTGAGATGAATCTCAGCCTCAAGGCCATTCTGGGGAATGATCTTCAAAACCGGACGGCTGGCCAGGGCCACCTCAGATACGCGGGCGGTGAGGTCAAAGATCTTGCCAGACCTGGAGGCCGTGATTCGACCCAGGACGAGTCGATCCTCGAGATCGGCAACGCGATTGTTGGCTTCGATCAACTGCTGGCGAGCGTTGTCGTAACTGGTGAATAGCTCCTTGGCATTGGCAACACCAATCTGATTAACCTTATACCCCGATTCAAACTCGCGGCGCCCGGAGGAAGCCACTTCCAGCTCGGCACGCCTCACGGCGCTCTCCAGTTCAACCAGACGCTCATGCTGGCGGTCCACCTCCAAGCGCGAGATCGCTCCCTGGGCCAGCAGCTGCTCCATCCTACGGGTGATATTGCGATCAATCGCAAGCCTGGTCTTCAAACCAGCCAGATCCGATTGAGCCTGGGCAGTATTGATACGAATCCGCTTTTGTTCTTCCATTGCCGATTTCTGACGCAGCACAACCTCAAGTTTCTCCAACGTGAGCTGTCGATTGCTTTCATCCTGGCCCGCCGGCAGGGCGGCCAGCCCGAGTTGGTCGGCGAGCAGGGCGGTGCGCTTTCGCCACAGCTGCCGCTGCTTCTGCACATTGGCGAGTTGCTGGCGATTCACCTTTTCGCGCAACACCACCAACAACTGACCGACCTTGACTCTCTCGCCCTCTTTCACGAGCACACGCTCCACCAAACTGTTGAACGGCGGACTGATTTCGGCCACCCCGCCTGTGGGCCTGAGTTCACCGTTCGCGCTGATTGAACTGTCAAGCTTGGCTGTGAAGCCGTAAACAATGCTGAAGGCGGTGAGCCCGATGAGGCTCCACACCGTGGCGCGACTCCAGCCTCGGGTACTGCGGGGCAGGGTGGTGCGCCGACGCCGATACCCCCTCGGCCTCTGCTCTTCGGCGACCGGCTTTGGCGCTGGCGGCGGCGCAACCCTCTGGTTAAGGGGATCGGAAGAGACCCCCTCTCCCCCAAGGTCGACGGCATCGGGATCACGGGATGGCGGGGGTCGACGCCGACGGGCAGAACCGGCAGGACCGGTGGTCATGGACGGATCCTTGGTTCAGATGCGGCTGCTAGGTGGCTATCCCGCAAGGGCTGGGGCTACCGGAGCCGAGGAGGAGGAGGAAGAGGAAGAGGAGCCACTGGAGCGCCCTTGCTGCCGGTACAACACATAATAAGCGCCGCGGGCAGCCATCAATTCCTGATGAGTACCGGCCTCGAGCACGGTTCCATTGCCCATGCAAACAATCAGATCGGCATTCACAATCGAGGAAAGACGGTGAGTGATAAACAACACGGTGCAACCCTTGAGGCTCTTCATCAGGTTTTCACTCACCACCCGCTCGGTCTGATAATCGAGCGCTGAGGTGGCCTCATCCATGATCAGCATCCTCGGCTTCTGCAGGATCGTGCGGGCAATCGCAATCCGCTGCCGTTGACCACCGGAGAGGCCACCACCACGCTCGCCCACCTCGGTGGAATAGCCGGCTGGGAGATCCATGATGAAATCATGGGCGCAGGCGATGGTGGCGGCTTCAACGATCTCTTCGCTGCTGGCATCGGGATTGGTGAGCGTGATGTTTTCTTCCACAGACCCATCAAACAACACCGTTTCCTGCGGCACGATGCCGATCTGACGTCGCAGCGAATACAGCTCGACTTTGCTGATGTCAATCGAATCCACCAGAACCGTTCCCCCTTCGGGCTGATAGAGGCGCGCTAGTAATTTTGTGAGCGTGCTTTTGCCGGAGCCGCTAGTGCCAACCACAGCCACGAAAACCCCGTGAGGAATCTCGAGATTGACGCCCTTGAGCAGCAGTGGCGAGGAGGGTTTGTAGCGGAACTTGATGTTCTGGAACGAGATTTGCCCTTGAATGGGTGGCATCACAATCCGATTAGCATTATCTGCGGGTGCCTCCTGGGGGTGGTCGATCACATCACTCAAGCGTTCCAACGAGAGGGCGGTTTCCTGCACGGATTGCCAGATGGAGGTCATGCGCAGGATCGGGCCTGTGACATAGCCAGCGATCATTCGGAAAGCGATCAGCTCACCAAGGCTCAGCTTGCCATCCAGTACCAGAGAGGCGCCAGCCCAGATCAGCAAAAGGCTGGAGAGCTGATTGAGAAAGGAGCCCAACGTATTGGCAACGGTGCTGACAATCGTGTTATCAAAACCCTCGGCAATGAAATCGGTGTAGAGATCTTGCCATTTCCAGCGGCTGCGCAGTTCGATGTTCTGCGCCTTCACGGTCATCATGCTGCTCAGCACCTCGATGAGATGGCTCTGGGTCTTGCCGCTGGCCACCGCTCGTGTCTGCAGCTGCTTGCGCACAATCGGCGAAACCACCAGGGTGAGACCGACCAGAAGCGGAATCACGGCCAGGGTAAGAAGTGTTAACTCCCAGCTATACATCAACATGACCACGATATAAACCAGCGAAAACACCGCATCCAGAATGGTGGTGAGTGCTGTGCCGGTGAGAAAGCCCCTGATCTTCTCCAATTCACCGATGCGGCTGCTCACTTCGCCAACCGGGCGGCGATCAAAATAGCTCAGGGGCAGCCGCAGAAGATGATCGATAATCTTGGTGCCAAGGGAGAGATCGATTCGGTTGGTGGTATCGATGAACAAAAACGTGCGCAAACAGAGCAGCAGGCCTTCAAAGATCGCGAACACCACCAAGAGCAATCCCAGCACCCCAAGCGATTCGCGATTGGAATTGATGATCACCTTATCGATCACTTGTTGGATCAACAGCGGATTCACCAGGCCGAAGAGCTGCACGAAGAAACTGGCCAGCAACACCTCCAGCAGCACCACGCGATGGTGCACGATCGAAGGAATGAACCAGCTGAAGCCAAATTTCTTCTGCGGCGTCAGTTCGTTCATCTTCAGTGTCAGCACCTCACCCTCCTCACCCCATTGCTCCTGAAACTCCGCAATGCTGAGTTCCTGATTACCAACCGCCGGAATGCCGATGACCACCGACTTGACACCCGTTCGATAGATCACGGCCAGGCCATTGCCCCAGCGCACCATCAATGGCGGATCCAAGCGGTTGATCGCCTCGGTCTTCACCTCCAGCAACTGAGTGGACAAACCGAGCGATTCCGCCACAGCACCGGCCAAGGGCAAGGAGGCTTCGCCGTGGCGCTTGACATGGTCGGAGAAGACGCGCCGCAGCAGTTCGCGGCGAAAAGGCAAGCCCAGATGCTCACTCACCATCCGGAAGGCTGCAATCGGCGAATCGAGCGGACCGGCGCCCCGGAACCAGGGATAGCTGCTGGCGCTGCGCTTCCCTTCCGGAGCGTCGTCCACGTCATCGGCCTCCAACTCGGGCAGATCGGGACTGAGCGGAATCGCCTCGACGCCGCCCTGTTGGCGCAACTGCTCCTGCCAGCGCCCGAGCAACAGCTCCTCGGCGGCCTCGCCCTCCTCAGCCTGGGGCGGATCCAGGAGTCGGGCCAAGGCAGTGCGATCCACCCCCAGCACCCGCACCGACTCATCACCGGGGGGAAGCTGAGGCGGTGGCAGCACCGTGCCCAGGGGTAATGCTCCAGTGGAGGTCAACCAGATGCGCTCTTCGGGGAAGGTAGTGGCCCTGATCTGGGCGGGTGTCATAGCCACCGCCCGGGTGCCATCCGCCAGCTCCAGGGAGGCCTGGATCACCTCATCGCTGAGCATGCGGGGGTAATCGCGCAGGTGGGCATCCAGCACCGCGAACAGCTCCGCCGGGGCCACGCTGCCTTGCACCCTCTGGGCGAGGGGAGGATGGCTGGCCATGGCTTCCCGCAGGGCCGCATGGGGGATGGCCAACGCCACCAGATCCGATGAGGCCAGCAGGATTTCCCGGTTCACGCCACAGCTGAGCTGCGACCAGCCCATCACCGCGCCGGATTCGAGGCGCTGCAGGGTGGCCACCCCCTTGGCGAAGCGCGACGCCATCACCACCGAGCGGGCCGCGCCCTGCAGCAGAAAGAAGGTCTGCGGTGGGGCCTGCTCCAGGCGGCTGATCGGTTGGCCCAGAGCGAAACGCAACAGCTGCCCCTCAGCAGCCAGGGCCCTGAGCAGGGGTTCCGGCTGGTCGGCCAGAAAGGGAAAGGAGCGAAGCAGATCGAAGATCTGATCCGGATTGGCCATGGTCAGGTGGCCTGAAGGGAAGAATCTGGCGTCGGCACCAGGGTGGGATAGAAGGCAGCCAGGAGGGCATCGAGAGTTTCATCAAGCTCCTGTTGCAGCAGTTCCTGCAGCAACTGAATGCGGGTGGCGTCGTTGAGGCTGGCGGGTTGACGATGTTCCATCAGCACGAGCAGCACCCAGGAATCGACACGGAATGGAGCATGCACCTCACCCACCTTGAGGGATTCGAGCACGGCCCGGATCGTGGGGTGGGGCTGGCTGATCAGCATCGGGCCCACCAGGCCATGGCTGAACCGTTCCTCACCGAGCGAATGGCGCCGGGCGAGCTCGGAGAAATCGGCCTTGTCGTCGATCAGGCGCAGATACAGCTCCTCGGCCGCCCCCTGATTGTGCAACCGGATCAGGCCGTACACCACCTGCTCAAGATCCTTGCGCCGTTCGAGGAAATAGGGCTCCAGCCGCTCCTGGTAGCGGGTTTCCATCAGCTTTTGCAGCCGCACCTGATCCCAGCGCTGGCCCATGCCGAGCTTGAGGGGATCGGGGAGGGTCGCGATCCAGTCGCCAGCCAGGCTGGTGGGTGGTTCCCCATCCACCCCTTCCCAGAGGCGCTGGATGATCACCGGCTCTTCCTTGGCGCTGAAGCTCACCCCCTCCCGCAACTGACGCAGCAGGAGCTCCTGGGCCATCGAGCGCAGGATGCCGTTTTGGAGCAGCAGCTCAGCAAGCGGACGGCTGGCCACAGCTTGAACTCCGGCCAGCAGTTCGCCTTCGAGGGCTGGACAATCGAACATCAGGCGCTGGCAGAACCAGAGACACTCTCGGACCGATTGAGCAGATCGGTAACCGCTTCAGCCCGCAGCTGGCCGCTACCACCCAGATTGAACTGCACCGATTGAAGCGCCACACTGCTGTTGGTGAGGGTGCTACTGGCCTGGCCGGACACGGAGGTGGCGGAGGCCACCGATTTCTGGCTGGCCAGAACGGCGATCTGACCCTGATCGGCCAGGTTGATGCCCACCTGCAGCCCAGAGTCGTCGCTGAGGATGCCTGAGGTGGTGGTGGCACCGCTGGCCGTGGCAGCGCCGGCCACCGACATGGACTTGAGATTGGCCAGTCCGGTGGCCGTGGCCGTGATCCGGGCGAGATCGGCGCCGATCGTCAGGGCTGTGTCGCGGATACCGGTGATCGAGGCGCTGCCGCCGCCGCTCATGCTGCCCAGGATCGTGTTGCTGGCGCCATCGGTGGCGGTGGCGCGCAGATCCACCACTCCCAGACCCGTTGCACCGACCGTGCCCAGGGGGCCGCCGCCAAACTCGATCATCGAGAAAGTGCCAGGTGTGGGCGCACTGCCGAGGATGCCGGTGGCCTCCAGACCCATCTGGCTGGTGGCGTTGCCCGCCCCGGCCGACACGGCATTCACCAGCAAGGGCGCCACGCTGCTGCCGATGCTGGCGGTGGCATTCACGCTGCCCTGATCCCCGATCCTGATCGCGTTGCCGGCATCCAGTTTCAAGGCATCAGCCTGCAGAACCGCCAGAGCATCGGCATTGCCACTCACCAAAGATGCGGTGCTGCGGCCATCGATCGAAGCGTCGGAGCGAATCACGCCGTCGTCACCGATGCTGATGTCTTGACCCGCCACGGCGGCGTCAATGCCACGGGCAATGAGGTTGAGCGAGCTGAGGCTGTTGTCTACCAAGGCGTTGTCGCCGGTGCTGGTGGCGTCGGCGATCGCATTGATCGTGGCGCTACCGTTGACTGTGCCATCGCTGCCAACGCTGAGCGCCGCCTCATTGAGGCCTTCGGCCACCAGGCCAGCGCTGGCGGTGGCATCACCAGCGATGTTGCGGGAGAGGGCATTGAGCACACCATCGGCGGTGGCGCTGATCGCGGCGCCAGCACCGGCCAGCAGCGAGAGCAGGCCACCGCCACTGGTCAGGCCGCTGCCGTCCACACCGGTGAGCTGGGCAAGCCTGAGGGTGTTGGGGTTCACCAGGTTGGTGCTGGTCTGGCGGCTGCCGGAGAAGGCGGTGGCCTCGGAGGGCAACTGCAGGCTCAGGCCCGACTGGCTGGCGGCGAGCGTGGCAACGATGTAAGGGTCTCCGGGCGTGAGCGGCGGCGTAAGGAGCTGGAAGCGGTCCGCATCCACCAACTGATGGGCCAGTCCGATGCTGTCTGGGGTGAGATCGATCACGGCACCACCCGGGCTGGTGGCCAGCTGGAAGGTGGACCCGCTTGAGCTGATGACGTAGTACGTGGTACCCAGCTCCAGGCCGTAGCGGGTGGCCGTGTTGTTCGAAGGCGTGGTGCTGTTGAGTCGGAAACGGATCGCGTCACCGTTGTTGTAAGTGAGATCCGAGGGCATCGTCACTCTGTCGGCGCCCGTATCGACCTCCGTGGAGGCCAGCAGTCTCACCAGGTAGTCAGTGTCGGAGTCGAGGCGGAGGGCTGTTGCCGTGCCGGCATCAAGCAGGGCGCGCTGGCCGTCGGCCAAGAACTGAGGACCGATCAGGCTTGGCGTGGTGGCGGTCGGATCGAAGGTGGAGAGCACGTTGCTGCTGTTCGACCAGAGCGAGCCCAGGGTGCTGCTGCCACCGACGGTGGATGCGGTGGCATTCAGCGAAAGGGTGCCATTGGCATTGAGCGAAAGATCACCACCTGCGCTCTGGCTGCCGTCACGCAGACCGGTGGCCACGGCGTAGGTGCTGGCGTCGGGCACGCTGTTGCCCGAAACGGCGCCAGTTGCCAAGGGATCGGGGGACGCCAGAGTGCTGCCAGCACCGGCACCGGCGCCGCTGCGAGCCTCAGCACGGCCGTCGATCGTGCTGGCAGAGACGTTCAGGCTGAGGTTGGCGCTGGCCTGCAAGGCGAGATCCGAGCCAGCGATGGTGCTGCTGCTGTCGGATCCGAGCACCTGCACATTGCCTTCAGCCAGGGCATTGCCGCCGATGCTGGTGGCCGCGATCGTGGCGGTTTCGCCGGAGGCAGCACGGATGGTGGCATCGGCGCCACTGAGGCTGGTGGTGTTGGTGAGTGACACCACCGTGCTGACCAGCTGGGTGTTGAGGTCGTCAAGGCCACCAAGGCGGTTCAGTCCGGCGGTGGCGTCGCCGGCGACACTGCTGGCGGTGGCGCGCACGGCGTCGTTGGCGGTGGCAGCGAGGTTCAAGCCAGCACCCGCCTGAAGGCCGGCGACAGCGGCACCGGTTCGGTTCAGGTCCACACCGGTGACAGTGCTGATCGCATCGGCGTTGGCGACCGACGGCCGAAATGCCTCCAGCGCGATGCCGTCGTCGGCGATGAGCACATCGATCGGATCCCCTGCCGGGGTGGAACTGAGCTGGAACTCGCCGCTGACCGGAATGACATTAAGGACGAAATAATCGCGGTTGGCCTCCAGGCTGCTGCCTGCCGGGGAGGTCTCAAAGCGGATGCGGTCGCCGTTGATCAGCGGGAAGCCGGCACCCCAGAGCGCTGCGGGCACCGTGAAGCGGTCCGTTGAGGCGGCGCCGATATGGACCAGGGTGATGGGCCCCAGCGACTGGCCACCAATGCCGTTAGCACTCACCTGGCTGTTGCCGGTGGCGGTGACCTTCAGGGCCAGATCCGTACCGGCCTGGACACTGTCAAGCGAGCTGTCGGTGAGGTTGGCGTCGTCGATGCCGTAGGTGCGGCTGGCCAGACCGGCAAGTGCCAGACCGTCCACCGTGGTGGCCGAAACGCTCTGCTTCAGCAAGCCGCTGATCGTGGCGTTGAGCCGATCGGCGGCAGTAAGCGAGCTGTCGCGGCTGCCGGCCGCCTCAACGGTGCCGTTCACGTTGACCACCGAGGCACCCGCCTGACCGATGCTGTCGGCCTCAACGTTGCCGCTGAGGGTGATGTCCACATCGGCGCCAGCGATGAGGTTGCTGCGGTCGATGCCAATGCCATAGGCGGACAGCACCACATCGGAGCGGTCATCCACGGTGATGGCGCTGGCGGAGGCCGTCTGGTCAGCCGTCGCGCTGCCGCTGAGATTGGCGCCAGTGGTCACCGTCACCGCATCAGCACCCTTGACGGTGTTGGCCTGCACGAAGGCGGACACCAGATCCCTGGTGGAGGAGGCGGTTGCGGTAGAGGTGGTGAGGGCGCTGGCGGCAAGGGCGAGATCCTTGCCGCTGCTGGCGTTGACAGCTTGCAGACCGACGCTGCTGTTGAAGATGAGGGCGGCCGGGTCACCCTGAAGGGCGTTGTAGATGGCTGGGGCAATCACCTGCACGCCGCCGGATTCGAAACCAGTGGCGGTTAAATCGGCCTGGTTGCTGCTGAAGGTCTTGCTGTCGGGGTCGTCGATGTAGTTCTGAACATCGGCAACGTACAAACCGCTTTGATTGAGTCGTGCAAACTGCTGGAATGTGAGGGTGAGGGTGATGTTGTCGGTATCGGTATTGCCTGGGTTTTCTCCACCGTCGTAGCTGACCTTGATGCCCTTGCTGGTGGGCGCCGTAGCCACGCTGTCATTGCCAGCGCCAAGCTTGACATCGCTAATGTTCTTAAAAGCGGTGCCGTCAAACAGATAGATGTCGTCGTTGGCTGTGCCTAAAATCGTGTCATAAATGGCATTGCCGGAGCCATCCGAGTCAGGATCGCCGCCATCGAGTAGGTCAATACCCTGAGCACCCGGATCCCAGGGTTTGACAGGATCCCCAGGATTCAACGGAATAGTTGAAGGACCTTGAATTTCGCTCTTGTTCGAGCTGCTGCCGTCGCCTTCAAGCTTGAAGATGTTGATGCCATTGCGGTCAATGGCAAAGGTGTCCTCAGCCAGATCGCTACTGGTGATTAGAATCGTGTTGATGCCTTGGCCGGCATTGACAACGTCGGCGCCCTCGCCAGGAAGGATGTAGTCGTCACCCTTGCCGCCATAAATGGTGTCATTGCCGGCCAGGCCGGCGATGCGATCGGCGCCGTCATTGCCGGCGAGTATGTTGGCCGCATCGTTGCCAACGATGGCGTCGTCTGCTGCACCACCAAGCACCACCTCGAAGTTGTTGACGCCGTAGCTGCCGCCGAAGGCACCCGGCGAGTAAGACCCCTCGGCAGGAGTTCCAGCAACCGAAGCGGGATCCACATTAATGTTAGTGGCAGAGTAGACATTCTCAAGCTTGATCTCACCGGACGTGGTGTCGATCGTCCCATTAGCGTCAATATCAAAACTGAAGGAAGCAGCTGAAAGATTCACATAAACAGGCTTATCGTTGGCAAAGCTGGAGTAATCGAGGGTATCGAGATTACCAGCGCCGCCATCGGCAGAATATGTGCCGCCGACCGTGCGCTCTACGGTTGTAAAACCATTAGGAGCCGTAGGGTCCAGATTCAGAGCTAGATCGATGGCAACGGGGGAACCGGATCCATCAGAAGACCTAAACAGCTGATAGGTGGAGCCGATCGCAGTTGTAATACCGAGAAGAGCAGTCAGCTGCTGCACATAATACGTACCGGCATTAGGTCCAGAGGCAATGACAATGCGATCGCCATTGGCAAGACTGTTGGATTCTGTCGTTGTATACGTTTTGGTGGCATCAGAAAAAAGTGGCGCCCCAGCAGTGTTGATATTTAAGATTTCGCTATCAGGACCGCCTGGTTCTGTGGCCGTGATGAAATCAGTGGAATCAATGCGCAGGATGTCGTTCTGATTGCTCAACACCAAGCGCTGAATATCGCCGTAGGTATCAGTCCAGTCGGTACCGCGCTGATTGGTGGATACCGAGATCGTCTGGGCACCGGCCATGCTGTAACTGCCGGTGAAGGTGGAGATCGAAAGCGAAGCGCCCGCATCAGCTTTCACCGTACCGGCATCGATATTATCAAGATCAATATAAAGCCCTTCATTTTCATCGAGATAAGACAACGTGTCGATCGAAGTATCGGAATCCACGGCTCCGTCGCTCGTGTAGCCACCGCCACTGATGAAGTCGCTGCCATCAGAGGCCAGGATCAGATCCGCGCCATCCCCGGCAGCGATCAGATCAGCACCATCAGCATCGCTGGTGCCATCGCCGCCGTCGATGGTGTCATTGCCTGCCAAACCGAGAATCGTGTCATCACCGCCAAAGCCGCGCAGCACGTTGCCCTGGCTATCTTGATTGTCGCCAATGATCAGGTCATTGAAGCGGGATCCATCGACGTTTTCAAAACTGCTGTCTTCTGTGGATGTCTCGATGCTGCCGTCACCGCTCACAAGGCCACCGGCCTGATCTCCGAAAACTCCCGTCGCCTGGTTCTGACTGAGATCTACGCTGACAGGACCGGCGAGGTACTGGGTGTAATCGAGGAGATCAACCGATTCATCGAGATAGGAGCCACCGGAGTAAACGCCATTGTTGTAAGTCGCTCCTTCGATGCCGCCGCCATCAGCCAGGCCGGCGATCAGCCCAGGGGATCCGGGTGAACCGCGGAAGCTGAGGGTGTCGGAACCGGAGCGGAGTTGCAAATTCTCGATCGAGGAGAAGTCGATCTCCTCAATCGTGCCCTGATTGGAACCAGTGAGAACGACTGTGCTTGCGCTGGTGTTGTCGTAGATCGTGTCGCGGACAGTCGCCGTAGAAACGCTATCTCCGGACGTCGGCACATCGTCTACGCTGCCGATGATGAATTCAAAGCCGGAAACATCACCTGTGATGTAGCTCGCATCGGCGCTTGTCGCAGTCCCTGAGGTATCACTGTTGATGGCAACCGTGATCGGGCCGGCATTGCTGGCGTAACTCAGGGTGTCACCGGAACCTGCCCCGAAGCTCACATCACCGCTGACACTGGTGGGGCTACTGATGCCGGTGCTGAGGTGGAAGAGATCATTACCATCACCAAGCTCAACATTGCCGGTGATCGTCGAGCCCGACTGCAGGGTCACCGTGTCATCAGCATCTGCGGCATCCGAATCCGCACCCAAGGTCACGCTGCCGGAGATAGCGGCAGCGTTGCTGAGCGTCAGCGTGTCGGCGCCGCTGCCGGTGCTCACATCGCCGCTGATGCTGGAGGCATTGAGCGTCAGGATGTCGGTGCTGCCGTTGCTAGTATCGCCGGCAATGCCCATCGATACATCGCCCTCAACCGAGGAAGCGGCGCTGAGGCTGATGCTGTCGGAACCCGAACCGGTGGTGATCGAGCCGGTGAAAGTCGTATTGGAAGCGGTGAGGGTATCGCCGCCGTCATTGCTGTTGCTGTCGCTGCCCAGCGTGAGGGTCTTGCCGGTTCCACCGATCGTGGCGTCGGTGAAGCTCAGCTGATCCGCGCCGCCGCCGGTGGCGATGCTGCCGCCAATCACCGATTTGGATGTCGTGCTGGCGCCGGTCACCGTGAGGCTGTCGCCGCCATCCGTCGTGTCGCCGTTGGCGCCCAGGATTACATCACCGCTGATCGTCGATGCGTTCAGCACGCTCACCGAATCGGCGCCGCTGCCAGTGCTCACATCGCCGGTGATGCTGGACGCGTTCAGCGTCAGGGTGTCGGTGCTGCCATTAGCGGTATCGCCGGCAATGCCCATTGACACATCGCCATCGACCGAAGAATCAGCGCTGAGGCTGATACTGTCGGAGCCCGAACCGGTGGTGATCGAGCCGGTGAAAGTCGTATTGGAAGCGGTGAGGGTATCGCCGCCGTCATTGCTGTTGCTGTCGCTGCCCAGCGTGAGGGTCTTGCCGGTTCCACCGATCGTGGCGTCGG
>JBIJAG010000012.1:0-92852 GCA_044345855.1 Cyanobium sp. | reverse complement strand
CCTCAAGGACGGAGAAGGACGTGCTGAGGCCTTGCACAACACCCAGACCGAATACCGAAACAGCGAGGACACCAACCTCAAGGATGTGCGGGTGTGGGGCGCATTCCAGCTGAGCGGCGACTGGCGGCCGATCCGGGGGTGGTGAAGGGTGGGGCAATCACCACGAGGCAGACCTGGCCTGTTGCTTCATAATTTGCCTTGAGTCCTGGTTCATGCCGTGGCGGGCCGTTCTGCGCTCCATCACCCTGTGCTCTGTGCAGGTCTCGCTCTGGTGCTGCTGGGGGCCAGACCCGTCGTCGCCACCGACCTCAATGCCGCCGTACAGGCAAGCTCGGCGCAGTTGCGCCGGGCCTGGGCTACGGATCCCGGCACCGCATCGCTGCCCTTCCCCGAGGTGGTGCTGTTGCCGCCCGGTGTAGTTGCCAGCGGCGCCTGCAGCCTGGGCGCGCCTGCCAGGAAGCCAGCCCCCAGGGCCTTGGCTTGCGTCGCCCGCAACCAGGTGCTGCTGCAGCATGGCCTGATGACTACGGCCTACAACGACTACAACGCCCCTGCCGTGGCCTACTGGATCGCCGTGGGCCTGGCTGAAACCATTCAGCCCAAAAACACAGCTCTCAGCCCCGCCGCCGCCAACCTGCAGGCCAACTGCCTGGCTGGTGTACTGCTCGGCGCCGGCTCGCGGATGCCATCCGCCCCGGATGCCGACACCGTGGTGCAGGCGGCCGGCAGGGCCTACGGCGATGGTGTGAACGCCGCAGTGGGCACCACCGAGCAACGGGCCTACTCCGTGCTCAGCGGCTACGGCGGCACCCCCTCCGGCTGCTCCACGGCGGAGATGGCCGCTCTGGCTCGGGGGGTGGTGCCCGAACCGGCCAAGCTTGCCACTCTTGCCGAAGGGCTTCGCGCTAACAGCAACCTCGCTCGTGCCTATCGCAGCCAATGCCAGCCGGTGGGCAAGAAAACCTGCCCCAGAACCACCGCCTCCGCCCTTGGCCCCTCCCAATCCACCGGGCCCTGATCCATGAAGGATCGCCCGCCGCGGCCACCTTCTGAACCCCCCGCCAAGGCAGGCCTCCCTGGCCTGGACCGTCGCCGTAGCTGGTTTCGGACCCGCTCCTGGATGCAATCGGAACACCTCCAACAGTGGACTCAAACCCTGGTGCTCCTGATTGGCGCCGTCTGGGGGATCTATACCTTCTGGTACAAGGACATCTGGGTCCCCTCCTTGCAGCCCGCCAACCTCACCCTCGACATCACCATCACCCCTGTAGCCGGCAGTGTTGCAGGACCCGATGGCCTGGAAACCATCCTCGAAGCCAAGGCCACCAACTCGAGCACTAAGCCGGTGTTTTTGTTGGGTAATTACTGGCTTCTCACCGGCCTTCCGCGAATCGCCGACCAACCACCAACCCCGCCCACGGAAGACCAGCTTCTCCCCCTGGCGAATCAGGTGTTGCAGCAGGTCAATCTCTCCCACTTCGAAAGCGCTGTTCCCATCCAGCAGGATCCGGTTTTCCTGGCCGTTGGCCGACTGTTTGACGACGATGTCATTCAGCCCGGTGAAACCACCAGTCGCAGCCTGCTGGTGCGCATTCCCAGGGGCATCCAGGCCCTGGAGCTCAGGGCGCTCCTGCCCCTTCTCCACCGACGGCCTCGACGGCCTGACCAGGCCCTCTTCAACGGCCGAACCCTGGGCTGGAAGCTGGCCGATCTGTTCAACCTTGTACCCGAGCTCTGTATCCCCGAAGAGCCAGGCAGCAAACCCGGTGAACCCAGCGAACCCCTCTGCGAGGTGGTCGACGACGAGTCCCTTGCCAAACAGATCCAGAACTTCGATTCCCACAATTTCCTCATCAACTTCCGCAAGCAATTCGGCCTGCCCAACGGAGCTGGCACGCCACCCTGAGGCCATCCGATTTCACTAGACTAACAATGTTGTTAATCCAGCGGAAAACAGGGAGATCCTTGGGTTGGCGGCCATTAACGATCACTGGCTGGTGGATGCAGCCCACCTCACATCCTCGTGCCAAGGCGTCCTGGGCCCAGTCTGCGATCGCTTCGTAAGAGAGAGTGAGGTGATGTCTGTTTTGACATCCCCCACCTGATAGAAGGCCAGGAAGCACTTGGTAAGAGGCAGCTACAGCTTCTCTCCGAGAAAGCTGCGCCCAAGCAGAAGCCTAGGGACTAGGTGGCTTCCATGATCGTTCCCTTCAGTGACTGTCGTCTGATGACGGCAGCTCCGGCACTGGTAGCGCCTGTGGCGACGCCCATACACAAGACAATGCTCTTGTTCTCCACATCGGGGGCAACAGAATCCATTTGGCCAGTGGGTTTGCCCTAGGGCTGCCTCGCATTGCTCCTCGCTGCCGTACAGCTCAAGGAACTGCCACAATGAAATTCCAAGCTGAATTGGATCAGGTTCAAGCGAATGGAATCAGGCCTGGTGTCTGCGCATCAGACTGCCCTAAGAGTCCGGTCGCGGAGCTTGCTGCCAATTCAAATCGGATGATGAACCCGCTGCATTCACCAAATTGCTAAATCCCCTCACCCGGCAGCGCCTTCTTCGCTCCGGTGGAGCGTCATTGCACCGAATCGCTGCGGTGAACCGGGCCCGCAGCTCCGCAGCCGCTCACCAGAGCCCCCGCACCGTGTCGCCCGGCTCGCTGGCGGCACCGCCGCCGCTGTAGGAGCCCCGGCCGTAGGGATCGACCCCGGAAACGCCGTAGCCATAGGAGCTGAGCTTCGGCGCCAGCCGGGCGCCGCTGCAGGAGGTATCAGCCAGGCTGGTGGTGAAGCAGGGGCTGATGTCACCGGTGCGAAGCGGCAGCGGCGAGCTCTGCGTTTCCATCAGCACCGCCGTGGTGTTTTGCAGGGCTAGGCCGTCCCACACGATGGTCTGGTCGGGGAAGCCCAGGCCCATCACCCGGCTGCCGTCGCCGCCGCCCATGGCGATCCCGAAGAAATCGGTGACCTGATTGGTGAGGCTCACGCCGCGCTCAAATGGGGCTGTGTAGCTGTAGAACCGCCGGGTCACCAGTTCCGGCACGGTCTGGACACGGCCGCAGCGGGTCATCTCCACCGGGGCGGCATTGGCCACCGGCGCTTCCAAGGTGGTGGTGCAGACCACCGGACCCGCCAGGGCCGGCGCGGCGTGGGTTAAGGCAGCGAACAGTCCGGCGGTGGCCAACAGCAGGCGGAAAAGCGGTGCACCGGCAGCGGTGGGATGGGTCTGGGAGCCGTTGCTGGCGGCGGTATGGAGGATTCCGGTGTGGGGCATGGCGTGGCTCCGCGGCGGGTCTCAGTGGATCAAGTCTTGACTCCAAGGCTAGCTCCACTGACCGTGGGCACCATGGAGTGGCTCGCTTGCTCCGTTCATCTCCCGGCATGTCCTCCCTACCCGAAAGCCCCTCCGCCCGGCGGGACCACCTGCTCCAGCTGCTGGCGCAGCGTGCCTACCGCCACGGCAGCTTCACCCTGGCCTCCGGGCGCCACAGCGATCACTACGTGAACTGCAAGCCGGTGAGCCTCAGTGGGGTGGGCCTGGCGCTGCTGGGGAGTGACCTGCTGGCTTTGGTCGAGCCCGAGGCGGTGGCGGTGGCCGGCCTCACCCTTGGGGCCGATCCCCTGGTGAGTGCCGTGGCCCTGCAGGCCGCCCTGGCCGGGCGTTGCCTCGATGCCCTGATCGTGCGCAAGGAAGCCAAGGGCCATGGCACCGGGGCCTGGCTGGAGGGCCCGCTGCCGCAGCTGGGCGATCGCATCACCGTGCTGGAGGATGTGGTGACCAGCGGCGGTTCGGCCCTCAAGGCCGTGATCCAGCTACGGGAGGCGGGCTATCGGGTGGACCGGGTGGTGGCGATCGTGGATCGCCAGGAGGGGGGTGCTGAAGCGATGGCAGCCGCTGGCCTGGAGCTGCGCAGCCTTTATCTGCTGGAGGAGGTGGCCCGCGCCGCCGCCCGTCCAGCCGTGGCCTCCTGATCGCCCGCCGCAGCTCACTCGCCGCTGAATCACCCCCGCTGATGACCCTGTTCCCCTCCCCTCCGCTGCCCCATCCGTGGAGCTGGTCGGATGCCCTGCCCGCCGGTACGCGCCGCCTGGAGCAATCCGTGAGCCTGCTGCGCCTGGAGGGCCCCGATACCCTCCGCTTTCTGCACGGCCAGAGCAGCCAGGATCTGGTGCTGGCTCCAGCCGGTGCCTGGCGCCGCACCTGCTGCATCAGTCCCACGGGGAGGCTACGGGCCCTGGCGGAGGTGCTGGTGGATGGCAGCGGCGCCTGGCTGCTGATCACCGCCGGTGATGCGGCGGCGGTGCGCACCGCCCTGGATCGGGTGCTCTTCCCCGCCGATGCCGTGAAGCTCGGCCCCCTCCAGGAGGCCCTCTGGCTGGAGCCGGTGGGACCGGATCGGCCGGAGGCCGCCTCGGCGCCGGCCACCTGGGAGCCCCTGGAGGCCGGCGAGGGCTGGCGCCTGGGGCCGGCCACCGTGCTGCCGGCGGGCTCTGCAGTGCCGGCGGATCTGGCCGCCCTGGCGCCGCTCTCGGAGCCGGAGCGCCAGATGCGCCGCATCGCCCTGGGCCTGCCGGCCGCCGCTGCGGAGATCAATGAGGAAACCAATCCCTTCGAGCTCGGTCTCGCCGATCGGGTGAGCCTCGCCAAGGGCTGCTACGTGGGCCAGGAGACCCTCGCCCGGCTGGCCACCTACGACGGCGTGAAGCAGCAGCTGCGGCGCTGGTTCACGCCGGCCTCCCCTGGGACCGAGAAGGCGGCACCGGGTCCGGGCAGCACCCTGCGGGACGCCGAGGGCCAGCGGGCCGGCCAGGTGACCAGCGCCCTGGCGCTGCCGGGGGGGGAAGGCTGGATCGGCCTGGCCCTGGTGCGGCGGGCCGCCCTGGAGCAGGAGCAGCTCCTCTGTGCGGCGGATGGGGCTGACGCAACTGGTGGGGCGGAGGGGCCGGGAGCCGGAGGCCTGCAGCTGCAGCTGTCCAGGCCGGAGCTCTTCGTGGCGCCGCCGGTGGGAGCCGGGGGCGGCTGAGGGCAGCGCCGCTGCCGGCTTCGTTCACTGCACGCTGAGGCAAAGGCTGCTGAGCCAACTGCCGCCGAGCCAATTGCTGCTGAGCCAATTGCTACTGAGCCAATTGCCGCTGAGCTAACGGCCGGGGCGCCTTGGCAGGGCGGGGCGCCTGGGCTGAGCGGGGCGCCTGGGCTGAGGGGGCGCCTCGGCAGATGCGGTGGGCCTGCCGGGAGCATCCTCCGGGGGGTCAGGGTCGTGGCGTCGGATCGGGCCTGGTGCTCGGGGCTGGTCTCGTGCTCGGGGCTGGTCGTGGTGACGGTCGCGGCGTCGGAGCGTCCGCCAGGGCGGTCCATGCCGGGTCCGGCGCCTCCAGCAGCCAGCGCGCCACCGCCCAGGTGGCCAGGCTGTCGTCGCGGTTGTAGCGGAAGATCCGCTTCAGGGGCTGGGCCGCCCGCCGGGGCGGCACACCGGCGCGGTGGCGGTCCTGCCGCCACTGCCGCCACCACAGCAGGCAACGGGCCCCGTCCACGCCCCGCTGGCTCCAGCGGAATCCCAGCCAGGTGGCCACCGCCTTGAGGCCATAGCTGTTCACCGGCAGCAGCCAGTGGCGTTTGAGCCGCTGGTGCACGTCGATCAGCCGCCGCCGTAGGCGGGCCCGCTCGGCCTCTGTGGCCCCTTGCCGTTCCGCCAGGCGCAGCAGGCTGATCGCCTCGGTTTCGCCGTAGTGGAGCAGGGGCCAGTCGGGGTAATGCGCCAGCAGGCCGCTCAGGCGCTGCCACAGCCGATCCTCGCCGTGCTCCTGGAGGGCGAGCAGGGGGTGGTAATAGGCCTCGGCCGCGCCTGAGGCATCGGGCCAGCCGGTCTCCCGGCGCTCCAGCCGCAGCAGGCCGTGCAGAAAATCGTCGCGGGCGTCGGGGTCGGATTCGATGTCGTAGAGGAGCACCCCCGGGGCGGCGGCCAACTCGGGCAAGGGATCCCCCGGAGCGCGGCGGCGGGGTTCGCCGCTGGCCTGCACCAGGGCCTGGGCCACCAGCTCGGCGGCCACATCTCGGTGCTGTTCTCCATGCTCTTCCAGGGCACCGGCCAGGGCTTCCGGGTCGGCGGCCGCCAATTGCTCCAGGCTCGTCACGCCGAGGCTGACCAGCAGGTCACGCCGCTTGCCGCCGATGCCGCTCACCTCGCTGAGGTGGCCCTCGGCCCTGGCCTCCCGGTCGCAGAGGCTTCGCCAGCAGCAGAGGGTGCATTTCTTGCGATCGTTCACCAGCGGCGGTGGCTGCCGGCCCGGCTCCAGCTCCTGGGCCAGGCGGGGCAGCACCTCCTCCAGCTGCTGCTGCAGGCCGCTGCCCAGCTTGAAAACCTCCTGCTGCAACTGGCTGCCCGTGCCAGCCAGCACCAATGCCTGGGGCACCGGTGCCCCCTGCTCGGCCGCCAGCAGCCGGCCCCAGAGGGCCAGCACCAGGCGGTGCTCTCGGGTGAGGTGTCGGCCCTGGCGCACCAGCACCGGCTGGTAGGCATGGGCCCCCCAGCGGCTGGGGCTATCGATGCGAAGCAGTAGGGGCGGATGGGCTTCCAGGCGAATCCCCCCCGGCCCGACCCCGCGTAACCGCAGCCCCACCACCCCTTCGGCTCCGGCGCGGCAGGCCGCTTCGCCATGGCTCGGCCGGGTGGGCAGCAGGCTCTGAAAACTGTGCAGCTGGTCCTGCAGGGTGAGGGCGCGGTGGGCGCTCCAGCGCCGCGCCTCGCCAGGGCCGTGGCGATCGAGCCAGGCACGGCGGTGGCAGCGCAGCCAGCTGCGCAGCAGCCGGTCGGTGAAGGGTGCAGCCACGGTTGCTCGGCTCTCGGCGGCGGGCCTCGCGGCGTTGCTCAGGTCCCAGGGCATGTCGCCGTCGGGCGGCCGGGCGGTCGCCGCCGTGCCGGAGTCTCGGGGGTGGGGAGAGACGCCGGCAGGCTGCTGCATTAGCCCACGCTAGGCGGGCGGGGCGGCTGGCCGGTTCGCGGTGGCCCTTCGGGCCGCTTTAGCCACCGCCGCTGGAAAGCTCATCCCCCAACTGTTGATCCCAGGATCGGCTTCCAGACTTCGATGTCGGGCTCATCCCCCAAGGAGGCTGTGCTCCTCGAGAGCCGAGCCGACGGCCGCCGCAACCGGGACGAGGGGCCATGCAGCGAGCCTCTGTATCCGGTGGTCTGCCCACAGGCCGGCACCCGCGCCGGCCGCTGTGCCCTTGCCTCCTGCTACGACCAGCCGGAGCGATTGTTTCCCCTGCCCCATGGCCTCTGCCCCCCTGCCCCTGGAGGCCAGCCCGATCGCCTTCGGCACCGATGGCTGGCGCGGCATCCTCGGGGTGGACATCACCGTGGAGCGGCTACTGCCGGTGGCGGCCGCGGCGGCGCGGGAGCTGCAGGCCTCGGCACCGGAGGGGCTCACTAGCCGCGAGGTGGTGCTCGGCTACGACCGCCGCTTTCTGGCTCCTGAGCTGGCTGCGGCGATTGCGGCGGCGGTGCGCGGCGCCGATCTGGAGCCGGTGCTCTCCGACAGCCCCACCCCCACACCGGCCTCCAGCTGGGCGGTGGTGGAGCGCGGCGCCCTGGGGGCCCTGGTGATCACCGCCAGCCATAACCCGCCCGAGTGGCTGGGCCTGAAGATCAAGGGCCCCTTCGGTGGCTCGGTGGAGGGGGATTTCACCGCCCGGGTGGAACGGCGCCTGGCCGCTGGTGGAATCACGGTGCCGATCCCGGGGGAAACGGAGCGCTTCGATGCCCTTGGCACCTACGTGGCGGGCCTCAAGGCGAAGGTGGACACCGCCGCCCTGGCGGCGGGCCTGGAGCGGCTGGGGCTGCGGGTGATCGTGGATCCGATGCATGGTTCGGCGGCCGGGGTGCTGCCGGCCCTGCTGGGCCAGGGGGCCGTGGAGAGCGGCGTGATCCGGGAGATTCGCGCCGAGCGGGATCCCCTCTTCGGCGGCCATCCGCCCGAACCCCTGGCGCCTTATCTGGGGGAGCTGATCGCCGCGGTGCGCTCCAGCACGGCCGCCGGGCAGCCGGCGATGGGAATCGTGTTCGATGGCGATGGCGACCGCATCGCCGCGGTGGATGAGCACGGCCGCTTCTGCAGCACCCAGTTGCTGATGCCGTTGTTCATTGATCACCTGGCCCGGGCCCGGGCCCTGCCGGGCACGGTGATCAAAACCGTGAGCGGCTCCGACCTGATGGCACTGGTGGCCGAAAACCTCGGCCGCGAGGTGATCGAGATGCCGGTGGGCTTCAAGTACATCGCCGCCGAGATGCTCGCCGGCGAGGTGCTGGTGGGCGGCGAGGAATCGGGCGGTGTGGGCTTCGGCATGCACCTGCCCGAACGCGACGCCCCCTTCGCGGCCCTGCTGCTGATCGAGGCCCTGGTGGAAGGCGGCGTGCCTCTGGGCCAGCGCATCGATGCCCTCCAGACCCGTTGCGGCGGGGCCGCCGCCTACGACCGCCTCGACCTGCGCCTTCCCGATATGGCGGCCCGCTCCCGGCTGGAGGCCCGACTGGCGCAGGCGCCCCCCACCGAGGTGGCCGGGGCGCCGGTGCGGGAGGTGATCACCACCGATGGCGTGAAGCTGCGGCTGGGGCCCAACCACTGGCTGATGCTGCGCTTCTCAGGCACCGAGCCGTTGCTGCGGCTCTACTGCGAGGCGCCCACAGCGGAGCGAGTGGCCCAGGTGCTCGATTGGGCACGGGAGCTGGCGGAGGGCATCTGATGGCGCGCTCCCCCACACCCCTGGTGATCGCCAGCGGCAACGCCGGCAAGATCCGCGAATTCGCCGCCCTCCTGGCGGATCTGCCCCTGGAGATCCGGGCCCAGCCGGAGGGCCTGGAGGTGGAGGAAACGGGCGCCACCTTTGCGGAGAACGCCCGCCTCAAGGCCACCGCCGTGGCCCTGGCCAGCGGCTGCTGGGCCTTGGCCGACGATTCCGGCCTGGCGGTTGCCGCCCTCGCGGGGGCTCCGGGGGTCCATTCGGCCCGCTATGCCCCCACCGACGCCGAGCGGATTGCCCGGTTGCTGCGGGAACTGGAGACCGCACAGCATGATCATGCAGTCCAGGGGCTCGAGGCTGGCGTCCTTTCCACCACGGTGCTCTCAGCGGCGACCACGCCCCTGACCGTGCCTCGGCTCGAATCGGGCGACCGCTCGGCTCGCTTCACCGCCGCCCTGGCGTTGGCCGATCCGAGCGGCGCGATCCGGCTCGAAGTGGAGGGCCACTGCCCGGGCGTGATCCTGGAGGCGCCACGCGGTGCGGGCGGCTTCGGCTATGACCCGGTGTTCCTGGTGCCGGAGCTGGGGCAGACCTTCGCCGAGATGGACAAGGCCACCAAGGGCCGGATCGGCCACCGGGGCCGGGCTTTCGCCCTGCTAGAGCCCGGGCTGCGGCAGTTGCTGGCCTGAAACGGCTGGCCTCAAACCGGCTTGCTCCGTGGCCCTGGGCCGGGTTTTGCCGCGTCGGGAGGGCGGATCTGCCGCAGAAGGGCGGCCCGGCCTGGCGCTCAGCCCGCACGGACCTCAACAGGATGGCTGTACTGATGGTGAGCCATGAACGGTGAGCCATGAACGAGGTAAGCCATGAACAATGACAGCGAAACCAGGCTGGCCCAGCGCAGCTTTTCCGAATCGGAAGGCCAGGGCTGGTGTTCCGATGAAGGGGGTCTGGATGATCCAAGGCCCCTGGAGCCCCAGATGCGGATCGTGGCCAAAGACCAGGGTTGGGGCTTCCATCAGCGGGCCGAATTGCTCAATGGTCGCCTGGCGATGCTGGGCTTCGCGATCGGCGTGGTGCTGGAGTTGGCGACCGGTCAGGGCATTCTTCAGCAGATCGGATTGAGGGCCTTGTTGCATCAAAACTGACCTCGATCCGACCCCCTTCCTCATCACGTTTTTCGCCGAGACTTCGACCTCTCTTCGTGTGCTGCGGCAGCTTTCTGGCAAGTGCTGAGGGGCCGGCCAGCAACACTTGCCACCGAATGACTTACCGGTTCGGGCATACTGGCGCCGATCAAACTGCGCCCCTGATCCAGTGGCCCCGGCGCTGCCGCTGGCCAGTTCCAGATTCGAGGCCGTTCAGGCCAAACCGGGCCTCCGCAGCGTGTCCATTGCACCGCACTCGCAAAATAACCCTAGGGTTTGCTTGAAACAAGAACAATCCAGCGTGTCTAAAGCACAGCTCACCGCCTTCTTCGTGAAGGTTGAGGCGGATCCCACCCTCAAGCTCCGAGTGGATGCGGCCGATGATTCCAGTGCCGTGGTGGCCATCGCCCTAGCCGAGGGTTTCCACTTCTCCCCGGCCAGCCTGGCCCGCCACCTGCGCGGATGAGCCACCGGGGAGCCCGCTGACCAGGAGGGCTCAGAGGGGCTCCTCAGGCCAGATTCAGATCCCCCACCGCGCTGATCCAGCCGTGCAGGCTCCAGGTCACGCAGCCACTGCGCAGCATCGGATCCTGGCGGATCAGAGCCTCTGCACTGGCGTGATCGGTTGCCTCCAGCAGCAGCAGGCCACCGCCTCCGGGCCGACCCTCGCCATCCACCAGGTAGCCGCTGCTGATCCTGATGCCGCGGGCGCGCAGTTCGGCCACCCAGGCCCGATGGGCAGCCAGGTGGGGGCGCGCCGCGGCCGGGGCCGCCTGGATGGTTTCGGTCTTCACGAACCAGGGCATGGGGAAGATCGCGGGGGAGCGTCCGGGTCAGAGTTTTCCGCCTAGCACGGATGGATGGGTGGTGAGCGAACACCAGCCGCCCAGCCAGCTCCGTTGTTGCGACGCCGTGCTTGCCCCTGCCCCCACCGGTTCGCCTGAATCGCGAGCCCGCCAGCTGCTGGCCTCCCTCACGCCGGCCGAGAAGCTCGCCCACCTGTGTGGCGCCACCCCCTTCTGGGCCGGCATGGTCGACATCGCCGTTGCCGATGCCTCCCACCGCCACCCCTGGCCGGCCGGGGTGCTGCCCAATCACGGCCTGAGGGGGCTGCAGTTCGTGGATGGTCCGCGGGGGGTGGTGTTGGAGGGGGGCGCCACCACCTTTCCGGTGCCGATCGCCCGGGGCGCCAGCTGGGACATCGACCTCGAGGAGCGGATCGGCGAGGCCATCGCCCGGGAGGCCCGTTCGTTTGGGGCCAACTGGGTGGCGGCGGTGTGTGTGAACCTGCTGCGCCACCCCGGCTGGGGCCGGGCCCAGGAGACCTACGGCGAGGATCCCGTGCTGCTCGGGGCCATGGGCGCGGCCTGCAGCCGCGGTCTGCAGCGCCACACCATCGCCTGCATCAAGCATTTCGCCCTCAACTCGATCGATAGTTCCCGCTTCCTGGTGGATATCCGGGTGAGCCGCAGGGTGCTCCATGAGCTCTACCTGCCCCACTTCCGCGACTGTGTGGCCGCCGGGGCCGGCTCGGTGATGACCGCCTACAACAGCGTGAATGGCTATTGGTGTGCCCAGAACCAGGAGCTGCTCACCACCATCCTCAAAAACCGCTGGGGCTTTGGCGGCTTTGTGGTGAGCGATTTCATCTTTGGGTTGCGCGATGGGCTGGCTGCACTGCGGGCCGGGCTCGATCTGGAGATGCCCTTCCCGATGATCTTCGAGGGTTGCCTGGCTGAAGCCCTGGCGGCGGGCACCCTGCCGCTGGAGCGCCTTGATGATGCCGTGCTGCGCCTGCTGCGGGCTCAGTTGGCGGTGCCAGCCGGCGAGTACCCGGCCTCCCTGCGGGGCTGCGCCGCCCACCGCAGCCTGGCCCGGGAGGCGGCCACCAAAGCGATCGTGTTGCTCAAAAATGCCGAAGCGCTGCTGCCGCTGCCGGATCGGGGTTCGCTAGCGATGATCGGTGCCCTGGCCGCTGGGGCGAATCTCGGCGATCGGGGTTCCTCCGATACCCGCCCGGAGCCGGGGGTGGTGGTCACCCCCCTTGCGGGGATCCGCGCCGCGGCCCCCCAGCTCCAGGTGCACCACAGCGAGGGCGACGATCCGGCTGCCGCGGCCCGGCTGGCGGCGGCCTGTGATGCCGCCGTGGTGGTGGTGGGGCTCGACTGGCGGCAGGAGGGGGAGCACATCCACCCCGGCGATCTGGCGCCGATCCTGCGGCAGATGCCGGCTCCGGACCCCCTGCAGCGCTGGTTTGGCAGCCAGCGGCTGCGGCCGTTCTGGCAGCCGGTGGCCGAGGTGGCGGCCTCGATCACCCGCCTGGCTTCAGCCCGCACGGGCGGTGACTTCGCCGCCGGCGATCGCACCGAGTTGGCGCTGGACCCGGCCCAGGAGGCCCTGATCCTGGCGGTGGCCGCCGCCAACCCCCGCACCGTGGTGGTGCTGATGGGCGGTGGCGCGATCCTCTGTGAGCGCTGGCGGCACCGGGCGAACGCGATCCTGCTGCTCTGGTACCCCGGCCAGCAGGGCGGGGAGGCCCTGGCCGATGTGCTGCTGGGGAGGGTGGCCCCCTCGGGCCGGATGCCCTTTGCGGTGCCCACCAGCGCCGAACACCTGCCGGCATTTGAGCCGCGGGCGGATTCGATGGTCTACGACCTCTGGCACGGCTACCGGCGGCTGCATCGCCAGGGCCATGCCGCCGCCTTCCCCTTCGGCTTCGGCCTCTCTTACAGCACCTTTGCCCATCGGGAGCTCCGGGCGGAGCTTCTCCCCCAAGCGGGGATCCTGCGGGTTGCGCTCACGGTGACCAACAGCGGACCGATGGCGGCCGCGGAGGTGGTGCAGGTGTACCTGGAGCCGCCGGGGCGGGAGGTGGAGCGGCCGGTGCGCACCTTGGTGGGGTTCGGGCGGCTTCCGCTGGAGCCTGGCCAAGCCCAACGGCTGGAGCTGGCGATTCCGCTGCAACGCCTGGCCTATTTCGATGCTGGCGCCGATGCCTTCCGGCTGGAGGCGGGCCCGCACCGGGTGGTGGTGGCCCGCCATGCCGAAGATCCGGGCCTGGCCGTGGAGGTTGAGGTTGGGGCGATGTTGCTGGGCCCTTGAGGCGCTGCTGCTGGCCCCTTGAACAGCAGAGGCGGGGCTGGCCGCGGCTGTTTCAGCCGGGGGCCCTGGTGCTGGGCCCTGCAAGGGGCCGAAGGGGGCGGGCGGCGGGCTGCTCCTCCCCCAGGATCTTGCGCAGGCGCAGGCGGTTGTAGCGCTGCACCCACAGACAGGGCAGGTTGAACAGGGTGGCGAACACCAGGTTGACCAGCACCCCCTGGAGCGGCAGCCATAGGGCCGTGAGCAGCCAGAACGGCCATAGGGCCAGATGCACCAGCTCGGCCCGGCGGGTTTCCGCCAACAGCCGCTCCAGGCTGGCCCGATCCCTGCGGGCCAGGGCGGCCTTGGCCATCCCGCCGGGCAGAACGCCGCCGGCATCCGGCAGCAACGGCTTCCAGCGGCGGATCCCCAGGCCTCGTTCATAGGCCTGGGCCCGCTCCCCCCAGGGGCGCGGGCGGGTGAGCCACGAATCCCTGGCCAGCATGGCCAGGGGCAGCCGGTTGGCCAGCGCCCCCACCAGCAGGCTCCAGCCCAGCCAACCCAGGGCACTGGTGAGGGGGGGCGAGAGGAGGGTCCCCCCACTCATGGTCTGGTCGACAACGTGCGCCCCTTCCACCGCACCGTGCCCCGCTCCAGATTGGCGATAGCCAGCACAAACACCGCGAGGAAAAACAGCACGGGCACTGGAAAGACCAGGTTGATCCAGCCGAAGCTGCCCACCCGCCGGGTGATTAGCAGCAGCTGCGCCGCGAAGCCGCCGTACAGCAGCAGGTTGGCGGCCAGATTGCGGTCCCCCAGCATCGGCCAGTCCAGCAAGGAGGCCGGCAGGCACCAGGCTGCCCAGAACAGGCCCGACAGCCAGAGCAGCACCGCCACCAGGCGCCACTTGCGCACTTCGCCTGCGGCGGTGGCGAAGTTCTTGGCGAAGCCCACCACCATGTCCCCGAGGCCGCCGGGATACATCCGATAGGCCAGCTGCCCAGCGCCGAGGAAGGCGCTCACCGGCAGTCCGGCTCGCTCGTAGCAGTGGGCGAGGAACCAATCCTCCACCACCTTTCCCGCCACCGCCTCATGGCCGCCGCTGCGCTCGTAGTCGGCGCGGCTGGTGACCAACGCCGGCCCAAAGGCCACCCCGCCGCGGGGGCCTAGGGGCACCGCCATCAGCCCCACCAGGTTGAACAGCACGGAAAGCTGCTCGTAGGCCCGTTCGGTGCGGTGGTAGGGCTGCACCGAAACCAGCCCGCCCAGCTCCTGATGGCAGGCCAGCAGGGAGGCCAGAAAATCCGGGGCGGGTTCGGTATCGGCATCGAGAAACACCAGCAGCTCGGCCCTGCTGGCGGCCACGCCGTTGTGCAGCGCCCAGGTCTTGCCGCACCAGCCCTCGGGCAAGGGTGGCGGCCTCACCAGGTGCACGGCGAGTTGGGGACTGGTCTGGGTGGCGATCGCGGCGGTGCGGTCGCTGGAGTGGTCGTCGATCACGATCACCTCCAGGGGCCGAAAGCTCTGAGCCTCCAGGGCGCGCAGCAGGTGGGGCAGGGTTCCCTCCTCATTGCGGGCCGGAATCAACACCGCCACCGAGGGGTGGCCCCGCACCACTCCCGCAGCCAGGGCGGGCATCCGCAGGCAGAGCGCCCAGCCCAGCCCCCAGCGCAGCAACAGCGAAAGGTTCAGCAGGCCCAGGGTTACCAGAGCCATGGCCTCAGGGCCGCATCAACTCTTCGGCCAGCGGTTCGAGGGAGAGGCGATCGCGCATGACTTGGGGATGGGTCCAGACCGGCAGCATCCGTTGCTCCCCCACCGGCAGCACGGCGCGCCTGCCGGGAACCACCACCAGATCGATATCGGAATAAAAACTGCAGCACTCGATCGCCTCCAGGCTGGAGAGGTCGCCATTGAGCTGTTGCAGGAGGGCACTGCCCTGCTTGAGGTCGGCGATGCCGGCCAGCAGCCGACTCGGCCAGGGGTTGGCCGTGAGGGTGCCCTGGTGCGGACTGGCGACGCTGGTGAATCGTCGGGTGCGCCGGTGGCCCCCCCGCAGCTGGATCCAGGTGCGGGCGATCACCCCACCCATCGAGAAGCCGCAGAGGTCGATCGTTTGGTCGGAGCCGAAGGCGGCTTCGATCTGCTCGCCTAACAGGGCGGCGGACTCGGCGATCGGCGTGATCCCGCAGCGCAGGGGCAGGTCGGGCGCCAATAGATGGCGTTTTGATTGGCCCAAGTGCTGCCGCAGCCGGTTGAACACCCGCGAGCTGTCGAGCATGCCGTGCACCAGCACCAGCGGGGTTGGGGACGTGGTGATGGAGGCCGAAGCAATCTGCTGTATTCAAGGGCACTCCAGGCGGGTTGGGCAGGGAAGGGCTGGGGGATCCCCGCCCGGGGTGAACATGGCGCCCTCTAGACGGCACGTCCGCCGATCAGGCGCAGGAGGATGGCAATCACCGCGATCACCAGGAGAAGATGAATCAGTCCTCCGAGGGTGTAAGAAGTGAGCAGGCCCAGCAGCCAGAGCACGATCAGAACGACGGCCAGGGTTTCAAGCATGGAGCTGCTCCTTGGTTTGGGTGAGGAAAGGGGCCAAATCGCCTTTAGCCCTGGGGATCAGCTGTGGTCTTTGGCCACATTGCTAGGGGCTTTAGCGGCGGTTGTATCGGCGGTTTTATCGGCGATACTGTCGGCGATATTGTCGGCGGCATTGCCGATGGCATTAGCCACCGATGTGGTCCCTTCTTTCAGGTTTTCGACAACGTTCATTGCCGAAGCCTGAACCTGCTTCGCCTTCCCCTTGATCTGGTGGCCGACATCACCGGTCAGCTCACCTGCAGCCGATTCGAGTTTACCTTCCACTTCTTTGGCCTTGGCATCAGCTGGGTTGGACATGGCGTTGCCTTTCGAATCACAAATTCAGCCTAGGCATCCCCTGTGGTGACGATTTCAGTTGCACTGATACGCAGCACTAAATGCAGCACTAAATGCAGCACTGAAATCCAGCACTTCAATGCAGTAGTTGTGAGGCCGCCCCGTCCGGCGGATTCCGTGGGCGGCTCTCCGTCCAAGGCGGATGGGGATCCCGCGCTGCGAAAGTCCATGGTCGCGGCGAGAATGCGAGCCGTATAAAGGGCCGATGGCAAGGCATGGGGCGTGAGCGCAGGAGCTGGATGCATGGGCCCGGTGGTCGCGCTGTGACCACCAACCTCGATGCCGTGCTGCTCGAGAACGAGGCCCTGCACCACCAGGTGCGGCTGCTGCGGGAGGAGCTGGCCCTGCTGCAAAGGGGCCGTTCGAGCGAAGCTGGGGCCCAAGCCCAGGCGGCAGCCGGTTTTGCCGGCCGCTCCCAGTCCAGCCAGGGGGCTCGCGCCTGGCGCGACGACCAGGAGTTCACCGCGCCCCAGCCGACCCCGGAGCCGCGAAGGCGGCAGGCGGCCCCCCGCGGCGAGCGGGGGCGCTCCTGGCGTTCCGGCCCGGAGGTCACCACCGGGGCGGCGCCGGGGATCACCCCCCAGCTGGTACGGCAGTGGGCCGAGGCGCTCAGCAGCCATCCCCGCTGGCGGGAGTTGCGCCTCGGTTCGCGCCTTGAGGGTGATCCGGCCGCTGGCGGCTGCCTGGAACTGGGCCTCCAGGCCCTGCTCGACGACCTCCGCAGCCGTTCCCACAATCCCGCCCTGGAACTGGAAGAGGCCCTTGATCGCCGCTCACCCGGCCTTGGTTCTGAACTGCGCTGGGCCCTGGCCGGCCCCGCCAGCCGGGCGAAGGCGGCGGTGCGGGCGGCCTTTGCCCTGCATGGCCCCCGGGCCGCCGATCGTCTCAGTGCCGATCCCCAGGCGCTGGTGGAGGAGCTGCTGGTAGCGGTCGCACGGTTGGAGGCGCAGGTGCGCCAGGAGGCCCAGGTCAGGCGGGAGCAGGAAGAGCGGCAGCAGGCCTGGAGGCGCCAGCAGGATGTCCGCCGCCCGGGCGGCCGGAGCTGGGGTTACACCGGGGCAGGTGGCGCGAGTGCTGACGCCCGCGCTGGTGGATCGGGCGGATCCCGGGATGACGGTTCGAAGCGGGCCTGGAGCGCCGGTTCGGGTGGTTCACGGGGTTCGTCGGGGTCGGGCGCAGACCCTGGCGCCGGGGCGGGTGAGGGCCGGAGCTCCCAGAACAGCCGCCATGCCGCTCCGGATCGGCAGCGGGACGAGGCGCTAGCCATCCTGGAGCTCGCCTGGGGCGCCTCCCAGGCCGCCGTGAAGGCGGCCCATCGGCGCCTGGTGAAGGTCCACCACCCGGACATGGGGGGCGACGCCGAATCGTTCCGGCGGATCAACGATGCTTACCAACTGCTGATTGCCTGAGCGCTGATCGGGGCCAATGGGCCATGCGGCGGCCCTGGCATGCCGGGGCCTCCCGGCCTGTGAATCGCTGCTGGAGGGTCGCAATCGCAACATGCGCGGCGTGGCTGACCCGCTGGACGAGGAGGAGCGACTCGCCAATCTCATCAGCGACCGGATCAGCCCTCGTCTTGTGGTGGAGCTCGAAATCCTGCCCTGGTGGCAGACGCAGGTGCTGGCCCTGCGGGTGTACCCCAGCCTGAGCCGTCCCCATCACCTACCGATTTCATGGCAAGGTAGATCAGTCTTGCGAATTTCCGATATTATCGCCTTGGTCGTCCCTGGCACCCTTGTGTAACGTAGCGAACGCATCTTGTGCGGATCCGCCTAAGATGCAGCAACGCTGGGCCTTGAGCTGTTAGATCCACGGTGGCGCAGTGCTTCTGCCGCCTCACACACGGTCAAAAGCTGCGTCTTAGGCGGACAGCCGGGGGGCCTCGGTGCGTCTTGGACGGATCCGCTCATTTAGAAGTTGGGAGGACCACACTGCCGCCAAGTATAATTTCATAGAAAATAAGAAAACGCACAATGTCCGCTAAAAAGCTGAGACCCAAGCAAGCACTTAATAAAGCCTTTCTCAAGAAAAGCGTGAACAGGGAAGAGCTTGCAGATTTCAGCCTAAATCTTTCCAGGCTGCTAACCCAAATAAACGAAGGCGAAAGCGAGGAGTTCCATAAGAATCTCGTTGCCGATTTCCTGAAGGATACATACTATAAAAGTAGATACTATATTAATACAAGAGGTAGGAATGACTTGGTGATACATAACGGCTCGGACTCAGCTTCTAAGGTGGGCGTTATTTTCGAAGTAAAAAAACCAACGAACAAGGCTGAAATGATGACGCCTACTAGACTTAATTCAAAAGCCTTCCACGAACTAGTTCTCTATTATCTACGCGAGCGAATAACTCACGGCAACATTGAGGTGAGACACTTAATCGCATCAAATGTAAACGAGTGGTTTATTTTCGACTCTGCAGTTTTTGAAAGACTGTTTGTTCAAAATAAGACTATAGCCATGCAGTTTCAGGACTTTGAGAGTGGCCGCTTGGCTGACACAAAGACAGAATTCTTCTACAAGCAAATTGCCGAGCCATATATTAACGAAATTATGTCAGAGATTGAATATACCCATTTTGACACGCAGGAGTTTCGGGGTGCTGAAATTGGTGAACTACACGAGGTTGATGAATCATTAATTAACCTATTTAAGATTCTCTCGCCCGAACACTTACTAAAACTACCCTTTAACAATGATAGCAATGTTTTAGATAAGAATTTTTACAATGAGCTTTTGCATATTATTGGCCTGACCGAAATAAAAGTAAATGGAAAGCTGCTAATAGGACGCAAGAAAGAGACAGACCGAGATCCTGGTGCCATTATCGAAGATGCAATTATCCAACTTGATAGCCTTGATAAGATAAATCAGATTCTGCAACCCAAACAGTATGGAAGTACATACCAAGAACAACTATTTAACGTAGCCCTTGAATTAACCATATCCTGGGTAAATAGAGTCTTATTTCTTAAGTTACTGGAGGCGCAGCTAGGCGCATATCATAAAGGAAACAAAGGCTATTTGTTTCTCAATACAGATCTTATGCAGAGCTATGGCGATCTAAATCGCTTGTTCTTTCAAGTACTAGCAAGAAAAAGCAGCGATCGGAATCAGGATGTAAAGAGTGTATACACGAAGGTCCCGTACCTAAACTCTTCCCTTTTTGATCCAACAAATCTTGAGCAAAGCACAATCTTTATAAGTAACTTGCAAACTGCCAGCACGCTTCCAGTCTACTCCCAGAGTGTTCTCAAAGATGAAACTGGCAAAAGACTTTTGGGAAGCTTACCTACGCTGAGCTACCTACTCAAATTCCTAGATGCCTATAGCTTTACGAATGAAGGGCTAGATGAGCTAGTCGAAGATAACAGGCAGCTCATAAGCGCATCTGTTCTTGGATTGCTGTTTGAAAAAATTAATGGCTACAAAGACGGCTCATACTTTACTCCAGGTTTTATTACAATGTATATATGCAGGCATACAATTAGAATGGCAGTAGTTCAAAAATTCAGAGACAGATTGAAGGATACCAGCATTGAGTCAATAGCTCATATATATGAACTTATTCCAGACAAAGTCACACGAGCAGAGGCCAATGAATTAATCAACTCACTTAAAATATGTGACCCGGCTGTGGGTTCAGGACATTTCTTAGTATCAGCTCTAAATGAGGTGTTGGCAATCAAGAATGATCTAAAGATTTTGCAAGATCGAGATGGCAAGCTTCTTCATCGATATGAGATCGCAGTCGAAAACGATGAACTGATTATAACTGATGAAGATGGCAATCTCTTTGAATACAATCCGTCCCAAAAGGAAAGCCAGCGCGTTCAGGAGGCGATCTTCCATGAAAAACAGCATCTAATTGAAAACTGTCTTTTTGGAGTTGACATTAATCCTAACTCTGTCCAGATCTGCCGATTGCGGCTGTGGATTGAATTACTTAAATCAGCTTACTACAAGAACTCTGAAGAGCTGGAGACCCTCCCCAATATCGACATCAATATAAAATGCGGAAACTCACTGATTAGTCGCTTTGATGTATTCACAGACTTAAGGGCGGCATTAAAACAAAGCAAACTGTCTATTAAAGCATACAGAGACGCTGTTTCATCCTACCGAAATGCTAGCAGTAAAGATGAAAAGCGAGATATGGAGAAGCTGATTGTGGGTATCAAGTCAAGTTTAAGAAGTGAGATCACAGCTAGTGACCCTATAGTTAAAAAGCTTAAAAAGATGGAGGAAGAACTATTTCCTCTAACAGATCAGTTTGAGCTTATTGAGATGAGTCCAAGACAAAAACAGGATCAAAATAGAAGGATCAGTTTTTTAGGGCAGGAGATAGCCTCTCTGAAATTACAGATCGAACAAAGAAAGGCGAATAAAATCTTTGAGAATGCGTTAGAATGGCGTTTTGAATTTCCCGAAGTATTGAGTGATGAAGGTGAATACATAGGCTTTGATGTATTAATTGGCAATCCACCGTATATTTCAGCAGTGAATATGAGGCGTGGCAAACTTGTCAAGGAGTATTTTAAGGTCAAATATCCTCTGGTCACAGGGAGTTATGACATATATACATTATTCGTCGCCTTGACCCTCCAACTAGCAAAGCCAAAAGGATCATACTCTTATATTATACCGAACAAGTTTCTGGTGGCAGAATACAGCCGTCAATTATATACTAAGCTGCTTGAAGACGGGTCAATTCAGCACGCAATAAATCTATCTCAATACAACATATTCGAAGCAGCATCGGTTTATCCAATTATTATTTCTGGGGAGCTTGATTCCCGTCTAGGTTTTGATAAGTATGAGGTTTCATCAATCGATGATTTTATGAGAGGATCCTTTGCATGTGAATCAGCCCTTAAATCTTATTCCACAGTTAAAGATGCTGGCTTTCAAGTCCAGAGTGGTCTAGCCGGATTCCAGGCAAGTTCCGTTATAGAGTTTTTGTCGGGAACCAGCGGAGACGGGCTAATTCCATTTACCGTCAGTGGCTGCATTGATCGCTATGTGGTTTCAAATCGGAATGTGCGTTATATGAAATCGCGATATGATAATGCACACATTAGTCTTAATTGTGGCGTGTCTAGATCCAAGATAGATTTTTGGACAAAGCCGAAAGTTGTTATCGCTGGCATGACGAAAGTCGTTGAAGCTGTCTTTGTCAGTGAACCTTACGCGCTAGGGGTCGGAATCTATGGAATTCAATGTGTGACTAGTCGACAGGCTCAAGCGCTAACGGCTATTCTAAATAGCAAATTTATAAGCTTTTACTTTACAAAAAAGTACCGCGAAAAAGAGCTTTCAGGTGGGTATCTTGCGATCAACAAGAACACTATTGAGCAAATCCCGTGGATTAATCCGCCTGATAACATCATGGATCAAATCTGCGATTTATCAATTAGCATTCATGGCGCAAAGATGGAGGATCCGGCAACGGACACTTCGCCTATGGAAAGGCTCGTCGACGAGCTTGTTTACTCCGTGTATGGCCTAGAGCAGGATGAGATTTCTGAAATAGAGGGATGGAGTGTTGGCGGTTAACCTATCGCAATTCATCTCTTTTTCATCTGAGTGTCAATCGTTGTCTGTATCTTCTTTGTATGCCTCTGATTGGTTGCAGGCTCTCCCAACAACATCATGCACCCGACCCGGCAAAAGGGTATTGGCTCAACCAAGCGCTGCCTCGGGCGGGTGAAGATGGGCGTTGGCAGGACAGCAAGCAGCATGAAGAAAAGTTGCGACAAGGCCTTGAGATCCCCAGATCAGTACGGAAGTACTAGGCTGTTGCTTGCCTTTCATGCGTGCGTCGGGTTATGGCAGATATGCGGCATGCGGCCATGCTTGAAGTAGATCAAGCGTCATCCTCAAATACTTATATAGTCTTCACCGTCTTAAAGCATGAGAATTGCGCCCAAGGTGAGCGGTAATGAAAAAAGATTCGCAGATTAATCTTCTAAGCCACTCGCAGGCAAAAGTTAGACTATTGTCAGAGTATCTTAAAAGGTATCTGAATATTATCAGCAATGATAATCATACGAAAGAAATACAAGTCTACGACCTCTTCTGCGGAGAAGGAATTTACGAGAATGGAGGTGAAGGCAGCCCGCTTCTTATCCTGAGGCAGATAAAGGATATGCATTTTACCAATCCAGCAAATAGGCGACTTATCCCACCAGTCAACTGCCACTTTAATGATCTGGATTCCAGAAAAGTTGAGAAAGTCAAAGCAGCTGTTGCTGCCAAGTCCCTTCATTACCCTGATTTTGGAAGCATTGGCTATTCATCTACAGATTATCAGAGCCTACTAGATCAATTGGTTAAAGCATTCACGAACCTTAAATCTCAGAAACAGAAGGCGTTTGTGTTTATAGATCCGTATCAATACAGACATATAAGCGGTTCGCAGATTGCTGCATTAATGGCGTCTCGCTGCGTTGAGGTTCTGCTCTGGCTTCCGACACAGTTCATGTACCGGTTTGCAAAAAATGGAACACCAGAAGCGCTTTATGACTTTATTTCTGAACTAATTCCCGATTTTTCCGATCAAGGATTTGATGATGTGTGGAGCTTTATCAAAAGGATTAAAGAAGGTTTTCATACTCTTCTCGGTGAAAGCTTCTTCGTTGACACTTTTACTATCCAAAAAGATCCGTCAACTGTATTTTGCCTCTTCTTTTTCACTTCGCACATCCTAGGATTTCAAAAGATGCTCGAAGCTAAATGGGATATTGATACTGAACAAGGGAAAGGATGGCATTATCAAGAAAATCAGCTGAGCTTCCTCTCGCATTATAAGACCAACCCACTTGAGGCGGATCTAGTGGAGTTTCTCAGAACGAAACCAAGGTCTAACGTTGAAATTTATCTCTTTACAATAAATCGTGGATTCTTACCAAAGCATACAAATGAAGTCCTTAGGAACTGGCAGAATACCCAAAGAATAACCATAGCGTCACCAACTGGGACAAAACCAAGAAAAAAAGCATTTTACATTGCCTATGAATATTACAAGCAAAATCAGGTTAAGGCAATCTTCTCTCTTTCCTAAATGACCACATCAAGCATCGAATGGACCGAGTTAACGTGGAATCCAACTACTGGATGCTCTAAGTACTCTAACGGCTGCAAGTATTGCTATGCCGAGATTATGTCCAAAAGGCTGCAGGCAATGGGTGTCGAGAAGTACAAAGATGCTTTTGAAGTCAGAATTCATCCCGACCAGTTGTTACTTCCGTATAAATGGAAGACCCCTAAAATAGTTTTTGTGAATTCGATGAGTGATCTTTTTCACAAAGAAGTGCCCGCCGATTTTATCAAGCGAGTCTTCTCTATTATGAATGATAATCCGCAGCATGTCTTTCAGGTATTAACGAAGAGAGCTGAACGCTTAGTTGAGTTATCTGGTGAACTAGTGTGGACGGATAACATTTGGATGGGTGTATCAGTTGAAGATACTAGCGTCACTCATAGAGTCGACAGACTTAGAGAAACTAGTGCTCGTATCAAGTTTCTATCCTGCGAACCGTTGCTTGGTCCACTTCCTGGCTTAAACCTTGATGGTATCAACTGGTTAATCGTTGGTGGTGAAAGTGGCACGCGACCCAGACCAATGAGGGAAGATTGGGTTTTTGACATTCAAAGACAATGTGAGGAGCAAGACGTCAAGTTCTTCTTTAAGCAGTGGGGTGGGAGAAATAAGAAAGCTGCTGGCAGGTTGCTTAATGGTCGGACTTATGACGATATGCCTGTTATCCCAGAGCGTACAAAGAGTGTCGTGTAGGGGAATCTGCTATCGCCAAATTGCCTGCCAACAACCAGATTCAGAAGACGGGAGCTTAGGCTTGGATCTGTGCCGAGATTTTTGCCCGCTTCTGATCTGGAGCGTTCGATGGCCTCTGATCACCGACCTAGCAAGGTTATAGTAGGAAGTATTGCTTTACCGCCGCCATGCGACTGATCAGGCCTACGGATGTTGCCAAAAAGTTCTATCGATTCTTCGCAAAGCCTAGGGCTGACTACGTATTGACTGAGATCCTTGCGTCCATGAGTGATTTCAAACCTCTTCACATCCTTCAGGTTGGGGCAAATGATGGAGTCCTTTACGACCCAATACACAAAACACTCCTGAGACGACCGAATGTCACGGCAACCAGAGTCGAGCCGGTTGCTGAGTACTTTGATGAACTAAAGAGCAACTGCTCTTCTTTTGCATCGCGAGTAGAGCTTTTCAATGTATGCATTGGCGAAGAAGATGGATTTGTCGAATTCTTTTTGCCAAAGCAGAGTCAAGCGCTTTTTCTCGGTGATAAGGGGCATGGCTCGATCAACCCCGAGGCTGCCGGGCGCTCAAGGGATAACCTTGAGTCCCGCAAAATTGCTTGTAAGAGCTTTAAGAGTTTAATGAATGACATGCGCATACCTTTGGCTGATGTGTATATCTCAGATTGCGAGGGCTATGATATTCAACTACTGCGAGAGCTTCCAATGGAGGATCTAGGAATAAAAGTCGTGTTCATTGAGCTTCTGCAGCAATCAGCGACCAGTAATGATCAGGTAGCCACGTTCCTAAAAGAGGCAGTCAAAATCGTGACCTCTAATGGCTTTAATCGCATTGTCTGGGATGGAAATGATTTTTTAAGTTGGCTATCACCTCGTGAATCCAAAAGTCAGAGAGTTGAGGTTGAAGGGTTTACGCATAGTTGAGTGATGTCATCGAACAAGCCCCTCGAGTGGACAGGCCACCACAGGCATCTTGCTTTCGTTCTGCACTCCTTGCATGCCACTCAGGGGCAGCGTTAGGGCCAGCCGAATGCCGTCGACAGGGACCGCCCTGTCAAGCCCTTGGGATATCTGCTGGACTCTACGCTAAATGCGCTACAGGGTGTTTTGCAGGCGGCAGAAATGATCATTCTGTCCTGTTTCAATGGTTGAGGAGTATGTCGAAACGAAGACGGGCTAAGTTGATGAAGGCTCACTCTAAATCGATCTGATGCGCGCTCCCCTCGCCTTCGTTGCCGTCGGCCTTCTGACCATCGGCCTCCATGCTCGTGCGGGGATGGCTCAGGCTGCGATTGAGAGCCAACGCGTTGAGTTTCGAGCCGGCGCCGATTCCAGCCTTGTTAAAGGCCAGCTCAAGGGCGATCAGACCGTCGACTACATCCTGCGGGCCGGCGCCGGTCAGACCCTGACGGTGGATCTCAAGGGTTCCAATCGGCAGAACTATTTCAACGTGCTGGCGGCCGGCACTGACACCGCCCTGTTCATCGGCAGCAGCGCCGGCAACAGCTTCCGTGGCCTCCTGCCGAGCGATGGCGACGTCCGGGTGAGGGTGTATCTGATGCGTCCGGCGGCGCGGCGCCATGAATCGAGCAGCTACAGCCTGCGTATAGGGATCGACGGCGCTCCCCTTGCCCCTGTTCCCCCATCCCACGATGCCCTAATTCCCGGCACTCCCTATCACGCCTCGGCGGAAGTTCCCTGCCTCTCCGGGAGCAGCGGTAAAGCTGCCAGCTGTAAAGCCTCCGTGATTCGCAGGGCTAACAACAGCGCCACGGTGGTGGTGAAGAACCCCGAGGGGCAGAAGCGTCAGTTTCTCTTCGTCAACGGCAAGGCGGTGGCTTCGGATCAACCCGAGCAGCTGATGGTGCAGAAGCGCGGCGATGTTTCGCTGCTCAGTCTGGGGGAGAACTTCGAGCGCTATGAGATTGTCGATGCCTTGGTGGTGGGCGGCTGAGGCCTCTGCCTTGATCGCTGGATGCCACGATGAAGTGCGCCTTTGTGGCCTTGTTCGTTCTAAGCCTGCCGATGGCGGGGACGATCGTTCGTGCCATTCCACCGCCACCGCCCGACGATGTTCGCATCGTGAAGGTGCTCGATGGCAACACGATTGTGGTGACCCCTTATGGCGATCCGTTCCAGGTGCGGCTCGCCTGCATCCATTCTCCCCAACTTCACCAGGGCGCCGCTGGCCTGGCGGCCAAGGCAGCGCTGGAGAGCCTGCTCCAACCCGGGTCCTGGGTCACGCTGGCGACACGCCGTAAGTCCGCGGATGGCGTGGAACTGGCGGAGATCATTGCCGCTGGCACAACGGTGTCGATCAACCTGAGACAGGTGCAGGCCGGTATGGCCTTGATGGAGAGGAACGCCTCGAGCCTCTGCAGCAAGGACAGCTATCGAGAGGCTGAGTTGAGCGCCAAGACAAGGAAGCTCGGGCTCTGGGGACAACCTGCTCGCACCAATCAAGTGCAGCCCTGAATTGACGAGCTAGACCATGTTTACTTGGATAGGCATCTTTCTTGTCACGGGTTGTGCGGCTAGCGGTTCGGCAGCAAGGATGGCGATTTGCTCCCGCAACACTTGTGTTTCCGTGCCGTCGGATCCGCTGTCAGCATCGCCTTTGAGACACCGTTAGAACTGGTGCCATTCGAGAATGCAAAAAAGTAGCGATACTCCCGCCCCACGGCCCTTCCGGTGAGCCTCCTCTGTGGGTTTGTTGATCGTTAGGCTGACTGCAGCCCACGGCCCGCTGATGCCGATCTTCCGCTACGCCGATCCCCTGGGCGACATCCACCACGGGCTGCTCCATGCCGATGGCAGCCGCGAGCGATTGGAGGGTTATCTCTTCTCTGGCCAGCACCCCAGCGGCGAGGTGGCCCAGGTGGCCCGTCTGCTGGCGCCATTGGAGCCGCGGGCCCTGCTCTGCATCGGCCTCAACTACCGCCGCCACGCCGCCGAGACCGGCGCCGCCATCCCGCAGCGGCCGGTGCTGTTCATGAAGTCGCCGGGGGCGGCGCAGGATCCGGAGGCTCCGATCGAGCTGCCCACCGCCCTGGCCAGCCACCAGGTGGACTACGAGGCGGAGCTGGCGGTGGTGATCGGCCGGCGCTGCAAGAACGTGGGGGTGGATGAAGCGCTGGGGGCCGTATTCGGCTACACCTGCGCCAATGATGTGAGCGCCCGCGACTGGCAGAAGCGCCCCGAACTCGGCGGCGGCCAGTGGTGCCGCGGCAAGACCTTTGACACCTTCGCCCCCCTCGGGCCGGTGCTCGTTCCCGCCGCTGAGCTGCCCGATCCCCAGGCCCTGGCGATCAGCACCCACCTCAACGGCGAGCGGCTGCAACACGGCCACACCAGCGACATGATCTTCTCGGTGGCCGAGATCATTGCCTTTCTTTCCGGCAGCACCACCCTGCTGCCGGGCACCGTGATCCTCACCGGCACCCCCGAGGGCGTGGGCATGGCCGCCGATCCGCCCCGCTGGCTCAAGCCCGGCGATCAGGTGGAGATCACGATCGAGGGGATCGGCACGCTTCGCAATCCGGTGCGGGCGGAGCGGCGGTCGGGTTAAAGGGAAGTGGCTGAAGGGGAACCCGGCGGCGAGCCGTTTGCCCTCGATGCTGTCGTTCCGAGAGCGCTCGCCAGGCTCAGAGCGGCGCAATCACATGGAGATGGCTCGCGTTGGCGCCAGGCACCTGCTGGGGATCAAGGCGTTGATCAAAGCTCACCAGCCGTCCGCCATGGGCCACGGCCAGAGCCAGAAGATAGGCATCGCTGATCTGGCGAGGTCCGAGAATTCGTTCCCAGCGAATCAGACCCTCCTGGAGCAGGCTGATCTGCTGGGGCCAGAAGGCATGGCTGGGATGGTTACAGGCCTCGGCCAGACGGGCGGCCACCTGCTGGACCGGTTGGGTGTTGGGATAGGCGGGCTGCGCCATGATCCGCACCACACCGGTTTGCGTGAGCGGGCAGGTAGCCCAGCCCTGGTTGAGATTCCGCTCCAGCCAGGTGCAGGCGGAGGTATGCATCACATGCCCACGATCAAGCAGAGCGATGATCACATTCACATCGAGCAGCGCCCGCATCAGAGGCCTTCGAGATCGCGCAACTGATCGATCTGTTCGTTACTCACCAGGCGTTGATTGTTGGCCGCAAAGGGGCGGAATCCGGCCACAACCGCAGCACCAGATCGCTGGGCTGGTGCCTCACAGGTGAGGGCAGAGCGCAGGAGGCTCGAAACCACTTTCCCGGCGGAGACGCCCTGGCGCTGCGCCAACTCCTTGGCAGCGGCCAACACATCGTCCTCGATGTCGAGCGTGGTTCGCATGGCCAGCTTTAACTTCGGCGCATCTTAGCATCAGCGCATCAAGTTGTCTTAGGAATCCCGATCCCCGCGACCCAGCTCACGCAGGTGTGCAGTTAGGGCTCCGGCTCCTCCCCGGCGCGCGGCCCGGCGCTGCCCAGGTCCCATGCCACTCCTGCAGCAGGGATCGCGCTGAACCAGGCCGCCGGGCCAGGGCGGCAAAGCCCAGAGCCAGCGCCAGGCTGGCAAGGGCATTGCGGAGCAGCTCGGGCAGCAGGAGCAGGGGCGTGCGGGGCTGGCTGGCCTCGCGCTCGCGACTGATCTGCAGAGCGGCCTGATCGAGCACGGCAGTCACCTGGGCTTTGAGCAGGGGCAGGGGCTGGGCGATGTCGGCGGGACCGAGCACCGGGCCTTGGAGTTTCTGGAGCTGCTGGTTGAGATCGGCGTTGCTGGCGGAGCCGGCCACGGCCTGGCGCAGGGCCTTGAGTTTGGCCTCGGCGCCCTGGATGCGGGCAGCCTGGGCGTTGTTGGCCGTGCGGCTGGTCCGTAGGCCGGCGATGGTCTGCAGGGGGAGAAGCAACAGGAACCCGAGGGCAGCGGCCACGGCCAGCTGGGCGCAGAGGCGGGCGCGGCTTTTCAGCAGCGGATCATGGGGCCCCAGCTCGGCGGCGATCTGAAGCAAGGCCAGGCCGAGCAGGGGGAAGGGGGCGCTGTTGATCAGGGTGCCAGCGAGGCGTAACTGCCAGGCGGGATCAAGCAGCTGCAGCGGGAACAGGGCGGCGGCCACCAGGGAGGCGAAGAGCACAAAGAGCACCAGCGCCACCACGCTCAGGCCCGGGGCGGAGAGGAGCACGGGAGTGCCGGAGTGAGAGGAATCGGAGCTGGGGCGCATGGCAGAACTCAGGGGGCTGAACGCAGAAGAGGGAATCACCGCTCATGGCGGCCACAAAAAAAGCCCCGCCGATGGCAGGGCCTGGAAGGGAATTCAGGGCTGCAATCAGGCCTGGGGCGGCGTGCTCAGAGGAGCGGCGATGCGCTTGCGGAGGCGACGGCTCCAACCGAAGGCGGCTGCGGCGCCGAACAGGGGCAGGGGGCCGGGGACAGCAGCGGTTGGTGGGCCAAGAAATGCCTGAATAGTGTCACCGGTGCCATTCAGGGTCCAGGAACCGAGCAGACCAGAATTGATGGTGAACCCAAGACTGGCTAGAGTTTCACCCGCAAATGTAGAAGCACTGACGATGGGTGATCCAGAAATGTAGCTAGAAGAGATCCCAAATTCTACCCCCAATATAGTGCTAATTGCACTTACAGAGGACCCGCTATTGTTAAATACGACACCATTGAAAGACGGCGAACCAGTAATGCTGTAAAAGGCAAAGTCGCTGATGGGCCTGTGCATATAACAGCAAAAACTGAAACTATGGCACCATCATAGCCGCATTCGGCTGAGTTATTGGAGGTCAGGGGGAGATTTAGGCTGCCGCTGGTCTGAACAACAACATCCCCTCCAGATTCAAAAATGTTGTATGTCAGAATCGCCTTGGCCTGCCCTTGGCTCAACAGCATCGCAGCCGGTGCGACAAGCAGGGGCGAAAGGCGATTGATGTGTCGAGCAAGAGTGCGAAGCGGCATGATCACTGCAAAAGCACTCAAATTTACCGCAATTATATGCCCCCAAAAAAATCATGCTCCTGAGGCCAATGAAGAGATTGGCACGTGCAAAAGCTTTCCCAGGCTTTCAGTCGGTGCCTTTGGGGGGCGCCTCACTGCGCCCCTCACTCGCGCGCGTCGTCCCATCCCCTTCCAGCTGAATCACCCTGGTGCGGCTCGATAACCAGGGCCACCGTGATTTGGCTCTGCCCTGGCTGGCTGGCTGGCTGGCTGGATCAGCGTCACCGCTATGCCGAAGCGTGGTCAGGGGTTCCTCGTCCCAGCTGGCCTGATGCGCCCAACCGCCGGCGCCTATCCAGGGCAGGGCAAGCGAGTGGCACCTGCCGTGGTGCAGGCCCGTGAACTCCGGATTCCGCTGCTCGCTGCCGCCAGCAAGATCCATGCCGGTCCACACGTGGCATCAGCCGCCCGCCAATCCCAATGCGGCCCGTAACGCCCGCTCCAGAGCGTCCATTTCAGCAGCGCTGAGCCGGGTTAGGGGGCCTTCGCCGATGCGGTTGCGATCCAGGGCTCGGGGTTGCTCTGCCATGGCCCAGCACTCGCGCAGCAGGCGGTCGCGCGCGGGGATCGGCACCCGCAGGGCTTCGGCGCCGCGGCGCCGCTGGCTGGTGAGGGGCACCACCAGCAGGGTGGCGAGGCCGGCTTCGGTGAGCGCATCGGCCTGAATCACCACCACCGGCCGCACCTTGCCCACCTCGGCCCCCTGATTGGGGTTGAGGCGTGCCACCCACACCTCGCCGCGGCGCCTCAGCCCCGGCCAACGCCTCGTTCTCCGCCATCAGGAAATCGGCGGCGATCTCCCGGGCCTCAGCGCAGGCGCCCGCATCGCTGGCCAAAGCCACCGCGGCCTGCCTCAGGGACGCTTGCGCCCGTCCTTCCCGCCGCTGGGCAAGCAGGGCTTCCAAGGCCTCGCGCATCAGCTGGGAGCGAGGTTGGCCACTGAGTCGCGCTTCCTCACTGAGGCGATCGCCTCACAGGAGCACCAACTGGCGTGGTTCGCCCAGCGTCTGATCACGACCTGTGCCACAACCAGCGGCTGTCCCGTTGCAGCGCTGCGGCCATGGCTGAGCCGCTGGCCAGAAGCTCGGCGTGTTCGGTGGGTGTGAGCACCAGGGCATCGCAGCTGAGCGGCAGCTCCGCCAGGGGCCAGGCCAGCAGTCGCTGGTGTTGGGGGCCGCTGCTGCCGGCATCGATCAGCAGCAGATCGAGATCGCTGCCGACCCCGGCGTCACCCCGCCCATAGCTACCGAACAGGCCCACCCGCTCCAGGCCCGGATGCTCCAGCGCCACCTGGGCCGCCCAGAGGCGCACCTGGTGCAGGATCTGCTCGGGCTCAGGCCAGCGCAGCAGCGATTGCGTCAACGATCGAACGGGCATGGCGGTGGGCGTCCTCGCTCTGGAGCCGGCCGAAATGGTCGGTCGGGGCACCGTCGGGCAGGCTATCGGGGTAGCGCGTTGGGATATAGAGCGCATCAAGGATGCGCAAACGGTCCTCCAGATCGCTGACGCTGGCCGCCAGGGCGGCGGAAACGGCTGGCGGCAGATCGCGGCAGGAACGCCCGAGGCCGTGGCCCCACGCCTGCTGACCATGGCGCAGATGCAACCCCTTCAGGGCCTTCTCCACGGCCTGATGGCAGGCAAAGCAGGCCCATTCATGGTGTCCGGCGGCAGCACTCACTCCCGCCAGCTCCAGATCGGCTTGCGCCTGATGCAGCCAGTCGGCGGAACGATTCATCGCAGCATTGTGGCTGCGGCTGGATCGGCCGCTGGTCCTGCAGAGGGGAGCGTTCTCAGAGGGCATAAGGGTGCACCACGCCGCCCATCGCCAGCGGAAAATCGCGGCTGTTGCGGGTGGCCAGGGTCAGATCGGCGCAGCGGGCGGTGGCCAGGATGATCGCGTCTGGAATCTTCAGGCCATGGCGTTGCCTGAGCCGCACCGTTTCCAAAGCGATCGGGTCGTCGATCGGCAGGCGGGGAAAGGTTCCCAGCCAGGCCTCCACGGGGTCGTTTTCACCCTCGCGGCAGCCCACCAGCACCTCGATCCAACTGATCACACTGATGTGCAGACGCTGTTGCTGCTCCATCCAGGCCATGGCAGGTGCTTCGCCGCGCAGCACGTCGATCAGGATGTTGGTGTCGAGCAGCAGCATCAGAGCCCGCTCCACTCCTGCCGCAGCGCCTCCTGCAGCTCCAGAGACCCTTCTGGTCGATCTCGCCACAGGCCGAAGACCTCGCCGTGGCTGGGTTTCTGATGCTCCAGCCACAGCCGTAGCGCCTGGCGCAGCGCCTCGGCTCGCGACAGCCCCTGCTGGCGGCAAAGGGCATCGAGCTGGGCGCGCTCCACGTCCGGCAGATCCACGATCGTGCGCATGCTGATGCCGTTATCCGATGAAGGCATCGTAGGGAGACTGGCCGCCTATGAATGCAACGGCGCCCGCGGCGCATCGAAGCGGCCACCAGCCTGGAAGGCGATCCTCACGTCCCGGGTCTGGCAGTGGATCTGGAGGAGATCTGGGCGGGCTGAGCATCGGGCCGCTCGCAGAACGGCCTTCTCCTCGATCGTTCACCCTGGCCCTGCAGCAGCTTCACCCCTCCACAAAACTCCCGTGCAGCCCATAGGGGATCGCCAGCGGCAGCTCCACCACCGCCAGCTCCTCCATGGAGGCGGCATCGAGGATCACCAGATCGGTGGCGCTGCGGGCGCCGTTCCACACCATGCACAGCACCCAGCCGTCGTCCTCGGCGGGTTCGGGCCCCGCACCGGCGGCCCGTGGCACCATCACTGGCTCGCTCACGAAGCCCCGCGGCGCCGCACTCCATACCATGCGTTCGCCGTTGACCAGATCCAGCTTCTTGATCGCCTGCAGCGGATCGTTGCCGGTTTCGCGCTCGGCCACCGCCATCCAGGCGTAGCGGCTGAACAGCCCCTCGCGGCGAGGGTTCACCATGGCGAACTCGCAGCAGCGCTCACTGAGCCGCTCAGTGCGCAAGGTGCCTGCATTGAGGTCGATCGTGCAGCGCTCCAGGAGGCCCTCGGGGATCAGGTCGAAGTCGATCGTGCGGAAGTCGGTGTCGGGGCCGATCGAGGGGAAATCGGCATAGAAGATGCTCTCCACCACCAGCGCCGGAGCCTCCACCTGGCCACCGAAACCGTCGGGGCCGGCTTCGGTGATCTCCCAGGCATTGAGGTGGTGGAACACAAAGCCCTCGGGCGCCGGCACGATCCGCGGCGGCTGGCCCGCATAGGCGCCGCCATCGCGGGGGATCAGCCAGAACTGCGCCTGGCCGCCGGGCTTGGAGGCCAGGCACTGGGCGGCGCCCTTCTGGCCGAGCAGGAAGGGTAAGGGGTTGAAAGCGATGGCGTTCTGCAGGAACACCGCCCAGTTGGGGGTGATCGCGAAGTCGTGCAGGAAGGCGAAGCCGCCGAAGCTATCGGAGCGCTCGCTTAGCAGCTGGCCGGCCTTGACGCCGCTGACGGGGTCGTCGGCCACGGCGAATTCCATCAGCCGGATCGTGCTGCGCGGGCCGCTCTTAACACCGAAGGTCACCATGCGCTCGTCGCCGTGGTGGCCCGGATCAAAGCGGGGGTGGGCGCTGAAGGCTTCGCCGGGCTTCAGCACCCCATCCAGTAGGGAGATCCCCATGGTGTCGAGGCTCTCGGGATCGAGGGCGTGGGGGGAACTGGCCTCCCAAAGGGCCAACAGCTGATCGCCGAGCTTCACCACATGGGTGTTGGCGATGTTCTTGAGCCGCACATCGAAGGCGTTGGCGAGCAGGCCACCGGGCTTCTGGGTGCCGAACACGCCGCGATAGAGAGGTTTGCCGGCCTTCTCCTCGGCCAGCCAGCCCTCGGTGCGCACGAAGCGGTTGGTGAGGTTCAGCTCGCCTTGCTCGAAGCGAAGGGCAGTGATCATGCCGTCGCCATCAAACGGGTGGTGCACCCACTGGCCGCCCCGCTCAAGCCGGCCGGGGCCGTTGCGGTAGAGGGTGCCCTTGAGGTCGGCGGGGATGGTGCCTTTGCTGGCCTTCAGCGGAACGTTGCTCAGTTCCTGGCCCACGTTGCGGAAGGCGCTGGCCCAGTCGGCGCGGTTGTAGCGAAGGGTGGGTTCAGCTGTCTGCGCGGGTGTTGCCGCTGAGGCTCCCCCGCCATCGGCACTGGAAACCTGCTGGCGGCCGGAGGCGAGGGTCATGGTGTGCGGTGGGGAAGGACCTGTGGGCGGGGCAAGACACCGCAGGCTTGTGCTGTTAAGGATTATGAAGCATGGCGGCCGCCGTCGCAGGGGTCGGCGGAACTAGCCAGTGCCGACTTGATAAGCAGTAGGCCTACATGTGGGCAATGTGTAGATGAGCTGTTTCTTTTTTGTCGCATAAATCAGTGATTCTGCGTCGCGCTTTTGCCGTGAATCAGCCTCAAAAACTGGTAAGGTTCCTGCAGATGCGCCGCGGATCGCCTCGGGATAACTTTCCCCGAGCTTAAGCGTCCCCCTCCATTTTTATGGGGATTGTGCAATGCCAAGGGCAGGAATGCCCTTAATTTGCCATGTCTACTTCGCCGACATCACCGTCCTTTTGTGCTATTCCCATGACTGATTTCTCTGTCGATCTCGATGTTCTCTGCGCCCCCTCCATCAAGGCCAGCGGCGGCGCCGGCCTGGCCCTGCTGCGGCTGCGGGCCAGCGATGGGACGGCGGCTCAGCAAGCCGCTGCCCTTGAACCGGTATGGGTGTCGCTCTATCTCTCCACCGATGGTCGCTTGGACAGTGATGACATCGTCCTGGTGCGCCGCCAGGTGAGGCTCGCGGCCAACAAAAACAAGGAGCTGCTGGTCGCATTCTCCACCGCCGACCAGGCCGTGGCCGATGGCTCCTACTACCTGATCGCTCGCATCGAGTCCCCTGCCGGGGTGGTGGAGGTCAACCCGGCCAACAACCAAAGCGTGGAGTTGGTCAATGGTCGCGGCAGCGATGGGATCCTCACCTGGATCAGCTGTGCCCTCAACGCGATCCAATCGGCCGGCAGCAATGGCAAGCCCGGGGTGCCACCCACCGTGGGGACCCGGCTGATGGCGATGCTCTCCACCGCCATGCTCGATGCCGTGGCCGCCTTTGGCGACCAGGTGAACCCCTACCGCTTCGATCTCACGGCCCCCAGCGGCGCCAGCCGCGAGGCCGCGGTCGTGGGGGCCGCCCAGCGGATCCTGGCCCTGGAACTGCCTGGGGAGTCCGACCTGATCCAGGACCAGCTGGCCAAATCCCTGGCGGAGCTCAAGGGCTCGAAGCAGGGCATCCAGGCGGGCCTGGCCTTCGGGGCCGACCTGGCGGATCAGGTGCGCGCCTCCCGCGCCAGCGATGGCTCCAACAACAACACCCCCTACACCCCACCCGCCGATGGGTTGCCGGGTTACGTGTGGATGCCGGCCACCTCAGGTCCCACCGCCGGCGTGGCCCTCGGCGCCAACTGGGGATCGGTGACCCCCTGGGTGATCAGCGGCCCCGATGCCTACCGATCCGACGGTCTCCAGTGCCGGCCGGATGTCGACCTCAACCTCTACGCGACCCAGCTCAACGAGGTGCGCCAGTTGGGTGGTCTGGCCAGCACGGCGGTGACCTCGATCCAGCGCACCGCGGACCAAACCCAGATCGCCTATTTCTGGGCCTACGACCGACCGGACACTTTCCGCCCCTATGGCCAACTTATCGACTTGGCCATGGATGTGGCGGCCCAAAAGAACAGCACCCTCGAAACCAACGCCAAACTGATCGCCAGCCTGAGCATCGCCATGGCGGACGCGGTGATCTGTGCCTGGCAGGAGAAATACAGCAATGTGCAGCCCCGCCCCGCCGATCTGATCACCGGCGCCTTCTCCGACACCGATGGGGTGGCCTCCACCGTGCGCGACAGCCAATGGCAGTCGCTGCTCTCCTCAATCAATGGCGTTCAGTCTCCGCCCTTTCCCGATTTCCTCTCGGGCCACTCGGTGATGGGCGGGGCCTTCGCCAGCGTGATGACCCAGTTCTACGGAGACAACGTGGTGTTCTCGGCCCGCTCGGACGAACTGCCGGGTGTGAAGCGTTCCTTTGACGGCCGGATCGCTCCCGGCAGTCTGGGGGATCTGAGCACTGTGGCCCTAAGGCCCAACAGCTTCTATGAGGCCGGGCTGGAAGATGCGGTGAGCCGTGTCTACGGCGGTGTTCACATCCGCGAGGCCTGCCTCGACTCCTTCAACGTGGGCGTCAAGGTGGGCGATGCCGTGGCCCGAAGCTTCTTGGGCCAGGGGGCACTCGTCTGATCGGCGCATCCGGATCGCCGGCCTTGTCGCTGGTCGATGATCTGGTGCCCGGGACTCCGCTCGGGGTGTAGTGGTCGGGGGGGTGGAGGGGAGGAGCCTTGAACCGGCTTGACGTTGCGGCGGTTCAAGGCTCCCTCGGCGCCCGCTTCAGCGGAGGCAGGGAACCTGGCTGGGTTCGCAGGGCGGTAGGGGACGCTCGCAAGGCGGATTCAGGGCAGCGCTGTCACAGGGGTGGCTGGGCACTTGGGCGGCTCTGCCGGGCGAGCTCAGCAGGCAGGTGGCGGCGGTGAGGGCAGCCAGAAGAATCGAGCGGTTCATGGTGATCAGGTCACTGGTTTCAATGTAGAGGCGGCAGCTCTACCTGGGGTCGGCGTGATCTTCGCTGCGTGGTCTTCGCTACACAGCCTCCGCTCCCTACCCCATAGGGTCAATTTTCTCTAATGCCGGATTCGCCATGGGCCAGGCTCCTGCCCGTCGCGTTGCCATCGTGGGCGCCGGCAGCAGCGGCCTGTTGCTGGCCCTGCTCCTGCAGCGACAGGGCCATCAGGTGTGCCTGTTCGAGCGGGCTCCCGACCTGCGGCCCGAGGGCTGCGGCATCCTGCTGGTGCGCAGCGGTGTTGAGGCGATCGCCGCCGCCGGCATTCCCGGCTTGCTGGAGGAGATCCTGGCAGCGGGCCTGCCGGTGAGCCGCTTTGTGGTGCGCAACCTCCGCGGCGACCTGATCGAGAGCAGCCCGGCGGAACGGAAACCCGGTGAGCGGCCCTCTCTGCTGATCCAGCGCCGATTCATCCTTGAGGCCATGGCCGCTCGGCTGGATCCCGACGTGTTCCGCCCCGGGGCGGGGCTGCTGAGCTGGAGCCAGGACTCGGCCGAGGTGGAGGCCCATTTCGACGACGGCTCCTATTGGCAGGGGGATCTGCTCGTCGGTGCCGATGGCCTCCATTCGCGGGTGGCGCCGCAGCTGGCGCCCCTGCGGCGCCTCAATTTCCTGGGTGATCGGGTCTGGCGGGGGGTGGTGACCGATGGCTCCTTCTGCCGCGATGGCGAGTTCTTTGTCTATGCCCGCGGCCGGGGCGTGTACGCCAACGTGTTTGATCTCGGCACCGATGCCGATGGGGTGCCCCTCACCCACTGGGGCTTTTTCCAGGAGGAGGTGCTGCCCGCCGATCGCAGCGAGCGCCGTCGCCTGCTGTCCGAGCCGGTGCCCGAGGAGGGCCTCGCCAAGCTGCCGGCCGATCTGGCGGCCCTGATTCGGGCCACCCCTCCGCAGCGGCAAGTGGCCAACTGGTCGTTTGATATCGACCCCCTGCCCACCTTGGTGGCGGGCCGGGTGGCCTTGCTGGGGGATGCGGGCCACGCCATGAGTTCCTCCCAGGCCCGGGGCATGACCGCCGGCCTCGAGGATGCGGTGGCCCTGGCGCAGCAGCTGGGGGCTCTGGCGGCTGAGGCCAGCGACGGGGCTGGGGCTGGGGCTGGGGTTGGGGTTGGATCCGCCGGAGCAGCATGGCCGGAGGGTGGCGGCGCGGCGGATCCGGAAGGGACCGCCTGCTGCGGCGTGGAGACCGCCCTGCACCGCTACAACGCCGAGCGCCTTCCCGTGGTGCACGGCTACCAGGAGCGCAGCCGCCAGGTGAGTGCCCGCACCGGCCGGATACGGCGGCCCCAGGTGGCGGCGGAGCAGGGGCCGGGAGCCACCGGTCCTGGGATGACCCCGTTCTCGGCGGCGGGGCCTGCCCAGGCTCCGGCGGCAGCCTGAGAGAGGGTCTCAGCCCGGCCTGGTTCCCGGCCGGAGCGAGACCTGCGGATCTCTTCAGCTCCCCGCCCGCTCCAGCACCCCCTTGCTGCTGGGAATGCTCCCGGCCCGGCGCGGATCGATCTCCACCGCCTGCCGCAACGCCCGGGCGAAGGCCTTGAAGCTCGCCTCCACGATGTGGTGGGAGTTCACCCCATCGAGCTGGCGCACATGCAGGGTGAGGCCGGCGTTGTTGGCCACCGCCACGTAGAACTCCTTCACCAGCTCGGTGTCGTAGGTGCCGATCTTCTGGGCCGGGATCGTGAGGCTATAGCTGAGGTGGGGGCGGCCGGAGCAATCGAGGGCCACCTGCACCAGGGCCTCATCGAGGGGCGCCAGGAAGTGCCCGAAGCGGTGGATGCCGCGGCGGTCCCCCAGGGCCTTGGCGAGGGCCTGGCCCACGGCGATGCCCACGTCCTCGTTGGTGTGGTGGTCGTCGATATGGGTGTCGCCCGTGGCCTGGATCTCCAGATCGATCAGACCGTGGCTGCTGATCTGGTGGAGCATGTGGTCGAGGAAGGGCACGCCGGTGGCCACCTGGCAGGTGCCGCTGCCATCGAGGCCCAGGGTCACCCGCACGTCGGTTTCGCCGGTGACGCGGTGGATCTCGGCGGTGCGGGCCGAAGCGCTGGGGGTGCCGTTCTGCATGGGGGTGGCCGGGTGGCTGGACTGGCCAACCCGATCATGCCGAAGCGCCGAAGCTGATGCCATGATGTCTTGACGGCAGCATCTTGATGCCATGCGCACCACACTCACGATCGATGATGGATTGCTGCGCCAGCTGCGCCAGAAGGCGCTCGACAGCAGCAAGCCCTTCAAGCAGGTGGTGAATGAAACCCTGCGGGCCGGTCTCCATCCGCCCCTGAATTCACCTCGCGAGCCTTACCGCTGCCCCACCTTTTCGATCGGCGCCCTCGCGCCTGGTGTCGATCTCAGCAAGGCAACCCTGCTTGCCGCCGAGCTCGATGACGACGCTCTGATCGACAAGCTGCGCCAGAGCCGATGATCCTGATCGATACCAATCTCTGGCTCTACGCCACGCTTCGCGAGTTGCCTCAGCACGAAAGAGCCCGGCAGTGGCTGGAGTCCACCATCAACGGCGATGAACCGATCGCTCTGCCCTGGAGTGTGGTGCTGGGCGTGGTGCGGATCAGTACGCAGGCCCGGCTGATGCGACAGCCCCTGAGTCCGGCCGAGGCGCTGGATCTTGTGGAGGGCTGGCTGCGGCTTCCCCTGGTGCAGCTGGTGCTGCCGGGGCCGGACTATTTGAGCCTGTTGCGCCAGTTGATTGATGCCGTTGGCAGGGCCGGCAACCTCACCCCTGATGCCCACCTGGCGGCTCTGGCGATCAGCAGCAACAGCCTGCTCTGCTCGGCCGACAACGACTTCCGCCGCTTCCCCGGCCTGCGCTTCCTCAACCCTCTGGCCTGATCGCGGCGCCGCAGGGTGGGTTCACATCCCCGTGATGCAATACCCCGCATCCACGTAGATCACCTGGCCGGTGATGCCGGAGGCCAGCGGGCTGGCCAGGAAGGCGGCGGCGGAGCCCACCTCCTCCTGGGTCACGGTGCGGCGCAGGGGGGCCTTTTCTTCCACGTTGTGGATCATGTCGAGGATGCCGCCGATGGCGGAGCTGGCCAGGGTGCGGATCGGGCCGGCGCTGATCGCATTCACGCGTACGTTCTTTTCAGGGCCCAGTTCGGCGGCCAGATAGCGCACCGAAGCCTCCAGGGCCGCCTTGGCCACGCCCCATCACGTTGTAGTTGGGGATGGCCCGCTCGGCGCCCAGGTAGCTGAGGGTGATCACGCTGGCGCCGGGGGTGAACAGGGGCTTGGCGTAGCGGCACAGCGGCGCCAGGGAGTAGGCGCTCACCTCCAGGGCCCGGCCGAAGCCCTCGGGGATGATCTTGGTGTGGTGGTCGTCGATATGGGTGTCGCCCGTGGCCTGGATCTCCAGATCGATCAGACCGTGACTGCTGATCTGGTGGAGCATGTGGTCGAGGAAGGGCACGCCGGTGGCTACCTGGCAGGAGCCACTGCCATTGAGGCCGAGCTTCACCCGCACGTTGGTTTCGCCGGTGGACGCGGTGGATCGTTCCGGTGCGCATGGTCGGGGCGCCAGGGGCCGCGCAGGCTGCAACTGGGCCGATCATCGCCAACCACTGGGCTCGCGGCCATGACGACGATCCAGTCCTGGTTGGACACCAGCGCCGGTCGGGCTCGCGACCGGCGGTAGGGCGGTAGGCATGAAGCCGAAGCGGCCATCCAGGTGCCTCGTCTCACACAACGATCCAGCGCGTCCCGTGCCGGAAGCGACGGCGGAGTCTGCTCCGGCCTGAACGCTTGCCTGCCGCAAACACTCAATTTCCCGACTTTCTTTGCTTTCACACTCCAGATTGATCGCTAAAATGGATGGTTGAGCGTTCAGCCTCTTTCTGGAGTTGTGCCAATGGAATCGAGTGTACAAGCACGTCCGATCAATGAAGCGGCCGTGGATGACTTGTGGAGGGCTTTCGGCGTTTTCGACGCGGATGGCAATGGCGAAATCTCTACCGATGAGTTGGCCAGCGTCATGCAGTCACTCGGGCAGGCGACAAGCACGGCGCAGCTGCGATCACTGATCCGGGAAGTGGACATTGATGGTTCGGGATACATCGATTTTGCCGAATTCCAGACCCTGATGCTTGCCCGGCATGGAGATCGTGAAAGCCGCCTGAGGTTGGCATTCAGCATTTTTGATCAAAATGGCAACAAGAGCATCACTGTGGCTGAGCTCAAGAGCGTGATGAGTCGCTTCGGCCTCAGCGATGAAGAGTTGGAGGCCATGATCAGCGAAGTCGATCTGGATGGGGGTGGATCAATCGGCTTTGAGGAGTTCTGTCTGCTGGTTCCTGATCAGGAACAGGGCGCCTTGGCCCATGCCGGCCTCAGCGTTGAGCCGTGCGCCGCTGGCGCCGGCACCGACACCAAGGAGGCCTTGATCGGTGGAACCGATCCCGCAGACCCGCAGCCGCAGCGAACGCTCGAGACCGATCCGGCACAATCTGCGGCTACGAGCAATTCAGAGCTGGAGCGATTGCAAGCGCTGCTGGCCCTCCACCCAGGCGACGAGAAAGTGCGAGGTACCTCGCGCCTTCAGATGCAGATCGGCTTGTTTCGCCTCATTCAAGGGGCCGCTTATCGCTGTTTCCGAGAAAGCTTTTCCGCCAATCACGAAACCCATCTGCAAGTTCGCAATCTGCCTTATCGCATCAGTGACTTTGTTCCTTTTGTCGGCACAGCGATCGCCCTTTACAAGGGCCTCGGTATCGTCGATCCAGGCTGCGAGCCGTTGCTTGATGCCGTGGTGGACTCCATTGGTCAGGAGTACGAACGCTTGCTGCAGCGGATTCAGAATTGGCCAACTATTGCTAAAACACCAGAGATGCTGGCCGAGGCAGAGGTGATGTTGGCGGCTCGTAGCAAATCAGCTAATGCGAGGGAGAAATTTGCGGCGGGTGTGGAATTTGCGATCACGATGAAAAAGCAGCAGTTATCTCTGAAGGATTTGGTCGAAGGCGTGCTTGCATCCCACGAGCTGAATCGATTGCGCGAGCAGGAGTTGCGGCAGGAGTTCGCCCCGACTCAGGACCAGCAGGGAGTTGATCCAAAAGCCTATCTACAGAAGTGGAATCGGGTGGTTGTTTCCGATGCTCTGGAAACTGTGGATGGCGCCATGATGCCGGTCGCGTATTGGTACGAAGATTTCATGCCCAAATTGCTGGCCGCCTTCAGTGTCGGCACCGCCGCTGATATCGTCAGCAATACGGTTGCTAATGCAACGGACCTTGATGCCTGGTTTGAACGCGCCTGCGCCGCCGGTGAATTTTCGCGCCACGGGCAGGATGTGGAGCAGAGCTTCCTCCAATGCACACCTGAGCAGAAGCTGAGGATCCTGCAGGCTTGGCGGCTCAGTAAGCACTATCTCAACGGCGTGCAGAAGAGGCGTGAGAGGCTCGAGTTTGGCCGCGAATCGGGCGTTCTCTCACAATACATTTCCTTCCTCGATGTCTACCTGGGTCGCAGTGATGTCAGAGAGGCGCAGATGCGAATCAGTTTTCCTTACTACATCGGTCCTGCCGTCTGGCGCTTCTTCCACACCTCCGCTGAGATTGTCGCCGTCCAGCCCATGGATCAACAGGCGGCGCTGATCCGCCAATTCAAGGACTTTTTCAAGCTGTTTGCTGCCATGTATCCCTGCCCCTACTGTCGCCATCACCTCAACGCCTACGTGGTGCAGAATAAGGAGGTGGAGATGTATCCAGTGGAGTATCTGTTGTTGGGTCAGGATGCGGATCCAAGTAATTTTCTGATGTCAATTGATGAAAAATTAGCCGCCGTTGTCGATGGTAATTCGTTGCGCTTATTTCTCTGGAAGTTGCACAACACGGTATCTTCATCGATCGCGCGTTCGGAGGAGTGGTATCACCGTGATGACAAGGCTTTTTACACCACTCGCTACTGGCCAAGCATCGATTCGGAACTGGCGCGTGCCAGCGCCCTCAAGCAGATCAGCATTGCCACCCACCGCATCATGGCCATCTATGGCTTGCTTAAGCCCGTGGCTCGTCTGGCGACCGTACGTCAGGAACTTCAAGAGCTGCTCGACAAGAGCGATAGCCCAGCCCTGGACCAGGCCTGTCTGAGCGCCCGCAACCACATTGATGTCTTGGAGCAGGCGGTGATTGATGGATCGTTTTTGCAGGACACCTACCGCTTCGATCCGCAATTGCTTGATCAGGCCCCGGCATTCACCCCAGAAGAAGAGGAATTCAGCCGTTCCAATCTGTTCATTGAGGTGTGATGGCAATCGCCTGAACCGCCGGGGCGAGGGACTCAGTGGCTCACATCCCGGTGATGCAATACCCCGCATCCACATAGATCACCTGGCCGGTGATGCCCGAAGCCAGCGGGCTGGCCAGGAAGGCGGCGGCGGAGCCCACCTCCTCCTGGGTCACGGTGCGGCGCAGGGGGGCCTTCTCTTCCACGTTGTGGATCATGTCGAGGATGCCGCCGATGGCGGAGCTCGCCAGGGTGCGGATCGGGCCGGCGCTGATCGCGTTGACGCGTACGTTCTGCTCGGGGCCCAGTTCGGCCGCCAGGTAGCGCACCGACGCCTCCAGGGCCGCCTTGGCCACGCCCATCACGTTGTAATTGGGGATGGCCCGCTCGGAGCCGAGGTAGGTGAGGGTGATCACGCTCGCCCCGTCGGTAAAGAGGGGCTTGGCGTAGCGGCACAGCGGTGCCAGGGAATAGGCGCTCACCTCCAGGGCCCGGCCGAAGCCCTCGGGGCTGATCGCGGAGTAATCGCCGATCAGCTCCTCCTTGCCGGCGAAGGCCAGGCAGTGCACCAGCACATCGAGGCTGCCCCACTGCTCGGCCACCTTCGCGAAAACGGCCTCGATCTGGGCCGGATCCTGCACGTTCAGCGGCTCAAACAGAGTGGGTGCCAGCGGCGCGGTGAGGTCGCGCACCTTGGCCTCGAAGCGGCCCCTCTCATCCGGCAGGTAGGTGACCCCCAGCTCGCAGCCGGCGGCATGGAGCTGCTGGGCGATGCCCCAGGCGATCGACTTGTTGTTGGCGATGCCGGTGACGAGGGCCTTCTTACCGCGCAGGTCGAGGAGCATGGGGGGAGCGCCGCCGGCGACGCTGGGGTGCGATCGGGGGATTCTCCCCCAGCGGCCGGCGGGGCCCCTGGGGCCGTTGCGCGTCTCAGGCTTTCAGCCTCGTCTTGGCTCCTGGGTGGCTCGGGCAAGAGCCCCAGCCCCCTCCTAGCTTCGAGGAGATCCGCCCGCCCTTGATGCCACCGCCCGTTCTCCGTGGTGGCCGCCGGGCAGCTGAAGAGCGCCTGGCCGCCATCGATCCCGCCCGCTATGGCGCCAGCCGCAACCATCTCGATGGCGCCGTGACGCGCCTCTCGCCCTGGATCCGCCATGGTGTGCTCACGCTGGCGGAGGTGCGTGAGGCCGTGTTCGCTCGGCTGGAGGCGCTCGCCGAGCCCGGTGGGGTGGTGCAGACGAATCTGTTCACTTCGGCTACCGGCGGCTCCGCGTCCGGCGGCAGCCGCCTTTGGAGCGAGGCCCAGCGCCGTGCCGGCGAGAAACTGATCAGTGAGCTGGGCTGGCGTGATTATTGGCAGCGCCTCTGGCGCCAGCTCGGTGATGGCATCTGGATCGACCGGGAGCCGCTCAAGACCGGCCATCGGCCGGATGCTTACGCCCCCGAGCTCCCGTCCGACATCGCCGCCGCCAGCACCGGCCTGCCCTGCATCGACGCCTTTGCCGCCGAGCTGATCGGCTCGGGCTGGCTGCACAACCATGCGCGGATGTGGCTGGCCTCCTATGTGGTGCACTGGCGGCGGGTTCGCTGGCAGGCCGGCGCCCGCTGGTTTCTGCGGCACCTGCTCGACGGCGATCCGGCCAGCAACAATCTCAGCTGGCAGTGGGTGGCCAGCAGCTTCAGCCACAAGCCCTACATCTTCAACCGGGCCAACCTGGAACGATTCAGCGGCGGCCGCTATTGCGGCGATTGCCCCCGGGCCGGCCGCGGCGGCGCGGCGGGGTGTCCGTTTGAGGCGAGCTACGAGGATCTGCAGACGCGGCTGTTCCTTCCCTTGTCTGTGCAGGCGGAAGGGCCTCTGCCAGACCAGAGTCCGCCGCTGCCTCCGTTGGCTGCCGTCGCTCAGGCCGCTGCACAGGGGCTGGATGCCTCTGGCTGCCTTTCGCTGCCGCCGCCAAACCCGGTTGGCGGGTTCCGCCGCCCGCTGGTCTGGGTGCACGAGGAGGCTCTGGGTGCCGCGAACCCCGCTCTCCTCGCCCACCCCGATGCTCCGGCCGTGGCCGTGCTCGACGCCGACTGGATCGCCGGTCATGCTGCTGCTGCCACGGCCGGGGCGGCGAGCCTGGCCTCCCATGCAGGGGAGTGGTCGCCGGCCCCCGGCCGGATTCGCTTTCTGCGCGCCTGTCTGGCCGAGCTGCCGGTGCCGGTGCGCGAGGGGAATGTTGCCGCTCAGCTCCTGGCGGCGGCTGAGGAGCACGGCTGCGATGGCCTCGTGACCAGCCGGCCGGTGGATCCCCGCCTGCTCCGCAGCGCGGCAAGGGTGGCGGCGGCGCTGCCGGTGCAGATGCTGGAGCCCGAGCCGTTCGTGGCCCTGCCCTTCGAGGGCCAGGCCGCGCCGGACCTGCGCCGCTTCTCACGCTACTGGCGCCGCGCCGAGCCGTTGGTGTGGGGGTAGGGGCGGAGAGGGCCGATCAGGGAAAAATCAAGCAGCGCTACATCAAATTTTGCCAGTTTGCTCCTGGGGCCTGGAAGGCGCACGGCGTTTCGCCTGTCTCTATGGAACGGCAGGAAAGACCTCTCGGTGCCTCCGCGCGGGGTTTGATGCCGGTGAAAATGTCGACTTCGCGAGTGTTTACTCCCTCTCGCGCCTTCCTGCCTGTAGGGTTGCTGCGGTTGAACCTGATGCTGCCAATAACAAGGCTCTTCAGCGCAATCTCATCCCCTATGGAGCCCCATGGAGATCGAGTTCAGCTGTATAACTTCGACAGCATAACTTCGATATTTAGCCAATATCGGTTAATCTGATGATTGAACATCGTGGCTATCGAGATTATCGCGATTGGACGCGGCAGGTGCGTGAATGGGCAGCCGGCGAACGCCCCCATATCCAAGCGATCACGATCGATGACCTTATCGAAAATTCAGGGCTTTCGAAACTCTCCTTGCTGAAGATGGATATTGCACACGAAACCGCTGGCCGATGATCTCGCTTCTCGCCACCCCGCCTTGGTCCGGTCAGGTGCATGGCGGAATCAGGCCCCTGCCTTGGTGGTCAGGTCAGTCTGTGCCTTCCTTGGTGTGGGGGAGACCTGAGGATCCGTGGGTGCCAGTGCTCCTGGTCCTCAATGTCACTGATGTCGGAGCAGCCGCGACCACGGGAGAGTGGATCTCGATGCTCGATCGAGCCGAACAGGAGCGGGCTGCTCGCTTCCGCCGCCCGGAGGATCGCGCGCGCTTTCTGGTCGGCCGCGCCGCCCTGCGACAGGTGCTCGGGACCTGGTTGGACTGCGATCCGGCGGCGCTGCGCTTCCGCTATGGCCCCCACGGCAAGCCCGTGCTCGATGGGTCGGAGCAGGCCACTCCGCACTTCAACTTGGCCCATTCCGGGGATCTGATCCTGATGGCCTTTCATCCCAGTCGCCGCGTGGGCGTGGATGTTGAGCGGCTCCGCCCGGGTCTGGACTGGCGGCCCATCGCCCGGAGGGTCCTGCCGGCCGCTGCGGTCTCTCGCCTGGAGAGCCTGCCGCCGGAGCAGGGGTCCGCAGCCTTTCTGGAGGCCTGGTGCCGGATCGAGGCCAGGCTGAAGGCCAGTGGCGAGGGTCTGGCCGGTTTGGAGCGTCTGCGGCGGGAATCTGCGACCCAGCCAGCCGAACTAGCGATCTGGAATGTGGAGGTGCCTGCGGGGTATGGGGCGGCGGTGGCCTTGGCGGAGCCCCTCTGAGCCGGTGCCGCGGAGCGATCGAGTCAGCCCGGAATCCAGCTTGTGCCCCAGGGGGGCCTGGCTGATCAGGGGCCGTCCGGCGGCCGCGGCGGCCGCGTCTCGTTCCAGTCTTCGGGTGTGAGGGGTATCCCCAGCAACTGCTTCTCGGTCCGCCGCACGGCGGTGGGGTTACTGAGCAGGTGCTCCTCCTCCAGCTGCGGTTGCAGCACCGGCAGGAAGGCCGCGTCACTGCGGGGCGGGCCCTGCCACTGGAAGCGCCGGCCCGGAGCCCGGTGGCGGCAGAGTTCCATCATCTGGCGGCGCAGGGCCCAGCGCACCGGACCCCGCCGCAGGGCGGCGTAGAACTCCTCCCGTGGCGCCCGCCCGCTGCTAGTGGGCGAAGCGCCATCGCCGCCGCTCAGGCGTGCCGGATCCGGATTCCAGCGGGGGCGGCAGATTCCGGCGGTTTCGGTGTCGGGGTCGAGCCAGATGTGGATGCCGCTGCCCCCGGGGGCGTTCACCACCGCCAGGCCATCGCCGGGGGTGTGGCGCATCAGGGGGAACACGCGGCCGCTGCTGTGGAGCTGCGGGCGCAGGCAGCCACCGCAGAGCAGGGCGAGGGCGCCGAAGAGCGGTAGCAGATCGCTGGGCTTCGCCCGCCTACGGCCCATCCCCGGCCGGTCGCGGCGCCGTTGGCCGGAACGGGGCGACCCGGGGCCGCCCGACCAGGGGACAGCCGCTGGCCGCGACGGGCGATCGGACTCCAGGGGGAGAGGCACCGGGGGCTGCAGCATTCGCCATGATCCTCACCGCGGCAGGAACGCCGCAGCCGTTCGTCGAGGACTCCGGATCGATGGCCCTCACCCCCTCCACCATGCTTCCGCTGGGCACGCCCCTGCCCCAGGGCCTGCTGGAGCGCGAGCGCAACCGGGGCGCGCTCGAGGAGGTTGTGGGGCGGTTGCCCGCTGCCGGTGCCCTGGCGGGGCGGCCGGTGCTGGTGCTCTTCCTCTCCTGCCACTGCCCCTTCGTGAAGCACATCGAGGCTGAGATCACCCTGCTGCACAAGGATCTGGGCGATGGGACCGTGCTGCTCGGCATCGCCAGCAACAGCCTCCGCAGCCATCCCCAGGATGGACCCGAGGGGATGGCTGCCCAGGCCGCCACCCACGGCTGGACCTTCCCCTACCTGCTGGACCAAGACCAGGCCGTGGCCCGCGCCTTCCAGGCCGCCTGCACCCCCGATCTGTTTCTGTTCGATCGCGCCCATCGCCTGGCCTACCGCGGCCAGCTCGATCCCAGCCGTCCGGGCAACGACCTCCCCTGCGACGGCCGCGATCTGCGGGCTGCTCTGGCGGCGGTGTTGGCGGACCAGCCGGTGTCCGAGCCCCAGATCGCCTCGATCGGCTGCAACATCAAATGGCATCCCGGCGCCGCGCCGGCGTGGGCCCGTTGAGGCTTTGGTGCGCCCACGCGCGCATCCGGTAGGCGGGCTTAAGGTTGCCGCCATGCCTATTCCCCCCTTCAGCCTCAGCGAGCAGCTGGAGCAACTCGGCCCCGGCCTCGAGGAGGCGGTTCTCGCGGTTCTGCGCAGTGGTCAGTACATCGGTGGGAGCACCATCGCCGGCTTTGAGCAGGCCTTTGCCGAGCTCTGTGGCGTGCCCCATGCGATCGGCTGCAACAGCGGCACCGATGCCCTGATCCTGGCGCTGCGGGGTCTGGGGATCGGGCCTGGCGATGAGGTGATCACCAGCTCCTTCAGTTTTTTCGCCACCGCCGAGGCGATCAGTGCCGTGGGGGCGATTCCGGTCTTCGTGGATGTGGAGGGTGGCTCCTATCTGATCGATGCCAATCGGATCGAGGCGGCCATCACCTCCGCCACCCGCGCCCTGCTGCCGGTGCATCTGTTCGGCCGGCCGGTGGACATGGAGCGCATCAATGCGATCGCCGCCGCCCATGGGCTGCTGGTGATCGAGGATTGCGCCCAGGCCAGCGGTGCCCAGTGGGCCGGTCGGCCGGTGGGCAGCTGGGGCGATGCCGGCTGCTTCAGTTTCTTCCCCACCAAGAACCTGGGTGGTGCCGGCGATGGCGGGGCGGTGACCTGTCGCGATCCCCAGTTGGCCCAGCGGGTGCGCGAGCTGGCGGTGCACGGCATGCCTCGCCGTTACCTGCACACCGACCTGGGCTACAACAGCCGTCTCGATGCGATCCAGGCCGCCGTGCTGGCGGTGAAGCTGCCGCACCTGGAGCGCTGGGTGGAGCGGCGTCGGGCGATCGCAGCCCGCTACCTCGCCGAACTCTCGCACCTTCCGGGCATCCAGTTGCCCGAGGCGGGTCACGCTGGCCACAGCTGGAACCAGTTTGTGGTGCGGGTGGCCGCCTGCCCTGAGACCCCAGCGGCCTGTGCCGGCGCCTGCACCCCCTCCTCTGACAGCGCCTGCTACGGCCTCCCCGAGGCCTGCTGCCGCGACTGGCTCAAGCAGCAGCTCCAGGAGGCGGGTGTGATCACGATCATCTATTACCCGATCCCGATCCACCGCCAGCCCGCCTTCGCAGAGCTCGGCTATGGCCCCGGCAGCCTGCCCACCACCGAGCGCCTCTGCGCCGAGGTGCTCAGCCTGCCGATCTTCCCGGAACTCAGCGCCGACCAGCAGGACACCGTGATCTCAACCCTGCAGCGGCTGCTCAGCGGCGCCGCCGGCAGATCCCTGGACCGGCATGAATCGCTATCGGTGGGTGCGCTCTGAGGCAATCGCGGCGATCGGGTGTCGGCCGCGCCGGATCCTCGGCCGTACAGGCGGCTCTCCGGTTGCCGGTGGTGGCGCCCTGATCCTGCTGGCCAGCTCCTTGACCTGCGCCGATGTGGCTGGTGCGGCCCCCCAGCCCGGGCCGGGTGCCCCGGGGGAGGCCTCCAGTACGGCGACCGCGTCTTCCATTCCTGCCGTTAGCGATCTCAACTGGGCCACGCTCGCCCGCTACGACGACGGCTGGGCCCGCCGAGAGACTGCAGGACGGGCCGACATCGGGCGCATGGGGGCTGCGGAGCGGCTGGATGCGGCGTTGGAGCCCGGCCTTCAAGCCACGGCGGAGCAGCGCCGGGAGCTGGAGGCCTCCCAAACCGGGCTCCAGGAGTTCGGCATCCGCGCCGATCGGCTCAATGCGGCCCTCAACGCCTTGGAGGCCACCCGGTTCTCCCCCACCACCCGCCTGGTGGTGAGCACCTATTTCACGCCGGGGGCCACCCATTTCGGTGGAACCCAGGACGCCCCCTATCCGGTCGGTCTCGATGCGGCCGCCATTCCGGCCCGCAGCCGCAACGCCTACCCCGCCGCCAACAACGCCAACTGGGGCGCCACGGTGATCAACTACGAGGTGCACCTCAATCTGCTCACCAGCTTCACCGGCAAGGATCTGCTTTACACCCGGCTCAACAGCGGCAATGCCAATCGCAGTGCCTTCGAGGGCAATCCCTACAACTTGCTGACCCTCGACAAGAGCACTGCGCCCCGCGCTGGCGCCAATGTGCTGGATGCCACCCGGCTGTACTACCGCTTCCCGATCAGTGGCGAGGTTACGGCCCTGGTGGGAGCGGTGGCTCGGCCCACCCATGAGATCACCGCCCTGCGGCCCTGGTTCTACGGCGCCGAGCCGGGGCCGCCGATCCTTGATTTCTTCACGCTCAACGGGGCTCCCGGCACCTACAACAAGGCCACCGGCGCGGCGGTGGGAGCCCAGTGGAAGCAGGCGGTGGCGGAGGGGCGTCCCTACCTGGCCGCTTCCGCCTCCTATGTGGCGCCCAGCTCCGACGCCGCCAACACCACCGATGGCGACCTCGGGGCCGGCATCGCTGGCCGTTACAGCCGCGGCAGCCTCTTCGGTCAGGTGGGGATCGGCGGGCCGGGCTACGTGGTGGCGGCCGCCTGGCGTTACGGCCAGTGCGGCCTGAACTTCCGGCGCGGCACCCAGTTCGCCAACCAGCGTCAGCCCTGCGCCCCCACCGGCAGCGGTGAGACCGCCTTCTCAAACAACGTGGCCCTCACCGCCGCCTGGCAACCGACCTCCGTGAGTTGGTTGCCCTCGATCAACCTGGGCTGGGGCGCCAGCTTCCTGCAGCAGGCCTCGGCCCTGCCCGTTTCCACCAACAGCGCCACCAACATCGCTGAGAGTCAGTCGTGGTCGGCGGCCCTGTTTTGGAGCCACCTGCTGGGCAGCGGCCATGCCGCCGGTTTCGCCGTGGGCCAGCCCACCTTCGTGACCCGCCTGCGCGATGGCCACACCCCCCAGGATGGGAACGTCGCCTGGGAAGCCTGGACGGCGCTGCGGATGAGCGACCACATCACTCTCACCCCCTCCATCTTCTATCTGAGTCGCCCGAACGGCCAGTACACGGCCCCCGGGAAGACCAGCCATGCGCTGGGTGCAGTGCTGATCGCCCATTTCCGCTTTTGATCGCTTCGCTCACCCCCGCGGCAAGCCGGCATACAGCGCCTTGAAGTGTGCCTGCTGGAGTTTGTGGTCCACGATTGGTTCGGGGTAGCCGCGGCGTTCCAGGGCGCCGATGTGGCCGCTGATCAAGTCGGCGGTGGCCACGTGGGCCAGTTCCGGCAGCCAGGTGCGGATGTAGGTGGCTTCAGGGTCGAACTTGGCGGCCTGGGTGGCGGGGTTGAAGATGCGCAGGGGCTTGGGGTCCATGCCGCTGCTGGCGCTCCACTGCCAGCCGCCATTGTTGGCGGCCAGGTCGCCATCCACCAGGTGCTCCATGAAGAAGCGCTCGCCCAGGCGCCAGTCGCAGATCAGGTCCTTCACCAGGTAGGAGGCCACGATCATGCGCGGCCGGTTGTGCATCCAGCCGCACTCCACCAGCTGCCGCATCGCCGCATCCACGATCGGCATGCCGGTGAGTCCCGCCTGCCAGGCAGCCAGCCGCTGCGGGTCGTTCTCCCATGGGAAGTGGCGCCACTGGGGTCGGTAGGGGCCATCGGCCAGCTCGGGGAAGTGGAGCAGGGCCTGCTGGTAGAACTCGCGCCAGCAGAGCTCCTGCTCCCACACCGTGATTGAGGCCAGGGCTTCGTCGCTGCGGGCAGCGAAACGTGCCATGGCCGCGGCGGCCCAGGCCTGGCGGGGGCTGAGGGTGCCAAAGCGCAGAGCGGCCGAGAGGGCTGAGGTGCCCGCCTCCCCCGGCAGGTTGCGGCCTTCGTCATAGCGGGCCAGGGCCGGGCCATCGGCGAAGGCCTCCAGCTGGGCCTGGGCCGCCGCTTCACCGGGGCGGCAGGGGCAGAGGTCGGCGCCGTTGAAGGCTCTAATCGTCCAGAGATCAGCATTCGCGGAGGCATCGGCGCTCGGTGCGCCGCCGGCCTCGCCGGGGCGCACACCTCTGGCTCCTGGGTCGCCTGAGGCTGCGGCGATAGCCGCCAGCTGAGTGGGGCTGGACAGCATCTCCAGCAAGGGAAGCGCCGCCCACAGCTCCGGCCGGGGGAGGCTGGCTGGATCCAGATCCAGCAACTCCCGCGGCGCCGGCCGTGGGTCGAGTTCGCCGGCGGTGGCGCGCCGCTCCACCTGGCCGCGCCAATTGCGCAGGAAGGGGCCGTACACGCGGTAGGGATCGCCGGCGCCGGTGAGGATCGTTTCGGGGGGCACCAGCAGCTGGTCCCAATCCACCAGCACCTTCACCCCATCGCCCTGCAGGGCGGCGGCCACCCGGCGGTCGCGCTCGCGCTCGGCCGGTTCCACGCCCCGGTTCCAGGTCATCACCGCAGCCCCCGTGGAGGCCGCCAGCCGCGGCAGCAGGAGCACCGGATCGCCCTCAAGGATCAGCAGGCGGCTGCCGGCGGCCTGCCAGCGGCCGGCCAGCTCCCGCAGACTCTCGGACAAGAACCAGCGCCGGGCCGGGGCCTGCTGGCTGGCGGCCAGCTCGCCCGGATCCAGCACCACCACGCCGGTCACGGCTGGGGTGGCGGCGGCCGCCGCCGCCAGGCCGAGGTTGTCGGCCAGACGCAGGTCGCGGCGGTGCCAGAACAGCCAGCGGGGAGGGGTCACAGACCGAGCAGCTGGCGGGCGCGGAACCAGGCGGTCACGCTCTTGCCATCGAGGTATTCATCGCCACTGGCAATGGCCTGATCCAATGCTGCCGGCTCCATCAGCAGCACCTCCATGTCCTCGTCGTCGTCGCCGGCGGGGGGTGCCTCCAAGCGGGTGAGATCGCGGGCCAGGAAGAGGTGGATCACCTCATCGGAGTAGCCGGGGCAGGGGAGCATGGCGCCGAGCGGATCCCAGCGGCTGGCGCGGTATCCGGCCTCCTCCTGCAGCTCCCGCTCCATCGTGGCCAGGGGCCCTTCGCCGGGATCGAGGGTGCCGGCCGGAAACTCCAGCAGGCGCGTCGCCACGGCGAAGCGGTACTGGCGCAGCACCACCACGCGGCCGTCGTCGAGCACAGGCACGGCCAGGGAGGCGCCGGGGTGGCGGATCACGCCGAAGCTGGCCTCCAGGCCGATCGGCAGCACCATGCGGTTGAGCTCGAAGCGCAGCTTGCGGGCATCGAGGCTGGCGGTGGTTTCGAGGTGGCGCGAGGGCTCGGGGGGCGGCAGAGGCGCCATCGCGGCAGCGGTTCGAAGGTGGCGCCAGCTTGGCGCATGGGGCCGGTGGGGATGGTGCCGGCTGGGTGGAGGGGGATGGAGGTGTGGCTTCTCGCCCCTTGGCTTGGGTGTTTTGGGGCTGATTCGTTTCTGTACAGCCTGTACAGAAGCAGGGGCGTGGTGATCGGCCACCTGGGTGGCCCTGCGGCTGATGGCGCCCAGGCGTTGGGTCTGGGACGTTCTCCATGCTGGCCATCCGATGGCCGAGAACCCGATCGATCGGATGTTCGATGCGGTGTAGACCCATGACGGCCTGCCCTTGCAGTTCTGGAAGACTTGCAGTTCTGGAAGAACGAGATCGCCAGCAGCGAGGACCTGGTCCTGGCGGTGATGCCGCTGCTTGATGGGGTGGAGCTGCTGGTGCAGCTGGCGATGCAGATCCCTTCCCACTCCCCCAGCAATGGGGCATCGCCTGCATCGAGCGCCTTGATCAGGCAGCGCTGCTTTCCGCCCGAGTCCAGCTCGATCCCTCTGCCCGCCACCGAGAGCGATTGCGGACCTACCTTGCGCTGAGGAGGCAGGGCGCTGGCGGAAGAGCTGTGAGGGGCTGAGTGGAGCAGGCGCTGGGCTGAGGGGCGGCCCGTGCTGTCAAGGCTGAAACTGAAGCTGGAATGGAAGACGGCATAGGCGACGTTCAGGAAGAAGCTGCTGTTCTGCTCAGGCTCCAGCACGATCGTGGATGGGGTGGCCGGGATGGCGCTGGCCACGAAGGCGCTGCTCCAGGTGGAGTTGCTGCGGGCATGCAGGGTGGCGCTTACCTCAGCCTGCAATGCGAGACGACCAGGCGAGCCGTTGCCAACGATTGCCTGCTTCTGCCCCTGATCTGAAACGTTGGAAGGAGCGCGTGCCACCGATGCCAGCCTCGCTGTATGTGCGAATCCTCATTCGTGGGCCAATGGATGTCACCAGTCCGCCAGATGTTCTGTAATGAAGTCGAAAAGAGCCGCCGGCGATACCGGGTCCGTATAAAATCCCCTTGTCTCCACCGTACAATCCTCCAAACCCATTGCCTCGCATGCCCTTTGGAGTAAGTTGCCGGCTTCCCATCGGCTGCATAGGCCGACAACGGCTCCCACCGCAGAGTGGATACCGGACCCGCCCATACAGCGTTAGCTGCACAGCACAGACATGAGGAAAGACAATTGCCAATGTGTGTATTGCGGCGCAGCCTCAGAAATAACACGAGACCATGTTCCTCCCAAAAGCTTCTTTCCCAACCCAAGACCCTCAAATCTTGCAACAGTACCATCGTGTCCATGTTGCAACCATAAAGGATCAAAAGATGAGGAGTTTTTCCTGGTTTCATTAATGCTTAGCGATGCGGGATTAAAGGATACTGGCAAGTCGATGTGGGAATCGCGCCTCCCAAGGATGTTAAATCGACATCGAGGGGTGAGATTGGCCATGAAGACAAGGATGAAGCGGGTAAATCTCACGTCTCCCTCAGGCCTTTACCTCGGCAGAAGACTCGCTCAAGAAGTAGACTACCGGCGACTTGATAGAGTTGTAGTTAAGATAATCAAAGGTCTCTATTTTCTGGAATACAGCGCGCCATTGCCTCAAAGCACTTCAGTTCAGTGTCAATGGCTCAATACCCCAGCTCTTGCTGAGGATACTAAATCTCATCTTCAGGATACGAGATTAGGTAAACATGGCTGGCCAGGAGTCTTTGAATACAAGGTTGCGCATGTGCCAGAACAGCCAGACAGGTCAATATGGTTTCTCTTGTTCTTTGACTATGCTTTGTGGTGGGGCATTACTGGGACGTGGGACGATTAACCTTTTAAGCCGAATAACTGAATCAATCAGTATCGCTCCTCAGAGCTGTGAGGTATTCGGTTGGGGCAGCTAACATCCAGATACAGAAGGCGGGAGCATGGTTTGGTTCCGAGTTCGAATTCCCGACCCGCTTCTGATCTGGAGCGTTGGGCCGGCCGAGAGAGGATAGAATTCTCGAAACGCTTGTCGGTCTTTTCACTTGGATAATTCATGACAACTATCAAGCAAGAACTGACAAACAGGAATGAGAGCGTAGAGCGTGTTTATAGTTTTTATGCGTCTAACAGGTTTCTCGTGAATCGGCGCTATCAGCGCAAGCTGGTATGGTCTATAGATGAAAAGAGAGCATTTGCAGATTCACTGAGAAAGAACTTTCCAGTTCCCTTGATCTTGCTTGCTGATGTTGAACACGAAGGTGAAGACAGATTTGAAATTATTGATGGCATGCAACGGCTCAATGCAATTGCATCATTTATTGAAGGAGAGTTTGACCTCGACGGCAACTACTTTGATTTGCAGTCTATGGCAGAAACCAAGCTATTGCTTGACACCAATAAGTTAAGTCAGAAACATCCGGCACTGGATAGAGATGCATGCGTGCGAATTGTTCGATATAATCTGCCTCTTACGGTATATCCTGCCGCGTCACACAATCAAATAGATGAAATATTTAGGAGAATCAACTCTTACGGGAAGCATCTTTCTCGCCAAGAGCTCCGTATGGCCGGTGTTACTACTGACTTCTCGCAGCTTGTTAGGAGCCTAGCCTCTCGAGTTCGGGGAGATGTCTCTGCCGGTGAGAAGCTTTTTTTGGGCGCCATGCGCCAAATCAGCATTACAAGTCGCGAGCTTTCATACGGCATCAATGTTGATGATATTTTTTGGGTCCAAAACAAGATCTTCACAAGGGAAGACATTCGGCAGTCTAGAGACGAAGAGATTATTGCAGATATGTTAGGTTATATACTACTATCTCCAAAGCTCTCGTCGACCGCCGAAATCATAGATGAGTTTTTTGGCTACTCAAGAGGCGACAGCAAAACTGATCGAATGGATGATATTGGAACGGCACTTAAGAAGATTGGGACCAGCACGTTGACATCTCAGTTTATGGCTGTTCATGAAAACATCCGAAACATCCTTAAGGCAGCGAGCAAGAAGTTCAGCGATATTATGTTTCAGGATCCGGTCCAGAGGGCTCCACGCTATTACCAGTCAGTCTTTCTGGCCCTGTGGGAACTTCTTGTAGACGAAGACTGTGTTATTCGAGACTACAAGAAAGTGGCAAAAGCTCTTGATGGTGCTGGAAAGCATATTCAGATCGGAGGTGGCGGTGGAAGATTTAGCGGGGTTGATAGAACTAAGAACATTAATGTAGCAAAAGGCCTTCTTCGGCCAGCATGTGAAAAACGGAATCAGAACGATCCCGCTCTAAGCTCGTGGACAACTGAACTCGAGAATATTTTGATGCAATCGTATACTGAACAACCAATGTATGATTTTAAACAAGGCTTCCTAAGACTAGATGGCAGCAACACCTTTGATGAGGGAATGTTTGGCAAAGTTTTTAAAACCTTATCGGCTATCGCAAATTATAAGCCAGCTGCAGTTGGATATGTAATAGTTGGCATTGCCGACAGCGAAAACGATCTCAAAAAGCTTAAGAGAATGTATGGAATATCAGAGACTACTTATCAGCAGTTCCTGATAACTGGAATTGATCACGAGGCAAAGATTAGCTCAAAGGGACTAGACTCGTACTTTCAGATGATTTCCCAGAAACTAAAACAGTCAAGCTTGGAGGATTGGGCAAAAAATCAAATTAATCGCGACTTACGCCTTGTTAACTATTTTGGCAGATCAGTATTAGTCTTTAAGATTGAAGCTGGCAATATCCCATGTTTGTACGAGGGTAAGTATTATGAACGCCATGGAAGCAGCATAGATCAGGTGCCCCCTGAACAGTATGCTGCACTCTTTAAGCGCTTTCTTGCTCCTAAGCCCGAAGCCAACTAGTTCTGATATCAGCATCATGCTAAGCCCAACATCTAGATGCAGAAGACGGGAGCGGGTGATGTCTATCAAGATTATCATTGCCTGCCCGCTTCTGATCTAGGGCGTTCAATCTATATGACATCAGACAACAAGAAGTTCTGGCAGACAATAACATCAGGCTCAGTGGCCGCCCACGCAAGAAGCAAGCAGCAGCCGAAAAGCAGACACCAGAGCAGCAGGAGCTGTTCAAATCAGACTTAAGAAAGCGTTCGGTGTTTGAGGGAAGGATCGGAACGGGAAAGCGGAAATACGGACTTGATCGGATTCTGACAAAGCTAGTTGAAACATCAAGAACGGTGATCACGATGGCGTTCTTTGTGATGAATGCGGAGAAGATCCTGAGGCTACTGCGCCTTTTATTTGTTCTTCTTGTCTCGATCTACTTTGCGATGCTCTGGTTATGGGCTTCCTGGCGTCGTTCAGGGCGCTTGTGGGCTACATAGGCTACCTTTTGCATAAGGCGCGACATCGTTCGCACTTAATCGTCCAGACTGATCAAGCCGCCCTTGGCGCAATGAAATGTTCAATCAGGTAATTCAGCAAGCCCTAGCTAACTACAACGCTACATATTATCCTGGAAATCCGTATGGGTTGCCTTCGGGCGCCACTGGATTCATCTTGGATTGGCCGCGTAATTGGATTTACGATGAAGCAGTCGAGGGCATCCCTACTGGAACGAGTACGTATCTTATCCTAGATGTACCAAGTAGCTCACAAGGTGTACCTGATACTACCTTCGCTTCGTGGGCTTCAATACAGATATTAGTGGGCTGGCCTATATCCTTTCGAGCGTGACATGGGATGCGACGCGGACTTATTATGCAAACAAACAGATCTTTCAATTGCTAGATCCATCGGGGAATCTCTACGTGATGCAGTCCTGCGCGAGGTTCATAAACCCAGGCCTGACATATGAGAATCTCCAAGACGTGGATTATATGACCAGCGTGATGGGTCTGCCAACAGGCTGGAGTTATAGCTCTGCGCAGTTGGCACAGCAATTTGACAATATCTCGGAAGGTAATGCCGTCCTAGTGCAGGATGCATTGGGCAACAGCTATATGCAGGTAGATTCTACACTTTCTAAGTATCCTGTTGTTACCACCCCCGGCCCTATGCCCATCTTCGGCGCAGGCATGGCCTTAGGTTTCTCCCGCCGCCTGCGTGCCCGGATCAAGAAAGCCGTTGTTTGAATGATCTATCTTTGCTCTTCAGCCTCCCCTTCCGGGGAGGCTTTTGATTGGGCTACCCCGTAACGGCCGTAGCCAGGTCATCAACCCAGGCATCAACATCTTGCCCCGCCCCTCAGTGAGGACCGCCACAACGCTGGCCACCGACCCCAGAATGCCCCCAGCAGACCCCACGCCCCATGAACCAGCAGCCCCACCAGCCCTCGTTGCTGAACCGCATCGCCCGGGTGCTGCTGTGCCTGGTGTTCATCCATGCCGTGATCGGCAAGTTGACAGGCTTTGCCGGCGTGGCCGGCGCCATTGCCGCCAAGGGACTGCCGCTGGCGCCCGTGCTGTTGGTGGCGGCCATCGTGCTGATGGCGGTGGGTTCGGCCCTGGTGATCAGCGGCTGGAAAACCCGGCTGGGGGCGGTGCTGCTGCTGCTGTTCCTGGTGCCCACCACCCTGCTGTTCCACGGTGATGTGGCAGACACGATGGAGCGGATTCAGCTGTTCAAAAACCTGGCAATCATGGGCGGCCTGCTTCTGGTGGCTGACCAAGACAGCAGGGGATGAGAAGCGGATTGTCCAGGTCGACGCCCTGATGCGGCTTCAGCAGCAGCGAGCCATCCGCTCCTTCCGCGGCGCGTTGCAGTGGGAGGGTGATCTAGAGATCCAGCCCCTCGATGCCGATCCGGAGCCTCAGGATGCCCCATGCGGCGGAGGCTGGCGATCCTCTCCACCAGGCCCTTCCGCCACCCAGATCATTCAAGGCCCCACGGGCTCGGAGTCTTTGCCAGCCACCGCCTCGTGAACCCCGAGAACATCCCCGAAGCGCGCACGGTTGTGGTGTCGAGCCGTCTGCCTTCGGTGAATGAGGTACCCACCGAGCGAAAATCCGACCCGGCATCCGACCACGCAGCCGTGGTGGCGACGTTCACCAGCTGATCAAGTTGATCAAGCGACTGCCCAGTTGGCAGGAGCGGAAGTGAACACGAGCACCTCCACCTGCCCAAGGGCACCTTTGATCTGGGGGGTGATCGCGGTGGAAGGCGGCAGTAGCCGCAGATCGGAGGCGTTGCCGATCCGGGCTGAAATATGGGCCAAAGGGTATGGAAACTGGCCGCTGAGGGACCATGCGAGCCGAATGGCTCAAGCAAGCTCTTAATCCATTGTTCGACTGTTCATAACAAAGATTTCCGCGATCCAGCCCAACATGGCCAGGTTCCAGGTCGACTGAACCGTGCCCGTCAGCTTCGTTGACCTCTACCAGCAGAACTTCAACAGCCTGGCCTCGTCAGGCACCTCTGCCACCTCGACCAATGATCTGTCCCTGCCGGGCTGGTTCCTCTTCCGCCAGCCCGGCAGCGCTCCTGAGGCCATCACCATTCTTAGAGTCAACGATGGCTCATCCAACACTGGGGCTTTCTACAGCTACGGCACCAGTGGCAGCAACGACCGGGCCCTCGGCGGGCTGGGCTCCGGAGGCGACTATTTCGGCTCTCCAGGTCCAAATAGTGGGGCGGTGGCCGGCTGGATCGCCCTGGCCCTCACCAACAGCTCCGGCGCTCTGCTGGAGGCCCTCAACATCCAGTTCGCCGGTGAGCAATGGCGCAAAGCCGACAACAACACCGCCCAGTCGATGACCTTGAGCTACGGCTTCGCCAGCTCCTTCGCCTCAGTCACCACCTGGACCACCCCTGGCGGCAGTTTCAACTGGTCGTCTCCGCAGGCCACCTCGGCTGCGGCTGCAGCCATCGATGGAAATACAACAGGCAGGGTGAGCGATCGAGGCGGCATCCTTAGCGGCCTCGCCTGGCAGCCGAACACCACGCTCTGGTTGCGCTGGACCGAGACCAATGATGCCTCCTCTGATCACGGTCTGGCGATTGATGATCTACAGATCAGCGCCGTCGCGCCCGTTCCCACCGTCAGCCTCGAGGGAGCGGATGCCAGTGCCAACGAAGCCACGGCGGCAAACGACAACGCCCTCTTGCTGATTCGCCGCAGCGGATCCACCAGCGCTGCCCTGGCCGTGACCCTCAACCTGGCGGGCACGGCCGTGCGCGACAGCGACTACAGCCTCACGCCGCTCACGGCCGCCGCCAACCTCAGCGGCAACCTGCTCACGATTCCCGCCGGCGCCGAAGCCGTGGAACTGCTGCTTACGCCCCTGGCCGACAACCTGATCGAAGCCGCGGAAACGGTGCTGATCAGCCTGGCCTCCAGCTCCGCCTACGCCGCTGGCACTCCCTCCAGCCAGACCGTGACGATCAGCGATGACGACGAGGGATCCGGGGCCATTCAGATCAGCGAGTATCTCTACCAGGGCGATGGTGGTGAATATATCGAATTCACCAATCTCAGCGGCCTCCCTGTTGACTTCAGCGGCTGGAGTTTCGATGACAACAGCCGCCAACCCGGTTCCCAGGATCTGAGCGGGTTTGGTGTGGTTGCCCCCGGTGAATCGGTGATCCTCACCGAAGCCGAAGCCAGCGCATTTCGCCTTGCCTGGAGTCTCTCCCCCTCGGTGAAGGTGATCGGCGGCCTCACCAACAACTTGGGCCGCGCCGATGAGATCAATCTCTACGACAATGCCGCAGCCCTGGTTGATCGGCTCACCTACGACGACCAGAGCTTCAGCGGCACCATCCGCACCCAGAACGTCAGCGGCTGGGCCCCCGTCTCTGCCCTCGCTGCGCTGCAGATTCAGGCCGCCTGGCGCCTGTCCACCGCAGGCGATGCTCAGAACAGCCGGACCAGCGGCGGCAGCCTCGGCAACCCCGGCCATTACAACGCCGGACTGCCGGGCCTACTGGTGATCGAATCGGGCGGTGCCTCGGCCGTTGCCGAAGGGGGCAGCGGCGACAGCCTCAGCCTGGCGCTGCGCAGCCAGCCCCTGGCCGATGTGGTGGTGGCGGTCGACACCGGCGCCCAGCTCACAGCCGCCAGCTCCAGCTTCCGCTTCACCCCCGCCAACTGGTCGATCCCTCAAACCCTCAACATCTCCGCCGTCGACGACCTGCTGGTGGAAGGCCAGCACGGCGGGCTGCTTCGCTTTTCGATCAGCAGCGCCGATCCCGCTTACCAGGGTCTGCTTGTGGCTGAGCGGCCTGTAGCGATCGGCGACAACGATTTGCCTGGAGCTCCTCCTTCTCTGCTGCTGACGCCGCCGCAACCGTGGATTGACCTGCCCTCGAATGGTTCAGGCGGCTTCCTCAGCGGTGTCATCAACGACCCCACAGATCCCGCCCGCACCCTCGGCATCGCCATTCAGCTGGCAGACCCTGATACCGCCACCGCCGGCTTGCTGCTGTCGGTGCAGAGCAGCAACGTTTCGGTGGTCGGCCCCTCCGGCCTGCTGCTCAGCGGCAGTGGGGCCGACCGGCTGCTGACCATCGCCCCCGCCGGCGTGGGCCTCACCACGATCACCCTCACGGTCAGCGACGGCGGCGGCAGCTCCAGCAGCAGCTTCACCTATGGCGCCTCCGCCGCTGCCGCCAACCCCGCCGCCACCCGTTTTCACGTTGGCGCCAGCGATGCCTCCAGCGCCATCGCCATCGATGCCGACTGGATGGTGGTGGCCGACGACGAGGATCAGGTGCTGCGGTTGGTGAACCGCCAGCAGTCGGGATTGGCGGGAGCGAGCTTCGCCATGGATGCCAGCCTTGGCCTGGTGGGCGGCTCCGAGGTGGATCTGGAGGCCTCCACCCGCAACGGATCCACCCTCTACTGGCTGGGATCCCACAGCAACAACGCCAGTGGCGATGACCGCCCCAACCGCGAGCGCCTGTTCGCCACGGCTCTGAGCGGCAGCGGCGCTGGCATCAGCCTGACGGCGCTGGGCTTCTACGCCCACCTGGAAGATGACCTGCTGGCCTGGGATCAGGCCCAGGGCGGCAGCCTCGGGCTCGCCGCCAGCGCCGCCCCGGGGGTTCAACCGGAGCAGCCGGCCGGGTTCAACATCGAAGGCCTGGCGATGGCGCCCGATGGCAGCGGCGCCTACCTCGCCTTCCGGGCCCCCACCCTGCCCACCAGCAACCGCCAGCAGGCGCTGATCGTGCCGCTGCTGAACATCGCCGAGCTGATCAGCCTTGGCGGCGGCCCAGCCGGCACGGCCCGTTTCGGCACGCCGATCCAGCTTGATCTGGGCGGGCGGGGCATCCGCAGCATCGAACGCAACTCCGCCGGCGACTACCTAATCGTTGCCGGGCCCAGCGGCGCGGCGCCCGCCGATTTCCGGCTCTACCGCTGGAGTGGCGCCGCCAGCGACGCGCCCTTGCTCCTCAGCGCCGACCTCTCCAGCCTGCTGGGGGGAGCCGGCAGCCCCGAGGCGATCGTGGAGGTGCCCGCCAACCTCACCGCCACGAGCAACCTGCAGCTGCTCGTGGATGACGGCGACACCATCTGGTACGCCAACGGGGTGATCTCCAAAGACCTGGAGACCACATCCGGCTATGGCAAGCCCCTGCAGAAGTTCCGCAGCCTCCAGCTCAGTCCCGGCACGCCTGTGATTCCGGCCGGCAGCCTGTCGCTGGCCAGTGGCTACCAGCAGACCTTCGACAGCCTGATCAGCAGCGGCAGCACCCCATGGAGTGATGGCCTGCTGCCTGGCTGGTCGGCACGCCGCACCGGCAGCGGCACCTCTCTGGCGGCCAGCACGGTCAACAGCACCGCCGGCAACCTTTACAGCTTCGGCGCCAGCGCCTCCAGCGACCGCGCCCTGGGCTCAATCGGTTCGAGCAATCCCGTCGCCGGCAGCTTCAGCTGGGGACTGCGCCTGTTCAACGACACCGGTTCTCGCCTCGATCGTGTCTACCTCAGCTTCCGCGGTGAACAGTGGCGCAACAGCGGCGCCCCTGCCCAGAGCATCAGCCTGGACTGGCGGATCGGCGGCAGCGACCTCAGCGGTGGCAGCTGGAGCGCTGTGCCTGCCCTGGCCTTCAGCTCGCCGATCACCGGAGGCAGCGCCGGCGCCCTCGATGGCAACCTCGCCGTGAACAGCCGGCTCCTTTCCGGCGCCATTGAGGGGCTCAATCTTGCCGCCGGCGCTGAGCTCTGGCTGCGCTGGTCGGACCCAGACCATAGCCTCTCCGATCACGGCCTAGCGATCGATGATGTGCAGGTCTCGATCAATCCTATGCCGGGAATCTCGATTTCAGAGTCGGCTGGAAGCACGAGCGTGAATGAGCAAGGTGCCACCACAGACACCTATACGCTCACCCTGAACACCACCCCCACAGCCCCGGTCAGCATTGTTGTTGCGGCTGCAGATATCCAGACCCGTCTCAGCACGGATGGCATCACCTTTGCCGCGTCGCTCACCCTCAGCCTCAGCGATCAAACCCCTCAAACCATCACTGTAAAGGCGGTTGATGACGCCGCGATTGAGGCCTCGCCTCACCAAGGGGTGATCACACACACGGTATCGAGCGCCGATAGCAACTACAACGGCCTCTCGGTTCGCGCGGTCAACATTGGCATTCTGGATAACGACGTTGCGCCCCTTGTCACAAAGATCAGCCAGATCCAGGGTAGTGGCTCCACATTCAACTCGACCTACGGCGGAACGCAGACGATCGAGGGAATCGTGACCCGCGTATTCCTTGGATCAACGAAGCTGAATGGCTTCTATGTGCAAGAAGAAGCGGTCGATTCCGATGGCAACGCCGCCACATCGGAGGCGATCTTTGTTTTTGATTCCGCCGGTCTGTTCACGGGGAGTCAAGGCGACAAAGTGCGCGTCACCGGAAGCGTTGGCGAGTATGCGTCCAGCAGCTCCAACATTGCCGGCACCGGCTCCAGCAGCCTCACCCAGCTGTCTGCTCTGACGAGTGTGGTCAACCTCGGTGCGGCTTCACTGCCGGTCTTAACGAGCGTGACCCTGCCGATTGCGGATGTATCGCAATTGGAGCGCTACGAGGGGATGCTGGTGGAGATCAGCGCCGGCAGCAACCCACTGGTTGTGACCGAAACGTTCAAATTAGGACGGTATGGCCAGGTAGGCCTTTCGGCTGGGGAGCGCCTCGGGCAATACACGCAGTTCAACGCACCCAGTGGGAGCGGCTATGCAAACTACCTGACTGATCTCCAGGATGGCTACATCATCCTTGATGACGGCAGTACAAGCCAGAACCCTGACCCCGTGATCCATGCCCGGGGGGGTCAGCCCCTCAGTGCCAGCAACCCCCTGCGTGGCGGCGACACGATCACCAGCATCACCGGTGTTTTGGATGAGCGCTTCGAGGGCTATCGCGTGCAGAGCGACACTGCGGCCAATTTCATCGCCAGCAACCCCCGCAGCAGCACAGCACCGCCGGTGCAGGGAACACTGAAGATCGCCAGTTTCAACCTGCTCAATTACTTCAATGGCAATGGCAGCGGCGCAGCGGGCTCTGCCGGCGGCTTCCCGACAGCGCGAGGCGCCAACAGCCTGGCGGAGTTTGAACGGCAGCGTGCCAAGACGATCGCGGCCGTTCTGGGCCTGAGCGCCGACATCGTTGCTTACAACGAGCTCGAGAATGATGGCTATGGCCCCTCCAGTTCGGCTCAGCAGCTGGTGGCAGGTCTTAATGCTGCCCTTGGCGTCAATGCCTACAGCTTCATCACGCCATCGGAGAGCTTGCTGCAGCCCGATGGCCGCTTCGGCGGTGATGAGATCAGCGTTGGTTTCCTCTACCGCAGCGATCGTGTCCGCCAAGCGCCTGGCTCCAGCTCTGCAGCGCTTCAGAGCGGCAGCTTCGACCAGGGCAGCAACCGCATTCAACGCCCCGCTCTGGCTGTGAGCTTTGAACGCCTTGAGGCCGGCGTGGCGTCCGGCGAACAACTCACCGCAGTCGTCACCCATCTCAAGTCGAAGGGCAGCAGCGCCGGCGGCAGCGGCGATGCCGACGCTGGCGACGGCCAAGGGCTCTCCAATGGCAGTCGCACCCGCGCTGCCGCGGAACTGGCCGACTGGCTCGCCTCCTCTCCCACCGGCCTCAACGATCCGGATGTGTTGATCCTGGGCGACCTGAACAGCTACCTGAAGGAAGATCCGATCACCACCCTGGCGGCTCGGGGGTACCAGAGCCTCTATGGGCCTGATTCGTATTCATATCAGTTCAATGGCCAGTGGGGATCGTTGGACCACATGCTGGCCAGCGCCAGCCTCGCTGCCCAACTGGGAAGCGCCCGTAAGTGGGCGATCAACAGCGATGAATCGGTGGTGCTGGATTACAACACCGAATTCAAATCGGCCTCACAGATCAACAGCTTCTACAACGCCGATCCCTTCCGCAGCTCCGACCACGATCCGCTACTGGCTGGCTTTCTGCTCAATCCCTCCAATCGCGGTGCGGCCAGCTTCACGATCAGCGGCTCTCCGGTGGTGGGCCAGACCCTCATCGCCGCTCTGGCCACTTCCGATCCCGATGGGGATGGTGCCTTTGCCTATAGCTGGCAGGCCTCTGCCAATAGCAGCGACTGGACCGTGGTTGGCACGAACAGCAGCAGCTACAGCATCGCGCCCGCCGATGAAGGCAAACAGCTGCGGCTGGTGGTCTCCTACACCGATGCAAGGGGCTTTGCCGAAACCATCACCGTGGGTGCGGGCACGGTGCCGCTGATGCCCGATCTGGCGATCACCGCCCTCACGCCATCCCAAAGCGAAGGGTCCATCGGCACCACCTCCTTTGCCTTCCAGATCAGCCGCTCCGGCGATCTCAGCGGCAGCAGCCGCGTTGCCTGGATTGTGGAGGGCAGCGGCAGCAATCCCACCAACACCGCAGATTTCGCCCTCAATCAATGGCCCAGCGGCACCGCCGCATTCGCCACCGGACAAGACAACCTCACGATCACCATCCCGGTGATTGGTGATGGCACGGTGGAGCCGGATGAGCGCTTCCGTGTGTTGCTCAGCTCCGCCAGCAATGGCCGGATCACGCCAGCAACCGCCAGCGCCACCAGCCTGATCCTCAACGACGACCTGCCCGCCCAGACCTACAGCTTCACGGCTTCAGCTACCACCATGTTCGAAGGCAATGCCGTCGCCATCGGTGTGATCACCACTAACGTGTCAGCAGGCAGACGGCTCTATTGGCAGGCCAGTGGCGCCGGCATCACGGCGTCCGATTTCAGCAGCGGGGGCCTCAATGGAGACGTGTTGATTGGCGCTGATGGAAGGGCGTCCTTCACCAGAACCATCGCGGTGGATGCGGTGGTTGATCCTGACGAAACCCTGGAGATCACATTCTTCAGCGATACGACCCGCAGCCTGCAGGTGGGCAACACCATCAACGTCATGATCAAGGAACCGACCGTTGGCCTCTCCACGGACAGCAATGACATCATCACCGGCACCGCCGCAGGTGAGCGCCTCAACGGGGTGCCGTCAGGCTCCAGCCTGCGCGGTCAGGGCTCCCGCGACGAACTCACCGGCCTAGCTGGAGACGATCTCTTCGTGCTGGGTGATGCCAGCGGCACCTACTACGACGATGGCCTGTCTGCCAACCGCGGCACCACCGACATGGCCATCATCCGGGATTTTGCATCTGGCGACAGGATCCAACTCTGGGGTGCGAATTCAATGTACAGCCTGGTCTCAGCTCTGAATTCTGGAACCAGTGGAGTTCGCATTGATCTCAAGCCCATCAACTCCATGGTCCCAGGCGCTCTTCCCGAAGCCATTGGCTTTGTCAGAGGCGCTACGCTGGCATCTCTAAACTTGTCTAATCCCCTTCAGTTCCTCTATCTCAATTCTTGAATCGATGACAGCCTCAACTCGCGTCCACGTCCTCGCTTTCGCTGGAGCTTCCTTGCTGCCGCTCGCCTCCCCGCTTGCGGCTCAGGCGGTGACCATCAATGTAAGCGGAACTGATTATGAAATCTTCTACACCTCTACCTCCTACAATGCCAATCCCGATCTTTTCGAGGCAGCATCTCCTGGCCGGATGCCCTGGTGGGGCAATATGGGCCTTGCCTCCTTATTCGCTGCCGAGCTGTATAACCAGCTTGGCGAGAATGTCTATCTACCAGGCTATGGGCCCGTCTTTGCTTATGGCTACAACCCGGCTAGTTCTGGTGAGGTTTATGCCCTTGCCCAAAACACGCTAGACCTCAGTGACCAACTAGATCTCGGCTCTGCCACCCCCCTGGCGGCCAACGTGATGCATCCCTATGCGTATGCCAGAGCCCATACTCCTGTTCCTGCCCCCCTGCCACTGTTTGGAGCTGCTGCAGCGTTTGGTTGGGCAAGGCGGTTTCGCAACAATCAAAAGCTGATCACTAGCATTAACAGCATCAATAGCAAGGTATGCCGCATGAATCAAGCAGTCGCCTTGGCCGATGGGGCTGCTGGGGAACGCTGTCGGCCGTTGGATCTGCAGCGGCACTGAGCAGTCGCTGGCCAGGTGGAGCGGCTGACCGTAAAGATCGGCGAGAACTCGGCCGAATCGCACCGCCCTGGCCAGATTGAGGCCTGCCGCTTCGCTGCCATGATCCCTCCCCAGAAGCAGATGACCGGCATGCTCGGCCATCCGGTGGCCGAGAACCCAATCGATCGGATGTTCGATGCGGTGTATGCCCACTACGGCCTCCTGCCCTGGCAGTTCTGGAAGAACGACATCGCCAACAGCGACGACCTGGCCCTGGCGATCAAGGCGCTGCGGCCGCTGGGCTATCGCGGTGTGGGCATCACCGTGCCCTACAAGGTGGCCGTGATCCCGTTGCTCGACGCGGTGGACGGCGATGTGGAGGCGATCGGCGCCGCCAACTACCTCACGATCGAGAACGGCCGCCTGATCGGTCACAACAACGATGGCAAGGGGGTGGTGAAGGCAATCGAGAAGGTGGCGCCCCTCAAGGGTCAGCGGGTGGTGATGCTGGGGGCCGGCGGCGCCGGCCGGGCGATGGCGGTGGAACTTGCCTGGGCCGGAGCAGCCCATCTCACCCTGATCACCCGGCGCGAGGAGCAGGGCCGCGAGGTGGCCGCCACCGTGACCCGCGCCTCCGGCGTGCCGGCCGAGTGGCAGCCCTGGAACGGCGAGGTGGCGGTGCCGGCCGAAACCACCCTGCTGATGAATGCCACCCACCTCGGCTGTGCCCCGGAGCTGGAGCCGGTGCCGTTGATGTGGGACACGCTGGATCCGGCCTGCGTGATGGTGGATGTGATCACCAACCCCCGCATCACGCCGTTTCTGGCCACGGCCCGCCAGCGCGGCTGCCCGGTGGTGGATGGGGTGGAGATGCTGGTGCAGCTGGCGATGCAGATCTTCGAGCAGTGGACCGGTGTGACCCCGGAGGAAGGGGTGTTTCAGCGGGCGGTGGCGGAGGCTTTGGGGGAGGGCTGAGGGGGGTGAGAGGGGGCGGCCCGGGAGAGTGCGGCATACCAGGCCTACAGGCCCCAGGGCCGCAGCCAACGGTCGGCGCCTGCTTCCCGCTCTGCAGGAATTGAGCCACCTGGGCCCGCTGCAGACCATCACCAGTGATCACGATGAGCTCAAGTATGCGACGGCCGGAGCCATCGGTGTAACCAATGACCAGCTGAAAGGTGCGCTCATCCTCCCCGCTTTCTAGCGGCTGACACCAGCCCTCAAGGCGAGGATTTTGGAGGAAGGCTGGATCAATGCCCGCCAAGCAGGAAGTTGGTCACATAAACATATTCGGCCAACTGCCAAGACCTCCCCTTGATCGCTTGCTCAGGAGAATTTCCGGCCGAGAACAGAAGTCTCCTGATCTCCCCTCGTATGCGCGCTTTGTCGTACGGTGGTGAGCCTTGATAAAGACTTGCAAGACCAGCGACAGACCAGACAAGTTCATGGTAGCTGGTGTCCTCCTTGACCACGCCACCGTTGTCAAGGCGGTGGACAAGCAGTGATCCGTTGGTTTCCCTGATATCCGTCGTGGAAGTCCGCAACAGGTCAATACATTGGGATCGAACATCTTTCAGTCCAGGCCATTTTGCCTGATTCAAGGCGAACAAAGAAATGCCACTGTGAAACAGATTGGCTGACCTCTCCTCAAGACGGTAGGGATAATCATGCCATGTACAACCTTTGCCTCTGCTGTTAAATAGCCATCGAGAGGCCTTCGCAACAGCAACCTTGGCCCGCCCGATCAAAGGCGCTGGCAATTGTTTCAGCTCCAAGGCACGGCTGACGGTGTATAAGCCCATGGCCGTTGCAAATGTACTGGCATTGGAGTTATATTGACCCGAATTGGCGTAGGTCGGCCACCAGCCCGCCGGCTGCTGCTGATCAAGAAAGGATTCCCAGGCTGGGGATGAAAAGGAAATTTTATTCGTAGCCAGAGAAAGAAGAATCCAAGCCGTGGCGGTCAAGTGGCATGGTCCCTGGGTATCGAGGCCTTGTTTCCAGCATTCTTCGCTTCCAATTTGGCTATTTTTAAAGTAGTCTACATGCTCCTTGGCTGTGCGAAAACTTAGCTTCTGAGCTCCAATTGCTGCCAGGATATCGCCGTACCCCCAAGGGTCATAACTACTAAGCGGATTCGCCATAGCATGGGCTTGGCTGATCAGGATAGGTTCCGCTCTCCTTCTGGATTCACGCAATTGGGCAGCACTCCCTTTTCCCAGGGGTGCGTCATCACCGAAAGCAGCCCATGGCCAGTGGGCCAGGAGAGATGTCTCACTCCATAATCGTGGCGCATTGCCTGCCAAGATCGCCACCGCTCCGGAGACGACAACAACCACAATCCATCGCTGTCGTAACCGTGTCTTCTGATCGGCGAGCTGCCGCTCAAGCTTCTTGTGAGCCAACTGTCTAGATTGCTCCACTGCGCTGCGGCTGGCTTCAATAAAGTTCTCGTCCTCTGGTGAGATTTCTCTGTCAGCAGCCCAATGTATGGCCTGTGCCAACAGATCACCGGTAAGCAGGAGATTTATTTGCTCTTCCGTCTGTGCTTGCCTCCAGGCGTTGAATGCTTTCGCATAGCTAAATGGCCTTAGCTCCTGCAGCTCCCTGCGAACCCAATCCCCGTTGAATACGGCAGCATAGATCGGATTATAGATCTGCAGCTTTCCCTTGCAGGGCACCACCAAGCCGGTAAGACGCAGCTGCATCTGCTCGCGGCTGGCGTCGCAGGCGATGCCTCCCTGCTCCTGAATCGCCAGCACGATTCCCAGTAGGCGAGAACGGTACCGTTCATCGCCATGGAGTAAACGGTCGCGAATCGTTCGCAGATGCACCGGCGAATCCTGTGACTCCCAATTATGAATCACTTGCTCACGAGCTACCCAGCTCACCAGCTCATCTGCCGGAAGATGTGCGACGGAGGCAACCTCATCCCCACCCAGGCTGGGAGCGGTTGCAGCACACACTAAAGCCAGCAACTTTTGGGTGAGAAAGGGCTGGCCACCGCTCCACTCCAGCACCGCATCCAGAACGGCCGGAGGATCGACCACTTTCCCCACCAGGCCAGCTAACAGGGGCTCGGCTTCCTGGCGGCCCAGGCCACTGAGCTCCACCGCGTGGCCAATATTGAAGGCCGAGCGGTGCGAACTGTGGATCAGATCGTAGGGAGTGGCAACCCCGAGGAAACAGAAGCTGAGCCTCTTGTTTGCGGGAGTCACGGCGCGCCGTTCATGTAGCGAGCGAATCAGGCCAAAAAAGCCATCGGTGTCGAATTTGAGGCTGAGCAGGTTATCCACCTCCTCCACAAAAATCACGATCGGCGCAGTGATCTGCTTCAGCAGAATCTGATCAATGAATTCACTGAAACGCTCCACAGCGCTCAGCGATTGCTGCGCACCCTCCTTCCACCAGGCGCTGAAGGGCACCGCCTCTGCCAGGCCCAGATCTTCGATTAACCGCCTAATCGTGCCTGCGTACCACTGCTCCTCTGTGGATGTGGTGCCGCGCGACTGGGGATCGATCACGGCGCAGATCACCCCCTCCGCCTGGAGCCGCCGCATCGTGCGCACCCGCAGGCTGGATTTGCCCATCTGACGGCTGTTGAACACGAAGCAGGTTTCGTGTGCCTTCAGGCGCTCGTAGAGCTCCTGATCGGCGGCGCGCGTCACATAGAAGGCGTTGTCGCCATCGAGGCTGCCGCCGATCTGGTAAGCCAGTGGTGCTGCCATGGCATCAAGCCGACAGACGGTCGGCCATGTACTGGGCGTACAGGCGGCAGCGGGGCCGTTCCAGGTTGCCCTCCGGCACTAGCAGACCCAGGCTTTCCAGCTTGAAGGCCTGCTCCGAGCGCAGCTTCACCGGCTCGCTGCTACCCACCACCTGGCGCAGAGCCTCCGCCAGCTCGGGGTGGTTCTCCACTGCCTTGAGTAGGCCCCGAAGGTGGTCGCAGTACACCCCCGCCCTGGTGGGGGCCTCCGCTAAGAAGGTGGCGAGAGGCAGTCCGTTGCCTAATTCGTAGAGCGCCTTGCGCACCAGGTATGGGTGGCCGCCCACCAGCTCCAGCAGCTGGCTCAGCTCCGCCTCGCTCAGCTGGAGGCCATGGAGCCTCACTAGGTGACGCACCTGATCGGCCGAAAGCTCACCTAGCTCTACCGGCAGTCCCACATTGAAGGGCGACTGGTTGATGTCCTTGGTGGCATACGACTCCAGGGAGTGGCTGAGCACCAGCCGGAAGCGCTCCCACAGTGGATTGCTGCGGGCAAGTTCATGCCAGCTGCGCAGCAACCCGCAGAAATCGGTTTCGATCGCTCCATGGGCAAAGATTCGATCGAAGTTGTCAATCGCCAGCACGAGCGGCGTGCCATCTGACTTGAGCAGGTATTTTTCGAAGTAATCGCGGCTGTTGTCGTTGGCGCCGAAGATGTCGTCCCAGTACTCCTCCTTTCGCACCCGCAGCCCCAGCTCCTTGCCCACCGAGGCGCAGAACCACTGCATAAATAAATCCGGTTCGGCGAAGAACTTCTGATCCGTACCGTCCAGGTTCAGGGCCACGGTTCGATACCCCTTGCCGCGGGCGTAGGCCAACAGCCGGGCGGTGAGGCTGGATTTGCCGAAGCCCCTCGGGCTCTTGATGCGGATCAGCGCACCGGGCTTGTCGAGCTCCGCGCAGCAGCGGGGCTCATCGGCCGGGTGGATGTAGAAGGGGGAGTCGGCGCGCACAGAGCCTTCGGGGTTTTCCAGGGCGCTGGGGCATGCGGCTCTGGTGGCTGCCGTCGCTGGGGTAGTTGGGGAGGCTGGGGAAGGGCTTGGGACGCCGCTAGTTCCGGCGCTGGGGCCCGCAGCCGGCTGCGGCTGGGGCGACGCCATCGGCGGGCGCTGCCGCAGCTGCCTTGCCGCCTGGCGGATGCCCTGAGCCACCGAGGTGAAGGCCTCATCCCGGTTGCTCCACTTGGTCACCGGCTTGGCATTGGCGGGCAGAGCCTGCAGGGGCCCCAGGGCACTGCTGCTCCAGTCTGACGGTTTGAGGATCACCGGAATCACCAGGGCTTCGCCGGCCCGATGGCGTTCCAGGGCACGCTTGAGTTCCTTGTCCTGGCAGTAGGGCGAGGCCAGAAATCCGGCGCTCACCAGGCAGAGAATGATGTCGGCAGCTTCCAGCTCGGCCTTGATCTCACCGGCCCATTCCTGGCCGGCGCTGATCAGGCGATCGTGCCACGTTTCAATCACCCCTTCCAGCTGCAGGGCGGCCAGATGGTCTCCCAGCGTCACGCGCAGGCTCACATCCTTGTGGGAGTAGGAGATGAATAGGCGCAGGGGAGACCCTTCTGGCATCACGTATAGGCATTATCAGCCCATTATGGGAGCATTGGCGTACCGCGCCTGCGGTTTTTGCGGGGCGGCAGCTGGCGCTGCCGCCCGATTTACGGAGCGGAAACCCCGAGCCCCACCACCCGCAACCCCCCACGGGGCGACGGGCTGGGGATCAGCTGCAGCGAGAGATCCTGATCCTTTGGCACCAACTGCAGCTGCAGGCGGCCCAGCAGACCCACCGCCATCAGGCGAATTTCGAGCTCCGCCAGCGCCTTGCCCAGGCAGACCCGCTCACCGCCGCCGAAGGGCAGCAGGGTGAGGCCCGTGTCGCCCGCCAGGTGGCGCTGGGGGCGGAAGGTCGCCAGGTCATCGGGGGGCTGAGAGCTCATGTCGCTCGTTGTGGCGCCGGGGTTTGCGCTGGCCGGGGTGTCTTCAGTGGTCGCAGCAGCTTGCTCGGAGCGTGGCGGTTTCTCGACCGCTGAGCCGGTGCCGGCCTCCCGATACCGATTCGAGGCGGCCAGGGCCACCTGCACCACCTGGCCGGCGGGCACCGCCACGCCATCGAGCACCAGCTCCCGGGTGGTGCGGCGGAAGAAGCCACCCACCGGTGGGTTGAGGCGCATCACCTCGCTGATCAGGGCCGAGAGCTTCGGCGCGGCCGCAGCGTCGTAGGCGCTGGCGGCCTGCTCGGGGGCCGGCGGCCAGGGCAGGGCCTCCAGCTCCGGCCGCCACCAGGGCTCCAGCTCGGGATGCTGCAGCAATGCCGTCATCAGACAGCTGAGCGAGGAGGCGGTGGTTTCGTAGCCGGCGAACAGCAACAGCTGGAGCTGCTCCACCACGTCGGCGTCGTCGAGGGGGAGGCCCGCCTCATCGAGGCCGCCGCTGAGCAGGTCCAGCCCGCCGGCCAGCGGTTCGCCGGCCGCCGCGCGCTCACGGCTGCGGCGCAGCACCTCCCCGAGGCGCGCCAGCAGCCGGCCGCGGGCCTGCAAGGCCCGGGCGAAGGGGGTGCCGGGCAGGGCCAAGGGCACCGAGAACAGGGCGCGGGTCCAGATCTCGAAGTCGTGGAAGAGGGCCTCGCGGTCGTCGCCCTCCAGGCCCAGCACCACCGTGGCAATCACGCTGAAGGCAAAGCGGCGCAGGCGATCCACCAGGGACACCGGCGTGGATGCGGCGGCCAGCTCGGTGCTGAGCTCGTCGACCAGGGTCACGATGCCGGGGCTGTAGCGGCGCAGGGCCGCCGCCGAGAACAGCTGGCCCACCACCCGCCGCCGGGCGCGGTGATCGGGGCCGTTGCGATTGGCCAGGGAGCGGCTGCCCAGCAGCTCGCGCACGCTGACGGGCCACCAGCCCTCGCAGCCATCCGGCTGGGCCAGCAGATCCCCGATCGCCCGGCCGCCGCGGATGAACACCAGCGGCTGCCCCAGCAGGCTGGTGGCGAACACGTTGCCGTGCTGGGCGAAGCGCTTCTGGGCAAAGCCCGGATCGCGGAAGAAGGCCAGGGCCTCCAGCACGCCGGTCACGGCGCCGGTGCGGGGCAGGGGGCGGGGGGTGCTCACCAGGGCAGCTCCTCGCCGTTGGCGTGCCAGAAGCGGCCGCTCGTTTCCAGCGACAGGGCATCCAGCTGGGCCAGAAGACCCGTTGCCGCCTGCTCGGGCGGGGTGCCGGCGAAGCCCACCATGCGGGTGGCCACCATGCCGGGGTGGAGGATCGCCACGGCGATGCCGCGGGGCTTCAGGTCCACCGCCAGGGAGCGACCGGCCATGTTCAGAGCCGTCTTGCTGAGGCGGTAGCCGTAGTAGCCGCCGGAACCGTTGTCGTCGATCGAGCCCATGCGGCTGGTGATCAGCCCCAGCTTCGAGCCCGCCGGAAGATTGGGCAGCAGGGCGCGGGCCAGCAGCAGCGGCGCCAAGGCGTTCACCTCAAACTGACGGCGCAGGCTCTCGGCGCTGAAGCTCTCGAGGTCGTCGGCTTCCAGGATGCCGGCATTGAGGATCGCGCCATCGAGCCGCACCCCGGCCAGGCGCGTGGCGAGGTTGTCCAGCGACGCCGAGTTGGTGAGTTCGACCCCTGCCTCAATCCGCACCGCCAGCTCTTGCAGCTCCACCGAGGGAGTGCGGCACACGGCGATCACGCTGTCGCCCCGCGCCTGGAGCAGGCGGCAGAGGGCCAGGCCGATGCCGCGGTTGGCGCCGGTGACCAGCCAGGAGGCCATGGCGGATGGGGGTGGTGGGGAGTTCCAGGATGTCAGGGGCGCGGCGGAGATGGGGGCTCGGGGGGCTGGGCGTTGCATCAGACATCTTGACGCCATTCAGGCAAGACATCACGATGCCAAGGAGGCGATCAGCTGCCATGCGCACCACCTTGACCCTGGATGACGACCTAGCCGAATCGCTGAGCCGTACAGCCCGACTGACGGGCCGGAGCTTCAAGGCGGTTGTGAATGATGTGATCCGGCGTGGACTGGCCCAGGGTGAAAATACCGCCGCCGCCGAGATCAAACCGTTTGTTGTCGAACCCCAGGCCTGTGGGCTGATGCCAGGGATCGATCCCTTACGGCTGAACCAATTGGTGGATCAGTTCGCGCTGGAGGCTTTGCCGCTGAAGCAATCGCGAGAGGGTGAAATCACTTGATCATCCCCGATGTGAATCTACTGGTGTATGCCTATAACGCGGACGCACCATTCCATCTGGCCGCCAAGCGCTGGTGGGAGGGGGTCAATGGCTTGAGCGGCCTGCCGTGACGATCCTGCAGCCCGGTCCTCGCCACCTCGCCCTGCTTTCTGGCTTCTGCGAAGCCGGTGTTCTGCGTGGCGCCCTGCTCACTGATGCCCACATTGCTGCCCTTGCCATCGAAACCCAGGCGGTGGTGCATTCCAACGACAGCGATTTCAGCCGTTTTCCGGGGCTGCGCTGGACCAATCCGCTTGCTGGTGGAACCTGAGCAGGGCTCCAGAATCGTCGACCACCATTTCGCAGGTGTCGGCGGCGCAAGCCAAGGCCCAGCTCTCCAGCCTCCTGGATGCGGTGGAATCCGTCCAGGCCGAAATGATCTCCCCCCGCGGCAAAACCATCGCCGAGCTGGTGTCGCGCTGCAGCGTGCGCAATTTGCTGGCCCAGTTCGAAACCTTGCGAGCTTCGGGTTCCATCACCAGGGCAGCTCCTCAACGTTGGCGTGCCAGAACCGGCCACTCCTTTCCAACGACAGCGCATCGAGCCGCGCCAGCAGCCCGACGGCCGCCTGCTCGGGCGGGATGCCGGCGAGTCCACCATGCGCGACCGGCCACGCTCAGGGCCCTCTTGCTGAGGCGGTAGCCGTCGTAGCCGCCGTAGCCGCCGGGATCAGGGGCGCGGCGGAAATGGGGGACGAAGGATTAAGGGCTTTTATGGCTGGGCCATAATTAGACCTCAGTCATAAGCCGTTCCAAACCGTGGCCGAGGTGTTTCGCCGCGCCCAGCTGGCTGCAGAGCTGGCCAGCCGCCTGCTTCGGCCTGGTGTGCTGGATGAAGGCCTGCGCTCCGGGCTGTTTCTTTCCGGTCCGCGGCGCATCGGCAAGACCACCTTCCTGCGCTCCGATCTGGTGCCGGAGTTGGAGGCCCGGGGTGCTGTGGTGATCTACGTGGATCTCTGGAGCGACATCAAGGCCAGCCCCGCGGCGCTGGTCCACGGCGCCGTGCGCCGCACCCTGGCGGCGTTGGAGTCGCCGCGATCACCGCTGTTGGAGCGTTGGGGCCGGATCAGGGGGCTTGATCTCGGGGCGGCGGGCTTCCGGTTCGGCTTTCAGCTGGCCCAGCTGGGGGAGGAAGGGGGAGCCACTCTGGCGGAGGCCTTCACCGAGCTGGTGGATCAGGCCTGCGCCGATCTGGTGTTGATCGTGGATGAGGTGCAGCAGGCGATCACCACCGAGGAGGGCAACCAGATGCTTCTGGCTCTCAAGGCGGCCCGCGACGCGATCAACACAAGGCCCGACACACCGGGTCACTTCCTCTTTGTGGGCACCGGCTCCCACCGTGCCCTGGTGAGTGAACTCACGGCCCGGCGCAATCAGGCCTTCGCCGGGGCTACCTCGCTGCCCTATCCCGTGCTGGATGAGGCTTACGTGGCGCACGTGCTGCAGCGGCTTGGCGATGACGCTGCCATGGTGCTGCCATCGCGGCCTGTTGCCTGGCAGGCGTTTCAGACGTTGGGCCACCGGCCGGAGGAGTTTCTGCGTGCCCTGGCTCAGCTGAAGCAGAGCAGCCGGGATTCAGGGCTGGCGCCCGATCAGCTCCTGCCGGTGGTGGCCGCCACCTTGCGCAGTTCGGCGGCCGATCTGGATCTGCAGAAGGTGGAGCAACTCGGAGGGCTGGCGCTGGCGATCTTCGCCTGGGTGGCCCGGATGGACGCACCAGCCAAGGGCCTGTTCTCCGCTGAGGCTGCCGCCGCCTATGCAGCCGCCATCGGCCGGGAGGTACGGGTCGATGACATCCAGCCGGTTGTCAACGAACTGCTCGCCGCCAACGTGCTGATGCGCCTCGGCCATGGTCTCTATGGGGTGAGCGATCCCTTTGTTCAGGAGATCTGGCGAGAGCGCCAGACTTCTTAACGCCATCGAGTTGACGCCATCGAGTTCCGGGTCGTGATTCCAGCTGAGGCGGTAGCCGTCGCAGCCGCCGGGATCAGGGGCGCGGGGGAGATGGGGGCTCTGGGGGCTGGGGGGCTGGGGGGCTGGGGGGCTGAGGTGCTGCGCTTAGCCAGCAGCTCGAGCCGCAAAACGAGTTAGGATCGATCGGCATCACGTATGACGACTTTGCCATGGATGTCACGACCGTTTCCCCTAAGTTCCAGGTTGTGATTCCCAAGCGGGTCCGCGAGCAGTTCGGCCTCAGCCCTGGGCAGACCCTTCAGGTGATCGCCTTGCCGGGGCGCATTGAGTTGGTGCCCACCCAATCTCCAGCGGCATTGCGTGGTTTTCTGCCGGGCAAGAACACCTTCCAGCGCGAGGGGGATCGCCTGTGACGCTCAAGCGGGTGGTGGTGGACTCCTCAGGCTGGATTGAGGTGTTCACCAATGGTGGGCAGGCCGAGCACTTCCTGGCCCTGATGGCCGACGAACGTGCCCTGGTGGTGCCCGCGATCACCATCTATGAGGTGTACCAATGGGTGCTGCGTGAACATGGGGAGACCCAGGCCGTGCAGGCGGCTGCTGTGATGCAGGGCGCTCAGGTGGTGGATCTCGACAGCCGGCTGGCACTGGCGGCAGCCCAGCTCAGCCATGCTCTGCAGCTACCGATGGCGAACAGCATCATCCTGGCCACGGCCAGGGATCAGCAGGCCAGGCTGCACACCATGGACAGCGATTTTCGAGGCATCGCCGATGTGGAGTGGCTGGATTCGGAGTAGCGGCCAGCAATGTGGGCCAATGTTGCTTGAAGTTCTTTCCTGCTCTGCTCGTCACTCCTTCATCGCCCGCAATCGCATAACTGTGCTGGGCACAGCTGCATCGGCTGTGGAAGAAGACCCACAGCAGAGTTGGACAATTGACTGGGTGATAGAACAACGGCAATATGGCGTGGACGATGCAACTCGGGTGCTTCATGCAGGAGGGACTGAGAAAAGCCCTCTTGTTTTCATCCCCAAATCCTCCTCTGCATTTGGCAAGGTATTGACTGTTGACATTGGTCAAGATTAAGGTATGGAGGTGGGTATTTTGTTCCTGGTCTAAACAGGTCAGATTCCCTCCTGTTGTCAATCTCTAACATTTATGCAGAGCAACTTATTCACCTCTTTTTTGCTGCCACTGGCTCTAGCAATTGTCATGCTAGGTATGGGGCTAAGTTTGGTACCAGAAGATTTTAAGCGAATCACTCGCGACCCCAAGGCGGTTGTGGTAGGCACGGTCTGCCAGGTATTGCTGCTGCCGCTGATTGGGACACTGATCACACTGGTAGTTCCCATGCAACCCGAAATCGCTGTGGGTCTGCTTGTGTTAGCAGTCTGCCCCGGCGGTCCTTCCTCTAATCTAATCACCTATCTGGCAAAGGGCGATGTTGCTCTATCGGTGACGCTCACGGCAGTCAGCAGTATTGTCACCGTGTTTACGATTCCCCTATTTACAAATCTGGCACTCCAGCATTTCCTAGGGGAAAGCGCTGCGATCGCTCTGCCAATTGGCACTACCACCCTGCAAATCTTCCTGATCACGCTGTTGCCTACAGTGATCGGGATGGCAATTCGCTACCAGTTTCCTGGCACAGCGCGTCGCCTAGAAAGGCAAATGAGCCGCCTTGCCGCAGGACTATTGGCGCTGGTTATTGTGCTGTTACTGGTAAAGGAAGGCAGTAAACTTCCAGGATTCTTGGTGCAGGTGGGAGTCGGCGTATTGCTACTCAACCTAGTGGCAATGCTAACAGGATTTCTTGCTGGAAAAGTGTTTCGCCTGCCGCTGGCTCAACAGATCTGTATCGCCATTGAAGTGGGCATTCAAAATGGAACGTTGGCGATCGCGATCACTGCTGGTCTACTCAATAACCCAGACATGGCTATGCCCGCTGCCATTTATAGCTTGCTGATGTATATCACTGGCTTCGGAGCTATCCTCTATGGCAGGCAATCGATCGGCAGCGCGGAAACTGCCGCCCATACCGGCAATTGAAGCTGCCTAACGCTTGCCATCACCTGGCCGCAGAGTGCCATAGGAAAAAAGACTTAGAGGGCAAAGTGGATCTGCGGTGGCAGGTCAGATGTATAGCCGTAATAGTGAGTGGCAGCATTGTCAGGTACAAGCAGAGGCAGGATCCTTGCTGTAACCATCGTCAGAACCTCCGACGAAGCTTGCTCAATCAACTTCGCCTTCCTGGCACGCCAGTCAAGGCTCTTCAGCTGATCTGCAAGAACGACACCGATAACCCCACTACCCTCTGGCAAGACCACCTCAAATGGATAACCCTTGACACGGGTGGTTACAGGACAGAACAAAGCCAGGCCAACTTTTGCGTTGTAGGCCTTCGGTGAAATCACCAAAGCTGGTCACCTTCCAGCCTGCTCACTACCTGTCTGCGATGTGAATTCAAGCCACACAAAATCTCCTCGATCAGGAACGTATGCGGCTGTCACTAGAAGATCTCCGCCCCGACAGCCGATCCCATATCAATAGACGAATGGATGTTACTCTCTGAGACCCCTGCCAAGAGATCATCAAGACTGAGCCTAGTAGGGAGAGCTGGCGTTACAACAAGCTGGCCATCCTTGGAGCTCAGGCATACTTCAGTGCCAGCAACCAGGCCAACCTCCTCAGCCAGTCCACGCGGGATCCGCACCCCGAGACTGTTTCCCCATTTTTGGACCCGCGTCTGCATGGCAATCAAGCGGCTATACGCCGAGTATACCGGCGTTGGGCTGCAGCTGCTCCGCCCCCATCTTTCCAACCCTCAAGATCAGCGGCGGACAGCCGCCTTGGCTTTGCCATAGCCCTCCGCTCCCGTCTTCTGTATCTTGATGCTAGAAGGTCCACTCATTGGTAGACATCTCTTCTGTGGCCAACCTTAACAACATCGACAACTCGCGCCTCATCATCGACGGAGTAAATGACCCGATAGTTGCCTTGACGGACACGATAAAGGTTGGGTCTGCCCGCGAGCTTTTTAGACCCTGATGGGCGCGGCTGAGTGGCCAGTGATTTGACCTTTTCAATCAATCGCGTCAGCGTCGCCTTGTCTGATATCGATTGTAGTTCTTTAGCAGCTGATGGCTTAATCGAGAGACTATAGTCGGCCACTATTTTTTAGGCTTGTGACAAACCCTTCGAAGCCAGAGCTTGGCTCATCTTGCCTCTGATCAGCGTCTCTCAAATCATCGGCATCTTCGGCCAATGTCATGCGCACTGCTTCATTGACCATGTCCGATATTGATCGGTTACATGCAGCAGCTCTCATGCGCAGTGCACGATGAACTTCCGAGTCGAAGTAGATGGTGGCCCGTTTCGTTTCATCCATCCCTCAACACTAGCGCTTTGACGTTAAAGCGTCAAGACGGCGACGCTTCCGGCTTTCCTTTGATCCTTCTAACAGATTGCGGGCCGCCGGGCCGATCTGGAGGGCACTGAGGCCACCCATCAGATGCACAGGGGTTCCTGGCCAGCTCAGGTCTGGTCCGAGAACCGGCCAGCCATCCACCAGCTCAATGGGATGTTGCTGATACAGCTGCTGCAACAGCGGCTGCTGGCTGACGCCCTGCTGATGCCCCGTGGCGAGCCAGATCCGATCCGCTGAAAGCCTCTGGCCTCCGCCGCAGACAATGTCCCACTCACCGGAATTCAAATGTGCGGCCTGCACCTCGCAGTGTTCATGAAGCTGGAGTTCGCCGCGTCGTTGGGCCTCTCTGAGTTCTGCCCCAGCCTCTGGCGTGATCGAACCGCCGTCCCGTGCCTCCAGGACGAGGCGGCGGCGGCGGTGCATGCAGGGTTCTGCATGAAAGCTCTTGAGGTACTTGGGGCCCAGCCAGCCAGGATCGGCATCGAAAGGCTTTTGTTTCAGGCCGCGACGGCACAGCAGCTGCACCTGTGCGCCGCGCCGCAGCGCCCCCAGGCTGAGATGGGCACTGGTGAGCCCGCCGCCGACAATCAGGATCCGTTCACCAGGGCGCAGCCGCAGCGCCGGCAGATCAATTGCATCACTGTGCTGCAGCGCGTCTTCCGGGTCCTTGCCTGCGATGGCCTTGATCCAGGTGGGCCATTGCGGGGTTCCGTTGCCCGTCGCGATCACCACCCTCCCAGCCTGCACAGTGGTCCCATCACTGAGGGATAGTTCGAGCGGGTCCTTGCCGTTCGCTGGAAGGCTGATGTGCTCGACGCTCGCCGCCTGCACACGCCCCTCCAGCGCAAACTCGCTGATCACCTCGCGGCAGAAGGCAGCAAAGAGATCGGTGTGCGGCAGGCCATACCTTCCTTCCAGCTGCCGATGGCGCTGCTGGTTGTGGGCAAAGCGCCGCAGGGCATGGGCGCTTGGATGGGGGTGATGGGGAGAGGGAGACCGCAGCCAGGGAATTTCGTAGCGCTCCATCTGGCGTTGCCAGCGGCTCAACCAGCGGCCGCTGGGATCCACGATCCGCAGCCGGCGGTGCAGACGCGACCGTTTCTGCAGCAACAGGCAACTGAGGGCGAGGGCCTGGGGCCCGGCCCCGACCATCACAAGATCAGCCATGGGCCAAGGGTTCACTCTGCTGGCAGGAACGGCAGAGGCCGTGGATCTCGAAGGTGTGAAACAGAGGTTTGAATCCCTGTAGCAACACCTTCGTCAGGCCGAGGCCTCCGGTCCCTACTGGGCAGATCGGCAACGGTTCGCTGTGACCGCAGCCCACACAGGTGAGGTGATGGTCATCGCGCTCCAGGGGGGCATAGACGCTCTCCCCATTGGGCAACTTGCGGCAGCGCACCAGGCCTGAACGCTGTAGCAGTCGCAGGTTCCGATACACGGTGGCCAGCCCATGCCGCTGGGAGGCTTGCTTGAGCCGTTCATGCAGCTCCTGGCCGCTGAGCTCGGCATTCGCCTCACGCAGCACTCCCAGCAAGGCCCGCGGCCGGGGCCCCAGGGTCATGGCTTCTGGAACGGGGGGATGGGCGTGCTGAGCCATAGGCGGACCGCCGGGTGCGCAACCTGCTAAAACGAGAACCATTCTCAGCATACGGGGCTCCAGCTCCTCCCTGGCCATGGCCTTCTCCAGCCCTGTTCCCGCCGCCGAGCGCCTGCCGGTGACCGTGCTCACCGGTTACCTCGGCGCCGGCAAAACAACCCTGCTCAACCGGATCCTCACCCACGAGCACGGCCTCAAGGTGGCGGTGATCGTGAACGAATTCGGCGAGGTGGGCATCGATAACCAGCTCGTGGTGGATGCCGATGAGGAGATTTTTGAGATGAACAACGGCTGCATCTGCTGCACCGTGCGCGGCGATCTCATCCGAATCATCGGCAACCTGATGAAGCGCCGTGATCGCTTCGATCACCTGGTAATCGAAACCACCGGCCTGGCGGATCCGGCGCCGGTGATCCAGACCTTCTTTGTGGATGAAGACCTGCGCGATGAGCTGCGGCTCGATGCGGTGGTCACCTTGGTGGATCTCAAGCACGTTGAGCTGCATTGGGATACCGAGGAAGTGCAGGAGCAGCTGGCCTTCGCTGATGTGCTGGTGCTCAACAAGGCCGATCTGGTGAGCGACGCTGATCGCGACGCGATCGAGCGGCGGGTGCGCGCCATCAACCCCATGGCCCGTCTGCTCACTAGCCGCAACGCCGATGTGCCGATACAGGAACTGCTGGGGGTGGGAGCCTTTGAACTGGAGCGGGCCCTGAGCCTCGATCCGGACTTCCTGGTGGGGGAGCACGCCCACGAACACGACGATGCCGTGGGCTCTCTGGCCTTGGTGGAAGAACGGCCGATGGACCTTGAGAAGCTGGGGCGCTGGCTATCCGATCTGGTGGCCGAGCGCGGTCCTGATCTGTTCCGGATGAAAGGCATCATCCAGCTCCAGGGAGAAGCGCGTCGCTACGTATTCCAGTCAGTTCACATGCTGCTCGATGGCGATTTCGATCGCCCCTGGAAAGTCGCAGAGCCGCGCCACACCGAATTCGTGATCATCGGCCGCGATCTCGATGCCGAAGCCCTGCGAGCCAGCTTCCTGGCCTGTGTGGCCTGAGCTGCCGGTGGCAACCTCGGCCCCGCTGGTGAGCGAACGGCTCTGCGGCGATCTGCAGCAGCCGATCTCGGCCCTGGCCTGGTCGGCCGACGGAGAGTTTCTGGCGATCATCAGCGCCGGTGGTGAATTGCTGCTGCTCGATTTCCTCGCCGGCTGTGAGGAGCTGCTGCGGGGCGACCGCGACAGCAGCCTCGATGTGGTGGGCTTCAGCAGCGATGGCCAGTTCCTGATGGCTGCCGGCCAGGACGGCGAGCTGCTGCTCTGGGAGCTGGGCGGCACCGGGGTGCGGCCGCTGGCCACCGATCCCATCCCGTTAGGGGGCGGCTGGATTGATGCGGCAGCCTGGCAGCCGTGTGGTTTGTTGCTGGCGGTGGCCACCGGGCGTGAGCTGCGGCTCTGGGACGGGGCCAGCCGCCAGTGGCGCCAGCCACCGCTGGAGTTGCCCGGCACCATTCAGGCCCTCGCCTGGAGCGCCGATGGGGTGCAGCTGGCTGCCAGCTGCCACGGTGAGCTGGTGCTGTGGCAGCCATGCCTGAACACGCCGGCCGATCCGCCGCTGCGTAACCCGATGGCCTCGGCCGGCCTGGCCCTGGCCTTTTCGGGGCCGGGCCACCATCTGGCCTGCGGCATGCTGGATCGCTCCCTGCTGGTGTGGCCCCAGGGCTGCCACGGCCAGCCCTGGCAATTCAGCGGTTTCCCCGCCAAGGTGCGCCAGCTGTCCTGGAGTGAGCAGCCCGGCCGCCTGGCTCCGCTGCTGGCCAGCGCCGCCGCAGAGGCCGTGATCCTGTGGACACAGGTGAAGCAGGGCTCAAAAGCCTGGCAGCCCGAACCGTTGCTGTGGCACGAAAAACGCGTCAATGCCCTGGCCTTTGCGCCCGGGAGCACCCTGCTGGCCAGTGCCTCAAGTGACGGCAGCGTGGCGCTCTGGGATGGCAAAGGACGAATGCTGCAGCCGCTTCAGGGGCAGGGCTGCGGCTTCAATGCCCTGGCCTGGCGACCGGATGGCCGACACCTGGCTGCCGGTGATGCCAACGGGCGCTGGTGGCTGTGGCCGGTGGCGGTGCCGCCGTGCGAGCGACAGCGCCAGCGCACAGGGGCCGGCTTCAGGCTCAAGCCTTAGAATGAGAACCGTTCTCACATCAAGGCTTCGGATGCGTGCTTCTGCCGGGCTCCAGGACCTGTTGAAGCGATCCGGGGTGGTGATCGGGGCCCTGCTGTTGGCCGCCTGCGGCGCACCCCGCCAGAGCGCCCCTGATGCCACAGCTGACAAGGCGTTCAAGGTGGTCACCACCTTCCTGCCGATCACCCTGTTCACCCGGGCCGTGGCCGGCGACTGCGCCACGGTGACCCCCCTCATCCCTGCCAACACAGGGCCCCACGATTTCCAGGCCAGGCCGGGCGATTTGACGGCCCTGCGCCAGGCCCGGGTGCTGGTGAAGAACGGCCTGGAGATGGAGGGGTTCCTCGACAAGCTCGTGGCCTCCGCAGGCAATCCCCAGCTCAAGGTGATTGATTCCAGCCGCGGCGTCACCACCCTGGAAACAGAAGACCATGGCGATGCGCATGGCAAGGAGCATGGGCATCACGATGACCACGGCTCTGCACATGGCCGTGATCACGGTGCTGTGAATCCCCACATCTGGCTGGATCCGCTACGGGCGGTGCAGCAGGTGGAAACCATCCGTGATGGTCTGATCCAGGCCGATCCCAGCTGCGCTGAGGGCTACCGGAGCAACGCGGCCGCCTACACCGCACAGTTGAAACAACTCAACAGCGACATCGCCGATCAGCTTCAGCCCTATCAGGGCAAAACGTTTGTGGCCTTCCACGACTTCGCCCCCTACTTCGCCCAGCGTTATGGCCTCAAGGCCGAGTACCTGGTGGATGTGCCCGAGATCAATCCCTCGCCGGCGGATCTGCAGCGGGTGGCGGCCGAGGTGAAGCGCAGCCAGCTCAAGGCCCTGCTGAGTGAACCCCAGGAGGGCAACCGCTCCTTCAATGCCCTGGCGAAGGATCTGGGGGTGAAAGTGGTGGTGTTCGATCCGATGGAGACGGCCACGGAAGAGGCCTCGCGCGATCCCTCCACCTATCTGAAGCTGATGCGCCGCAATGCGGCCGATCTGCGCCAGGCCTTTGGGCAATGACAGACCACGCCCCAGCGTTGTTGGTGGAGGGCCTGAGCGTTCGCCGAGGTGAGCAGCTGGCGGTGGAGCAGGTGAGCTTTCAGCTCGCCCGCGAAACCGATACGGCGCTGGTGGGTCCCAACGGTGCTGGCAAGAGCAGCCTGGTGGGCGCCCTGCTCGGCCTGCATCCCCGCGCCTCAGGCACCGTGCAGATCCTGGGCCACCCGCTCGGCCCAACGGGCGAGTTGCCCCGATCGGTGCGTGCAGAGATTGCCTACCTGCCCCAGAGCCTGGCGTTGCAGGGGCGCTTTCCGCTCACGGTTGGTGAATTCGTGGGCTTTGGCTTTGATCCGCCGGGCCTCAGCCTGGCCTGGCTGGGGTGCCGGCGCCGATCCGAGGCCGTGCGCCGTGCCCTGAAGCGAACCGGCTGCCAGGACCTGGCAGAACGCCGGCTCAGCGAGCTCTCCGGTGGTCAGCTCAAGCGGGTGCTGCTGGCCTTCTGCGTGGTGCGGCCCCGCCAGTTGTTGGTGCTCGATGAGGCCCAGGCGGGCCTGGATGCCCCCAGCAGCGAGCAGTTCCAGGAGCTGCTGCTGGAGCTGCGTCGGCAGGAGGGCTGGACCGTGCTGCAGGTGTCGCACGATTTGGAGATGGTGCGTCGCAGCTGTGATCAGGTGTTGTGCCTGAACCGCCGCCTGCGCTGCAGTGGTGCCCCCGACCATGCGCTAAGTCCAGCGCGGCTGGCCGAGCTCTATGGCCCCAATGTGGTGCCCTACCGCCATCACCATGCCGGGGTTCCTGGCCATGGCTGATGCCGCAGGCTTGCTTGAGGTGCTTGGCCAGCCGTTCATGCAGCGGGCCCTGCTCGGCGGCCTGCTCACCGGAGCCCTGGGCGGTCTGCTGGGAAGTTTCGCGGTGCTGCGTCAGCTCTCGTTCTTTAGCGATGCCCTGGGCCATTCCGCTCTGCTGGGCATCAGCCTGGGCATCCTGCTAGGTGTAAATCCCACCCTGGTGCTGATCCCTTTTGCGGTGCTGTTCGCCCTGCTGGTGAACCAGCTGGTGGCCCGCAGCGGCCTGCCGGCCGATGCCCTGCTCAACATCGTCTATTCCACCTCTCTCGCTTTTGCGGTGGTGGCCCTGAGCCTGGTGGAGACCTACCGCGGCGGCATCCAGCAGCTGCTGTTCGGCGACATCCTCGGCATCAGCTGGAGTGATCTGACGGTGATCGCGGTGCTGTTGATGGGCGCCTTGATCTATCTCGCCCTCAGCCTGCGCGCCCAGGTGCTGCTCACGCTCAACAGCGATCTGGCCGGAGCCTTCGGTGTGGGAGCCAGCCGACACCGCCTGGCTTTCATCGTGCTGCTGGCGGTGGTGGTGGCGGTGTCGATCAAGGCGGTGGGGGTGCTGCTGATCAGTGCCTTCGTGGTGATTCCGGCCTGCGGGGGGCGGTTGGTGAGTCGCCACTTCCCGCTCTATGCCCTCATCTCCGCCTGCCTCGGCGGTGGCTGTGCCCTGCTGGGCCTGTTGGGTTCAGGCCTCACCAACTTGCCCTCCGGGCCCTGCGTGGTGATCGTGCAATTTGCGGGCTTCCTGTTGGCGCTGGTGATCAACCAAACGACGCGTCGCTCTCCACTAACTGCCGGGCCAGCAGGGCTCCAAATTCCTGGTGGAGACCAAGACGTCCTGGAATCACGCTGAGCTGATCAGCCGCCTCCCATGCCAGGGCCTCCATCTCTTTTTTGGAGCGTGGTGGAGACTCAGAAGCCACCACCACCTGCAGCGGACATTGGAGCAGGCGCGCCTGCTCCAACCACCAGCCCTGCTCGGTTGAAGGATCCAGACCGCCGCTCACGAACGCCACACTGGCGAAGCGTGCCCCGGGGCGCCTGGCCAGCCGCTGCTGTTCGCGGATCCGCGCCGGCGTGAGCAGGGCGGGGGCGACCCAGACATGACGCCGCAGCATCAGCCCGAGCACCGCCCGGCTGGTGTTGAGTCGGTAGAGCGCCGGGCCAATCCATGGGGCTGCCACAAGACGCCGCAGCCAGCCGAACCGCTGCGACGGCCAGCCGGTCATTGTTGGTAGAGGGCCGCGCCAGGTCGGGGCCACCAGCACGAGCTCCTGCCACAGCCCGGACCATTCGCTCGCCAGCCCCAGGGCCACCGAGGCGCTATGGCCGGCGGCGATCACGGTGGGGCGCTGCCGGGTGGTGGTGCGCAGGTAGGAAAGCACCGCCCGCAGCGCCGAGCGCAGTAGGGCGGCGTCGTAGGGCATCGCGGGGCGGTCACTGTCGCCGAAACCGGGCCAGTCGAAGCTCACCAGCTGGCGCTGATCAGCCACCGCCTCGGCCAACGGTTTCCATTCCCCCCGGCTCGACACGGTGCTCAGCGCCGGCAACAGCAGCCAAAGGGGGGCCGCCGCCGGCCCCCGGCGCTCCAGCACCAGGCGCAGCTGTCGCCCGACCAGGTCAACCTGCAGGGACTCCAGAGTCCCCCCCAGCTGCGGCGTCATGCAAACCCCCGCGCCCGTTGCTGGGGTTTGCTGCCGGCGATCAGGAAGTCGAGGCGATCGCTGCCGGGGTCATAGATGGTGTAGTGGACGCCGGCGCCGATGCCGATCACCTGGCGCTGGGGAACGCTCTGCTGCTGGTGCCGTTGGCCCTCCAGATCCCGCACCTGCGACTCAATGCCGCCGCCAGTGAGTTCGATGCTGAACTGCTGGCCGCTGCGCGCCGTGAACAGCCGGTTCACCTCCATGCGGGTGAGCCGATCAAGCAACAACAGCGGTGAGCTGTCCGGGCCCAGGCTGTCTTCCACGGTGGCCGAGCTGCCATGCAGCAGGGCGCAGTCGAGCTCGATGAAGCCGAACTGCAGCTCCGCCAGCCAGCCCATGTGGCCAGGATCCACGGCCTGGAGCAGGGCATCCACGGCCGTCTCCCCCTGGCTGAGGCGCAGGGCATCGGCTCGCCGCCCGCCCCGGTAGCCCCGTTCGGCCAACAGCTGGTCCTCCCACCAGCCATATAGGCACTGCGGCTCCAGCTCGCCACGACGCGGCTGCTGCAACCGGCTCAGCAGGGCATCGCAATTCCGTGCCGGACCGATCACATCCCCCAACACAAAAAGGGTGTCCACCCGCCGGGTGTGGCGCAGATCTTCCTGGATGGCCTCATAGGCCTCCAGATCTCCGCGCAGACCACTTATTAAGGCCCAGCGTGCCATCAGCGCTCACACACGTGGCTGGCGTCATCGGCCCGCTCGGCGTACTCGAAGCCATGGCGCAGGCGCCAGGCGAAGATCGGCGGCAGGCCGGAGCCGACGATGGCCCGGCAGGTGCGTTCCACGTCGTAGGCCACCTCCCGGATCTCCACGTCGTCCGTGTCTTCGTGGTGAATCACATAGGTGGCGTTGGTATTGCCGTGGCGCGGCTCCCCCACCGAGCCGGCATTGATGATGCGGTGCATCGGCAAATTGATTTGTCTTTCTACGGATGGGCCGCCGCTGGCTGCACCGTCCTGCACGCGCACCCGGATCGACCCATCCCGCAGCTCACGCACATAGGGCCGGTGGGTGTGGCCACAGAACAACGTCTCGGCGCCGGCGGTCTCCACCCGCTCCAGGGCTGCGAAGGCATCCATGTCGGGCAGCAGGTACTCGTGCTGACTGTTGGGACTGCCATGCACAAACAGCAGCCGATCGCGCCGCAGCGTCATCGGCAGGCTGGCCAGAAAGGCCTTGTTCTCCTCGCTCAGCTGTTCGGCGGTCCACTGGTGGGCCAGATGGCCCCGCCGCTCTGCGAGCTGGGAGGGATAGCTGCAGTCGCAGGCGTTGAGGCCTTCGATGATGTCCTCATCCCAGCAGCCCTGGCAGGTGGGAATCGCCAGCTGACGCACCAGGTCCACCACCTCGTTGGGCTGGGGGCCGTAGCCCACCAGATCCCCCAGACAGGTGATGGTGTCGATGCCCTGCTGGTCGATGTCGGCGAGCACGGCCTCCAGGGCGGCCAGGTTGGCGTGCAGACAAGAGATCACGGCATGGGGCATGGCGATCAGGCGGTCGGTGAGGATTGGCGTTGGCGTAGGGGAGCCTGCTGCAGCTCCAGCACGGCATCGCTGAGCAGGCAGTCGGCGAGGGTGACCTCGATGGCGGCGGGATCGAGATCCTTGCCCTGCACCACCAGGCGCGACAGGCGCTGCGGGCGACCGTCGGGCGATGCGAGTGTTTGCAAGGGAAGGAACTGGGAGCCCTCCCGGCTCACCATCCAGTTGCAGAAGAAGGCCCGGCCATCGGGCAGGTGCATCAGGGCCTTGGCGCGATAGACATCGCCATAGGCACCGTTCACCAGTTCGAACCAGAAGCTGCTGAGGCTGCCCGGATCCCACACAGCTCCCGCCAGGTTCCTCTCCCAGGCCTGCAGGCTGCTGAAATCCAGGGTGTCCTGGCGGGGCAGCACGGCGTCACGCCCGAAGTGCAGATGCGCATCCGGGCTGAGATGCAGGGCCTGCAGCTGGGGAATCGCGCGGCGATCCATCCCGGCAAGCCCAGGCTCCGTTGGCGGCTGGAACTGGGGCAGTTCAATCAGGGCCAGCAGGTTGGCAGCTCGGGGTGCCAGAGCCTGGTCGGGGTCGGCCAGATCAAGCAGTCCTGGGCATTGATCCTGCAACCAGGCCAGATCGATGCCGCAGTCACGGGCCTGGAGCAGGCCTTCGTCGGGGTAGCCCGCTAGACGCAGAAAGCCACAGGGGCCCCGATGGCTCTGGATCCGGTTCAGGATCCAGCTGGTTTTGCCGCAGCCGGGAGGACCGGAAATCAGCAGGGTCTGGCTCATGCCGGCGCCACGCAGGCCTCCAGCTGGGCCCTGAGGGCCGCCTGGTCGAGGTCTTTGCCAATCGCCACCACCCTGGTGTGGCGCTCTGAGCCCTCGGGCCAGTCCGAATCATCGATCGTGAAGCGCTTGCCGCAGAGGTGAAACAGGTGGCGACGGTTGCTCTCGCGGAACCAGAGCACCCCTTTGGCGCGGAACACCGATTCAGGCAGCTGGTTATCGAGGAAATGCTGAAAGCGGCGCAGGTCAAAGGGCGCATCCACCGCCAGGCTCACGGAACTGAAGCCTTCCAGCTCCGGGGTGCGGGGGTGGTGGTGACGCTCGTGATGTTGATGCTCGTGCTCGTGCTCGTGCTCGTGCTCGAGGTGGTGATGGTGCTCTCCGTGGGGGTGCGCATGGTCGTGATGCCCGTCGTTGTTCAGCCGTTCACGGGACTCCTCCTGGGCCTGGAGCGAGGCCAGACGATCGCTCTCGAATAGCCCCACGCTCAGCAGCAGCCCAAGGGGAACCTCACCGCGGCTGGCCCGCAAGATGCGAGTCTCGGTCTTGATCGCCCGCAGTTCGGCCTCCACCTCGACCAGCCGTTGCTCATCGACAAGGTCGGCCTTGTTGAGCAGCAGGATGTCGCCGTACACCACCTGGGCACGGGCGATCGGGCTCTCGAGGGCCGTGGCGCTGAAGTGTTCGGCATCGATCACGGTGATGATCGAATCGAGTCGCAGCCGGTCGCGCAGGTCCCCGGCCATGAAGCTGAGCGCCACCGGCAGGGGATCGGCCAGCCCGGTGGTTTCCACCACGATCAGATCGATCGGCTCGGGCCGCTCCAGCACGCGGTGCACGGCCTCCTGCAGCTCGCCGTTGATCGAGCAGCAGATGCAGCCGTTGCTGAGCTCCACCATCGACTCGCTGGTGGCGACCACCAGCTCGTGGTCGATGCCGACTTCCCCGAACTCATTAACCAGCACAGCGCTGCGCAGCCCCTGCTGGTTGCTGAGGATGTGGTTTAGGAGGGTGGTCTTGCCGGCGCCGAGGAAGCCGGTCAGCAGCGTGACGGGGACCTGGATGGCCTGCTGATCCATGGACCGCCAGCGGTGAGAACGGTTCTCATTCTGCCCGATCGACGCTGACCGTGTCGCCGAGGCAGCACCCCCCCTATCAGGCAGAGTTGTGTACATGTGCACAACTCTTCTCCATGTCCACGCCTGAGCGCCACTGCACGTCCAGCCGGGAAGGCAAGGTCGTGCTGTCCTGCTGGATTCCGGAGCGCCTTCGCCAGGAGCTCGATCGCGTCTGGGCCGAGCAGGGCCTCAGACCCCATGGCCGCACCCAGAAAGGCATGGAGTCGATGATCAGCTCCTTCTTGGCAAACCATGCAGCAGAGGAGCGATAGCCCTCTGCGTTTGCATCGCCACGAACGCGCGCCGTCCTGTCGTCCTGCAAGCCGCCCCATGAGCCAGCAGAGCCACCAGCCCTCATTGCTGAACCGCATCGCCCGGGTGTTGCTGTGTCTGGTGTTCATCCATGCCTTGATCGGCAAGCTGACGGGCTTTGCCGGCCCCGCCGCCGCCATTGCTGCCAAGGGTCTGCCGCTGGCACCCGTACTCCTGGTGGCGGCAATTGTGTTGATGGCCGCTGGCTCTGTCCTGGTGATCAGTGGCTGGCGCTTAAGCCTTGGAGCCTTTTACTGTTGCTGGTGTTCCTCGTGCCCACCACTCTGCTGTTTCATGGCGATCTGAGTAATTCCGGCGAGCGGATCCAGTTGCTCAAGAACCTGGCGATTGTGGATGGCCTTCTGCTGGTGGTTGTCCAGAACAGCAGGGCCTGAGAAGGGGGATTTTCCAGAACCTGAAAAATTTCTGAGGCACCCTGCGCCGCCGCCGGAAATAGGGGGAATACCTCCAGGTTTGCATGTTTCTACTGCGATCTGAGGAGATCTACAGGGAGTTGCATGCAGCTGATTTTGAAATGCGAATTACGAGGAGAACTTGCGATTTTTTTTCGCGTTAGTTTCTCCCCTTTTGAGATGTTGATCGTTTGACCGGCTGTATTTTCCGGGCTCCGAGCAGTTGCAGGGTTCGAGCTGATTACGGTTGCACTTGGTTTCGGAGCTCTGCTCACCCTTCTAACGCTGCCCCTGAGTGGCAGGCAGGGAGAAAGAGGTGAAGGAACAGATAGGCAAAGGAGGCCTGTCCACTCGTGGGGCTTGTTCGGCGGGTCTTAAGCCAATAACTGTCGCTGGCCTAAGGGTGCCGAGTGATTACTCTGCGGAGTTTATCCCAAAAACGCGTAACAGCATGACGAGCGTAGATGCAGCCAAAAACATGGACGCGGGATATATACTCCGCAAGGCTCTCTATAGCTGCTGGAAGGATCCAATCACATGGTTTACGGCCACGGGCCATCTCAGCCATGGTTGAGATTTTAGCAAATCAATTGGAAGGCTCGCTCTTGTTGCCAGAGCCTGCAATTCTGGTCATGATGCCGGCAGAGAGCTCCCCTCCCATGCCGCTTTCGCGTTTTCAGCAGTCCCTGAGCTTCAGCGCCGCCCTAGGCCTGTCACTCATGTCAACCGACATCGACAACTGCACCACTTCCGACACCGAAAAGTGAGCCACCCCCGACCCGGTCTGGGGCGTCGTTTCCGGACTGGTTCCGCCTTGGCTGCGCCGGCGGTGCCTCTGCTTGCTCAT
>JBIJAG010000042.1:0-32096 GCA_044345855.1 Cyanobium sp. | reverse complement strand
GATCGCCGCCTTCATGGAGCTGACCGGGGCCGAGCAGGTTGTCGAGGCGCCAGATCTGGCAGCGGGTGGCCATCCAGAGGCTCTCGCCCGCCACAAACAGCCCCATCGGCCGATCAAAGAGCCGCTCGTGGAGCTTGAGCTGGGGCGCATCGGAGGGCTGGTCCGGATCCGTTTGGCCAGCAGCCGGCTCGGCGGTGCCGAGGAAGATCAGCCGGTTGGCGCGGTAGGTGGAGAAAGCCAGTGAGAGGCCCTGGCTCTGCAGCCAGGCGCCCAATCCAGGAGAGGCGGGAATAGGTAGGCGTAGGGGGGAAGTCAAGGAGAGAACAATGAGAATGAGTCGGTCGCGAGCGGGGTGTTATCTCGACCACCATTTACTGATTTCGGCAACATTTCGCTGGGTTGCCGGCCTGTGAACTGCAGGGTCTGCTGAATGACGGTCCGCTCATGTACCGCCCATGTACCGCTCAGGTTTCGCTCAAAATAAAGCCGCGTCAGCGGTCAAAACGCTGGACTCGGACGAACCTCACCCATTTGGGGGAGATGGATCGCATGGGCATCTCAGCGAGCTGCGCCGCACGGTTCCGCCTCGCCACGGGTCGGGTCGTCTGCACGCCTGGCTGCGTCAAGCCCACAGCGACCCCGCCATGGCGGCCTCTGCCAGCGAGGGAGGTTTCCACGCCCAGGTCTGCTACCGCTGCTCTCAGGTACCGCTGCTCTCAGGCTGCCGAAAAGGCCCTCAAGGCGGTGTTGCTGGCTTTTGGGTCAGGAGCCGGAGCGAACAGGGCGAACAGGGCGCTCAAGGCGCTGCAGGCGCAGCGCACTCACCGCGGCGATGGCCTCGAAGTCGGCGTCGAAACTCACCAGCACCGCGTTGTGGTGCAGAGCCACGGCGGCCACCAGGAGATCGAGGCTCACGACGGTGCGGCCGATCTGGCGGCAGGCCTGGCCCAGGACGATCGCCCGGTGCCACAGATCTGCCGGGGTGGCGAGCATGGGCAGGGTGGCGAACTGGGCCTCCAGTTGACGGCTCTCCTCCGGCCGGGCTGAACGCAGCAGCTCAAAGCGCACCGGTTCCGCCAGGTGGGCCTCAGGGTCGAGCACGAAAGGCGCGATGAACTGCTTGAGGGAGGCCGGGCTTCGGGCACGGGTGAAATCGATCCAAAGGCTGGAATCGAGCAGCAGGGTCATGGGGTGTACTCCTGGTCTCGCTGGCGCTCGCGCTCCTGGTCAGCCTCGTAGCTCTCCAGCTGCACGCCCCACTCGCCGCTCAGAAATCGCTGGGCGATCTGGGCGCGACGGCGCTGCTGGAGGGCCTCCTCCATCAGTCGACGGATGGCGGGGCCCTTCTTGCGCTCGCCCGTGAGGTTCAGGATTTCGGCCATCTCGGTTTCCGAAAGCTCAACGGTTACTTTCATGCTTTCGGCCTCCCCAAGTCGGACTCTTGAGCCAGCATGACAGGCCTGGACGCCGGGGCGCCAGCGGCGATGCCAGGGGCCGGCCGCTGCCTGGGTCCCTCTGAGCCGGGCATAGCCAAGGCGCATAGGCTGCCGGGCAGTGGATCAGCCCTTAGCGCAATGTCTTCCTTTTCCTTCGATGTGGTGAGCGACTTCGATCGCCAGGAGCTGGTGAACACCCTCGATCAGGTGCGCCGCGATGTGGCACAGCGCTACGACCTCAAGGACTCGGGCACCGAAATCGAGCTGGAGGAGGGCAGCCTCACGATCACCACCGCCAGCGACATGACCCTCGATGCGGTGGTGGATGTGCTGCGTCAGAAGGCCACCAAGCGGGATCTCTCGCTCAAGATCTTTGATTTCCAGCCCGCCGAGGCGGTGGGGGGCAACAAGGTGAAGCAGCAGGTGTTGCTGCGCAAAGGCCTCAGCCAGGAGCTGGCCAAGCAGCTCTCGAAAACCGTGCGCGACGAGCTCAAGAAGGTGACCGTGGCAATCCAGGGGGACAGCCTGCGCATCACCGGCAAAAGCAAGGACGACCTGCAGCAGGCGATCCAGCTGCTCAAGGCCCAGGACGTGGAGGTGCCGCTGCAGTTCGAGAACTACCGCTGAGACGGCCGTAGTTCAAGCCGAAGTTCAAGCCGAAGTTCAAACTGCTGGCAACCAGGGGGCACCAGACCACCTGCGCGATGATCGCCCCCACATCGCTCGCCACCCCCACGACCGCCATGGCGTCATCGGGTTCGGAGGGTGGCCCAGGGGGCTGGCGGTTCTGGATCGACCGGGGCGGCACCTTCACCGACCTGGTGGGCCAGGCCCCGGATGGCGCCCTGGTGGTGCGCAAGGTGCTCTCGGAGCGTGTGGGGCCGGTCGCTGAGGGAGCCGCGGTGGCCGCCATCCGCGAGGTGCTCGGCCTGGCGGCAGGCCAGCCCCTGCCCGAAGGCCTGGTGGCGGAGGTGCGGCTCGGCACCACCGTGGCCACCAATGCCCTGCTGGAGCGGCGGGTGGAGCCGGTGCTGCTGCTGGTGAACCGGGGTTTCGCCGATCTGGCCGCCATCGGCGAGCAGCACCGCCCCGACATCTTTGCCCTGCAGGTGGAGCGCCCTCCCCTGCTCCCCTATCGGGTGCTGGAGGTGCCGGGTCGCCTGGCCGCCGATGGGGGCGAAGTGGAACCCTTCCAGCGCGATTCCGCGCTGGAGCATCGCTTGCGACAGGCCCGGGCCGAGGGGCTGTGCAGCTGCGCCGTGGCCCTGCTCCACGCCGTGGCCGATCCCTCCCATGAGCTGGCGATGGGGGCCTGGCTCGAGGAATTGGGCTTCGCTCCGGTGCTGCTCTCCCACCGGGTGGGCGGCCTGCCGCGGCTTCTGCCCCGCCTGCACACCACCCTGGTGGAGGCTGCCGTGCGGCCGGTGCTGCAGGCCTACCTCGCCCAGGTGCGACAGGCCCTTGGGCCCAGTACAAGGCTGCGGGTGATGACCTCCGCCGGAGTGCTCCAGCCCCCCGATCAGCTGCTCGCCAAGGACACGGTGCTTTCAGGACCCGCCGGGGGCCTGGGGGGCGCCGTGGCGGTGGCCCACGCCGCCGGCCTGGCCGAGCGGCCGATCCTCGGTTTCGACATGGGCGGAACCTCCACCGATGTGTTTCATCTAGAAGCGGGTGCTTTAGAGGCGGGCGCTGGCGTCGAGCTCAGCCCGGAAACCGCCGTGGCGGGCCTCCGTTTGCAGGCCCCCACCCTGCCGATCCACACGGTGGCGGCCGGTGGGGGATCGGTGGTGCGGCTGGAGGGCGGCCGGTTGCAGGTGGGGCCTGAGTCGGCCGGAGCGGTTCCTGGACCGTCCTGCTATCGCCGTGGCGGGCCGCTCACCGTCACCGACGCCAACCTGCTGCTGGGGCGTCTGCCGGAGGGGGCCTTGCCGCCGGTGTTCGGGCCCGGTGGCGATCAACCCCCCGACGCCGCGATCGTGCGTCGCGGCTTCGAGGCGCTGGCCGCCGAGCTGGTTCAGGGGTCTGTGGGCCCATCGGCGGCGACTGGGGGCCCATCGGCGGCGACTGGGGGCCCAACGGCGGCGACTGGGGCGAGCGTTTCCGGCGTGGAGCCGAGGACTGTCCTCGGGCCAGAGCCGATGGCTCTCCCTGGGGCGCCATCGCTTCTCACGCCGGAGGCCCTTGCCCAGGGCGCCCGCAACATCGCTATCGAGCGGATGGCCGACGCGATCCGACGCATCTCGATCCAGCGCGGCCACGACATCCGCACCGCCGTGCTGGTGAGCTACGGCGGCGCCGGCGGCCAGCACGCCTGCGCCCTGGCCGAGCGGCTCGGCGTGGAGCGGGTGTTGCTCCATCCCCTGGCCGGGGTGCTCTCGGCCTATGGCCTCGGGCTCTCGCGGCAGCAGGCGCTGCGCAACGAGGCGGTGCAGCTGGGTCTGGAGCCGGCCCTGGTGAGCGAGCTGCGCAGGCGTCGCGATGGCCTGCTGGCCGAGGCCAGCCAGGCCCTGGAGCAGGCCGGCGATGGCTCCGGCGACCGTGCTTCCGCCCTGGTGAGCCTGGAGCTGCGGCCCGCGGGCGGCGAGCGGGGCCTGGAGGTGCCCTGGAGCGACGCGGACAGCACAGGCGATCTGCGCACCGCCTTCGAAACGCGTCATCGCCAGCGCTTCGGCTATGTGGTGGAGGGTGAGGCGTTGGTGGTGGAGCGGCTGCAGGTGCTGCTGCCGGCGAGCGGGGGTGGACCGGGGGACGCGGGTTCGGGGGACGCGCCATCGCTGCGGCAGGAGTGGGCTGGTGCTGAGGAGTGGGCTGGTGTGGAGGAGGGGGCCGGTGGGAGCGGCGCCGTGGCCTTGGGAGCAGAGCGTCGTGATGCCGGCATGGGGCGGGCGGGGCGCCCCGGCGGCCAGGACTCGGCGGCGGAAGTCAAGGGGCGTGTTGGGGCTGCTGCTTCCCCACCGGAGCCCTCCCACTGGGTGCCCCTCTGCCTGCCGGATGCCGCTGCCGGCCAGGGCTCGGTGGGCGGCTTGGCCTGGCGGCCGGTGCCCTGTTGGCGCCGCGAGGAGCTGCGTGGGGGCCAGCGGCTGGTGGGGCCCGCCGTGGTGCTGGAGGCCACGGGCACCACCGTGCTTGAGCCTGGCTGGGGGGGCCGGGTGCTGCCCGATGGCGCGCTGCTGCTGGAGCCGCTGGCCCAGGGGGTGCCTGGCGGCGACGATCCGGGCCAGCCCGATCCAGGCCAGCCCGATCCGGGCCAGCCCGATCCGGTGCGGCTGGAGCTCTACAACCACCGTTTCTCGGCCATCGCCGAGCAGATGGGGGTGCGGCTGCAGCAGAGCAGCCGTTCGGTGAACATCCGCGAGCGGCTCGATTTCTCCTGCGCTCTCTTCGATGGGGATGGCCGGCTGGTGGCCAATGCGCCCCACATCCCGGTGCATCTGGGCTCGATGGGGGAGAGCGTGGCGGCCCTGCTGGCCTCGATCGTCCGGGGGGAGCGCACCCCCCTGGCCCCCGGCGACGCGGTGGCTTCCAACGACCCCTACGGCGGCGGCACCCACCTGCCCGACATCACCGTGATCTCGCCGGTGTTCGCGCCGCAGGCCGCGACAGCCCCTGCGCCAGCTGATGCGGGAGGCTCGGAGGCGGTGAATCCCGGCAGCGACACCGCAGCTTCAACCCCCCTCTTCTATGTGGCCTGCCGGGGGCACCACGCTGATGTGGGCGGCATCACGCCCGGATCGATGCCGCCCTTCAGCCGTTCGATCCTGGAGGAGGGCCTCCGGCTCGACAACGTGCCCCTGATTCAAGCTGGCCACCTCGATCGCGAGGCATGGCGGGAACGGCTGGCCGAAGGCCACCACCCGGTGCGGGATCCGGAGCGGCTGCTGGCTGATCTACAGGCCCAGGTGGCCGCCAACCGGCTTGGGGAGGCCGAGCTCCATCGCCTCATGGCCCAGCAGGGAGCCGCCGATGTGGTGGCCGCGATGGGGGATGTGCAGCGCAACGCCGCCGAGGCGGTGCGGTCGGTGATCGATCGGCTCCGTCCCGGTCGCCATGCCGTGGAACTCGACGACGGCTCCTGCATTGTGGTGGCGATCGAGCCCGACCACAGGCAGAGGCGGGTGCGGGTGGACTTCAGCGGCACCTCCCCCCAGCAGGCCGGCAACCTCAACGCCCCGCTGGCGATCACCAAGGCGGTGGTGCTCTACGTGTTTCGGGTGCTGGTGGCGCAGCCGATCCCGCTCAATGCCGGCTGCTTCGAGCCGATTGACCTGGTGGTGCCGCTCGGTTGCTTGCTGCATCCCACCTTCCCCGCAGCGGTGGTGGGCGGCAATGTGGAGACCTCGCAGGCGGTGGCCAATGCCCTGTTCGGCGCCCTGGGGGTGCTGGCGGCGGGCCAGGGCACGATGAACAACCTCAGCTTCGGTAATGACCGCTGCCAGTACTACGAGACCGTGGCCGGGGGCAGTGGCGCCGGGGTGTTCGCCGATGGCAGCGGTTTCGCCGGCTGCAGCGCTGTGCAGAGCCACATGACCAACTCGCGCCTCACCGATCCGGAGATCCTGGAGGCCCGCTTCCCGGTGCGGCTGGAGCGCTTCGCCCGCCGGCGCGGCAGCGGTGGGATCGGGCGCTGGCGGGGCGGTGATGGGGTGGTGCGGATGTTGCGGGCGCTGGAGCCGATCACCTTGGCGATCCTCTCCGGTTCGCGGCGGGTGGCGCCCTTCGGCCTGGCCGGCGGCGGCGAGGGCCGGTGCGGCCGCAATGCGCTGCTGCGCTCCGATGGCGGCTGCGAGGAGCTGGGGGGCTCGGCCCAGGTGGCGATGGAGCCGGGCGATGTCTTTGTGCTGGAGACCCCCGGGGGTGGGGGTTGGGGGGTGGAACCGGCGCCAGTCGCTACCGCTGCCGATGGGGAGCAGGGCGTGGAGCGGCTGAACAGCGGATCCGAGCCCAGCACGAGCACTGTTGTCCTTCAGTCAGCTGTCCTGCAGTCAGCTGTGCTGCAGTCAGCTTCGCCGCAGGCAGGAGCGCAACATTGAGTCGCTTCCCTGCTTCCTCCCGGGGGCCGGTGCGGCTGGCGGGCCTCCAGTTGATCGCGGTGCCTCTGATCGCCGCGCCGCTTCACGCCGCCCAGCTTCACGCCGCCCCGCTTCACGCCGGGTCGTTTCAGGTCGGGTCGTTACACGCCGCCCCGCTTCAGGCCGGGTCGTTTCAACCTGTTTCGTGGTTGCCGCAGTCACCGCTAACGCCGCAGTCACCGCGGGGCGCGCCGCTCAGGCCGTTGGCCCTTAGCAACGCATCGCACCTCTGGCCGTTCAGCGTCGCGGTTGCCAGTGCCTTGTCCACGGCCGCCGCCCGTCCCGCCGCTCCGACCCCAGCACCAGCCCCCAATGAACTCCAGGAGGCCGGCCAGCGCTTCCAGCCGCTCTGGTCGGCACGGGGGATGGTGGCCAGCCAGGAGGGACGGGCTTCAGCGGCTGGGGCGGCGATCCTGCGGCAGGGTGGCAATGCGGTGGATGGGGCCGTGGCCACAGCCTTCGCCCTAGCGGTGACCCTGCCCCAGGCCGGCAATCTGGGAGGAGGGGGCTTCCTGCTGCTGTGGCTGCCGGGCGAGTCGCCGGCCCGCAGCAGGGGCTGCCTGGAGGCGATTCGGGCTGAATCGGCGGCACCGGCGAAGGAAAGCTCAGCTGTGGCTGGGTCCGGAGTCCTCCCACTGCCCAGGGAAGACCTTCCCGCCGGCGACGGCCCCGAGCGGCCGATCGGCCCAGGCTTCGCCGTGGCCGTGAACTTCCGCGAGACCGCGCCCGCCGCCGCCCGGGCCGATCTGTTCCTGCAGGGCGATGGCAGCGTCGACCGGCAGCGGGCCACCCGCAGCCTGCAGAGCACGGCGGTGCCCGGCAGCGTGGCGGGTCTGCTGCTCGCCCAGCGCTGCTACGGCCGCCTACCGCTGCAGGCGGTGATGGCGCCGGCCATCGCCCTGGCCGAGCGGGGCGTGCCGGTGGACAGGGAACTGGCCGATTCGCTCACGGCCGCCCTGCCCCTGCTGGCGGCCGATCCCACCTCGCGGGCGCTTTATCTGAGGCCGGCGGGGCGGGGCGCTGAGCCGGCCGCGAGCCCCGATGCCCCGCTTCCCCCCGCGACGCCAGCAGCCCCCACCAGCACAGGATTGCCTCGTCCAGTGCCGTCGCCGGCAACTGGGCAGCCACCGGCAAGCCTCGAACCTCCTGGCCCTCGTGGTGCATCGGCTCCCCCTGCCGCCGCTGGAACCCCTCCTTCAGCCATTGCCACGGCAACCCCGCAGCCCCCCGGCCCCCCTTCAGCCCCGCTCGCTCTGCGGGCCTTGAAACCGGGCGAAACGCTCCGACAGCCTGAGCTCGCCGCCACCCTCCGGGGCATCGCCCGCCGGGGGGAGGCCGGCTTCTACCGGGGGCCGGTGGCCGCCGCCCTGGTGCACCTGATGCGCCAGCGGGGCGGTCTGATCCGTAGCTCCGACCTCTCTGCCTACCGGGCCGAACTGGTGCGTCCTCTGGCCGGCCGCTTCCGCGACCATCCCGTGCTCTCCATGCCGCCCCCCGGCGGCGGCCTCACCCTGGTGCAGCTGCTGGGGCTGCTCGATCCCGCCGATCTGGCCGCCAGCGGTGCCGGCAGCGCCGCCAGCCTGCACCAGCTCACCGAGGCGATGAACCTCGCCTACCGCGATCGCAACACCTGGCTCGGAGATCCGGCCTCGATGGCGAGCCCGCCGCCCGATCTGCTCGATCCCGCCTATCTCGAACAGCTGCGTCAGAGCATCGACCGCCGCCGTCATCGCCCCGCCGCGGCGATCGCTGCCCCGCCGCCGCCGCGGCGCGAAAGCATGAACACCACCCATCTCTCGGTGGCCGATCGCCACGGCGGCCTGGTGGCCCTCACCACCACCCTCAACTTCGCCTACGGCAACGGGGTGACCGTGCCGGGCGCCGGCTTCCTGCTCAACAACGAGATGGACGACTTCACCGCCGCTCCGGGCCGTCCCAACAGCTTTGGTCTGGTGCAGGGCGAGGCCAACACGATCACCCCAGGCCGCCGGCCGCTCAGCTCCATGGCTCCCACGCTGGTGTTCCGCCCCGACGGCACCCCCTGGTTGGCGACCGGGAGCCCGGGCGGCAGCCGCATCATCACCACCGTGGCCCAGGTGTTGCTGCAGCGGATCCTTTGGGGCGCCAACCTGGCCACCGCCGTGGCGGCGCCCCGCATCCACAGCCAGCTCTGGCCGGATCGGCTGGCGCTGGAGGAGGGCTTTTCCCCCGACACCCGCTCGCTGCTGGAGGGGATGGGCCATCGCCTCCAGCCCAGCGCGGCGATGGGGGCGGCCAACAGCGTCGAGGTGCTAGCGCCGCTGGGCAGCGGCAATCTCGGGGCGGTGGATCCGCGCCGGGGCCGCACGCTGCCGGTGGGGGAGTGACGGCCTTGGGCTCAAGGCTGCCGGCTTCAGTCTCGGCCGGCTGTGGTCTGCTGCACTTCCTGCCCCTGCCTGTTCTGGCGCAGCCGCTGCCGGAGGCGGCGGCTCCAGCCCAGGGCCGCGAGTCCACCGAAAAACGGCATCGGCGCCGGCACGGGGTCGTAGGCGACGCCGTAGAGCTGCTGGGCGAGGATTTCGTGGGTGCGGGTGGTGGGATGCAAGCTGTCCCAGAAGAGATAAGTGGAAGGATCGCTGCACACGCCCATATTGGTAAGGCAGGGATCGGTCACGTTGGTGAACCCGTAGTGGCTGGGGTTGGCGGTCAGGCCTTTGAGTGCGTCGTCAACGTGAAAAAGCTCAATATCGAGCTGCGGATTGTCGGTGGCGAACTCGTTGAGATTGATTTCAAGTGCTGTATTGAAGCCCTGGCTCAAGGCAGACACTGTGTTCTTAAGGGGGTTGCCTGAAAAGGCTGGTGATAGTCCAAGGTCTGGCGAATTCACCACAAGGAAGTTGCGTGCTCCGGCGGTGGCCAGCGTGTTGATCGAGGCGATCAGGTTGCTCACCGCCAAGCCGGGAACGAAGGGAAGATTAGTGGGCGTTGAATCCACGCCCGCACTGGTACCAACACCGGTACAAGCGCCCGTGAGAGGGTTTGTTAAGGTATTGCGGCAGTAGAGAACGTCGTTCGGAAACAACCAGAGCAGAAACAGCGAGGTTTCCGGATTGAAGCTGGAGCTGGTGGGGTAGGCGGCTTTGAACTGATTAAGTTGCCAGGTGCTGCCTTTGTCGGCGAAAGGGGCTATTGGGGGAGTAAAGACTTGAAGATTGTTCTTCAGCCCCGTGGTGGCCCCAATAATGGAGTAGTTCGTGCCACCCTTGAGCGAGGGTTTGAAATCGGTGTTGCCCGGGTTGAATGTCTGCCAGAGATATTCCACCGCCACCGGGCCGTTGCTGACGCGGTTCCCCACGTAGGGAGCTGGGGTGTACGCGCCTCCAGTCAGAGGGCCGGCGTTGCCGCTGTCGGAGAGGCTGTCACCAAAAACGAACAGGTTGCTGAGCGAAGGAACCCCGGCCCGGGCTGCCGTTATGGGTAGGGCGGCCGAGAGCAGGGCGGTCAAAGAGACGGCCTTGAGCAGGCAACTGCCGCTACCGCGTCGCTGTGGCGGTCTGGCTGTTGGGTTGGATCTGGCGCTATCGATAGAAGGCTTGAACATCGGTGCTCAAACAGCAAAACCTACATAATCTTAGGGTAAGTGGCTTCAAATTCATTGTTCAAGCTGCGGTGGCAATGCCCACATGGTTGGCGTGGCGCCCACCACCGTGAGGGTGTCGGTGAGCCCCAATCCGGCCAGCCTCGCCTCAGGCCTCGGTGCCCGGCGCCGGCGCCGTGAGCAGGTTCAGCGCCGAGAAGGCCAGGCCGATGCCCACCATGGTGCCGATCGCCCAGGTGCCGCTCAGGGGCCATTCGACGATCAGCAGGCCGCCGAGGACCGCGGTCACGATGCCATCGGCGAGCACCAGCCAGCGGGCCGGCCCACCGCCGGCAGCCGCCGCCGCCAGCTCCATCACCCCCTCAATCGCCAGCAGGAAGCCGAGGAAGAGGGTGAGGCTGAGGGTGCTCTGGATCGGGAAGGCCAGCAGGCTGATGCCCCCCACCAGATAGAGCAGGGCCGATAGACCGCGAAACACCTTGCCGCGCTTCCCTTCGGCACTGGTGAGTCGCAGCAGCTGGGAGATGCCGGCGGCGATCGCCACGCCGCCCAAGGCGATCGTGAGCAGGGTCGACGACACGAAGGGTAGGGCGATCGCCAGGACTGCTGCGATCAGCAGCAGGGCAGCGGTGATCCAGCGGAGCTTGGGGGAGGCTGGAGCGGACACGGAGAATGGTCGATGGAGGGGGCCCTCACCGTGGCCGCTGCGGTGGCTGGGGGTGTGGGATCACCCACAGGGCTGTAGTAATCCATCACAAGCCGGATCCGCCTCGCTGTGGATCGGCCAATCTTGCTGTAGTCGCTGGCGGGACACCGCTACCTCCTGTGCCGTTGCTGCCACCGCTGAACGAGCACAACCTGCCCTGGATGGACACGATCCATCCGATCGTGGTGCACTTTGTGATCGCCATGGGCCTGGTGGCTTTCCTGTTCGATCTGATCGGCTATTTCGGGCGCCGCCCAGCCCTGTTTGAGGTGAGCTTCTGGAACCTGCTGTTCGCCACGGTGGCCATCTTCGTGGCGATCCTGTTCGGCCAGGTGGAGGCGGGCCTGGCCAATCCCTATGGCGCCTCCCGCGATCTGCTCAATCTCCACAGCACCCTGGGCTGGTCGCTGGCGGGGGTGCTCTCGCTGCTTTCGGGCTGGCGCTATGTGATCCGCAGCCGGGATTCCCAGGTGTTGCCGCCGGCCTTCCTGGTGGCCGGCGGTGGCCTGAGCCTGCTGATCGTGGTGCAGACCCTGCTGGGCAACCAGCTGATCTGGATCTACGGCCTCCACACCGTGCAGGTGGTAGCGGCGATGCGGGAGGGCCGGCTGTGAACGCCCCGTTGAGCGCTGAAGCCTCCCAGGCCTGGAGCCTGCTGGCGCCGCTGCGGCCCTCCGGCCTCGGTGCCAACGATCTCCCCTACACCCTGCCGATCCACCCCAACCTGGTGCATCTCACGATCGGCCTGTTCGTGATCGCGATCGCCTTTGATCTTGTGGGCGCCCTCTACCCGGTGGAGAAGCGCCTGTTTCGTTTTTTGGCCCTGCCCGTCACCCGCGGCGGCTTCCACGACGTGGGCTGGTACAACCTGCTCCTGTGCGCTGGCATCAGCTTCCTCACGGTGGCGGCAGGCTTCTACGAGATGCTGCTCGCCGATCCCGTGCCCGGCGTGCGCAGCGCCCTGGGGCTCGATGCCACCACCACCTTGATCTGGCATGGGGTGGGCGGTGTGCTGCTGCTGCTGGCGATCGTGGCGATGGCCGTGTGGCGCGGCTTCCAGCGTTTCGTCTGGCGCCGCGACTACGGCCGCCAGGTGCAGTGGTCATACCTGCTGGTGGGAGTGCTGCTGTTTGCGGTGCTCGGTCTGCACGGCACCCTCGGCGCCGAGCTGGCGGCTGAATTCGGCGTGCATGTCACCGCCGACCAGCTGCTGGCTGCTGGCCTCGATCCGCGCCAGGTGTTGCCATGAGCGCTTCCGGTTCCACGGCATCGGGGTCCGGTCCGGGCCCGGCTCCGGGCTCCGGGTCGACCGGCCGGGGCGGCCCCGGCATCGACCGGGGCGCGGTGCTGCTGGTGACTCTTGGGGTGGGCCTGGCCCTGCTGGCCAGCCGCTGGCTGATGGCCCAGGTGCCCCGCTGGCTGCCGCCCCAGGCCTCCACCGCCGCCCCCCTGGTCGACGACCTCTTCGCCCTGGAGGCGGGTATCGGCTGCTTCCTGCTGCTGGGCTGCACGGCGGTGATCGCCTGGACCCTGCTGTTCGACCGGGCCGACAAGTACGACCGCGACGATGGCGAGCCGATCGAGGGCAACCTGAAGCTTGAGATCATCTGGACCGTGATCCCCCTGGTGGTGGTGCTGCTGCTCGCCGCTCAGGCGATCCGGGTGAATGGCCAGCTGGCCAACCTGGGGGGGAAGGTGCGGGTGGCGGGCGCCGCCGAGGCCCTGCAGCTGGTGGGGGTGGACGGGGTGGCGGGGTTGCCGGCGTCTGCTTCCGTTCCGTCTTCACAGTCCTCTCCGTTGTCCCAGACCAGCGCGGCCCAGGCCTCGAAGGCTTTGAGGTCCAGGTCCTCCACGAGCCCATCCCCAAAGGTTGGCGTCGCCGCCGCAACCCTTTCCCCAGCCACCGCCGCCGCCAGCGAACCGGCCGCCGAACTAGGCCCGGTCGTGGTGATCGCCCGCCAGTGGTCGTGGGAGTTTGTGTATCCCGATGGGGTGCGCAGCGCCGAGCTGCATCTGCCCGTGAACCGCCCCGTGCGCTTCCGCCTGGTGTCGCTCGACGTGTTGCACGCCATGTCGATCCCCGCTTTCCGCCTCCGTCAGGACGTGGTGCCCGGCAGCGTGATCGACTACCGACTCACCCCCAGCCGCGAGGGCCGCTACCGCCTGCGCGATTCCCTGTTCAGCGGCGCCTACTTCGCTTCCAACCAAACCGATGTGGTGGTGGAGAGCCCCGAGGCCTTCGAACAATGGCGGCAGGCCGCCCGCCGCAGCCCCTTGGTGCCGAGCCCCAACGCCGCCGCTGAGCTCTGGAGCCAGCGCCAGGAGCGGGGCAACCGCGGCTGGGCCACGGTGCCGCCCGGGCCGCCGCCGCTGGTGAACGTGCCGCTCGATCTCAACGCTGCCCACGAGGGCTGACCATCCACCCCGACGAGCATCAGCCGATGAGCACCACCCCGATCCCTTTTGATCCCCGTGCCCTGCGCGCCCCCCACCCGGTGCCTGGGGCGCCGGACAACTGGCGGCGTTTCTTCACCTTCAACACCGACGCCAAGGTGATCGGCATTCAGTACATCGCCCTGGCCCTGCTCTTCCTGCTGGTGGGCGGTTTGCTGGCGATGATCATGCGGGGGGAACTGATCACGCCGCCGGCGGACCTGGTGGACCCGAGCGTTTACAACGGCCTCTACACCATGCATGGCACGGTGATGCTGTTTCTCTTCCTGTTCCCGATCCTCAATGGCTTCAACAACCTGCTGATTCCCCCGATGATCGGTGCGCCGGACATGGCCTTTCCGCGGCTCAATGCCCTGGCCTTCTGGATGTTCCCCGTGTTCGGCGTGGTGCTGATGGCCAGCTTCCTGGTGCCCGGCGGACCCGCCAGCTCGGGCTGGTGGGCTTACCCGCCCCTCAGCACCCAGAACCCGCTGGGGCTGCTGATCAACGGCCAGTTCCTTTGGATCCTGGCGGTGGCGATCTCAGGGGTGAGCTCGATCCTGGGGGCGGTGAATTTCTGCACCACGATCATCCGCATGCGGGCCCCGGGCATGGGCTGGTTCCGGATGCCGATCTTCTGCTGGACGGCCATCGCCGCCCAGACGATTCAGCTGGCAGGGCTGCCGGTGCTCACCGCTGGGGCGGTGATGCTGCTGTTTGACCTGAGCTTCGGCACCAGCTTCTTCGAGCCCGAAGGGGGTGGCGATCCGATGCTCTATCAGCACTTTTTTTGGTTCTATTCCCATCCGGCCGTGTACGTGATGGTGCTGCCGGTGTTTGGCTTTTTCTCCGAGATCTTTCCCGTCTATGCCCGTAAACCGCTGTTCGGCTACCACGTGGTGGCCATCGCCTCCTTCGGCATCGTGCTGCTGAGCCTGATCGTGTGGGTGCACCACATGTTCACCAGCGGCACCCCGCAATGGATGCGCCATGTCTTCATGGTCACCACCATGCTGATCGCTGTGCCCACCGGCATCAAGGTGTTCGCCTGGCTGGCCACCCTCTGGCGCGGCAAGCTCTGGCTCACCACGGCGATGCTGTTCGCGATGGGGGGGGTGTTCAACTTCATCTTCGCCGGCATCACCGGCATCATGTTGGCCACGGTGCCGGTGGATGTGCACGTGGGCAACACCTATTTCGTGGTGGGCCATTTCCACACGGTGATCTTCTCCACGATCACCTTCGGCGTGTATGCGGCTATTTATCACTGGTTTGCCAAGTTCACCGGCCGCATGCTCTACGAGGGCCTCGGCAAGGTGCATTTCGCCCTCACCTTCGTGGGCGCTCAGCTCAACTTCCTGCCGATGCACTGGGCCGGCCTGATGGGGATGCCGCGCCGTGTCGCCTCCTACGACCCCGAGTTCGCCCTGGCCAACGTGCTCGCCAGCCTCGGCGCCTTCCTGCTCGGGGTGGCCATGATCCCCTTCCTGCTCAACCTGGTGAGCTCCTGGGTGCGGGGGGCGCCGGCCCCGGCCAACCCCTGGCAGGCGATCGGCCTGGAGTGGCTGCTGCCCTCGCCGCCGCCGGCCGAGAACTTCGAGCACGACGTGCCCACGGTGATCAGCGGCCCCTACGGCTACGGCCTCGGCCATCCCCTGGTAGCCGATCAGGCGCGTTATGAATCGCGCTTGAAGGAGGCTTGAGGCGATGGTTGATTCTTTCTCTGGTGGCTCCGCACCCGCTCTCGATCGTGCCGGCGGCTCCCACGGCCCCGGCCCGGAGCACGAGCCTGGCCATGGGTCTGCTGAGCACGCCCACGGCGGCTACAACCTCACCGGCTTTGTGATCTTCCTGGCCTCCGAGAGCCTGATCTTCGCGGCTCTGTTTGCCGCCTACATCGTGCTCAAGGGCTCGGCGCCGCTCTGGCTGCCAGCGGGCGTGGAGGGGCTGGAGGTGCGGGAGCCCCTGATCAACACGATCATTCTGGTGAGCTCCAGCGGCGTGGCCTGGCTGGCGGAGCGGGCCCTGCACCGCCGCCAGCTCGTGCGTTTCCGCCTCTGGTGGCTGCTCACCATGGCGATGGGCACCTGGTTCGTGGTGGGGCAGGCCCGCGAATGGCTGGGGCTGCCCTTCGGCCTGGGCGATGGTGTGTTCGGCGCCAGCTTCTACCTGCTCACCGGCTTCCACGGCCTGCACGTGATCACCGGCGTGCTGTTGATGGCCTTGATGCTTTGGCGCTCCTTCCGCCCCGGCAACTACGACGGCGGCGAAGCGGGCGTCACGTCGGTGGGCCTGTTCTGGCACTTCGTGGATGTGATCTGGATCGTGCTCTTCGCCCTCCTCTACCTGTGGCAGGGCCGATGAGCGGATCCCCTACTGCAGTCGACACGGGCACCGTGCAGACCCCTGACGTGCAGGGTGGTTCGGTACCGGGTTCGAGCCTGGCAGCTTCCGCGTTGGCGGGCCGTGCTGCTTCAGGCACGGCGCCGTTGGGCGCTGGCGGCGCTCTGCTGATCGAGGAGCGCGAGTTTGATGTGCTCGTGGTGGGGAGCGGCGCCGGCGGCGGCACCCTGGCTGGCGAGTTAGCCGAGGCGGGCCTTGCGGTGCTGCTGCTGGAGCGGGGAAAGCCCCTGCCGCTAGTGGATCAGAACGTGGCCAACATCGATCTGTTCCGCCGCCGCCGTTACCACCCGCCCGAGGAGTGGATCGGCACCGATGGCGACCCCTTCGCCCCCCAGATGGTGATGGCCCCGGGGGGGAACACCAAGATCTGGGGTGGGGTGCTGGAGCGGATGCGCGAGCGGGAGTTCTGCCACCTGCCGATGCAGGAGGGCCCCGGCCCTGACTGGGAGCTCCGCTACGCCGACCTCGAACCCTGGTACGACCGCGCCGAGGCCCTCTATCGGGTGCACGGCGAGGCCGGCTGCGATGCCACCGAACCACCCCGCTCCTGCCCCTATCCCCTGGCATCCCGCCCCCTGGAGCCGTTTCAGGAGTTGCTGCGCGATGACCTGCGCCGCCAGGGGCTCCATCCCTACCGGTTGCCCTTGAGCGTTGGCGAATCCGCCGAGGATCCCAGCGGCGATGCCGAGGGCTTCGGCCTGGAGCGGGCCCGCCGCTTTCCGGGGTTCGAGCTGCGCAGCGGCGCCGAGGTGCTCGCCCTGCATGGCTCCGCCAGCGGCCGCGAGGTGCGCGCCGTGGAGGCCCGCATCGATGGCCAGCGCTGGTTGTTCCGCGCCCACCAGGTGGTGCTGGCCGCCGGCGCCGTCGCCAGTGCCGTGATCCTGCTGCGCTCCGCCACGGAACGGCACCCCCGCGGCATGGCCAACGGCTCTGATCAGGTGGGCCGCAACCTGATGCGCCCCCAGCTCACGGCGATGCTGCAGCGCTCCGCCATCGTGCATTCGGGCCGCTACGGGCCGGGCCTGGGCCTCACCGATTTCCACGACGGCGACCGCAACGTCGACTACGCCCTCGGTGTGGTGCGCGGCGGCGGTGGCGTGCTGCAGGATCCGCTGTTCGCCGAATCGCCGCCGGTGCTGTCGCTGGTGAGCCGGCTGCTGCCCGATCCAGCCCTGGAGTGGCTGGCCGACCGCTCGGTGAGCTGGTGGGTGGCCAGCGCCGTGCGGCCCGATCCGCAGAACCGGGTGAGCCTGCGGGGCGAGCGGGTGGTGGTGAACGACCTGCCCAACAACCGCGAGGCCCACGACCGGCTGGTGTATCGCTGGCTGGCGGTGATGCAGCAGGTGGAGCGCGATCCGGCCACCACCGTGGTGCAGCGGGCGCCGATCTATCCCCGCGGCGAGGCGCCGCAGAGCGTGATGGGCTTTGCCTGCGGCACCTGCCGCCTGGGCAGCGATCCGGCCCGCTCGGTGGTGACCCTGGAGGGCCGCTGCCACGAGGTGGCGAATCTCTGGATCGCCGACGGCTCGATCCTGCCCGGCTGTCCCTCGGTGGGCCCTGGGCTCACGATCGTGGCCAACGCCCTGCGCATCGCCGCTGCGATTCGGGTGGAGCTGGGGCGGTAGCTGAAGCGAGGGCCGCGGCCTACAGGACCTCAGAGTCCGTGGAGGAGGGCCATTTCGCTAGCTGCGCGGAACACAAGCCCATGGCGCTCCACCAAGGGGTTGAGGTCGTCGTAGCCGCCGCCGATCACGGTGGCCACCGGGATGCGACGGCCCAGGCAGGCCTCCAGCACCAGCCGGTCGCGTTGCAGCAGACCGATGTCGCTGAGGCAGAGGCGGCCCAGGCGATCGCCTCGGTGGGGATCCACACCGGCGTTGTAGAGCACCAAGTCGGGCTGCACCTGCTCGATCAGATCGGGCAGCACGGCCCCGATCGCCGCCAGATAGGCCTCGTCCTCCAGGCCATCGGCGAGGGGTAGGTCAAGGTCGCTGGCTTGCTTGCGCAGCGGGAAGTTGGAGGCGGCGTGGGCCGAGAAGGTGAACACCCGCGGATCGCCCGCGAAGATCGATGCGGTGCCGTCGCCCTGGTGCACGTCGAGGTCCACCACGAGCAGCTGGCGCACCAGTCCTTCGGCGAGCAGCACCCGGGCGGCGATGGCCACGTCGTTGAAGATGCAGAAGCCGCTGCCGTAGTCGGGGAAGGCGTGGTGGGTGCCGCCGGCCAGGTGGCAGGCCAGGCCGTGCTGCAGCGCCAGGCGGGCCGTGAGCACGGTGCCGCCCACCGCCAGCCAGCTGCGCCGCACCAGGGGCGTGGTGGCCGGCAGGCCGATGCGGCGTTCCGCCGCCGGGCCCAATGCACCACGGGCAAAGGCCTCGTGGTAGGAGCGCGGGTGCACCAGCTCCAGCCAGCGGCGCGGCACCGGCAGGGGCTGATGCAGCTGCTCCGGCCGCAGCAGATCCAGGCGGCTGAGGTGCTCCGTCAGCAGCCGGAACTTGGCCATCGGGAAGCGGTGGCTGCTGGGCAGCGGCGCCGAATAGGCCGGGTGGTAGACGAGCGGGGGGCGCACGGGCCTGAGGCTAGGGCGGCGACGTTCTGTTCCGAGTTGATGGGCTCTGGCGTGTCGGCGGTGCTCGGCGATCGCTGATGGGTCTGGGGGGGGAGTTGCGTTTTCTGTGGGCTGGTTTGCGCTGATCTTCTGTTCTGAGCTGAGGCGGGCGTCGGATTTGGAAAATAAGTTAAAGAGTCGGCCTGCCACAACAGTTCCTCTCGCTTCTTCTTTTCTCGCTCTGGCGCTGCCTTCCGGGTGGGAAGCGGCGCGGGTACGCGCCGATTGCCCTGATTAGCTTGTTTTCAAGCCTGCAACTTTCGCTCCCTCGATGCTGCGTCACCTTCCTTCCTTGCCCCTGCTTATGGGGCTGGGTCTCGCCCTAGCCCCGATCAGCGGCATCGCCGCGCCTGGAGGGGCGGCCCAGGCGCCCGGCAGCACCGCCGCCACCACCAGCGTGACCACCCGCCTGGGCGCCCTGGAGCTGCAGAACGGCTACCCCACCAAGGCCACCGCCGAGAAGCTCTACGACGAACTCGACCTGCAGCGGGCTACCCAGACCTACCTCTGGGCTCTGCCGGCGGTGGGCTTCAAGGCCCTCTACGACGCCCAGGCCAAAACGATGGGCGTGCGCAACGGTGACGTGTTGCTCTATCGCACCCTGCAGGACAAGGCGGGGATGCTCACCCCCAACATCACCACCCTCTACGCCTTCAGCTTCTGGGATCTGGCCGCCCAGGGGCCACTGGTGGTGGAGGTGCCGGCCGGGCTCACCGCCGGCGGCGTGCTCGACATCTGGCAGCAGCCGGTCACCGACCTGGGCCAGACCGGGCCCGACAAAGGCGCCGGCGGCAAGTACCTGATCCTTCCCCCTGGCGGGCCCGAGGTGGTGGCACCCGGCTACCGGATCTTCCGTTCCCCCAGCAACCAGGTGTGGTTCGGCACCCGCGGCCTGGCGCCGGACAAGGCCGTGGCCGAGGCCACCGTGCGCCAGCACCGCCTCTACGGCTGGAACCAGCGGGCTAATCCGCCGGCCAGCGGCTACAGCGAAGTGGGTGGTCGCCCCTGGCAATCGGCCCAGCCCACCGACCTCAACTACTGGCGCCTGCTCACCGAGCTCTATGCCAATGAGCCCGTCGCCCCCCGCGACCGCATGATGTTCGGGATGCTGTCGCCGCTGGGCATTGCGCCGGGCCAGGCCTTCAAGCCCGATGCCCGCCAGGCGCGGATCCTCGGCGAGGCGGCCCAGTTGGGCGACCTGATGGCCCGCACCATCGCCTACGACAAGCGCACCCCCGGTGCCACGGTGTACCCGGGCAAGCAGTGGGAGTATGCGGTGCTGTTCGACCTTGACCAGGAATCGCCCGACAAACGCCGCGTGCAGTTCGACGAGCGCAGTTCGTGGTTCTACGAGGCGATCGCCATGTCGGTGGGCATGCAGGGCCGGGTCGTGGGCTTTGGCCAGGTGTACCTGGAGGCCTCCAAGGATGGCCAGGGCCAGTGGCTGGATGGCGGCCGCACCTACCGGATGCGGGTGCCGGCGGGCGCGCCGGTGAAGCAGTTCTGGTCGATCACCCTCTACGACAACCTCAGCCGCGGCCCGTTGATCACCCCCCAGGGCGCCGCCGACCTCAGCTCCCGCAAACCCGACCTGGTGACCAACGCCGATGGCTCGGTGGATGTGTTCTTTGGCCCGGTGAAGCCGGCGGGAGCCACCAACTGGATCGAAACCACCCCCGGCAAGGGCTGGTTCGCCTACTTCCGCTTCTACGGCCCCACCGAGGCCTACTTCGCCAAGACCTGGCAGCTCAACGACATCACCCTGATCCAGCCTTGAAGCCTTCGTTCCGCCTGGGCGGCGTACGCCCAGGCGGATGATCCGCAGCTGGCTTCGGATCACAAATCTGCATCGGATTGTCTCATTTGCCTGACAGCTCCAGTCTGCTGATTGTTTCAACGGATACATCCTTATGCCTGGGGAGGCTGTTTTGTCGGATCTTTCCTTTGCGTTGGTTATTCCATGACCCGGCTAAACTGGCTGAGCTGGCTGACCCGGCTGAACTGGCTGAACTGGCTGAACTGCCAGCGTCTTGCTGCTCCCGTGAGTGTGCTCGCGCTGAGTGTGAGCGGACTTCTGCCGGGCTTTGGCGGGTCGAGCCGGGCCGATGTGATCCTGCATGCCTTCGACTGGTCCTATGCGGACATCGCGAAACAAGCGGATGCCATCGCTGCGGCTGGCTACAAGGCGGTGTTGATGACACCACCGATCAAATCGCCGAAATCGAGCGGTTGCGAATGGTGGCTTCGCTATCAGCCTCAGGATTGGCGCGTTATCGATAACTGCAACGGGAATAAGCAATCCTTCGTTGCAGCGATAGAGGCACTCAAATCCAGGGGTGTCAGGACCTACGCGGATGTGGTGGTCAATCACATGGCCAACGAGCGCAACGCGGCCACCAGTTTCCCGGGCGTTGCCACACTGGCCCAATACCGATCCAATCGTGGCTACTGGCAACGTCAGATTCTTTATGGCGATCGCGATGCTAACGGCGTGCTGGACAATGGCATTCTGCCTGATGATGGTCAAGCCGATGGTTTGTTCAGCGCCCAGGACTTTCACCCTCCAGCCTGCATCCTTGATTACACCAATAAGACATCAGTTCTTCGCGATCGCATCTGCGGCAATGCTCCGGATCCCGGCCTTCCCGACCTGAATGACACTGACCCTGGCCGCAGCTGGGTGAATAATCAGAGAAAGCAGTATATTCAGGCGCTTTATGATCTCGGGGTTCGGGGGTTTCGCATCGATGCCGCCAAACACATGCCCAATCAGGCAATCAAGTCTTTTGTGCCAGAAGCAGTCGCCCAGAATTCCCATGTCTTCGCTGAAATCATCACCTCAGGAGGAGTGGGGTCAACTGATTATCAGACGTTTCTTGAACCCTATCTTCGCGAATTACCAGCCTCCTTTGCGGCCTACGACTTCCCGCTTCTGAATCAAATCAAGCATGCTTTCGCCTTTGGCAGTCCGCTTTCCGATCTCGCTTTCCCCTATTCCACCGGTAACGCTTTGGCAAACAATCGGGCCGTCACGGTTGTGGTGACCCACGACATTCCTTACAACGATGGATTTCGGTATTTGATTTTCGATCAGAATGCCTCAAGTTCCGTGGACGAAGACCTTGCCTATGCCTACATCCTGGCTAGAGATGGTGGCACCCCGCTTGTGTTTGACGATCGCTCCCCAGGGCGCTCCAATCAAGGGCGCTGGCGCAACGTCTGGAATCGTGAATCCATGAAGAGGATGATCGCCTTCCACAACCGCATGCAGGGCAAGCCCATGGAGATGTTGGCCGCTGATTCCTGCATCCTGCTATGGCGGCGTCTCGAGGATGGAATCGTCGGCATCAATAAATGTGCCGAGCCACGTTCGGTCAGCGTGGATACGCGCTTCCGCTTCCAATGGAATCACCCCTACCGCGAAAGTCTCACCGGCCGCATGCTTCCTAAAATCAAGGGCCCGATCTACACCTTCCAGCTGCCGGCACGCACGGCCAGCCTGTGGATGGCGCAGTGATCTGATGCGCTCAGGGCCGGTCCGCCAGGGGGATCTCTGCAGCCTGTAGGGCCTCCACCAGCCGCAGCAGCAGTTCCCGCTCCAGCGGCCCCTGACGTCCTGCCCGGGTCACCACCACCAGGGCCACCTCCAGCCCCTGGGGGCTCACCTGCCGCAGGCCGAGCAGCCGGGGCGCCTCCAGCAGGTCGGCGCTCCAGGCCGGGTCGGCGGCGAAGGCTTCGCTGGCCTGGCTGATCACGGCCAAGGCCCGGCGGGGATCGGCGCCCCCGTGGGCGAGGGTGAGTCGCACCTCCTGGCCGGAGCGCAACTTGGTGGCGTTCACCACCTGCTTGCATTGACTGTTGGGCATGATCACCACCCGCTGGTCGGCGCTGCGTAGTTGAGTGCTGAGCAGGCCAACATCAATCACTTCGCCGCTGAGCCCGTCGATGGTGATGGCATCCCCAATGGCGTAGCGGTCTTCCATGAGCAGCACCAGGCCAGCCACGAAATCGCGCAGCAGGTCCTGGAACACCAGGGCCAGGGCACCGAGCAGGGCACCGCTGGCCAGCAGGGCGTGATTGGAGAGGTCGCGCACGCCAGGGATGTCGACCACCACCCAGAGGGCGACCAGCGCGATGCAGGCCAGATGTACGAGGCGGTTCACCACCCGCCTGAGGCTGCGGTAGCGCTGGTTGCGGCGGGCGCGGAGCTCCGGCGCCAACGATGGATTGCCATTCCACTGGCTCAGCAGGGCCGCCAGCACCGCCTGCAGCAGCAGGGCCAGCAGCCAGCCGAGCACCAGCTTGCCCACCACCGAGAAGGGCTGCAGCAGCAGGTCGATCGCCAGGGGGATCTGTCCCGGCACCGCCAGCACCGCCACCCCCACCATCAGGGGCAACAGCAGCAGCACAGCCGCCAGCAGGGTGCGGCTCAGCAGGTGCAGCGCCGGGATCAGCAGGTTGCGGTTGCGGCGGTGGTGGTCAGCGACAGCGAGGGAGCGCCGTGGGCCGGGGGCCGGCAGGGGTGGGCTCTCGGCGCCGGAGGTCACCATTGGGACGCCGGCTGCACCGGCCAGCGCCTGGGCGGTGCGATCGCTAAGACCAGCCCGGTTCCCCGCCATCACCGCCGAGGCTGGTGCTGGCAGGGAACCCGGCTGGAAGGCGGCCAGGACCTGGGCCTCCTGGAGCTCCAGCTGCCCCAGCCGGCGCTTCACCAGGCTCCAAAGACCAAGGCCCACGAAGAGCAGGCCCCCCAGCACCAGCTCCAGCACCGCCATCGTGCGAAAGCGGCGCCTCAGCACCCCCGATTCCAGCAGGTGGCGGGCGAAGCGCAGCCGCTGCTCCAGCAGGGGCCGCCAGCGTTCCGCCAGGCGTTCGGGGGTGGTGCCGTTGAGCCGGGCGTCGTCATCGGTGACGCTCAGCAGCGGCAGGGGCAGATCCCTTCCTGGCACCCGCGCCTGCAGCACGGGCGGGCCGCCAGTGCCGGTGGCCACCTCCACCTTCAGGCCGCTGGGATCCCCCAGCAGACCCAGCTGGTTGCTGTCGCAAGCGCGCTTGCCGCTGCGCAGGAAAAACTGATCCAGGATGAATTCCCCGAGGCCTTCCGCCTGCGTGCACACCTCCTGGGCGCGGTAGAGCAGTTCGAGGTTGCCCTCAATCACCTGGGCCCGCTGCCGCGCATCCGGCCCGGTCGAACCCGTCACCACCGGCGAGGCCACGGTGAGCACCGGGATGCCGAGGATGCGCACCTTGGCGCGGTGGAAGCTGCCGCTGTCGCGCACTTCTCCAGCCTCCTGGGGCCGGGGCGCCGAGGCCTGGGGGGGAGCCATGGTTGTCGGGGCGGCCGCCAAGGGGATCTGGCTCAATGGCCCGGCCAGCAGCACCCCCAGCAGCAGCACCGCGAGCAGCACCCTGCTCAGAAGCACCGTCTTCAGCAGTACGCGCTGGAGTGGTCGCCCCGCGCCCGCCCTTGCGAGGGCGGATAACGCCCTATTCCACCTTGGCGGGGCCTTGGCGCGGTTAGAGGCCCAGACAGCCTGTTCCCACCCTCCTGCTCCTCTGCCTTGATGCTGGCGGCGGCTGGGCGGCGGCAAGGACATGGAACGGGCTGGCACGGCCCAGTCTGCGGGGGATGGAGGGCTCTGCCCATCCCGAAAGCCGCGCTGTCGCTCCGGCCTCCTTACCATCACCCCATACTCGGACACCACCCTGGCCATGGCCGTCACCTATCCCCGCAAGCTCGTCAACAACATGGGACCTCGCCAGGTGATGGCCGAGGTGGTGAAGGAGCGCAAGGTGCAGATGCTGTTTCTCAACAGCTACCGCTTCAATGAGCAGCGCTCCTGCCAGGAGCTCACCGTCCTGATTGAGGCCCTTGATGGCCAGCCCCGCGACCTCTGCCGCGAGCTCTCCCACCACATCAGCGACGAGGCCCGCCACGCCGTGTGGCTCACCGACTTGCTCTTCGACCTCGGTGAGGACATCGGCAATCCCCCCACCGGCTCCTACATCGATGAGCTCAACCGCCTGTTCGATAAGAGCGGCGACGAGATCCAGCAGGAGGATGGCCTGATCGCGGTGCTGGCTTCGATCAACTCCACCGAGAAGCGCGGCTGCCAGGCCTTCTCGGCCCATATCCATGCCCTGCGCCACGCTCCCGCCACGGAGGAGAACATCCGCATCCGTGAAACGATCGAGAAGATCCTTCCCGAGGAGGCGGGCCATGTGAGCTGGGGCAGCCGCTGGCTCGGCAAGATCGCCAGCCGCAGCGCCGAGCACCGCGCCCGCGTCAACGCGGCCAAGAGCAAGTATTCGTTGATTGAGCACGCTGCCTTCGAGGCCGGCATGGACATCACCGCCGGTGCCGAGCTGCGCCGCCTGGCGAATCTGGTGGAGATCACCAACACCCTGCCAGTCTGGGAGCGGCCCGCTTACCTGATGGAGCGCCTGCCCCAGGCCCTGCTCGCTCCGGATCTGCAGAAGTCGCGCTTCCTGGCGGTGCAGCGGGTGTGGCAGGACAAGCCCGAGAAGCTGGTGGAGCAGTTCATCCCGATGTTCCTCAGTGGGCTGCAGCACCTGCCCCCGTCCGTGGCCACGGGAAACTGAGGGCGGTTGGGCAGCTGAAGGCGCATTGATGGTTGCCAGCGAGGAGATCATCGGCCAGGAGTGGAAGGAGCGCTCCCGCGAGCTGGCCGACTGGACCATGGAGCGCCTGGTCAACCGCCGTGATGTGTGGGGTCAGTACGCGCTGCTCTCGCACGAGCAGGCCCGCGAGAGCGGCCGCACCTACAAAGCCATGACCCTGCCGGTGCCGGAAATGCGCGGCGAGGACCGGGTGACTCTCGACAAGCTGGCGCGCCATTTCGCCAGCCGCCGCCTGCACCGACCCCAGCTGATCGGCCTCCATGCCGAGAGCCAGGAGGGCACCAGTCGCTGGCTGGGCATCGACATCGACAACCATGACCTCGATGCCGTGGGCGCCGACGTGAGGGCCCGCCGCAATCTGGCCGGCGCTCTGGCCTGGTGGCGGGCCTTCGGGGAGCGGGGCTACGACCCCCTGCTGTTTGATTCCAGCGGCCGCGGCGGCTACCACCTCTGGGTGCTGTTCGCCGAACCGGCCCCAACGGCGGCGGTGTTCGACCTGGTGAAGACGGTGGCCAGCACCTGGGAGGCCAACCAGCTGGAGGAGGAGCCGGAGGTGTTTCCCAAACAGCCGCGCCCCGGCAGCCTCAACGCCTGGTTTCGCCTGCCCGGCATGCACCACACCCAGCCCCACTATTCGCGGCTGTGGAGCGGCGAGGAATGGTTGAGCGATCCCTGGCTGGAGGGCCATGCCACCATCGACGCGATGCTGCAGGTGATTCCGGGGCCGCCGCCGCCCGCTCCGGCCGGTGCCCCATCGCCTTCCGCCCCCGAGCGCAGCGCCGCCGTCCGTAAGCAGCGCTTCAGCGGCGCAGGCAGGCCCACCGTGTGCCTCGATCTTGATGGAGTGCTGGTGGATCGCACCTACGCCCGCGGCGGGGAGACGCTGGGCGATCCGATCGATGGTGCGGTGGAGTTCACCCGGGCCCTGGCCGAGCAGGCCGACATCGTGATCCACACCGCCCGGCTCGCTAACCGGCCGGCCGGGGCCAGCGACGGGGCGGCCCAGGCCGAACAGCGGCGCATCGAGGAGCGGATTCGGGCCTGGCTCGATCAGCACGGCTTCGCTTACAAGGAGATCGCCCTGGCTGTGGGCAAACCGATCGCCTCGGCCTACGTTGACGATCGGGGTGTGAGCTGCCGTCCGCTGGACGACGGTCCCCGGGCCTTCGAGGAGGCCCTGGCGGCGGTGCGGCGCCTCTGTGGCCCGAGCGGCTGATCTCTGGCTGATCCCTCCTGTGCGGCACCGTTGGCGCCGTTCATGGCGTTCCGAATCCCTCCGATGCCACCCCTGAGGTGGGCGTGACTTCCTCCCCGATGGCCCGCACCCTTCAGTTCAGCTACGGCGGCCGCAGCCTGGCCTGCGCCATCGAGAAGGTCGACCGGGGCCGCCTTTACGGCAGTCGCTCCCTGGAAACCCTCGACAGCCAGGGCCACCCCTGCAGCCTCGCCACCCTCGCCGCCGACGGCCACACCCTGATCCCGATGGGCGGCACCGCCATCGGCCATCTCGCTCCCGACGGTCGCTGGATCGATGGCGAGGCCCTCACCGCCGTCGACGCCGATGGCGATCCCCTCCACCGCATCCCCTCCAGCTTCGACGGGCCGATCCCCCTGGAGCAGACCGTTGCGGTAGACCGGCTGCTGGAGCACAGCATCCGCCTCACCTATGCCCTCACGCCGCTGGAGGGGCCGCTGGATGCCGAGCTGGCCTCCGCGCTGGAGTCGGGTGCGATCTTCAGCTTCCCGTTCAGCTGGCGCGGAGGAGTGGCCAGCGATCCGGCCTTCCTGCTGCGAGGCGAGGACGGCACGGTGTGGCTGCTGATCGGAGATGCCAACCGCATCCGGCTGGTGAGCCTGGACCAGGCCGCCCGCTGCGGCGTGGAGGTGGAGGAGGAGCCGCTGCCCGGTGAGGCCGAAGCCGACCTGGACTTCCGCATGCTCTGACGCCCCCCTTGATCCCCCGAAACCCATGCCCGAAATCAACATCGCCGACAGCCGCAAGCGGGACGCCGTGGTGAAGGCGGTGGGGCTGCGGCTGCGGGAGCCGATCCGCTGGCTGGGCCCCGATGGCGACTACCCCACCACCCACCGCATCCTGCGCTCCACCGTTGACCACGACCTCGACGCGCTTGAGAGTCGGTTCGGGGAGCCGGAGGCGATCGCCCGCGCCTTGGTGGAGGGCGATCCCGAGGTGGATACCGAACGGTTCGGCCAGAGCCTCTGGTTTCTGTCGCGGGTGTTCATCGACCCGGCCGAGAAGCCGGTGTACCAGGTGCAGCAGAACGAACTGGTGCGCGATCCCCGCGGCCAGGTGATCGAGCGGCGCCCGCTGCAGCGCGCCGAGGCCAACACCAACGGCGCCATCCCCCTGGCCTGGACCGGCCGCCGCATCGCCAAGGCCGAGGCGGTGCGCCGCTACATCTTCAGCGACCTGCTCCAGATCGTGCACATCAACGGCCTTACCTACGACTTCCTGCACGGCATGGCCAGCGAGCTGGCCGCCAGCGACAGCCTGATGCTGATCGGCGGCGGCAAGGGCGGGCGCGATCCGCTGGTGTTTCGGCGGGGCAGCCTTCCCTACCGGGGCTTCCTGGAGGGGCGGGTCGAGGGCGATCGCTATGCCCTTTTGCTGCACCTCTCCAACGCTGAGCTGAAGCGACCCGATCCACCGCCGCAGGCGCCATCCGAGGGCGCCGCTGCTGCTGAAGGGGGAGCTGGGGCTGGTACCGGTGATGCCGGGGCCGGCAGTGGCGAAGTCGGGGGCGTGGCGCCATGACGACCCGTCGTCGAGCCGGTGCGGACGAAGCCGCTTCTGCCACGGATGCTGCTGTGGACCAGGGCCTAATCGGGAACCCCACGACCACACCGGAGACCACCCCACTGGCGGAGCCAAGCGCCACGGCAAGCGAGAAGTCGAGCCGGAAAGCAACCAACCCATCAGCCGCTGCCGCTCCGTCAACCGCGAAGCCGAAAGCCTCCAGACGTGCCGGTTCTGGAACGGCAGCCGCCCAACCCTCCACCTCTCAACTCGCGACCTCCCAGCCGGAGTCGCCCAAAGCTGCCCCCTCCGAGAAGCCGACCGGGGCGTCAACCCGGAAGGCTGACCCGCGAACCGACACGCCCACCGGGAGAAGAGGGAAAGCCAGCAAGAAGGCGAATCCATCGTTGCCGGAATCATTGCCAGAGGCAGCACCCGAAACCACAACGGCCACCGACCCCGCACGGCCGAAACCGGCCGCCACTGACTCGACACCCGCCCCACCCGCCAGCGGGGATCATCCCCTGGTGGACGCCGCGGCGCTGAAGACCCTGCTCGGCCCATACCGCAGCGGCGGTGCCGAAACCCTGGTGGATCCGGAGTGGTTGCGACAGGCCCGCCGCCGGCGCCGCGATCTCGGCGAAACGATGCGCGCCTTCGACTTCGAGACAGCCCAGCAGCGCCTGCCCGCCGCCGACGAGTGCTTCATCTCCCGCAAGATCGATGGCGAGTTCACCTGCCTCGCCTACCGCGACGGCGCCTGCCTCAGCCTCAACCCCGGCGGCACCGTGCGCATCGGAGCTCCCTTCCTCGATGAAGCCGCCGCTCGGCTGAAGGCGGCCGGGGTGCGCTCGGCCCTGTTGGGCGGCGAGCTGTACGTGCGGCGCAGCGATGGCCAGCGGCCCCGGGTCCACGACGTGACCCGGGTGGCCCGCAACCCGGCCAGCCAGGCGGAGGTCGACAGCCTCTGCTTCGCCGTGTTCAACGTGTATGAGCTCGACGGGCAGGATCCCTCGGGGCGTTACGCCGATGCCCTGGAGGCGGCCCAGCGCCTCTTCGCCGGCGGCGATCGGGTGCAGGTGGTGGAAACGGTGCGCGGCGATCGTCAGCGGGTGTTTCAGCAATACCGCCAATGGGTGGAACAGGAGGGGGCCGAGGGGGTGGTGACCCGCAGCGACTCCAGCGGCATCTTCAAGATCAAGCCGCGCCACAGCCTCGATCTGGCGGTGGTGGGCTTCTCCGAGGGCATCGACGACCGCACCGGCCTGCTCCACAGCCTGCTGGTGGCGGTCCCCACTGATGCCGACAGCTTCCAGATCGTGGGCCGGGTGGGGGGCGGCTTCAGCGATGAGCTGCGCGCCTCCCTGCTCACCCTGCTCAACCAGCGTCTGGTGGCCAGCGACTACGTGGAGGTGAACAGCGACCAGGTGGGCTACCGCATGGTGGAGCCGGGCCTGGTGGCCGAACTCTCCTGTCTCGATGTGGTGTCGCGCACGTCACTGGGTAGCACGATCGATCGGATGGTGCTCGATTGGCACGGCAGCGAACGCCGCTGGGAGGGGGTGAGGCGCCTGCCGCTGTGCAGCTTGATCTCGCCCCAGTTCGTGCGGCTGCGCGACGACAAACAGGCACGGCCGGAGGATCTGCGCCTCAGTCAGCTGTCCGACATCACCGAGATCCCCGAACTGGAGCGCAATGCCGCCGAGCTCCGCCTGCCGGCCAGCACGGTGTTGGAGCGGGCGGTGGCCACCAAGGTGCTCAAGGGAGCCACGCTGGTGCGCAAGCTGCTGCTCTGGAAGACCAACAAGGAGACCCTCAGCCCGGATCATCCCGCCTACGTGCTCCACATCACCGACTACAGCCCTAACCGCGAAGCCCCGCTCAACCACGAGATCCGGGTGAGCAGCTCCGAGGAGCAGATCCGGCAGTTCTTTGCGGAGTGGCAGGCCAAGGCCTTCGTGGGGGGCTGGAAGGTGGTGGGGAAGGTGGTGGGATGAGGGTGCTGAGCTGGAACATCCTCCACGGCGGCGGTGGCCGGCGCGAGGCGATCCTGGCGGCCATCGCGGCGATCGATCCCGATCTGGTGACCCTGCAGGAGGTGCGCCGCTGCGAGGGGCGCGACCCCCTGCTGGAGGGCCTGGCCGACCTGGGCCTGGGGGAGCAGGTGCTCTCCCCCTTGGGCGATGCCCGCTCCAATGGGGTGTTGATCGCCAGCCGTTGGCCCCTCAGCGCCGAACCGCTGCGCCCGGTCGACCCCAGCGCCGACCCGGCTTCGCCGGTGTATCTGATGAAGGCACGGCTGTCCTGGCCTGGCCGGGCAACGGGTCCGGCCCCGGGCGAGGGGGATGGAGAGAGCCAGGGCGAGGAGGAGGGAGGGGCCGAATTGCTCAACCTGGTGGCGGTGCGCTTCCCCCAGAAGCAGGCCCAGATCGCCCCGTTCGAGGCGCTGCTGGCCCTGCCGCCGGCCTGGCGGGCGGAGCTGAGCCTGCTGATCGGTGATTTCAACTGCGGCATCCCCCTGTTCGATTCCCAGACCCGTACCTTCCCCTGTACCGCCTGGTTCCAGCGGCTGCTGGCCCAGGGCTGGGTGGATGCCTGGCGGCGCCGCCATCCCCAGGAGCGTGAGTACAGCTGGTTCAGCGCCAGCCGGGGCAACGGCTTCCGCTACGACCACGCCCTGGCCTCACCGTCCCTCGATGCGCGGATCCGCTCGGTGCGGTACGCCCAGGAGCTGCGCGTGGCCGGTCTTTCCGACCATGCCGGCCTGGTGGTGGAGCTGGGCTGAGCGCAAAGCGCTCCCGATCAAGGCGTTGTTGTTCGGCAGGTCGCCTCTCGCCACTTCGGTGCCCTGGTGCTCGGTGCCCTGGTGCGTCGTTGGGCAGCCCAAGTCCCAGTCCTTGGGCTGCCCGGATTTCGAGCCTCTCAGCTGCTTCACGTTTCTTTACGGGGATTGTCAGACTGGCTTCACCAGGCTCCCTCCCATGTCCACCCCCCTGTTGCTCGAGCTTTTTGCCGGCTTCCTCGCCGCCGGCATCGCCCTCTGGTTCGTGTTGCTGAGCCGCTCCGCAAAGCCCCAGGAGGTCGTGGTTCGCGATCCTGCCTTCTCGCTCGGGGGCGCTGCAGATCGTTCGGCTGCGCTGCGCCGTCTGGCTTCGGCCTATTTCTTACCCGAAGGCCCCCTGGCCAACGCGGCGCTGCTGCTGCTGCGCCTGGCGATCGGCGTGATGATGATTCACCACGGCCAGGAGAAGCTCGCCGATCCCCAACAGTTCGCCAATACTTATGTGGCGTCGTTGCACCTGCCCTTCCCGCTCTTTTTCGCCTACGCCGCCGGCTTCTCGGAACTGATCGGCAGTTGGTTGCTGATCCTCGGCCTGCTCACCCCGCTGGGGGCCCTGGCGATCACCGGCACGATGAGCGTGGCGGCCTACCAGCACATCCTCACGGCCGGCTTGAACATCTACGTGCTGGAGTTGGTGGTTCTCTACCTGGGGGGCAGCCTCGCCCTGCTACTGCTGGGCGGCGGCCGCATCTCCTTCGATGGCGCGATCGTTCGCGAACTCCTTGAAGAGCCAGGCGACACCCCCGACGACGATCAGGCCACCTCGGCTCTCTCCCCGGCCTATGTGACACTGCGTGGCGACAGCCGGGGCTGATCCCCGGACGACAGCCTCGATCCCAGCTGCTTCGGAGCAGCGATCAGCCGAGGCTCAGATCAAGGCCCAGCTGAATCGCATCGTTGTTCAGTGCTGATGCCGTCCTGCGGCGCCGGCCACCACCACCACGGGCTTTTCCAGATTTGGCCGCCAGCCCGGAGCGTCGCGAACCGTGCTTCTGCTGGATCCCATCGGCCAGCTCCTGGAACGCCTGCCCCTGCCGGCGGGCCCAGAGCCGCTCCCGCGCCGCGCGGGCTGCGGCCACCGGATCCACGATCGGTTGCGGGTAGTCCACCCCAGGGGCGAAGTCCAATCGCTGGGCCGTGAGGGCTGGCAGGGTCCAGGGTTCATGCAGGTGCAGCAGGGGCACGGCGTCCAGTTCCGGCAGCCATTGGCGCATGAACAGCCCCTGGGGGTCGTGATCCTGGCCCTGCTTGATCGGGTTGTAGATGCGGATTGTGTTGATGCCGGTGGTGCCCGCCTGCATCTGGCACTGACTCCAGTGGATGCCGGGTTCGTAGTCGAGGAAGAGGCGGGCCAGATGGAGGCCCGTGGAGCGCCAGGGCAGCTCCAGGTGGTGGCTCGCCACCGATAGCAACATCGCCCGCATGCGGAAGTTGATCCAGCCGGTGGCGATCAGGGCACGCATGCAGGCATCCACGAAGGGCAGGCCGGTGCGCCCTGTCAACCGACATCGAAAACTGCACCACTTCCGACACCGAAAAGTGAGCCACCCCCGACCCGGTCTGGGGCGTCGTTTCCGGACTGGTTCCGCCTTGGCTGCGCCGGCGGTGCCTCTGCTTGCTCA